>JAUGSS010000192.1:0-35144 GCA_044426515.1 Methylococcaceae bacterium | reverse complement strand
TATCCTAGTGGGATCAAGGTGAGCGATGAAGACCTGCGGAAAGTCAATCTCATACCCGCCAAGTTTCATGGCAAAGACTGGAACTATGCCATCAAATCGCGACGAGAAAAAGTATAGGTTATTTATTTACGACGACTAAGGAACATGCACGAAATAACTTGAGCAAGTTCAGCAATTCTCATTATGAGACCAAGCGCCTAAAATGACGGACCGATTCCCCCAATATCGGGGGCAATCTGATTTAAAGGCTCACTAAATAAGCCTGGATACTGGCCGGCGTAAAATCGATTTATTGTTGCGATCTGTTTTTCATCCACTTTTGCTAACAACTTTTCTGATTAACAAGATGTTTCAGCCAGAGTACTGTAGGGGCGGGCCTTGTGCCTGCCCACAGGGCAACCACAAGGGATTGCCCCCTACGGTCATAGGTGTTCATCCCGATATAGCCGTGCTAGCTGAAACATCTTGCTAATCAGGACAACTTTTGTCGTCTTGCTGCTCGGATGTTCATGACATCAAAATATTGCACTGCGTTTTTAAGAAAACTACGTTGTAGATTTTCATTTAAGCCGGAAGAATAACCCACGACATGCAGCGGTAATACTATGTTATTAAAATCACATTGCTGCCAGCCGTTAGCTTGATCCAAAATGTACAGGTTAATTTCACCCGTATTTCGAATTGAAACGCGATAGATTTTTAATATAGAGGGTTCGATAGAAAAAGACCTAAGCTCATACTCAACGGATATAGAGAATGGTAAAGGTTTTCTAATTTTAAAATCTTTCCGCAGCGCTCGTTCCAGGTATGCAAAAACTTCCGCTATTAACTCCAATAACTGTGACTTACCGGAACCGTTTAACCCGGTAAATGCAATAACATAGCCTTCAGCACCACTAAAAATCAAGGCTCTGATTTCTCAGTCCTTTATAAGTACCATCCAGAGAAAGTTTGAGCAGTTTTAATTAAATCACCTGTATCACTTTGAATTTTTACGTTCGGCTTTGATCTTTGCCAATAACGCCTCTGCGCTGTTTTCGCCACTGATCAGTTCAGGGTTTTGCTCACGCTATTCGGCGGTGAGTTCGCCGCGAAAGGCTTTGGCGAGGATTGACTGGGTCAGGTGGTTGACTCGCGCTTGGGCGTCTTTGACCCGTTGCTCGATTTGGTCGGAGTAGGTGAAGAGTTGTTCTACTCGGTTGACGATTTCGGTTTGTTCTTCCAATGGGGGTAATGCAAATTCAAGATTATTTAAAACCGTAAGACTTAGGAAAGGTTGTGCTTCTCTACGTGTTTGTTCGTTAAAAATAATGTCTTTACGTGCATCAAAGAACCATTTTTAAACGTTGGTTTAAAAGTGGATCACGACTAAATGAATAACTCAGGATTGGACGTCTTAATTATTGGCAACTCTCATCTTGCTCGCCTACTTGCTGCATACGTTGTTGGATTTAATGGATGATAAGTTTTGTCTGCTTCGTCAGAAGCTACCTTTGCGCCGGCGTTTGTTCGATGATATGAAGGCGCTTACCACCTACTTGTGTTTTGATAGCTGGGAGCACCTGATCGATTTCATGCTGGAAGGCTGGTCTTAATAGGCCGGAAAGTCGAGTCGGTCGCCCCCCAAAGCCTGAAATCGGGTAGTTGTGGTCATAATGAGAATTACTGGAGCAAGTTTGGTGTTTATAAAACTTGTTTTTAAACCATGAAGGGCATGAAGAATTTAAGTTTTCATGTCCTTTATGGTCATTGCTCAAATTAATTTATGCACATTCCTTAGCTCAGTGCCCCTATTTTTAGTTAAGTCCACCGTCTTCGACCGGTCTTGTCACTTCATTGCGCAGATACAATCAACAAGATTGCCGCCCATTGGTGTCGGCTAAAACCATCCTCGTAACAAATAAACGCCAAAATCAACGACTACCATTTGCCTTGGCGCAGACAGGGGGGTTAAACTTATTCGGCTGTAAGTATTTTCCCCGTCATCTTTTGTAAGCCCCGATTTTTATGGGTTTTTAAATGTTTTAAATGCATGGGCAGGCGCAGCGGCAATAGCCCGATATATAGAAAAACCTACACGGGGAAATTAGGGCCAAGAAACCCGGCATCCCGGATGTGCTGTTTTGTAACATTAGACCTTATTCATACTTATACTGCACAGACCTCTATTTACTTCAAACATGGCCACTGAAAGAACAGAGCCTATCTGACCCATGCCGCTATCAAAAACGTCTCGTTAATGCTTAACGCCTTATCCGGGAAATGTTAGCCGCTGTTTTAGAATCCCGGCTTATTGAATCAATAACGTTAAAACCAGCAGAAAATAATAAAAAAAACATGCGCGACAACATTGCAATAAATTATGTTTTAAAGAATCAGCCTTCCATCACATTGACATTCTTACTGTTTTTCACCTTACTCTGCATTTGGCCTTTAAGCGCGCAAGCAAAACTATTTACTTGGACCGATACCGAAGTTCAATACTTACACGGGGACGACTATCAATTGCCCGGCAACCCCAATGATGTCAGCCGTTCCATCATCACGCTAAGCCATGCTGACGGCTGGGCGCTGGGCCGTAATTTCTTTTTTATGGACACCTTGTTTTCGGAGCGGGGCGAAGCAGCGCAAATCAATCTATATGGCGAATTTTACAGCTATTTAAGTTTAAGCAAGATGAGCGGCAAAGATTTAGCTTACGGTTTATTCAAGGACTTGAATGTAACGGCCGGTGTTAATGCCGGTGAAAATTTAGACAACGCCCGTAGCGGCGCCCGCGTCATATTGTATGGCTTCACGGTCGATTTTAATTTACCGGGCTTTAAGCTGTTTTCCGTCGATTTTTTGCGTCATGATGCTTTAGAACCCACTTCTTTCGGAAGTTCCTGGCAAATTACGCCGGTGTGGAAATTTCCTTTCACGCTCGCCGGCACTCATTGGAGTTTGGAAGGTTTTGCCGATTTTATCGGTCCTAAAGGGGCTAATTATGCAGGCAGCGTGTTGGCGCAACCGCAGATACGCTTAGACGTGGGCGATTTTTTCGGGGTCGGCAACCATCTTTTTATCGGCATCGAATATCAGTATTGGAATAACAAATTCGGCATTAAAGGTTTGCGCGAAGGTCTGCCTCAAGCCTTGGTGCTTTGGAAATTTTGACAGGAAATCTGATGCGTAAATTAATAGGGCTAGTCATGCTTTGGTGCGTTGCGGTGCAGGCTGAGCCGGCAAAACCCGTATACATCGGTCTGGACGCCGAATTCGGTTATAAAGGCAGTACCTCGGCGGAAGCGATTGAACGCGGCATAGTCATCGCTATCGAAGAAATCAATCAACGTGGTGGCGTGTTAAACGGCCGCCCTTTGGTATTATTAAAACGCGCCAATCATTCGGTACCGGCGCGTAGCGT
Organism: Methylococcaceae bacterium; assembly: GCA_044426515.1. Lineage (GTDB taxonomy): Bacteria > Pseudomonadota > Gammaproteobacteria > Methylococcales > Methylomonadaceae > Methylobacter_A. The sequence continues at coordinate 31,738 of JAUGSS010000192.1, read as the reverse complement.
GGTCAATATTGAAGAACTGGCGGCCAATCCCGATGTAGCGGCGGTGTTTTGCGGCCGTTTCAGTCCGACGGTGCTGGATTCGTTGGAAACGATCCACCGTGCGCAGATTCCTCTGCTGGACCCCTGGGCGGCGGCCGACGGCATTACCGATAACGGCTATAAACCTAATTATGTGTTCCGTCTGTCATTACGCGATCATTGGGCGATGCAGGCGATGATTCCCCACGCAGGCGTTAAAAATGCCCATAACATAGGGTTGTTGTTGCTGAACACCAGTTGGGGGCGCAGTAACCAAAAGGCTGCGGAATCGTATGTGCAACAACACCCGGAATACCGGATTGTCGCCACGCATTGGTTTAACTGGACGGATGGCGCTTTGCTGGAAAAATATCTGGCGCTTTATCATGCCGGCGCACAGGCGGTTATCTTTGTCGGCAATCCCGGCGATGCCATTAAGCTGGTGCAAGCGGAAACCGGTCTTCCGGTAACGCAACGATTACCCATCATCAGCCATTGGGGCATTACCGGCGGTGATTTTGCCGAGATGGCCGGCACTATTTTGCATGATATCGACTTTTCCGTCGTGCAAACTTACAGTTTCATCGGCAAACAAGATCCGGCGGCGCTGCGGATCTTGGCGGCGGCCAAACGCTTATTTAATGTTGCCGATGCCCGTCATTTGGAATCGCCGGTCGGCGTAGCGCATGCCTACGATTTAACGCATATTTTAGCCAAGGCCATTGATTCGGCGGGCGTGTTGGATCGCGCAAAAATCCGGGACGCGCTGGAGCAAATCAAAGATTATGCCGGCTTAATCAAAACCTATCGGCAACCGTTTACCGCCGACCGTCACGATGCGTTAAGTTTGGAAGATGTTTTTATGGCCAAGTATGCCATAGACGGCGCTATTGAACCGGAGCTAACGGCTGCCCGGCAGCGCTAGGATGATGCAGCTTTTCATTTGCAGTCGTTCGTGTCTTCGTGGCGAATAAAATATTTTCGACCATTTTTAGCCGGGGCAGCAGTAGGGCGCGGCGCGCCCTACAGGACAATATGCCGATTTGATTCTGAATACCGCCGATACAGATTAATATGTTAAACACCGCTATAAAACAATTTCACACAGACATTCAGCGCTATCAGCGTTCAATTTTTCCAACTGCCGGGTCATGACAGAGTCATAAGGTAATAACATGCGCAACTTGCGACGCTGGTTTCGCCATAGTCTGGCTAACCGGATTATGGTTTATGCCTTGTTCTCGATACTGACCTTTAGTTTGTTGATCGGGGGCGGTTCATTTTGGCTGGTGTACAAACTGTTTCAGCAACAAGTCAACGCTCAACTGCGCCTGGATTTGCAGCGCGCTTCATTGGAAATTGAGCATTTATTGAATAATGCCACCGTTACGCTACGGCAATTATCCGTTAATCCGCTGCTTTCCAATGCCTTGACGGATTCGGTAGGGCGCGAAACTTATCTGAAGCCGTTTTTTCTGGAGCAGCAATTAGCCAAACAAGCGCATACCGATTTGCAGTTGGTTGATTTTCAAGGCCGGATTTTGCTTTCCAGCCATCCCGCTCTGGCGGATGGCGCGAATGAGTCAATCTTGAGCGCGCTCGTTCTGGCTGAAAATGCTCCGTTAGCTGCAATCAGTGCGGATGACAACCTATTGATCATAGCCTATCCGATTATATTTCCACTCACCGGCACGACGGAAGGAGCGCTTGTTTACCGGGTGCATTTAACGCCGTTAATTCAAGCTATGGCTAAGCGCTTCAACACGCTGCTCACGCTTAATTGCCAAGGCTGTTACCTAATCGGCGAATCGGCAAATAACGAAAGCCTGATCGAACTGGAAGACAGCTTGGCTTTACCGGCTCCTGTCGACCGCTTGGCATTCAGGATGACTGTTGCGCAACCGCAAGATCAAGCCTTGGCGCCAATATATCGTATGGTGCAGTGGTATATTGGTTTAGCCACGGCCCTGCTGTTGGCGGCAACCTGGTTAGCGCGCCGCATAGCTAATCATGTCACCGCCGGTTTACTGACCTTGGTTACACAAGCCAACGCTATAACGCATGCCGGCGATCTCGGCGATCACCTGATGCTTGTTCAAGGCGACGATGAAATCGGGCGGCTTGCTTTAGCGCTGAATCATTTACTGCAACGGCTGCACCAGTTCTATCTGGAGTTGGAGGATAAAGTCAGCAAACGCACGGCCGCCTTGGCCAGAGCCGAAGCTTATGCGCGGCAATCGTCGAACTACGCCAGAAGCCTGATTGAAGCCAGCCTGGATCCCTTGGTAACCATTAGCGGGCAAGGCAAAATCACCGATGTTAACCGGGCAACCGAGCGGGTGACCGGCATTTCTCGGGAACGGCTGGTAGGCACGGATTTTTCCGATTATTTTACCGATCCGCAAAAAGCGCGCCGCGGTTATCAACAGGCTTTTTCCGACCGGCAAATTACGGATTACCCGTTGGCTATAAGACATGTTTCAGGGCGATTTACTGAGGTTCTTTATAATGCCTCGGTTTATTGCAATGACAACGGCGAGGTGGAAGGCATATTCGCCGCTGCACGCGATGTCACCCGCCAGAAACGAATCGAAAATGAACTGATGCAAGCGAAAATTTTGGCCGAATCGGCCAATCATGCAAAAAGTGAATTTCTCGCCAATATGAGTCACGAAATCCGTACGCCGATGAACGCCATCATCGGACTCTCGCAGCTGGCTTTGAACAAGGCGCTTTCCCCCGAAATCCGGGATTATCTGGAAAAAATTTACAGCTCCTCACATAGCCTGCTGAGCATACTTAACGACATCCTCGATTTCTCTAAACTGGAAGCCGGGCGCTTGACCATTGATCACTGCCCCTTCGATCTTGATGTAATGCTGGGCAATATCAACAACCTGTTTAGCGACCGTGCGGAAGAGAAGGGGCTTGGCTTGGTCGTCGAGGTTGCGCCCGATGTTCCCCGTAACTTGGTCGGCGATGCGCTCAGGTTGCAGCAAATAGTAATTAACCTGCTGGGTAATGCGATCAAGTTCACAGAGCGCGGCCAAGTCACGCTCAAGATTGCTGTTCAGCAGATCGACCTCCCGCAAGTCCGGCTTTTATTTTGCGTTACCGATACCGGTATCGGTATCTCGGACCCTGATCTCGAAAAGCTGTTTCACCCGTTCAGCCAAGTCGACGGCTCCATTACCCGCCGCTTTGGCGGAACCGGTCTCGGGCTGGTCATCAGCCAAAATCTGTTGCAGCTGATGGGCAGCGAATTTTCGGTAGCCAGTACGCCCGGCAAAGGCAGCAGCTTCGGCTTCGAGCTTGTTCTGGAGGTGGGGCTTTCGGCCAAGCCGCACAAGGTTCAGCGTCAACCGGGCGCATCGATCCCGGAACCGGTCGGTTTTAACCAATTGCTTGCAGGCGCACGGGTTCTGGTAACGGAAGACAACCTCATCAACCAGAAGGTGGTACGGGAGTTTCTGAACCTGTCCGGAATTACCGTCGAGATAGCCAATAACGGTAAGGAGGCGATAGCGTTGCTGGAGAAAGGCGTGTTCGATGCCGTGTTGATGGACATACACATGCCGGAAATGGACGGCTTTGAAGCCACCAAACTGATACGCGGCCAAGCCCGTTTTGCCGAGTTGCCGGTGATCGCGCTGACAGCCGGCGTCACCAACGAGGAGCAGGACAGATGCCGGGTTTCCGGCATGAACGATTTTGTCGCCAAACCGATCAATCCCCAACAACTCATGTCGACGCTGATGCACTGGTTGAGGCCTGCCGAAGCGGCGGTAACCGATACTACCGCTGCCGAACCTATTGCCGGCATGGATGAGTTGCCGGGTTTCGACCTGCACAACCTGATGCAGATGCTGGATAACAATCAAGAGCTTATTACGCGGTTGCTGCTGGATTTCATGGAGACGATGAAAAATATACCCGGCGAGATCGAAGCCATGATCAGCGTCGGCAACTTTGCCGCCGCCAAGGAGCTGGTTCACAAAATTAACGGGACCTCCGGCAACTTCGGGGCCGTGCGCTTGCATGCCGCTTGCCGGATGCTGGAAGCCGAACTCAAAGAGGGGCAATCCGCCAGCCTTACCGTCTTCCGGGAAGCTTTTAACCAAGCTATGTCTGTTCTTGCGACACTGCAGCGCTCCGAAGAGCCGATGTCGCCGGCCGGCGGCGATATTGAAGCCTTAAAGCACAGCGCAGCCGAACTCGACCTGCTGCTCAAAGAAAACGACTTTATTTCCGAAACCTTGCTGGATGCGTTCAAAACCCATTTGGCAGCGGAGCAACTGGATTTGTTTATCCGGTTACGTAAGCTGATTAATGACTTAAACTATGACCAAGCGCGCAAGCTTTTGCGACAGCTGGTAGAGCTCCCGATACCCTGGAAAGTTGATGAATAAAACCCCGCAAAAACCAACGATTCTGATCGTTGACGATGTTCCTACCAATGTGCGAATCCTTGCGGAGGCGTTAAGTTCCGTCTACAAAATTAAAGTGGCCGGCAATGGTGCGGATGCGCTGGAAATTGCACGGCGTGAACCGCGTCCGGACCTGATTCTTCTGGATGTCATGATGCCGGAGATGGATGGTTTCGAAGTCTGCCGGCGCTTGAAGGCGGATATGCGCAGCCAGAAAATCCCGGTGATTTTCGCGACGGCGATGAATTCCGAGTCCGATGAGGAACGGGGCTTGAATCTGGGCGCCGTCGACTATATCACCAAGCCGTTCGTGATTCCGGTCGCCAAGGCGCGTATCCGTAATCACATTCGCCTCAAGCAGCAGGCCGATCTACTGGAATCGTTATCGCTGCTGGATGCGCTGACCGATATTCCCAACCGCCGCCGGTTTGACGAAGCCTTGGCATTGGAATGGAAGCGCGCGCTCCGCGATGCAACGCCGCTTTCGCTGGTCATGATCGACATCGACCATTTCAAGCAATACAACGATCATTATGGTCACGGCGCCGGGGATGTTTGTTTGCAAAGGGTTGCCGCGGAACTGGCCAAAGGCGTGGTGCGTCCGGGCGACTTGGTGGCGCGTTACGGCGGCGAGGAATTTGTGGTCATTCTGCCGGAAACCGATCGGGAAGCCGCCCGGCAGATTGCCGAACGTTTGCGCGAAGGTATCGAAAAGCTGAGTTTGCCTCATGCTTATTCCGAAACAGGGGCTGTGATTACGATTAGTGCGGGTGTAGCCGGCCAAGACGGGGTTTCTGAAAGTTTACTGCCCCAAGTGCTGTACGATGCGGCAGATAAGGCGCTTTACATGGCAAAAGAGAGCGGCCGGAACCGGGTATGCTCAGCGTAGATCCTATTGTTCCCAAGCTTCAGCTCTCGCCTTTATACATAAGTGTCTGCGGGACACCGCGTCATTACCCCTCATTCCCACGCGCTGCGTCCCGTATAGGCCCCGTGGCTCGTAGCGCGGCGCGCCTTGACCGCATTCCCGCGCAGCGCGTGGGAACGAGAACATCCATGCGCTATGACGACTCTTGGACGAGGTTGTGTATAACGATGAGAGCTGAAGCTTGGGAACCGGCGAGAATATTAAACAGGCTTGAACCATGCGTCCGAAACTGGCTATAGATCAACGCCTGCGTCGGCGCGTGTTACCGTTGATGTTGTTGCTTATCACCCTGCTGATGGGCGCATCCCTGACTGTACGGATCGACGGCGTCAAGAAACATAACCTCGACGTGGCAACCGAAGGCGCGCGCAACATGTTCAGGATGATTGTGCTGACCCGGCAATGGAATGCCGAACACGGCGGGGTATACGTGTTTGTATCGGACAAAACGCCGCCCAATGAGTATCTTGAGCACCCGCAACGCGATCTTGAGCTGGCGGATCATCGTAAGCTGACGATGTTGAACCCTTCCTATATGACCCGGCAGATTGCCGAATTGGCGGCCAAAGACCCACATCTCCATTTGCGTCTGCACATTACCAGTCTTAAGCCCATACGCCCTGGAAACAGCCCTGACCGATGGGAAGCATCGGCGTTAAAACGTTTTGAGGAGGGGCGGCAGGAGATCGCCGGCGTCGAACAGGAAGACGGGCAAAGCTACCTGCGCTATATGGCGCCGTTGATGGTCAACCCGGCTTGCTTGGCCTGCCATGAAAAGCAAGGCTATAAGCTAGGCGATGTGCGCGGCGGCATCAGCGTCAGTTTGCAATTTCAAGCCATAGAGCAGACCATGCATAACGAGATTTTCGCCAACATACTGAACTATGCGGTATTTTACGGCTTATTGGTACTCATTAGCTGGGGCTTAATCGAATTGCTTGCCCGGCGCTGGCGCACACTGGACGATACCATCGAAACCTTGCAAGCTACCCGTAACGAATTGGTTGAAAACGAAAAAATGGCCTCATTGGGACGTCTGGTGGCCGGGTTCGCCCATGAACTTAATACGCCGGTAGGGGTGGCCGTCGGCGCTATCAGCCATGGCGATGAAACCATTAATAATTTAACGGCGTTACTGGCCAAGGATGAGGTGACCGAACAGGAGTTGACCTGCCAATTGGACTATTTGCGGGAGGGCCATCATCTGGCGCTTGCCAATTTGCGGCGCGCTGCCGATCTGGTACAGCGTTTCAAGCGCACTTCGATTGATCGCGGCTCACAGCAAAAGCGTGAATATCACTTGGCGGAACTGATCCAGGATGTATTGACGACCCTGAACAATAGCTTGAAACACACCGCTGTCAGTGTCGAAGTGGACTGCCCCAAGGATCTTAAACTCTACGGTACGCCGGGATTGCTGGAACAGGTATTGACCAATCTGATCACCAACAGTATCGGTCACGGCTTCGGCAACGGCAGCCGCTCCGGGCGGATTGTCATCAGCGCCCGGCGAACCGCTACGCAGCGGCTAATCCTCGATTACCGGGATGACGGCGTCGGTATGAACGACGACATCAGACGGCAGGCCTTCGAGCCGTTTTTTACCACCCAGCGTGCGAACGGCGGTTCCGGATTGGGGCTGTATGTAATTTATAATATCATTAGCCAACAAATGGCCGGTACGGTTCAAATTATGTCTACGCCAGGAGCAGGCACCCGTTTCCACATCGACTGTCCAATCGAATCTACCCCCTCTATAAACGAGCGTCGCCTATGAAAATCATCCGAAATCCCGACACCGGCCAAACTTCCGGCAGCGATCATCCTGACCCGCAGCAGGTCATCGAAACGATGCGCTACACATGGAAAATCCTGGTTGTGGATGATGAACCGGATATCCGTACGCTGACCCGCATCAGTTTGCGCGATTTTACCTTCGCCAACCGCACCCTGGAATTTATCGATGCCGGGTCGGCAGCGGAAGCCATGAGCTTGCTTGATTTACATCATGATATTGCGGTGGCCTTGGTCGATGTGGTGATGGAAACGGAGGATGCCGGCTTGAAACTGGTTGAGCATATTCGTCATCAACTCGGCAACTCGTTGATTCGCATTGTTATCCGTACCGGTCAGCCGGGTGTGGCTCCGGAACGCCAGGTGATCGATAACTACGACATCGACGATTACAGGGACAAAACCGAACTCACCGCCTCCAGGCTATACACGACCGTACGCTCGGCTCTTAAAGCCTACCGGGATTTGCAAACCATCAATACCAATCGTCTGGGCTTGGAGCGGATTTTGCAATCCGCGCCCAGCATTTACCGGTTGGGGCATTCCTCGCTGTCGAGTTTTTTCAACGGCATGTTGACCCAGGTTATCGGTCTTTGCCGGCTCTCGCATACGAGCCATATCGGATCGTTGGAAGGCCTTATTACCACCATCGATAACAACGAAGTCAATGTGCGCGCCTATACCGACCAGTTTGCCAATAATCCGCGTTTCGACGAAATTCACCGGCAATGCGTCAATATTATTGTTCATGGCGATCCGGCCACCCGCTTTCGCAGCAGGGCCGAAGTGCTGTCGCTGGTTGTCGCGGATCAGCCGGTGGGCTATATCTACATTGAGCCGATCGAATCCCTGTCGCTGATCGACCGGAGCCTGATTCATATTTTTGCCCGGCAATGCTCGCAAGCACTGGAAAATTATAAGTTGCACAGCAACATTGTGGCCTCGTTTGAAAGCGCCATCGACATGCTGGCGGAAATTGCCGAATACAAGGACAAGACCACCGGCGGCCATGTTAATCGCCTTGATCATTACACCAAAGCTATTGCGATCGCGATGGGAATCGACGAACAAGAAGCCGGGCTTTACGGCAAAGCCAGCCGCTTGCATGATGTCGGCAAGGTTGGCGTTCCCGATTATATTTTGTCGAAACCCGGCAAATTGACCGCTGAAGAGTTTGAGACTATCAAGAAACACACCACGCTGGGCGCCAATATCCTGAGTCATGACCCGGCCTTTAAGTTGGCCCAGGAAATTGCTCTTAATCATCATGAATGCTGGGATGGCAGCGGTTATCCCAGCGGCGTATTATCAAAAGAATTATCGCTGGCTACCCGTATCGTTTCGGTCGCCGATGTCTTCGATGCGTTAATCAGCTGGAGGCCTTACAAGCAGCCTTGGAGCAGCCAACAAGCTCGCGCCGCTATTGCCGAGGGTGCGGGAACACAATTCGACCCCGATGTGGTCGGTGCTTTTTTGCAGGTGCTCGATAGCGGCGGCTTTGATAGCGTGATCAAGCAAGCGGGCGAGCTTTTTTAAGACACAAGTGTTTGTGAGACACCGTCATTTTGATATTTGTTCTCGTTGTTCTCGCTCCCACGCGCCGCGTTACTGCCATTAAGTTAAGAAAAAATATTTAACAAACAAAATGTTATTCAAGATGTTTCAAGTAGGTGGCGCCGTGCGCAGCAAAAGGATAGCAAGATTTTTCGTAACTATTCAGCGTGTGATTAATAGAACGCGGATGACGCAGATTAGGCAGATTTACGCGGATTTTTAAGCGGTGTTTATCTATCATTAATCCGTGTCTTGAGTGCTTTATTTATAGATGAGTTTGATAACCGCTAATAAATCATAAGCAATCTGCGTCATCAGCGTTCTATTTTTTGTTGCTGAATAGTTACGATTTTTCAAGCATAGGAAAAGGCGCGCACGGCACGCCCTACAGCTGTTCAATTTTTATAAATGTAAAAGGCTTTGTTTTTAATGGCGTTTCCTTAACTTAATGGCAGTGACGCGCCGTGTGGGAATGCAGTCAAGGCGCTGCGCCGCGAGTCAGGGAATGCCTATATGGGACGCAGCGCGTCCGGCAATGCATTCCCAGGCAGCGCGTGGGAACGAGTGAAGTCGTTCGTGGTGAATAATAAATTTTTTTAACTGCCGAGTAGTTGCAATGTTAAATTTCAATGTCCAAAGATAACTGCAAGTCAAGCTCTTCATTCCCAACCGTTAACTCATCGGTTCGGTCTTATGCTTGGGCGTTGCAAATTATAGGATTGGCTTTTGCCTACGCCATCACCGGAAAACTCGGTACTTTTCTGGCTATTCCTCCCGGCTATGCGACGGCTATCTGGCCGCCTTCCGGTATTGCCTTAGCCGGTATTCTGATCTACGGATACCGCATTTGGCCGGGCATACTGCTGGGCGCGTTCCTGGTTAATTTCTCGAACGCATTAGTTGCAGGCTCCGTTGCAGAAATTATCACTTCAGTCATTATTACGCTGGCTATGAGCTGCGGGGCGAGCTTGCAAGCCGTTGCCGGCGCTTATTTGGTTCACCGTTATGCGGGCTTTCCCAACTCGCTTACCCGCGAGAAAGAAGTCTTGTGGTTTTTTCTCTTTGGCGGCATTTTAAGCACGCTGGTCAATTCGACTATCGCTGTCTCCGCCTTAGTGATCGCTGAGCGGATTCCGGTTACAAATTTCCCGGCCAGTTGGGGAACTTGGTGGATGGGCGATGCCTTAGGGGTTTTTATCTTTACCCCGCTGGTTTTGATTTGGCTTAGGCGCTCCAGTGAACCTTGGCGCAGCAGGCGAATGGCGATAACCCTGCCAATTGCAGCGATGTTTGTGCTGACCACAGCCGGTGTTTTTTATGAGTCGCAAAATGACAGTGAACAGCTAAAGTTCGAATTCAATCGGCATGCGGCAGAGTTGAAAACAGCGCTGGAAAAGTCGGTTTCGGCTCATATCGACGCGCTACGCTCGCTTAACAGTTTCTACTTGGCATCGGCAACGGTTGGAAGGGAAGAATTTCGAACCTTCGCAGCCCATCCATTGACTCATTTACCCGGCATTCAGGCGCTGGAATGGAGTCCACTTGTTTTATCTTCCGAGCGGGATGCCTTCGAAACAAGCTTAAAGCGGGAAGGCTACCCGAACTTCGAGATTACGGAGCGCAATACCGATAATCGGCTTGTGCGCGCAAGCAAGCGTCCGGAATATGTCCCGGTCAGCTTCGTTGAACCCTACCGGGAAAACGAAAGAGCATTGGGTTATGACTTGTATTCCGATGACATACGGCGAGAAGCCGTCAATCGGGCAAGGGATAGCGGAGAAATTGCCGCAACCGCCAGGGTTACTTTAGTTCAGGAAAAGGGCGGCCAGTATGGGATTCTCGCATTGATGCCTGTTTACCGTAATGGCTTGCCTCAGCAAACCCTGGAGCAACGGCGCAGCAATATTTTAGGCTATCTGGTTGAGGTGTTTCGGGGCGAAGACATCGTTGCCGCCGCACTCGAACAGCTGAATACAGAACACCTGCGCTACAGGCTTATTGATGTGACGGCGCCGGCAGCAGAGCAATTGATCTTTTCCAGCGGCCCGAAAGGCGCAAATCCAATCACCCTGCAGGAAAAAGGCTTGTTTGGAAAAAATTTTTCGCTGGTGAGCCGCTCAGTCATTCCCGCCGGAGGACGAACATGGCGGTTTGAGGTCTTTCCTACGCTGGATTATTTTGCCTATCATCGCTCAGGGAACATATGGCTGATTTTGTCTGCGGGCCTGATATTGAGCAGCATGGTGAGTGTATTCGTGATGGTCTCATCCGGACGCGGAAGTTTGCTTTTGCGGCTTGTGGAAGAACGCACGGCAGCGCTGGTAGACAGCGAGCAGCGTTTGCAATGCGCCTTGAATGACAGTAATAAATCTAAAGAGGCGCTGGAAAATGTGCTCTTTGCAGCCACCGATGTGAGTATTATCGCGACCGATGCCGACGGGCTGATTACGACGTTCAACCGTGGGGCTGAATTGATGCTGGGCTATGGTGCAGGTGAAATGATTGCTAAGCAGAGCCCTGTGATCATTCATCTTGCCGAGGAGGTTGAGCTTCGCCAACATGAACTGGCCGTTGAACTCGGCCGCTTTGTTTCCGGATTTGAAGCCTTTGTGCTTAAGGCAAGCCGATTGGGGCAGGAAACCCGCAGATGGACTTACGTACGCAAGGATGGTTCCCAGCTGAAGGTTAACCTGGTGGTGACGCCTATTCGCGATGCACAAGGGGAAGTGAGCGGTTATCTTGGTATTGCTCAGGACATCACTGACCAATATCTCGCCCAAAATGCGCTGGAGAAGAGTGAAGTCAAATTACGCAGGCTGTATGAACTTTCGCCGTTGGGTATCGCAATGGCCGACATGGATGGACGGTTCATCGAATTTAATGAGGCTTTCCGCCAGATTTGCGGTTATTCCTCAGACGAGCTCAAAGCGCTCGATTACTGGAAGCTAACGCCGAAAAAATACGAGTCCATGGAACACCTGCAACTGCAATCACTCAGGCAAATAGGCCGTTATGGCCCCTACGAAAAGGAATATCGGCGTAAGGACGGCACTATCATTCCTTTGCGCCTGAATGGCGTATTGGTTAAAGGAAGCGACGATAACGATTACATCTGGTCTATCGTTGAAGATATCTCGGTCTCCAAGGCGACTGAAGAAGCCCTGCGCCAGGCCAAATCGGCAGCGGATAATGCCAATCAGGCCAAAAGCCAGTTTCTTGCCAATATGAGTCATGAAATACGTACCCCGATGAGCGCGATCATCGGACTTTCGCATCTGGCGCTGAATAAGGAGACTTCTCCTGAAATTCGGAATTACCTGAAAAAAATTTATATTTCTTCCAATAGCTTGCTGGGCATACTTAACGACATCCTTGATTTCTCCAAACTGGAAGCCGGGCGCTTAACCATCGATCACAGCCCTTTCGATCTTGATGCCATGCTGGACAATATCAACAACCTGTTTGCCGACTGTGCAGAGGAGAAGCAGCTTGGCTTGATAGTGGCGGTTGCGCCCGATGTCCCCCGTAACCTAGTCGGCGATACGCTCAGGCTGCAACAAGTTTTGATTAACCTGTTGGGTAACGCGATCAAGTTCACGGAGCGCGGCGAAATCACGCTCAAAATCACTGTTCGGCATATCGAACGCTCGCAAGTCCGTTTGCTATTTTCTGTCACCGATACCGGTATCGGTATTTCGGACCATGATCTCGAAAAGCTGTTCCAACCTTTCAGCCAAGTGGACGGCTCCATTACCCGCCGTTTTGGCGGAACAGGTCTCGGCTTGGTCATCAGCCAAAACCTGTTGCAGCTGATGGGCAGCGAATTTTCGGTAACCAGTACGCCCGGCAAAGGCAGCAGCTTCGGCTTTGAGCTTGTCTTGGGCTTATCGCCTTCATCCGGTCGGCAGGCATCATCGGAGTCCCTTTTGGCGGCCGGAGATTTTGGCGAAAGCTTTGCCGGTACCCGGATCTTGGTCGTGGAAGACAATCTCATCAACCAGCAGATTGTACGAGAGCTGCTGAACCTGTCGGGAATCGCTGTTGAGATAGCCAATAACGGCAAGGAAGCTATCGAGATGTTGGAGCGTGGCGTATTCGATGCGGTATTAATGGATATGCACATGCCGGAAATGGATGGCTTTGAAGCAACCGGACTGATCCGCAGCCAAGCCCGTTTTTCCGGGCTGCCGGTGATCGCCCTGACCGCCGGCGTCACCAAAGACGAGCAGGACAGATGCCGGGCCTCGGGCATGAACGATTTTGTCGCCAAACCGATCAAGCCCAAAGAACTCATGTCGACGTTGAGGCAATGGATAAAGCCTATCGGAGCGACTGTAACCGATACCGCCGCTGCCGAAGCGCTGACGGTAAACCCGCCAGGCCTGGACGCTTTGCCGGGTTTCGATTTACACAATTTAATGGTGATGCTGGGTAACAATAAAGAACTCGCCGTACAGCTGTTGCTTGCCTTCATGGATAATATGAAGAATTTAGCCGACGAAATTGAAGCGATGATTAGTGTTGGGAACTTTGTTTTAGCCGCTGAATTAGTGCACAGGCTTAAAGGGGCATCCGGTAATATCGGCGCGGTACGGCTGCATGCCGCTTCCGAGGCGCTGGAAGCCGAACTCAAACAGGAACAATCCGCTAGTTTCAAGGCCTTCCGGGAAGCCTTTAACCGGACGATGTCCGTTATTGCTACACTGCATCAGCCCGAAGATCCGCTGCCGTTAACCGGCGGCAATATTGACGCATTGCAGCGCATCGCTGCCGAACTTGACCGGCTGCTCAAAGAAAACGATTTTATTTCCGAAGCCTTGCTGAAGACGTTCAAAAACCATTTGGCAGCGGAGCAACGGGATTTGTTTGCCCAATTACATAAGCTGATCGGCGATCTTCGCTATGACGAAGCCCGCAAGATTTTGCGTCAGTTTACAGAACTGTCCGATACTCAGGAGCGCTAATGCAAATACTCTGCGAATGCCGGCGATATGCACTTAGGCAACTCGCAATAAATAAACCACACGATGAATCAATCAGAAATAGAACGCAGATGACGCTGATAGTTATGATTAATGCAGATTTTCCATGGATTATCCGTGTTTATCATAATCATCTGCGTCACCTGCGTTCCATTGTATTTGTAGTTTATTTTTTGCGAGTTACCTTAATCGATGATGCTGATCTATGGATAAAATTTTGATACGCTTTTTTATTATTTTCCTGGCTCTTAATATCGGCTTGAGTCAAGCGGATGATGTTCAGGGTAAAACGTTGATTGTGGGTAGCGAGCAGGATTATCCTCCGTTTGCGCTCGGTACTACTGACGAAACCGCCGGCGGTTTCACTGTGGAACTCTGGCAAGCTGTTGCCAAAGAAAGCGGCATCAACTCAATCATCAAGGTCAAACCTTTTCGTGAAATTCTGCAGGAATTTAAGGCCGGTCAAATCGATGTCCTTATTAACCTTGCCCAGTCGGATGAACGCCGGCAATTTGCAGATTTTACCGTACCCCACGTCATCGTTAACGGAGCCGTTTTTGTGCGCGATGGGGAGTCCGGTATCGGTTCGGAAGCCGATCTTGCCGGTAAAGCGATTATTGTGCTTAATGCCGATTTGGCGCATGACTATGCTATCGCTAAAGGCTGGCAAAAACAGCTGATTTTAGTGGAAAATTCGGCAGAGGGTTTTAAATTGCTGTCTTCAGGCCAATACGACGCCCTGTTGCTCAGCAAGCTCGCAGGCATGCAGACGCTGGAAAAATTACAGCTGAGTAATATTAAGGCATTGGCTATAAAAGTGGGCTTCTCCCAGAAATTTTCATTTGCCGTGCATAAAGGCGAAGCCGGTCTGCTCGCTAGAATCAATGAGGGCTTGGCTTTAACCAAAACCACCGGCATTTACGATAACCTGTATAACAAATGGTTCGGCGTCTATGAAGAAAAAGCAGTTTCTTTAGCCGACATCATTAAATATTTGCTTCCCCTCTGCGTCATTTTTTTAAGCATTATTGTTGTTGTTTTGTACAAACGGTCGAGAGAACGCAAACAAGCCGCAAAAAGACTCGCAGAATCCTACCGTTTACTTAATATCGTTATTAATGCGTCGCCAATACGCATTTTTTGGAAAGATACCCAGTCCCGTTATCTGGGCTGTAATAATGTCTTTGCCGCGGATGCCGGTATGAACAGTCCGGAGGAGCTGACCGGAAAATCGGATTTCGAGATGGCTTGGAAAGACCAGGCAGAAGCGTATCGCGCCGATGATCAGGCCGTCATGCAAAGCAAAACAGAAAAACTGAATATCATTGAACCGCAAACGACTCCCGATGGCCGGCAGATTTGGTTACAAACATCCAAAGTGCCGTTGCTCGATGCCGCCAATAAAACTATTGGCGTATTGGGTGTTTACCAGGATATTTCCAACCGTAAACAGTTGGAGCATGAACTGGAACAAGCAAAGGAATTTGCCGTATCTACGCTTGATGCGCTGTCCGCGCACTTATGCGTTCTGGATCAAACCGGCGTGATTATTGCCGTCAACCAAACTTGGCGGGAATTTTACGCGGCAAATTGTCCCGATCATCGGGATTACTTCCTAGGCGCCAATTATCTGGATATTTGCGACGCAGTCAACGGCAAAGAAGCTGAACAAGCCTCATTGATGGCGAATGGCATCCGTTCAGTGATGAGAGAAGAGTTAAACGAATTTACCATAGAATATCCTTGCATCACCGCCAGTGAAACATTCTGGTTTAGCGCCAGAGTGACGCGTTTTGGCGGCAATTTCAAATATATTGTGATCGCGCATGTCAACATCACGGCCTCTAAACGCAATGAAGAAGCCTTGCATCAAAGTGAAGAAAACTATCGTGAATTAGTCGAAAACACCGGTGCATTCATGTTAAGACTGACGCTTGACGGCACGGTCACTTATTTTAATCACTATGCGGAAGCGTTTTTCGGTTACCGGGCGGAAGAAATTCTCGGCAGGCATGTTATGGGTACCATTGTGCCTGAACGGGACTCACAGACCAATCAGGATATGTCTGCGATGATAACCAACATCCTGGCTCATCCGGAAAATTATGCCAGCAATGAAAACGAAAATATCACCCGTGACGGCCGCCGGGTATTCGTCCATTGGAGCAATCAAGTCCTTTTAGACAAGAACGGCATCCCCACGGGCATGTTGTCAATAGGACGGGATATTACCCAGCGCCGACAAATCGAAAACAAATTAAAAGCCAGTGAGGCCAGATTTCGTGCCATTATTGCGGCTTCTTCAATACCCCATGCGCTTAATGACAAAAGGGGGAATATTACTTTTCTAAACAGCGCTTTCATTAAAACATTCGGCTACTCACTAGAAGATATTTCAACGTTATCCGAGTGGTGGCCTAAAGCCTATCCTGATGAAGCTTATCGGCGTTGGGTTATATCGACCTGGCAAGACAAAATGGAACAAGCCCGGCAAAATGAAAGCGGTTTTGAAGCGATGGAGCTGAACATCTGTTGTAAAGACGGCGCCGTGAAGACCGCCATCGTAGGCGCGGTGCCGCTCGGTGACGCCTTTAAAGGGATTCACCTGATTGAACTTTATGACATTACCGATCGAAAAATAACAGAAGAAGCCCTGCGTACTAACGAGCATAAATTACGCGGGCTCTATGAACTATCTCCGATAGGCATCGCACTGATAAAAAAGGATGGGCAATTCATCGAGGTTAATCGCGCTTTCAAAGAAATTACCGGCTATTCCGGCAATGATTTTGCAAAGATGAGTTATTGGGAATTGAACTCAATGAACAAACGCATCGAGAGCCAACAATTAAAGGCACTAACCGATAAAGGCTACTATGGCCCGTTTGAAAAAGAGTATCTTAAAAAAGACGGGCGGATAGTTCCTATCCGGCTTAGAAGTATGCTGGTTTCCGGTGAAAACGGTGACGACACTATTTGGTCTCTTGTTGAAGACATTAGCGAGAGTAAGCATGCGGAGATGGAGCTGCGTAAACTGGCGCAAGCCGTTGAACAAAGCCCGGTATCGATCGTGATCACCGACCTCAATGGAAGTATGGAGTATGTTAATCCGGCTTTCTGTCAGGTGACCGGTTATACTGCCGAAGAATCCAGGGGCCAAAACCCTCGCATTCTACAGTCGGGCGAGACCTCTAAGGCGGAATATGAAGCCATGTGGTCCGCGCTGGTATCCGGCGAGAAGGTCGCCCAGATTTTTCATAACAAACGCAAAGACGGCTCTCTGTATTGGGAGCGCGCGCATATCGCTCCGGTTTTCGACAGCAAAAATAATATGACTCACTACTTGGCGGTCAAAGAAAACATTACCGAGCAGAAAGACATTGAAGATGCGTTACGCGCAGCCTCCCACTATGCACGCACCCTGATTGAAGCCAATCTGGATCCGATGGTGACTATTAGTCCGGGCGGTAAAATTACCGATGTGAATCACGCTACCGTAGCCATGATCGGACTCGATAAAAGCGCATTGATCGGGACCGATTTTTCGGATTGTTTTATTGATCCCGAGAAAGCCAGGGAAGGTTATCGTCAAGCTTTTGAAAACGGCTATGTAACCGATTACCCTCTGTCGATGCGCCGGCCGGATGGCTCTATTATTCATGTGCTCTACAATGCCAGCGTATACCAGGATGAATCAGGTCATGTACAAGGCGTACTCGCCACCGCCCGGGATGTTACCGAACGAAGGCAGGTAGAAGAGCTGCAAGCATTATTGCACGAAGGGGCGGAAGCAAAATACGCCATCGCCGAAATACTCCAGCATTCGGACGTTACATTACAAAACCGATTTGCGGACGCGCTGCAAGTTATTTTTTCGATGCGCGGCTTGGATGTGCAAAAAAAAGGCGGAATATTTTTGCTCGATACGCAGACCCATGGTTTGCAGTTGTGCCAAACTTCCGGGGAATTTAGCGCTGATTTTTTACGCGATGAGCAACATGTTCCGCTTGGCCGGTGTTTGTGCGGGCGAGCGGCCCAGTCCGGCAAAATAATCATTTCCAATAATTGCTTCGAAGATCATCGTCATGAAAATCAATGGCCCGATATGACGGCTCATGGACACTATATTGTGCCATTGATGATGGGAAGCCACCAATGCATGGGGGTATTGTTTTTATATACCGAGCCTAATCCGGACTGTAATCATGCACGGCTGGAGATACTGGAACAGATCGGCAGTTTGTTTACGCTGGCCATTGCCAACGATCAAGCGCAAAAATCCGCTTTGGCGGCAAAGCAAATTGCAGAATTAGCGGCACAATCCAAAGCCCAGTTTCTTGCCAATATGAGTCATGAAATCCGGACCCCGATGAATGCGATTATAGGCCTTTCGCAATTGGCCATGAACAAGAAGAGTTCTCCGGAAATACAGGATTACCTGGAAAAAATAAACAATTCTTCCAATAATCTACTGAACATCCTGAACGACATCCTGGATTTTTCCAAACTCGAAGCAGGCCGCCTGGAGCTGAATCACAGTCCTTTCGACCTTGATGCTCTATTAAGCAACATCAGGAACTTGTTTGTGCACAGCGCCGAAGAAAAAGCCCTCAAATTGGCAATGATAGTTGCGCCCGACGTACCTAGAAACCTGATAGGCGATGCCCTTAGGCTGCAACAAATATTAATTAACCTGCTTGGCAATGCGATTAAATTCACCGAGACCGGCAGGGTTTCACTCAAAGTCAGTCTCCAGCAACTGGATCAAGCGCAAGCACGGCTTTTATTTTGCGTCGTTGATACCGGTATCGGTATGTCGGTCAAGGATCGTGAAAAGCTGTTTCAACCTTTCAGTCAGGCAGATGGATCAATCAACCGGCGTTTTGGCGGAACAGGTTTGGGATTGACTATCAGCCATAATTTGTTGCAGTTGATGGGCAGCGAATTTTCAGTCGAAAGTACGCTTGGCGTAGGCAGCGCTTTTAGTTTCGAATTGGTTTTGGGCATCTCGTCTTTAGCTATTCAACACAAGGCCGGACCGGGAGATGTATTACACGGCAGCTCTTTCGAAAAGTTTAGCCAAGTACTTGCCGGTGTCCGCGTTCTGGTGGCGGAAGACAATATTATCAACCAGCAAGTCGTTCAGGAGTTTCTCAAACTATCCGGCGTCAATGTCACAATGGCTAACAACGGTAAAGAGGCGTTGGAGCGATTACGGCATAATGTATTCGATGCGGTGCTGATGGATGTCCATATGCCTGAAATGAATGGTTTTGAAGCAACCGAACGCATCCGCAGTCAGGCGCATCTTGCCAAGCTCCCGGTAATCGCACTGACCGCCGGTGTGACGCAAGAGGAGCATAAGAAATGCCTGGCCTTGGGGATGAACGATTTCATCGCCAAACCGATCAAGCCGCAGCAACTTTTGTCGACGCTGATACAATGGATTAAGCCGAGCGAATCAGCGGCAAAAAAGACTGCCGCAATCGAAGCAATGGCAAGCAAACAGTCCGTTATGGAAGAATTGCCGGGATTTAATCTGCAAAATCTGTTAACCCTGCTGGGGCATGATCAACAACTTGCCGTACGGTTACTGCTGACTTTCATGGAGAACATGAAAAATTTACCCGATGAAATCGAAGCCATGGTCAGTGCCGGGAACTTTGCCGGTGCGATAGAACAGGTGCATAAGATTAAAGGGGCGTCCGGCAACATCGGCGCCGTGCGGCTGCATGCCGCTGCCGAGGCGCTGGAAGCCGAACTTAAAAAGGAGTTATCCGCCACCTTCAGCGCTTTCCGCGAAGCCTTCAAGCAGACGATGTCTGTTATCGCTACGCTGCATCAGCCCGAAGATCCGTTACCGTCAACCGGCGGCAGCATTGAAGCGCTGAAGCTTGTTGCCGCCGAACTTGACCGGCTGCTCAAAGAAGACGATTTTATTTCCGAAGCCTTGCTTAACACATTCAAACCCCATCTGGCATTGGATCAACTGGATTTGTTTACTCAATTACATAAGCTGATCGACAACCTTCGCTATGACGAAGCCCGCAAGATTTTGCGTCAGTTTGTAGAACTACCCGATATTCAGGAGACCTTATGACGAATACTCAGCGGCCAATGATATTAATCGTTGACGATGTTCCCACCAACGTAAAAATTCTTGCCGAGGCCTTAAGCGCCGTCTATAGGATTAAAGTGGCAAGCAATGGTGTAGACGCGTTGAAAATTGTCCATCGTGAGCAGCCGGACCTGATTCTTCTGGATGTCATGATGCCGGGAATGGATGGTTTCGAAGTCTGCCGGCAGTTGAAGGCGGACATGCGCAGCCAGAAAATCCCGGTGATTTTCGCGACGGCGATGAATTCCGAGTCCGATGAG
Organism: Methylococcaceae bacterium; assembly: GCA_044426515.1. Classification (GTDB taxonomy): domain Bacteria; phylum Pseudomonadota; class Gammaproteobacteria; order Methylococcales; family Methylomonadaceae; genus Methylobacter_A. Next base: position 11,657 of record JAUGSS010000192.1, on the reverse strand, counting down.
GAGCTGGGCTTGAATCTGGGCGCCGTCGACTATATCACCAAGCCGTTTGTGATTCCGGTCGCCAAGGCGCGTATCCGCAACCACATTCGCCTCAAGCAGCAGGCCGATCTACTGGAATCGTTATCGCTGCTGGATGCGCTGACCGATATTCCCAACCGCCGCCGTTTTGACGAAGCTTTGGCATTGGAATGGAAGCGTGCGCTCCGCGACGCAACGCCGCTTTCGCTGGTCATGATCGACATCGACCATTTCAAGCAATACAACGACCATTATGGTCACGGCGCCGGGGATGTTTGTTTGCAAAGGGTTGCCGCGGAACTGGCCAAAGGCGTGGTGCGTCCGAGCGACTTGGTGGCGCGTTACGGCGGCGAGGAATTTGTGGTCATTCTGCCGGAAACCGATCGGGAAGCCGCTCGGCAGATTGCCGAACGTTTGCGCGAACGCATCGAAAAGCTGAGTTTGCCTCATGCTTATTCCGAAACAGGGGCTGTGATTACGATTAGCGCGGGAGTAGCCACCCAAGCCGGGATTTCTGAAAACTTACGGCCCCAAATGCTGCACGATGCAGCGGACAAAGCGCTTTACATGGCAAAAGAGAGCGGCCGGAACCGGGTATGCTCAGCATAAATCGCCCTTGGCTCTCGTTTTCACGGGTTTTACTCGCGGGCAACGCCTGCGTATACGGGACGCAGCGCGTCCAGCACTGCATTCCCACGTAGCGCGTCACTGCCATTAAGTTAAGCCTTATGATGTCGGTAGGAGCGGGCCATGCCCGCGAATAAGGCCGATGATTGTTGAAGCGCAACGCCCTTATCGCGGGCATGGCCCGCTCCTACAATGCTTAACTTAATGGCAGTGCACGTAGCGCGTGGGAACGAGGTGTACTTGGACATTTGTGTATAAAGACGAGAGCAGTAGCTTGGCAGCGAGCAACAGCAATTTAATCTAAGGAATAAACATGGCAACCAACATCACTTTCACATCGAGTTTAAGGTCAAAATTAATCCTGATAGCGGCCATCCCGACTCTCGCGCTGCTGTATTTTGCCGGATCCGGGGTTCTGGAGAAGTCGGCGCTGTCGAAAGAGATGGTTAAACTGGAAGCACTGGTCGACGTGTCTGTTAAAATCGGCGCTTTAGTGCATGAAATGCAGAAAGAACGCGGTATGAGCGCTTCCTTTGTCAGCAGTAAGGGGAGCAAGTTTGCCGCCGAATTGCCGCTGCAACGCGAGCAGACCGATAACGCGGCCGACACGCTGCAAACGACGCTTAAAAGCTTTGATGCGGGCGGTTACGGCGATGGCTTGAAGACCCTGCTGGATACGGCCGTGAGTGGTCTGGCGGAACTCGGCGCCAAGCGCACTATGATCAGCGCCTTCGGTATGAATGCGATAGAGTCGAGCGCCTATTACAGTAAAACTATCGGTTTTCTGCTTGATGTTCCTGCCCAGCTGTCTACACTCAGCAGTCACAGCGAAATTTCCCGCCTGGCTTCCTCGTATTCAAGTTTGCTCAAAGCCAAGGAGCGTGCCGGTATGGAGCGCGCTTTATTGGCTACGGTGTTTGTGGCCGACCACTTTACGCCCGATACCCAGATTCGCTTTGTTAAAAATTTTTCCGCTCAGGATGTCTATACCGACTTGTTTTTTGTCTATGCGCCGGACAGCCAAAAGGCGTTTTATAAGGCTAAAGTCTCGGGACCCGTTGTCGATGAAGTCGCCAGAATAAAGCAAGTCGCGATGGACAAAGGCAATGCATCGGAGCTGGGTATTGATCCGGTCTATTGGTTCAAAACGGTGACCCAAAAAATTGACCTGATCAAGGAAGTTGAAAATAAACTCTCCGGCGATCTTCTCGATGCCGCCGGCAGCCTCAAGAGCGACGCCCAACGCACGCAACTATTGTTCATCGCGCTGACCCTCCTGTCGGTGCTGGTGACTGTCGTGCTGACTCTATTGATCAGCAAAAGGATTTTAGCTTCGATCAACACCCTTCAGCAGATAGCCGGCGCTATTGCCAATGGCGATTTGAGCGCCGGTATTGAGCTTCGGCAAAAGGATGAATTAGGCGGGCTGTTTCGTTCTATTAACATTATGCGGCAACAACTGTTGGCGCGTATAACGAAGGAACGCAAAGAGCACGATGAATTCCTGCGCATCAAAATCGCCCTGGATAGTATTACCTCTAATGTGATGGTGGCCGACAATGAGCGCAATATTATCTATATGAATCCGGCGGCGCTTAGCATGATGCAAAAAGCCGAGCATGATATACGCAAGGTTTTGCCCAAGTTCGATTCCGGTAAATTATTGGGCGCAAACATGGATGCTTTCCATAAGCATCCTGCACACCAAAAAGAATTACTGAGCAGCTTAAGCTCGACTTTCCGCAGTGAGATCAATATTGGCGGGCGGACTTTTTATTTGATTGCCAATGCCATTAATAACGATGAGGGGCAAAGAATCGGCTCGGTGGTGGAATGGCGGGATCGAACCGCTGAAGTGATCATCGAGCAGGAAGTTGCCAAAGTGGTCAGCGGCGCGGTGTTAGGCGATTTCAACCAACGCATTGACGAGAAAAACAAGGAAGGCTTCTTCCTGCAATTGGCGAAGGCGGTTAATGAGCTGATGGAGACCAGTTCTACAGGCTTGTTGCTTGCCATCGATGCGGCCGAGGCAGCCGGCAAAGGCGGCGTTGTGATCGGAGACGTGGTAAGCACAATGGATTTGATTAATGAGTCGGCGCACAAAATGGAGGATATTATCGCGGCAATAGACAGCATTGCGTTCCGTACCAATATCCTCGCACTTAACGCCACTATAGAAGCGGCTCATGCCGGCGAACACGGCAAAGGCTTTACCGTCGTCGCGGTCGAAGTGCGTAACCTTGCCCAACGTACCGCAGCCGCGGCAAAAAAAATCAAAACCCTGATTGGCGATTCAGTCGTAAAAGTTGAAGACGGTACCAAACTGGTTGCGACAGCCGGCTTAACTATGAAAGAAATCGTTAATTCCATTAACTCCATTCGCGGCGTGACTATCAGTATGTCCCATAAAAGTGCCGGCTCTAACGCCGTTCGCCCCAGATTACAGACTAGGGATTATTTCGCTCAAGAGAGTTTATAAACACTATTTTTAACGAGAGAGCCTGATCATGGCATGGAGGCGGCTTTGGCGGCGCGCTTGAATTTAGAAAAAAATATGGTAATTTCCTTATGAAATCAATTGATGTTTTTCCATGGAATGAAAATTTTAATACCGGTCTGCCGAAGATTGATGAACAGCACCAAAAGCTGGTTCAATTATTGAATCTACTGGCCAGCCATATGGCTTTCCAGTCGGATATTCCCGCGTTGAATATCATTTTCCAGGAGCTGGCAGACTATGCTGTTTACCATTTTCAGACTGAAGAAGCGATTTGGCATGAGTATCTCAAAGAAGACTCTCTGGAAGCGAAGCATAAAAAAGAGCATGAAAATTTTATATCGACGGTTCTTGGTTTAAAAGCCAAAGGAAATCCCGATTCGGTGGACAGCATGATTGAGGAAGTCCTTTCATTCCTGGTTCGCTGGCTGGCCTCTCATATCCTGGAAAACGACAAGTACATGGCCATGGTCGTGCTGGCCATGCAATCCGGCCTATCGCAGAAACAGGCCGAGAAGCAGGCAAAATATCAATTGAACGGCGGCATGAGAGTGTTGATTGACATCATACTGTCGACCTACGGCAGTCTCGCCACGAATACCATACAGCTGATGAAGGAGGCCTCCGAGCGTAAACACGCCGAACAGCAGCTGCGCATCGCCGCTATCGCCTTTGAATCGCAGGAAGGCATGTTGGTCACCGATGCCGATAAGGTGATTCTCCGGGTGAATCGCGCCTTCGTCGACATAACCGGTTACTCCGCTAAGGAAGCCATAGGCCAAAAGCCGCGCATACTCAGTTCCGGTCGTCAGGATGCAAACTTCTATTCCGCAATGAAGCAGAGAATTAATAATAATGACGCCTGGAAGGGGGAAATCTGGAACCGGCGCAAAAACGGCGAAATCTATCTGGAGTATCTGACCATCACCGCAGTGAAAGACCAGGACGGCATCGTCACTAATTATGTCGGCATATTTAACGACATCACCAAAAGCGTGGAGGCGGCGGCTGAAATCAAGCATCTTGCCTTCTATGACCCCCTGACCGGCCTGCCCAATCGGCGGTTGCTGCATGATCGGCTTAAGCAGGCTTTAGCTTCCAGTGCGCGTAGCGACCGGCAAGGCGCGTTGCTGTTTATGGACTTGGATAATTTCAAAAACCTCAACGACACCCTGGGGCACACTATCGGTGACTTGCTGCTGCAACAGGTTGCACAACGCCTTGAAATCTGCGTACGCGAAGGCGATACCGTTGCCCGCCTTGGCGGCGACGAATTCGTGGTGATACTGGAAGACTTGAGCGAGCAGGCTCTCGAAGCCGCGGCGCATATTGAAGCTATTACCAATAAAATCCTGGCCATCTTCGAACAGCCTTTCCAGCTCGGCTCGCATGAATATCATTGCACCGCCAGCATCGGCGCGTCTATTTTCAGCGATCACGAACATACTCAGGATGAACTGCTGAAACAAGCCGACATCGCCATGTATCAAGCCAAGACTTCAGGCCGCAATGTGCTGCGTTTTTTCGACGCCGAGATGCAGGATGCCGTCAATGTCCGGGTCGCACTGGAAAGAGAGTTACACATCGCATTGGCAGAACACCAGTTTGAACTTTATTACCAGCCTCAGGTTAACCACAGCCATCAAGTCATCGGCGCCGAAGTGTTGATTCGTTGGAAACACCCTCAGCGCGGCTTGGTCTCTCCTGTGGAATTTATTCCGTTGGCCGAGGAAAACGGTTTGATCTTGCCCATCGGGCAATGGGTGCTCGAGGTTGCTTACGCTCAGCTCAAGGCATGGCAACAAGATACGCTTACCTGTGATCTCGTGCTGGCGGTGAATGTCAGCGCCAAACAGTTTCGCCAAGCCGATTTCGCGGCTCAAGTGCAAGCCGGCATACAACGCCACGGCATCAATCCGACGCTGCTCAAGCTGGAACTGACTGAAAGCATGTTGCTGACCGACATCAACAGTACTATTGCAACCATGAAGATATTAAAAGAAATCGGTGTGCAGTTTTCATTGGATGACTTCGGCACCGGCTATTCATCCTTGCAATATCTCAAACGCTTGCCGCTCGATCAGCTTAAGATCGATCAGGCGTTCGTACGTGATATTGTTATCGACAGCAATGATAGAGCGATCGTGAGCACTATCATTGCTATGGCGCAAAGCCTGAATTTTAGCGTCATTGCCGAAGGCGTCGAAACCGAACAACAACGGCAACTCCTATTGAATAAGGGTTGCCCTCATTACCAAGGCTATCTGTTTAGCAAGCCGGTACCGATTGAACAGTTTGAGGCGTTTCTGAAAATGAATCAACCAAAAATAGAACGCAGATGACGCTGATAGTTATGATTAACGTAGATTTAATTCTCGTTCCCACGCGCCGCGCTCGTCTTTATACATAACGCTGTTCTATTTCCGAGGGGATAGCGACAACCACCCTGTAGGGCGCGTCGTGCGCGCCTTGGGAGTTAAGGCGCGCACGGCGCGCCCTACGTCGCATTCCGTCATCTCATCCCTGCCGGAATGACGGTCCCCGCAGACTTGTGTATAAAGACGAGCGCGCCGCGTGGGAATGCGGTCAAGGCGCGCTGCGCCGCGAGTCACGGGCAAGGTCTGCGTATACGGGACGCAGCGCGTCCGGCACTGCATTCCCACGCAGCACGTGGGAACGAGGTGAAAAATACGACTGCATGGATGCAGGAGGTAGAGAAACGCAGGAGCAGTTGCCGAGAACGCGGATGACGATGATAGTTATGATTAACGCAGATTTTTCATGGATTATCCGTGTTTATCATAATCATCTGCGTCATCCGCGTTCCATTGTATTTGTGCTTTATTTTTTGCGAGTTACGTTAGTTAATGGCGAGTTGAGTAGTTAGTGAAAATAAATTTAAATTCATATGTCTAAAAATAACTATAAGCCCGACTCTTTATTTTCAGCCATGAACTCATCGGTTCGAGCTTATGCTTGGGCGCTGCAAATTATGGGCCTGGCCTTAGCCTACTTTATAACCGGTAAACTCGGCACTTTTCTGGCGATCCCACCCGGCTATGCAACAGCCATCTGGCCGCCTTCCGGTATTGCCTTGGCCGGCATTCTGATCTACGGATACCGTGCTTGGCCGGGTATAGTGCTGGGTTCTTTTCTGGTCAATCTCTCGACCTCATTAGTTGCCGGCTCCCCTTCAGAGACTCTCGTTTCAGTCGGCATTACGCTGGCTATCGGCAGCGGAGCGAGCGTGCAAGCCGTCGTCGGCGCTTATTTAGCCCGCCGCTACGCCGGTTTTCCGAATTCGCTGGCCACCGAGAAAGATGTGTTTTTGCTGTTTTTCTTTGGCGGGCTCTTAAGCACCCTGATCAATTCGACTCTGGCGGTCTCGACACTGGTGGCCGCCGCGCGAATGCCGGCTGCAAATTTCCTGACCAACTGGGGAACTTGGTGGATGGGGGATGCCTTGGGGGTATTCATCTTTACTCCGCTGGCTTTAGTCTGGGCGCAACGCCCCGGTGAACCTTGGCAGAACAGACGAATGGCGATAACCCTGCCGATTATCGCCATGTTTGTACTGACCACGGCCGCCGTTTTTTATGAAGCGCAAAATAACAGTGCGCGGTTAAAGCGCGAGTTCGATCAACATGCGGCTACGCTGAACGTAGCGTTGGAAAAGTCAGTTTCGAATCATATAAACGTGCTGCGTTCTCTCGGAAGTCTCTATGTGGCTTCGGCAACGGTGGGTAGGGAGGAATTCCGAACTTTTGTCGCTCATTCCCTGGATAATTTCCAAGGCATTCAGGCCTTGGGCTGGAATCCCCGCATTCCGTCCTCTGAACGGGATGCATTCGAACGCGGTGTACAGAGCGAAGGCTATCAAAATTTCCGGATCACCGAGTGGGATACCGATAAGAATCGGCTCGTGCGCGCGGGGAATCGTCCGGAATATGTCCCGGTCGGCTTTATTGAACCTTACCAGGGCAATGAAATCGCCTTGGGCTACGATGTGTATTCCGATGCGTTGCGGCGCGAAGCCGTCGACCGGGCAACGGATAGCGGAGAAATCGCCGCTACCGCCCTAATTTCCTTAATTCAGGAGCAAGAAAACCAGCATGGAATTCTTGCAATTTTACCGGTCTATCGCAAAGAGTTGCCTCATCAAACCTTGGAACAACGGCGCAATAATATTTTAGGCTATGTGGTTGCGGTATTCCGGGGCGAAGACATCGTCACTGCGGCACTCAAAGATTTGAATCCGGAAAGACTCTTCTACAGACTGATTGACGAGACAGCGCCGGCAGCAGAACGGCTGATTTTTTCCAGCGACCGCAAACAACTAAAGCCGCTGGTCCTGCAAGAAAATGGACTGTTCGGAAGAAATTTTTCTCTTGCGAGCCGTTTTGCCATTTCAGTCGGAGGCCGGTCATGGCGGTTTGAGGTCGTTCCTACACAGGATTATTTTGTCTACCATAAATCCGATAACGCATGGCTGATTTTGTTGGCAGGCCTCTTGCTGACCAGCATGGTCAGTTCATTTGTTTTGGTGTTCTCCGGTCGAGGGAACATGCTCAGGCGTTTGGTAGAAGAACGCACAGCTGCGTTGGCGCAAAGCGAGGAGCGCTTTCGTTCAACTTTCGAGGGCGCCCCCGTCGGCGTTACTAATTCAGCGTTGGACGGGCGCTTTTTAGCAGTGAATCAAGGCTATTGCGATCTGGTCGGTTACAGTCGTGATGAACTCTTGACTATGACTTTCCGGCAAGTGACGCACCCCGATTATCTTCAGTCCGATGCCGCTTTAGTAAAGCGAGTCTTGGCCGGCGAGATTTCCGGATTCAATGTGGAGAAAAAGTATGTGCGCAAGAATGGTGAAGTGGTCTGGGGTAATTTATCGGTGAAGTTGATCCGTCATGCTGACGGCTCGCCGAATCACTTTGTTGCGGTGGTCGAGAATATCGATCGCCGTAAGCAGGCGGAAGCGCAAACAGCAAAATCCTTATCGTTGCTGCACGCTACGCTGGATTCCTCCAACGATGCGATTCTGGTTGTCGACCTGAACAACACTTGGGTATTGCACAACCAGCGCTTTATCGATTTATGGCATATCACCGACGAAATCGCTGCAGCCAAGGATGATGAGGCGGCATTGTTATATGTGATGGATCAATTAAACGATGCCGATATTTTTTTGAAAAAAGTGCATCAGCTATACGCCTCGCCGGAAGTCAGTTCCTTCGATATTCTTAAGTTCAAGAACGGGAAAGTCATTGAGCGGTATTCGATACCGCAACGCGTTGACGGCCAAGTGGTCGGCAGGGTGTGGAGTTTTCGCGACATCACCGTGCGCAAGGCGACCGACGAATTATTGAGAAAGCTCTCATTGGCGGTAGAACAAAGCCCCAATTCGGTTGTGATCACCGACCTGGATGGGAATATCGAATATGTTAACGAGGCTTTCGTCAAGATAACCGGTTACAGCCGTGCTGAAGTCATCGGAAAGAATCCGCGTTTATTGCGTTCCGGCAAGCTTCCGAAGGCAAGCTATGACGATATGTGGGCTACCTTGAACGCCGGAGATGTGTGGAAAGGCGAGTTCATCAATACGAGAAAGGAGGGGGGAGAATATACAGAATCCGCTTTTATTTCTCCGGTACGTCAGCAAGATGGGAAAATTACCCATTACGTAGGCGTTCATGAAGATATTACCGCGCGCAAGCAAGCGGAATCTCTACTGCAGGAATCGGAGAAGCGTTTCCGTAACGTTGCCGACGCTGCGCCGGTACTGATTTGGTTGGCCGGTACCGACAAACTCTGCTTTTGGTTCAATCAAGTCTGGTTGGATTTCACCGGCCGTTCCATGGCGCAGGAATTGGGCAATGGTTGGACGAATGGCGTACATCCCGATGATTTACAGCGTTATCTGGATGTTTTTGCCAGCCATTTCGATCGCCGCGAAGCGTTCCGAATAGAATACCGGCTGAAACGTTATGACGGAGAATATCGTTGGGTTAACGACAACGGAGTACCGAGATTCGATGTGGACGGAAGCTTTTTAGGTTATATCGGTTCAAGCATAGACATCACTGACAGCAAGTTGGCCGAACAAAAACTGACTGCGCAAAACCTTCGTTACCAGACTCTGCTCAAATCATCGAGTGACGGTATTCATATTATCAGTCTGGATGGAAATATCGTTGATGTTAACGAAGCCTTTTGCCGCCAATTGGGATATTCCTATGCGGAAGCGATGAAACTTAAGGTCTCGGAATGGGATGCGCAGTGGCCCGCCGAGGAATTGCTCCGGCTGTTAAGAGAGCTGATTGATTCGGGCGAGGCCAAGCAATTTGAAACCAAACACCGAAGGAAAGACGGCGGCATTATCGATGTTGAAGTTAATTCGGTTCCGGTCGTTGTCGAGGGGCGCTCACTTTTGTTTGCTTCCGCACGCGACATCACCGAACGGAAGCAAAACGAAGCCGTCATTATGTTGGCTAAAGAGCGGGCTGAAGCCCTGGCTCAATCCAAGACGGACTTTCTCGCCAATATGTCTCACGAAATCCGCACCCCTATGAATGCCATTATCGGACTTTCGCAACTGGCGTTGAACAAAGAGATTTCCGCTGAAATCCGCGATTATCTGGGAAAAATCTACAGTTCCTCCAACAGCCTGCTGAGCATACTTAACGACATCCTCGATTTCTCCAAACTGGAAGCCGGGCGCTTAACCATCGATCACAGTCCTTTCTATCTTGATGTCATACTGAACAATATCAACAACCTGTTTACCGATCATGCGGAAGAGAAGGGGCTCGACCTGATAATGGATGTTGAGCCCGATGTCCCCCGTCATCTGGTCGGCGATGCACTCAGGTTGCAGCAAGTTTTAATTAACTTGCTGGGTAACGCGATCAAGTTCACAGAGCGCGGCAAAGTCACGCTAAAAATCGCTGTTCAGCAGCTCGATACCTCGAAAACCCGGCTTTTATTCTGCGTTACCGATACCGGTATCGGCATGCCGGACGACGACCGCGAGAAGCTGTTCCAACCCTTCAACCAGATAGACGGCTCCATCACCCGCCGTTATGGCGGAACAGGTCTCGGGCTGGCAATCAGCCATAATTTGTTGCAGCTCATGGGCAGTGAATTTTCGGTAGCCAGCAGCCTCGGTAAAGGCAGCAGCTTCGGCTTCGAGCTCGTTTTGGGGGTGTTGCCTTCGATCAGCCGGCACCCGGTTCGGCGCAAACCGGGCGTATCGATTCCGGCACAGGGAGATTTTAGCCAATTGCTTGCCGGCGCGCGGATTCTGGTGGCTGAAGACAATTTCATCAATCAGAAGGTGGTACGGGAATTTCTGAATCTGTCCGGAATTACCGTCGAGGTAGCCAATAACGGCAAGGAGGCGGTAGCGCTGTTGGAACAAGAGGGCTTCGATGCCGTGTTGATGGATATACACATGCCGGAAATGGACGGCTTTGAAGCGACCAAACTGATCCGCAGCCAGGCCCGGTTTGCCGGGTTACCGGTGATCGCGCTGACTGCCGGGGTAACAAAAGAGGAGCGCGACCGGTGCAGGATTTCGGGTATGAATGATTTCGTCGCCAAACCTATCAACCCGAAAGAACTCATGTCGACGCTGATACACTGGTTGAAGCCCGAAGCGGCGGCAACGGATCTCGCCGTTGCCGAACCGGTTGCAGTCAAACTGTCCGGCATGGATGAGCTGCCGGGTTTCGATCTGCGCAATCTGGTGACGATGCTGGGCAATAATCAAGAGCTTACAACACGGTTATTGCTGGATTTCATGGACAGTGTGAAAAATGCACCCTTCGAAATCGAAGCCTTGATCAGCGTCGGCGATCTTGCCGCAGCCAGGGAACGGGTGCACAAAATTAACGGAACGTCCGGCAACTTCGGTGCCGTGCGCCTGCATGCCGCTTGCAAGGCGCTGGAAGCCGAACTTAAAGAGGAGCAATCTGCCGGTGTCGCGTTCAAAACCTTCAAGGAAGCCTTCGATCAGGCGATGTCGACCCTTGCGACGCTGCAACGCTTGGAAAGTCCGATGTCGCCGGACGGCGTCAATATTGAAGCGCTAAAGCGCAGCGCAGCCGAACTCGATCTGCTGCTCAAAGAAAACGACTTTATTGCCGAAGCCTTGCTGAACACATTCAAAGCCCATTTGGCGACGGATCAACTGGGTTTGTTTATGCGCTTACGCAAGCTGATTAACGACCTAAACTATGATCAGGCACGGAACATTCTGCGGCAGCTTGTAGACTCACTCCCCCCTTTGGAAGAGCAACACGATGATTTAGAATAATCTCTAAGGAACGTGCATGAAATAACTTGAGCAAGTTTTATTTTAAACCATGGTAACTATTCAGCTATCAAAGACAACGGAACGCAGATGACACAGATGATTATGATAAACGCCGATAAATAAGCCTGAAACCGCAACAAACGGAGTTTTTCGGGATAATCTTATTCAATCATAGTCATCCGCGTCATCTGCGTTCTATTT
>JAUGSS010000118.1:0-32982 GCA_044426515.1 Methylococcaceae bacterium | reverse complement strand
CTGGAACATGCGTTGGTAAAAGGCATCACCGACTACATCGACGAAGACACCGAGCAGGCAAGACTGGAAGCCGAACGACCCTTGCATGTCATTGAAGGCGCATTAATGGACGGCATGAACGTGGTCGGCGATTTATTCGGCGCGGGCAAAATGTTCCTGCCGCAAGTGGTCAAATCGGCGCGGGTGATGAAAAAAGCCGTGGCTTATTTAATGCCGTATATGGAAGCCGATAAAGCTGCTGGCGACCGGCAAACCAACGGCAAAATCCTGATGGCGACCGTCAAAGGCGATGTGCATGACATCGGCAAAAATATCGTCGCGGTGGTGTTGCAATGCAATAACTATGATGTGATTGACTTGGGCGTAATGGTGCCGGCAGAAAAGATTTTGCAAACCGCGCGCCTGGAAAACGTCGACATCATCGGCTTAAGCGGCCTGATTACCCCGTCGCTGGATGAAATGGTGCATGTCGCCAAAGAAATGCAGCGCCAGGGTTTTACTATTCCGTTGATGATAGGCGGCGCGACCACTTCGCGCGCGCATACTGCAGTAAAAATCGCCCCGAATTACGACGGCCCGATTGTTTATGTAACCGACGCATCGCGCGGCGTCGGCGTAGCCAGCAACTTGCTGAGCGCCGATTTAAAAGACGCGTTCGTCAAAAGCATCGGTGAAGAATACGAAGAAGTCAGGGAACGGCACAAAGGCCGCGAAGCCAAAACCAAACAGCACACTATAGAAGAAGCTAGGCGCAATAAATTCAACTGGGGCAACTACGAGCCGGCTAAACCGTCGTTTCTGGGCATCAAAGTCATCGATCATTTTCCATTGGATACGCTGGTCTGGTATATCGATTGGTCGCCGTTTTTCCAAACCTGGGAAATGGCCGGCAGCTATCCCAAAATACTCGACGATAAAGTCATCGGCGTCGAAGCCAGAAAGCTGTTTGAAGAAGCGCAGGACATGCTGAAAAAAATCATCAATGAAGAATGGCTGACTGCCCGCGCCGTGGTAGGGTTCTTCCCGGCCAACAGTGACGGCGATGATGTCGTGCTATACACCGATGACACCCGCACCCGGAAAAAGGAAACCCTGCATCATTTGCGCCAGCAGAATGTTAAAGCGCCGGGTAGGCCTAATTACTGTCTATCCGATTTTATCGCCCCGATTGACAGCGGCAAAGCCGACTATATCGGCGCTTTTGCGGTAACGACCGGCATCGGCATAGAACAAAAACTGCAGGAGTTTGAACAGGATAATGACGATTACAGCTCGATCATGCTCAAAGCGCTGGCCGACAGATTGGCCGAAGCGTTTGCAGAATATATGCATCAGGTGGTCAGGAAAGAGTATTGGGGCTATGCCGAAGATGAAGCCCATCAGGCTGACCAGTTAATCAGCGAAGCCTATCAAGGCATACGGCCGGCGCCCGGTTACCCGGCCTGTCCCGATCATACCGAAAAGGGCAAGCTGTTCGAACTGCTCAATGTGACCGAACATACCAGCATAGAGCTGACCGAAAGTTATGCGATGTACCCGGCATCGGCGGTAAGCGGCTGGTATTTTTCCCATTCCGAGTCGCAGTATTTTAATGTCGGCAAGATAGATAAAGACCAATTGCAGGATTACGCCAGACGTAAAGGCATTGCGGAAGAAGTCGCCGAGCGCTGGCTGGCGGCGCATTTGCATCATTGATATGCGCTTGATGCTGTTTGGCACCTCCGGCTGCCATCTTTGTGAACAGGCGGAGGTTATTGTTAATGCCTGTGTGCCTAGTGGCATTGAGACTGTGGATATTGCCGAACAGGAACAGTGGCAGGAACGATATGCTGTGCGCATTCCGGTTTTATATGATTCGGAGAGTGGGCGGGAGTTGGGGTGGCCGTTTGACCAAGCCGAAGTTAAAGATTTTGTCGGGTTAGTGTAGCGAAACTCGGCAATCAGCTGAGCGGAATCGTTCGCTCTCTAAAAGATTAGAAAAATAGCTACAGCGGTGTGAATTGAGGTGAATGACTTTTAAATTCGGCAACATGATCAATATACTCTTGCATATTATCAAGGAAAATGATCACCAAGCTTTTTCTAAAACATTTAAAAGATCATCTAACGCATGTTTAATTTTAGAAAATACTTTCTCAACTGATGGCAATGACCATAATCGCTCTTGGTTAATTGAATCATTCGGTGGTATTGGCAATGATGTTATGAATCCGTTTAATGCTAATTGCGATAATTATTAAAATAAACGGAATAGAAATGCCTTCGATGATTTCCGGATGAACTTTCCAACCCATAGCGTGAAGCGCTTCGGTTATTTTGCCAATAAGACTGGCAGCATAATAGGTAATAGCAACCATCGAGATTCCCTCAACCATTTGTTGCATCCGCAGTTGCATTTTTGCGCGTAAGGCCATTGAGGTCAGTAAGCCCTGATTTTGTCGCTCAATAATGATGTCAACACGCGTGCGCAGTAATTGGCTAGCGTTGCTGACGCGCTCGGAAAGCAAGGTGAAGCGGTGCGAAACCGATTCGCAAGTTTTAATCGCCGGTTCCAGTCGGCGTTTGATAAATTCACCAAAAGTCTGAATACCTTGAATTCGAACTTCGCGTAAATCGTTTACTCGCTGTTCCACCAGTTGATAATAGGCGCTGGCGGCGGCAAAGCGGAAGTGATTACTGGATATGTAATTTTCAACTTCAGCGGCCAGTGTGGTTAACTCATCCAATAATTTGCCGTCATTATTGTCGGGTAGCGTCATTGCATTGGTGATGGTATACAGCTGCCGATCGGACTTGTTTAGTGCCGGGTACAATTTGCGCGCGATCGGAAAAGCCAACAGCGCCATAACCCGATACACTTCAATTTCAAATAGCCGCTGCAATAAGCGCCCTGCCTGTTCCGTTCTTAAGCCATGGTTAATAATCAGAAAACGGCTAAAACCATCGACGTGAATGCGAAAATCCGTAAATACCGAGGCCGCGCCGCCGGTTACTTTAGAACCGATGACCGGGTTGTCGGCAAAGTAAACCGAGAGAGAGGCTAAATCAGCATTCTCGTCATAATTAATATCGGCAGCGGAAACGATTGTTGCGTGAGCGGCGACAATGACTTGACCGGTTAATTGCGACATCCAATCCACCGGAACTTTTTTCAGCACGGAATCTGTAAAAGGGTCTTTAGGGCTGTCATGAACATAAAAGCTGTAAGTACTAAACTCGCCGTGTTGTTCCCAACGTATTTGAAAAGAATTAAAGGTGGCGCTAAAGTGATCCACTTCTTTTTCAGGCGGAGCGACGCCAAACCGTTGACAAAGTGTTATTAAATGCTGACGTTCCTGCATTTTCTCATCACTAGACAGTAATAACGCAAGATGGCTGGCTCTAACAGGCAAATCGAGAATAAACGGCGCGCGGGCGTGGACTTCGTTATGAAGCACAAAACGTTGCGGATGGTTTTCAGGGATAGGAAATAAAGTCGTCACAATTTTTTTAATCTCTTTTAAGCTAACGATAAGTTGAGTCAATTTAACGTAAAAAACGCAGTTGAGTTTGGCTATTATTGCTAATCCCACAAAAATTGTAAAAACCAGCCGGAACAATCTAGCTTTTGCTTTTGTGGAATAAAACGCGAAATGGTATTGTTTTATATATAAATCAATGCGATATGAGGTTGTCGGTGGCGCCGCTTTACAAGCTTAAAGCAAACGGATAGAAAATTATCAAAGCCATTTAAAAACGACGTCAATAATTTTTTTAATCCTTACAATAAATCAAATAGTATCAATATGAGCGCGTCTTTTTCCGAATGGCTCATTGAATCCAGTTCTGCCTGACTTGGACATTTTGCGTTTCTTATGTTTTTGCCATAGCTGATTTTTATAGGCTGATCAGTTACTTTGGACCATGTATTATGATGATGTCTTGCCATAGTTCTTCGGTCCTTAAAATTAGCTAGCGACTGGTCAAGCATTAAAATAATTTCTTCACAGCTAATAATATTTTTACAGCTGCTACCCAGAATATAACCGGCCAGCTGGGTTATTGCCGCCCAGTTGGCATCATTATTTACAAAATCAAAGGCTTCGGTAAATAACTCGGCCAATTTTTTGTCATTTTGTTTATCGACAGAGAAACATTGTAAATATTCATTCACCAAGGCAAGATTAGAAATACCGCCATAATTTGTTAATGCTTTCAGATTGACTAACTGGTGGTTAAAAAGCTCATCATCAATATCGGCAATATGTTTAGCTTCAGCGAGCGGCCCGATAAGCAGATTAATAATATCGGCCTCAAAGGCTATCATATAATCCTTTACCAGTTGCTCCATTGCGTCATTGCGTTCAGTTAATTCATGCACCAAGCTATCAATGGAATGGGGTAAGCATTCAATTAACCGGCCTCCTTGCACCTGTGCAATACAATTATCAGGGTTTGTTTGACGAAACGTGTCGCCCGCTTCTGTGACGCAGTGTATTTCCTTAAAAATAATTTTAAAAAAAGCCGGTGACAGATGCCGGGCTTTGGTATTTAGATAAATACCTGCAGCATGCCCTGCTTCATGAAAAGCAGCGCGATGTTTAAGCTCTATTGTTTTTTCCTGACCAAGATCAGAAATTGGCTTGTTTCGTTTCATATTAGGATAGGTATAAGGATTCCAGCTCTTCCGGATTTCGGTGGAGCCGGCTATATAACTCTTTTATATATAAAGATAAAATATTTATATGGGGTGTGATGACGCTGGAAATCCACATAGAGTCGCTACACCACGCGTTCTGAAAGAACCGGGAGCGCTCGGCAACTCATTAACATTTATTCAAAGGTTTTTCCTCAAGCCGTTTAAAAGTTACTCTGGCATTACAACTCATGGTTATCACAGATATTTAATACTTTTTCATTGGTAATTCCGGCAGGTTTTATTGCTTGTTAATATATAAATGGTTGGCTTTTTGTAAATCTTCTCGTTGAATCCGGTGCATGTTGCGCTGGATAATATCTTCAACTGAGCGTGTTATTTTGATGAACTTACAGCCTATTTTTTGAATTTTCTGTAACTTCTCAGATTTAGTTATGTTTTTGTAACGGATTTCAAAGGAAATCATGCCCTCACCGGCATCCGCAAGTATCAGCTTACAATGGGTAAATGATTTACCCGGAACCAGTAGATCAGAGATTTCTTTGGAAACATTCAGCATTGCAAAACCGGTAAGACTAATGTCGTATAACTTAAGGTTAATGGGGTCCTTGCCGTCTTGTATTAATTGACAATAACCGGATTTTGAAAACGGTAGTTTCACTCTGAAGAACTCTCTACGCTGTAGCCAAAATAACGATTTAGGAATAGGCATAATGAATGCCAATCCTTCTCTATAGTTAATTTTTTTTAGAGCTGCCCCGGTAAATGAAACTTTGATACCTTTATATGCAGATTCGAATGTGATTCTGTTGGTGCTAAGTATTTGATTATTTAAATCTTCTTTGGATCCGTAATCTAGAATCAGTGCATTATTCTCTTCATGGATACCGAGTAACGTGGTGATATAGAACTCATTATCCGCCCCTAAACGAGCGCTGAGTAGACATTTATTTTGAAATAATAATGATAGATGACGGATTATTTGCTTTGGATTTTGAACTGCAAAAGAGGATATATCGCTCATTGTTTTAACGTTTCTATATCAATTGATAAAAATCGGATGCAGACAGTGGTGCGTCCTCAAAAAAGTAGAAAATATGTAAGCTTAATAAAATACTAAATTCAAGAATGCAATTATAGTTAAATGCGTTACGGCTGGGTTCTTTATATTTATTTCGCGCTTACCCTCGGAGCACCTAGATATTTTTTGCTTCTAGATTCTGTTGACATTTCACCGTAGCCCAATCAAAGCCGAGACAAAATGCAGAAACAGCCCATAATTCCGGGAGAGTTTTTCGAACCGGGAGAAATTCGACGCTAGTGTTTTATCGAAACCATTCAATCAAATGACATTTCATTTTAAATGAAGCAGTCATCCGCAGCCGGTTTTTCTACATTCTCAGGCCTCATGTTGGCGCATGGAGTGCTATGTACGAAGTTTCTAACGATGCCGGTATCGAAATATGTTGGGATTCTTGTGGG
The DNA here is from genome assembly GCA_044426515.1 of Methylococcaceae bacterium. Lineage (GTDB taxonomy): Bacteria > Pseudomonadota > Gammaproteobacteria > Methylococcales > Methylomonadaceae > Methylobacter_A. The sequence continues at coordinate 26,864 of JAUGSS010000118.1, read as the reverse complement.
GCCATCAAGTTTTTGATAAATTGGTCCTATTTTGGCTTTAATACTCCTGCCTCGCTCTCAAAATAATGATAAATTCAACAACGGCCTATTCGTCGACAACTAAAACAGCAGTCACTTGCGCAAACTGTAACTTGGATAATTTGTGCATCCCTAAAGGGCTGCCCCGATCAGAAGTGGGGGAGCTCGCGTTATTGGTTAGCCGGGACAATATACGTCAAAAAGGTGAGGCTATATACCATGCCGGTAGCCCATTCAGGGGAATAATCGCCTTGCGTTCCGGCAGCGCAAAATTACTGAGTTTTGACCAAAACGGTAATGAACTGGTTGTTGATTTTATTCTTCCGGGAGAATTGCTCGGATTTGACGGCTTGTCCTCACAAATCCATAACTGCACTGCGATAGCCTTAGAGACGGTGAATTATTGTCATTTGCCCGCCTATAAAATTGAGATATTGGCCATTAATACTCCGGCCTTAAGTCAAGTGTTGCTGCAAAGGTCCTGTAACCAGTTTGATGCCCAAGTGCAAAAAATGATGTTAAGCCGCCGGTCTGCCGAAGAGCGTGTGGCTTGCTTCATTCTGCATATTTCAGATCGGTTAAGAGTACGAGGCTACTCCGAGCTGGAATTTCGCCTGAGCATGTCACGGGAGGAAATAGGAAATTATTTGGGAATCGCCCATGAAACGGTGAGCCGGATTATCCATCTTTTCCAGGCCAGGAAACTGATAGAAGTTAAATCCAAGCAATTGAAGATAATCAATAAAAAAGGGCTGTTTAGCTTTCCTACAACTTAACTAAACAGCCTAGGGGTAGTGAGGATCTGATGAACTTGTGCATACAACAACTCAATATATTAAGTTGTGTTGTACGCGGTAAAACGAAAATTGGCTAAGAGGGAAAGTCTTTTTATTTTCTATACGCTGAAATTCCAGTCATCGCTTTTGTTGAGGATTCGTACTTTGTCACTCTCATAGCTCAACAAGGCCGGCAACATAAGACTGGAAATTATCTTTTTCTTGGGCATCCTGACTGATTAAGGTCAATAATTGATTTGTATCAACGTGTGTCTATTTAAACAAAAATGCGGAATAAAAAAATTGAGCTGGATCAATAAATGTTTTATGAGTTGATATTCTAATTCAGAATATCAACCGAGGGTTTAAAGATCAATTCTGTTAATTTAACCAAGCGGTCGCTCGCTTCGACTCCGGTCTGCGAATGGCTTAAGTTAAATAATATGCCAATGAAAGACTGGCGCAGGGTATAGGCTGGCAGCGAAACGCCGTTCTAATGATGACGGCTATTTGCTGACCGCTTGCAAATCCCACGGCTGTGGTTTGATAGCCCTTTCTAAAGCCGCTTCGGTGCGGTCATCCAGTTCAGCAAAGAAATCCAGGCCGGTTTGCGCTTCTATGTTGTCTATGCTGGTCACGAATTGCGTTAACGGCTCTTTGCCGTTAACCGTTTGCGGCATCAAAAAGCTCAATGCGATAGATGGCTTGCCGGGTGCGGCTTCGGTGATATAAATTTTGTAAAAAGCATCCGGTATTTCCACCATCCAGTCGGAATTTAAGCGCTCGACCGTGCCGCTAAAAACCGGGCCGGTAATCACCCACACTTTGCCGAATAGCTTGGCAAAATGCTTGATTTCCGTTTCCTCCAGACGCTGCCACACTTGCTGATTGAGCTTGGGTTTTTGCGGAGTGATATTGGTCATCAAAAAGCTGTCCGCCTGACCTTGCTGTCCGTAAAGATGACTCATCGCGTAATTCGGCGCCATATGTCCGCGATCGTAACCGCCGGTCCGACTCCGTTCACTGCGAGTTTGTTGATAACTCTCATGGCTGACGCGGTTGATGCTGCGCCAGTCGGTTTCAAAGTGTCCGGGGCGTTTTAGGGATGGCGTATCTGCGGGAACGCTTAATGCGTACTCCACCCATAACGGGTTTCCTCGCAAATCCGAATAACCCAGAATAAAGCCATGATTGCGTAATATGCGAAACCAAGTATCGACGTTTTTTGTATCGCGGGCTTGTGGCGCACCTTGATAAAGTAATGCCGGACGGGCAACTTTAACTTCATAGCCATAGCCGCCCAAGCCCACTCCGACAGAAATCAGCAACAACACGGGATGTTTGCGACTAAGGCGAAATAATCCGATCAATAATTTAAGCATGCTTGTGTGGAAGTTTATTTGTGCATCGCGTTGAGGCTTTACAAAAATCAACAGAGTAGACAGTTGGGTAGGGCGTGCCGGTGCGCGGCTTTTTCGTTTCATCACGGGCACGAAGTTCACGAACGACAGCTATTGCCGAGAAAAACAGCTTAAAAAACTTCGTGTCCTTCGGTGAATAAAAAACTTGCTTATCAGTATTCCGCGCTTAAGCCCTTTGATTCTGTATGCTGCCGGGAAGTTACAGCGGATTAAACCAAGGCTTCGGCGCCGGCGCTAAACAAATAGTCTTTTTTTAAACAGTGATCCAGCCATTTTTGCAGGAAATAATTTAACCGCCATTTGTAATTCATGATTTCAAGGCTTAATCCGGGGTCTTTAAAGACTTGCGCGACACCGGCACGGGCATGATCGCTTAATACTTCGGCCAGCTGTGCGTCCAGGTAAACTCTTATTTTTACGGCGGGCTCCAATAATTCATCCTTATCTTTATGGAAACAATGGCTAAGTTCCACGGTCATGGTGTACGGCGTCCGCTCAATGATTTCAAGATGCAGCGTGGTGTGATGAGGCGCGAGGCCCGTGGCTGTTTCTTTAAACATCATTAAGTCCGGAATTAACTTAAAAAGCTTTTGATAGTTTGATTCGCAGATTTGTTCGAGGCAGATGGATTTGTTGACCGGATTTATAAAGCTCATGGCCGGCGTCAACTTTCTCGGTAGCAGGCGTGGGCACTGGCGGTTTCCCATAACACCACTTGAGCAACGTTAAAGCCCGACTGTTTGAGATGCTGATAGATCATTTTACTCAGGACTTCTGCGGTGGGATGCTCGTCGAGAGCCAGGAAACGCTCTTTGTTTGCAGTCAGCATAGGGATAATCGGGTCATCTTTATGGAGCAGGAAATTATGATCGAGATGTAGATCAATGTAGGCTTCAACGCTGTCTTTAATATCGGAAAAATCGCAGACCATAGCTTGATCGTTGAGTTGTTCCTGCTCTATGGAAATCGAGGCTTTAACGCTATGTCCGTGTAAATGGCGGCATTTGCCGGGATGGTTCATTAATCGGTGTCCGTAACAAAAATACACCTCTTTGGTAATCGTATACATAATAAAAATAAAGCCATTAGATGATTTAATAAGGCGTGTTACCTACAGGGGCGTAAGCTTCAATCCCCTTTTATACTTTTTATGGTAGCGGCAATTTCGTAGCTGCCGTTGTCTTGCAGAGTGCTTCTGATCACCTCGATAAAAGCGGTCATTGACGGGGTAACTGTATTTTTGGGAATAACGTTTATTTCCATCGCTTTGCCGGGGTCAAAAAAACGTTCGGCAATAAATGAAACGCCGGCACCGCTGATTGATGAACAACGCCCTTGGTATAATTCATCTGAGTCGGCAAGCTTGTAGGTAACATCACAGTCTATTTCCATTCGAATATAATTGCGTTTTTCATCATATTCCAACATGTTTATTTCTCCGGTCAAATTTTCAGTTGTTGTACTCACAGGTTGAGCAGCAGAGCCCTAGCCAGCAAGTTTACTATAAAAAGTACAATAAGGGAGCACGATTTACAGGAGAGCGGTCATTCATGCCGAGCCCTTCGGTTTCGCTCAGGAGAGCCTTGTCGAAGCAATTGAGCTATTCCGCTGGATATTAGCCCGACAATGTAATATCGTGCCAACTTTTACATCTTAAACGAGACTTCTGAGTATTTTCTAATGAATAAAGCAATCGTTTTAACTGGAATCACTACCACGGGTACACCGCATTTGGGTAATTATGTCGGTGCCATCAGGCCTGCTATTGCGGCGAGTAAAGATGCCAATGTTACGCCCTTTTATTTCCTGGCCGATTATCATGCCTTGATTAAATGCCAGGAGCCGGAAAGGGTCAGACAGTCCAGCCTTGAAATTGCTGCAACTTGGCTGGCTTTAGGATTGGATACTGCGAATGCGGTTTTCTATCGGCAATCGGATGTGCCGGAAATTTTGGAGCTTTCCTGGATGTTGACCTGTGTCGCGGCAAAAGGCTTGATGAACAGGGCGCATGCTTATAAAGCGGCGGTTGCCGAAAATGAGCAAGGCGGCGAGAACGATGCCGATAAGGGTATCACTATGGGCTTGTTCAGCTACCCGATACTAATGGCGGCCGATATGCTGATGTTTAATGCCAATAAAGTCCCGGTAGGCAAGGATCAGATTCAGCACATTGAAATGGCCAGGGATATTGCCGGGCGTTTTAATCATATTTACGGCGAACATTTTGTGCTGCCGGAGGCGGTTATTGAAGAGCATGCATCCACGTTGTCCGGCTTGGATGGGCGCAAAATGAGCAAGAGCTATAACAATACCATCCCGTTATTCGAGCCTGAAAAAAAATTAAGAAAGCTCATTAACAAGATTAAAACCAATTCGCTGGAACCGGGTGAGCCGAAAGATCCCGAGGGCTGCACTTTATTCAGTATTTATCAGGCTTTTGCTACTCAGGCGGAAGTGGCTGAAATACGAAAACGTTATGCGGACGGCATTGCCTGGGGGGAAATGAAACAGGTGTTGTTTGAGCATATTAATGACCACCTGATTCCGGCAAGAGAGCGTTATGAGGCGTTGATACAGGCGCCGGAACATATCGAAGAACAATTGCAGGACGGTGCGGCAAAAGCGCGTGCAGTCAGTGTGCCGTTTATGCAGGAACTGCGCAAAGCGGTCGGGATTTCGCGGATTTCTTTGTGACACCCGTGACCTTCGGTAACTGGCTCAGGCAAGCATTAATGCTGGTCAGTCGTGCGCCGTTGCTTTGGGTAGGATGCACGTTGTTTATCGGCCTGCTGTTGGGTATCCAACGGGTTTCTTTGGCACTGGGTATTTTTCTCGCTGTAACGAGTTTGTTTGTCGGCGTAGGGATTGCAAAATATATCGACTTGAAATCATCGGGAGCAACGTCATTGAGTTTTTACGGGGCGATAGTTAGAAGTCTGCCGTTAGCCGTATTGGCGGCAGGTTGCATGGTGATTTGCTGGTTTGTGTTCAGAGCGGCGGCCAATATTTATTCGGGCGAACTGTATAAAATCGGCCAATTCTTCTTTTACTGGGAATTAACCGCAGAGCATCTGGGCGATAAATCCATGTACAGGATAGCCGGTTGGCTCTATGCACCGGCAATGATCACGCTGCTTTTTATCCTGCTAATGCTGACCAGTTTTGCCAGTTGGTTCAGTTATCCGCTGATGTTGTTTAAAAACTATTCATGGAGTCAGGCAAAGCAACAAGGCAATACAGCATCCATTAACAATCAGGCGGCAATGTACAAGCTGCTGGCGTTTGTGTTTGCCGCCGCGTTTATCGGTACGGGAATAATTCCTTTATTAACGCCCGTTTTGTATATGTTGGTTTCAACGTTGATCTATGTATCTTACAAGACTGTTTTTGAGTCGGCCTGATTGCCGGGCGGCAATTGCATAACGCCGGATGGTGTGTAGTCGTTAGTGTGGCGCTTTAGGCGATGCAGGGCAGCTGCCGAGGAGCAAATACCTGTTCGTGCAGTCGCCTTTTCAAAGAGAGGAATCTACACTAATTGTCCCAACGCAAAGGCACCAAAATAAGTCGCTGTAAAATAAAATAAAGACAACACTGAGCTGGCGAAAAGATTGATAGATAAAACTTGCCTGATAATGTAGGTCACCAGTGAATAATCCCAAAATAACAACAGGGCCAAAAAATAATAACTTAATGGTTCTTCGCTGACGGTTAGCCAGATCAATACCGGTATGACGAACAGGGCGACTATATTGGCGCAAAATATAATCGCGGTCGTCACTTGTACATAGGCGTATAACGTTCTGTTAAAGAACAGCATGATGCCGATAAATAAAAGGGTTAAAAATGTTTCTATGCTGACTTCGGTAAAAGATTCTATCGGGTCGTCAGTCATGTTGGCTTGCATGAAATATTCAATAACAAAATAGAACAACAGATTTTGTTTGAAGAAATCTACTGATCTTGGCAGTTCAAGCGGGTTATTTTTTAACCAGCATAACGGCAGGTATTGTTTTAAAACATCCATAGTCACCTAGAATTTTATTTTTAAAACTATTTAAACCGCAGGGGCACAATTGCCCCTAGGGCGCGCGAGGATACTATTTAAAACCGGCTGAATCCGAATGGCCGGTAAAAGATTGGCCGTCATAGGTGCTGAAATTATCATTTAATAATTGCACCAGCTCTTTGGTTTTATTGGATAACTGAGTCAAGCGAAGCTTGGTTTTTTTATTCCAGCCGACAGGTTCGGAAATCGGCAGCATGATGCGGCTGAAGGTTAGATTTTTTTCGAATATACCGGCTAAATTTTCCATTAAATGGAGTTCTTTTTGTCGGGCGTTAAGCTGGCTGATTATTAGTTTTGCCTGGAGTCTGCTGAAAATAATATGCAGAGGGGTCATGATTACCAGCAATGTAACAACTATTGCTGGCCCAATGATAGGGTCTATCAAGAACTCCAAAATGCCGGTTTGTATTTCGGCAAAAATGGCAATAGTCGCAATAAATCCGAGCACAATCAGGCTGGAAAAAGCTGAACGGTCTTTCCATTGGACGATGGCTTTTTTTACTTCCGGCATCACCACGGTATTAATTTCGCGAATATTTTTTTCCACTGAGTTCAATATCCGGTAAGTACGGTCATACCCCACATTGGCTATGCGTTGGTCTATCGCGGCAAAGTCGGCCGGGTTTTGAGGGTTAATGCCGCCTTCCTGGCTGGACAGGACAATAAATTGGCCGGTATTTAAGCCTAATCCGGCCAGTTTTCTTTGCCATGAAGAGATAATCTCGCTGTTGGTAGTCGAACTCAACATTGTTGCCGGTCTATCTATCAGGTAAACAAATTTATTGGAATCCTGATGCAGAGTGATGTTTTCTATTATTTCATCAACCAGCGGCGATGTTGAGTCAAAAATATCGGTAAAGACTAAGACCAGATCGGAGTTTTCAATGGTATGTTTTGCTAATAGTGACGTAATCGGATTGGATGGGGCGGCGCTGATGTTGGGTGCATCAATGAAAAGCTTGCTTTTCAGGCGGTCACTGTTAAGGGTTTTCAATTCCAGGTAAGAATTAATGCGCTCCCCTTCGCCTTGTTGCCGTTGCTCGATTTTACGGCTGATTTGATAAAACGGGAATCGGTGATCCACATCCAGCGCGGTGCCGGGCAAGGTCGTCGGATTGGACTGATTGTTATGCAACAAAACGGTAAATTTATGACTGGATGTTTGGATGCCGGAAAACAGGTTGTCCGCAGCCAGATAATTATTAATAAACCTGGATTTGGCCGTTGAATTACCGCCAATCAGACTAATGATAGGCCACCATGAATTTTTACTGGCCGTCGTTTCATCCATTTCGATGAGGTCAAGGTCGAATTCGATTTGATCGAGCTCCTGAAAGACTTTTGCTGCTTTCAGGAGCACCGGGTTATCAGCGGCGAAGTGTTTTTCGAGGTTAAGCAGGTATTTGCTTGCTGTCTTTTCAGTCATCAGTTTAACACCGTATTTGTTGGATTTTTATGGATTAAAAGGTAACGAAGTATACACCTAGAAGGGGTGATTAATGCAACAAAACCAAGGGGGATGAGGGCGTTTTATCGCTGTAAAATAAAAAAATATTGGGAAAATATTGCTCTTTTCGTACTCAACCCGGACTGATTTATAGTATATTTGCGGCCTAATTGATGAGCCGTGTAAGCGTGGATGAAAAAGTAGAATGATCAATGTGGAGGGGAGACTTATTCTTCCAAGTTTAGTAACGTTTGCTATTGCTGCGCTATTATCAGGCTGCGCTGTTTCGTTTGGCGGATATGGTGCAAACGGTCAATCGCGTGAAGAGTTTGCCCATCATGTGGAAGAGGTGTTCCGTTTGCAAAATCAGATGACCAGCGAGGTGATGATGTTGCTGGAAAGTAATGAGGGCCAAAAGCCTGAGACCTTAATGCAGGCGGAACAGCATATGCAACAGGTATGCGCGGATCTTAACGAATATGTTTCTCGTGACATTGACGGCTTAAGCAGTGGGCTTTTTTTGCGCCGGCGTGTTGAGAAATCAGCGATAGACTGCGAGCAAGCGGCTTTGGCGATCAAACAGTTGTTGGAGCCTTAAGCTCTGTCAATGACGATCGGCCGGCCGCGGTGTCAATACCGTGTTTTGCGCAGGCTTGCTGTCGTCGGTTTCAGGATAATCCAGTGTGTAATGTAAACCACGGCTTTCCTTGCGCAGCTGTGCGCAACGGATGATTAATTCGGCGACAATGACCAGATTGCGCAATTCCAGTAAATCACTGGTAACACGAAAGTTACTGTAATATTCGGCGATTTCCTTTTGCAGCAATTCCACCCGACTCATTGCCCGGCTTAAGCGTTTATCGGTTCTGACGATACCGACATAGTCCCACATAAAACGGCGCAGTTCCTCCCAGTTGTGCGAAACAACCACTTCTTCATCGGAATCGCTGACTTTGGATTCATCCCAATCCGGAATTTCCGGTGGGGGCAAAATGCCGGGAAGTTTCTGCAAAATATCTTCGCTGGCCCGTTTTGCGAATACCAGACATTCCAGTAGCGAGTTACTGGCCATGCGATTGGCGCCGTGCAAACCGGTACAGGCGACTTCGCCTATCGCATAGAGATTAGCGAGATCAGTGCGCGCATAGCTGTCGGTTAACACGCCGCCGCAGGTGTAATGTGCGGCCGGAACCACAGGAATAGGCTGTTTAGTGATATCGATGTCAAATTCAAGGCATTGCTGATAAATCGTCGGAAAGTGTTCGCGGATGAATTGTTCCGATTTATGGCTAATATCCAGATAAACACAGTCTATGCCGCGTTTTTTCATTTCATGATCAATGGCGCGGGCGACGATATCCCGAGGCGCCAATTCCTCTCTCGGATCGAAATGCTGCATGAAAGATGAGCCGTCCGGCAGAATCAACTTGCCGCCTTCGCCTCTTACCGCTTCGCTGATCAGGAAAGAATGCGCATGCGGGTGATAAAGGCAGGTCGGGTGGAATTGCATGAATTCCATGTTGCTGACGCGACAGCCGGCGCGCCAGGCCAAAGCTATGCCATCGCCGGTTGAGCTTTGCGGATTGGTGCTGTAAAGATAAGCCTTGCTGGCGCCGCCGGTTGCCAAAACCACAACGCGAGCCGCCATGGTCCTGACCTGCTGCTTTTTGGAATCCAGAACATAAGCGCCCACAATCCGTTTGTCAGCGTCCCTGGAGCCGGTAATTAATTCCACCACATTATGGTGTTCGAACAGCTCGATATTGGCGTGTTCCCGAGCGCGTTCAATCAGCGATAGAGACACCGCCTTGCCTGTTGCGTCGGCGGTATGCACGATGCGGCGGTGAGAATGTCCGCCTTCCCGGTTTAAATGCAGTTGCACTTGTCCGGATGCGGTCTGCTCTTCGGTAAACACAACGCCCTGCTTTCTCAGCCAGTCTATCGAGCTTTTACCGTGAGTCACGGTCAGTCTGACAATTTCGGGATCGCAAAGTCCGGCGCCGGCATCCAGCGTATCCTCAATATGCGACTCAATAGAATCATCAGCACCGAAAACGGCGGATATGCCGCCTTGGGCATAATAGGTGCTGGCCGTCGTCAAAGCGAATTTCGACAGTACCGCAATACGCATGGATTGATCGGCCAGCTTAAGCGCCAAGCTTAGGCCGGCGCCGCCGCTGCCGATAATAAGAACATCGTAATTTTGGGAATTAGGCATGATATAAAGGAAGTCAGCCGTTAAATGAGAAGGTTATTGTGCTAACACGCTTGGTTATTATTGATGGATAATAAAGCTTTTTAGCGCGATAGCACAATTTTATATAGCTATCCGGATATATTTTGCCTCTGTCGCTGTTAAGGGCAGGCCTTTACAGCCTAAATAGCACAGAACTTTTTCGGAAAACTGTATTTGCGGGGCTGGGTATTATTTTTAACATAGGTTATTTCATTAATGATATTAAATGGAGGTTTTTATGTTCAATAAAGTTAAGTGGTGTTTTTTTCTGATCGTTTTGTTTAATCAAAACGCGTTAGCCCAATTACCGGATTTTACCGAGATGGTAAAAACCAATGGCGTTGCCGTGGTCAATATCAGCACCACGCAAAAAGCGCCGCCTCAGGCTGAAAATGCCCCCGAAGAACCGCAACTGCCGGAGGGAATGCCGCCCGAAATGGAAGAGTTTTTTAAGCGCTTCTTAGAGGAGCAGGGGGGCGGGTATGTGCCAAGGGATACTACATCTTTAGGCTCGGGTTTTATTATTTCTTCGGATGGTTACATTTTAACTAACAGTCATGTGGTAAAAGATGCCGATGAAATCGTGGTCAAGTTTTCCGACCGCCGCGAACTGTTAGCTAAAGCGATCGGCTCCGATGCGCGCACCGATGTTGCGTTATTAAAGGTCGACGCCAAAGACTTGCCCGCAGTGACTATTGGCGATCCGAACAAACTCCAGGTCGGCGAGTGGGTATTGGCGATAGGTTCGCCTTTTGGCTTTGAGCAATCGGTAACGGCCGGTATAGTCAGCGCCAAAGGACGCAGTTTGCCCGGCGGCAATTATGTGCCGTTTATACAAACCGACGTCGCCATTAATCCGGGTAATTCAGGCGGGCCGCTGTTTAATATGGAAGGCAAAGTCGTCGGCATAAACTCCCAAATTTACAGCCGTACCGGCGGCTTTATGGGGCTTTCATTCTCCATCCCGATGGATGTCGTAATGAATGTTGTCGATCAAATAAAAGCCACCGGTAAAGCGGCGCATGGCTGGCTAGGCGTCCAGATACAGGACGTAACGCGGGAACTGGCCGAATCATTCGGCATGAAAAAACCGCAAGGGGCATTGGTTTCCAAAGTGCTGCCCGGCAGTCCGGCAGAAAAAGCCGAATTACAGATTGGCGATATTATTACCGAATTTAATGGCCAGCAGATTGAATCTTCGGGTGATTTGCCGCCGATGGTAGGCATGACACCGATTAATGACAAAGCCACTTTAAAAATTATCCGCCAAGGCGAGACTAAAACCGTAGAGTTTAAAGTGGGGCTTTTGCCGGATGAAGTGGATAAATTGGCGGAAGCCAAAGCGGCGGCGCCAAAACTATCTCATAACCGGCTGGGCGTTAATGTCATTGATTTAACCGATGCGCAAAGAGAAGCTTTGCAGATGGCTAAAAACGGCGTATTAGTCCAGGACGTTGCCAAAGGCCCCGCTAAGGATGCCGGAATTCAGCGTGGCGATGTGATTTTGCGTATTCAGAATAACGTCATTCGCGACGCCGATGATTTTGAAAAAACAGTCAAAAAACTTCCGCCCGGAAAATCAGTCGCGGTATTGATACAACGTCAGGGCAGTCCGGTGTTTCTGGCGATTAAGGTGGATAAATAAGCGGTGGTTTTTTAGCCTAAGCTGAGAAAAATGGCCATGCGCCGTGCTCAAAGTTATACCTAAATTTGTCCAAGAGCCGTCATAGCGGTATGGCGATATTTCTTGGCTCAATAGGGCTGGCTTATGTTTAAGGATGAGCAAGGCTGCACGGGCAGCAGAAAAATTCGTTTGGCAAAAGGCGAAGGCATTCAGGAACAGGTCCGCCTCATTGGATTTATAAATTTATTATTTAATCAATAACTTGGAGTTTTCTGTGCTATTTTTAGGCGTTTTTTCTGCTTGTAGCATATTGATTCTAAATAATTTTTATTTTAATGAGGTGGCCCTGATTCAGGAAGAATTCGCTCCGCATACTCAAGCTCGCTGTAAAAATAATCATCAAGAGAGTTGGTAACCGTTACGCCACTCGGGCTGATCGCAACTCGGCAAATACCGGTCGCGGTCATAGGGTGGCGTTTCATGCGCCGGTATGGCGTCGTTGGGCCAGTCTTTAGCCCAAACGTGTCGAGTTTCTTCATCGGTATAGTAACGAAGATAAAGTTCGATATCCTCTTCGCTGCCGCCGCCCACCAAGTCAATATGCCAAGCCGAGTCTTCGTTGATCGGTGTGACCGGATATTCTTCCCGTAACACCTGATGCCACAGTTCCTCATACAGCTCGCGATCGCTGAGATGGTCGGTGCAATAAAGAAACATCCGCAGCATTGCCAGGCCGCGAATAACTTCCCACAGTTTGGCGTTCAGTTGCGAATCGTTTAGCTCCTCCGGGGACGGCAGCTCCATCCCGCCTTGCGACAGCAACTCAAAAGAGGTGATCCGTTCCGCTTTCTCGTAGGCCGCTACGTGCTCCCAAAACTGTTCCCGCAGCTCCTGAGACATTTTTTCCGACTCGAAGAGCGACAGCTCGTCGTTCACGAACTCTTCAGCCCGGAGTTGCAGGTCTTGAATATCTTTCTGCTTATCGGCGTCTTCTTTTGGTTTTATGGGTTTTTTGGCCATTGTGGGTGTCCTCTTGGTCTCGTTATTGTCAATGTTGAAGAGTAAATCCTTTAGAAAAAAAGGGGAGTCTTTTCTAAATCAAAGTTAATCTTAATTGCTCAGCAGTCTCATAGGTATGTTTTACATACTTTCGGCGTTCAATGGTATGTATTTTACGGCGTTATTAAGTGCCCACCGATGATTTCGAATTGGCGCAAGAGCGGAATGCAACGGCTTATCACCGGCATCGCCCTCGAAGATTTTGCTCTCCACAAATTCCAATATTGCTCCGGCCGCTCCCTTGCATCCCAGAGACAGGCGGCTGGATCACACTACACTGCATAGACGATTTCGCGGTTTCGATTGACGCCGGCCTGTAGATGGGATTTCGTCAGATCGACAGCATTCAGCAATAGTGGGCTGGTGTTGATGCGTATAGAACTGGAGCGTATTCCGGCTTGCCTACAAATTCGCTGTGCTCAATCATGGCTTCTTACTTTTAGTTGGGTACGCAGATTCTCAAGCTCTTCCAGCAAGTCCAGCGCCAATGCAATACCGGCAAGATTAACGCCCAGATCACGCTGTAGTCTTAGCGCAGAACGCACCCGTACCAGACAGGCTCCGGAAAAACGCCATCTCTGTATTTCATTTCCTTGCGGTTCGATAATGCTTTCTTCAACCAGGCTGATAACCCAATCTGTATGGACACCGCAGGCTTGGCACAATTGCTCCAAGGTCAGATTGTCGTCTTCGATTACTGTTCCGGTATGCACCGGTAATAATTCATGTGATTTCATCGGCATTATCCCCCTAGCGGCAGGCGCGGGTTAAAATCAAGTTCCTGCTGCATTGTCCGGTAGATCGCTTTGGCGCGCTCGGTGTTTGCAGGCGGCAGGGCGATTTGCAATACCACGAAGAAATCACCCGGTGTTTTCGCAGGCAGTCCACGGCCTTTTAAACGCAGTTTGCCGCCTTGCCTGGAATTGGGCGGTATTTTCAGCTCAATATTTCCTTCCGGGGTAGGTATTGTGATTTTAGCGCCTAACGCGGCTTCCCAAGGTGTGACGGGCAGATCCAGATAAATGTCGGTATCGGAAAACCGATACTGCGGGTGATTGTTAAAAGCTATTTCCAGCAGTAGATCGCCGGCTTTTCCGCCGCCGGAGCCGGGGGCGCCTTGACCTGCCAGCCGAATGTGCTGTCCGGGCTTTATGCCTTTGGGGATTTTGACATTCAGGTTTCTGTTTTTAACTTGTACGTAGCCTTGCGCATCCGTTTCCGGTGTGCTCAAGGAAATATTGCGCGTTGCGCCTTGAATGCTGTCTTCCAGGTTAATATAGATTTTTGCATGACTGTCTTGTCCCCGCGCGTGGAAGTCGCTCGGCCTTCGACCGGTTCGAGCGAACCCTGCGCGTCCGAATAATTGTTCAAAAAAATCGCTAAAAACGCCTGCATCGCCGCCGCTAAAACCGCCGCCTTTAAACTCGAAGCCTTCATCCCAGTTTGGCGGCGGCCTGAACTCCTCTCCGGCTTTCCAATTGCTGCCCAGTCTATCGTAAGCGGCTCTTTTTTCAGGATCTTTGAGTACTTCGTAAGCTTCGCCCAGTTCTTTGAATTTGGCTTCGGCATTTTGTTCTTTACTGACATCGGGATGGTATTTGCGCGCCAGTTTGCGATAGGCCCGCTTGATTTCGTCCTGATTGGCGTTTCTCGATAGGCCCATGATTTTGTAGTAATCTTTATATTGCATGTTGAATTGCCCATCCGATTACAATTGAATTGACCTGGAAAATCCAGGCAGGTTGATGTTATTAAGCGGCTGTTGCTTACTGTTAATTGTTGATTTAAGCCGTTCGTTGAGTTTAGTCTGAACAGAGTCCGGGCGATTAACCGGTTTCAGTCAAGCTTGGCAAACATCTAAGTTAACAGTGTGGGATTTAAAAGGCTAGCGGGTCCCTACAATATCCTGGCGATTCAACCAACATAGCAAGCTTGCCCAATCCCTCAAGTTTACAAGTTCTCAAGCCATTTCGGCTTAAAAAAAATGATATAGAGTAAAAAGAACTCCGATATGGGTATAAACACGATAAGGTAATGAACCAGTAAAATGGCTAAAACCAACAATAAGCGCCTTAAGTATTTGGTAAAAGTGATTTTTGGCACCCTATGCTCCTTGTTGGTTGTTTCTTGAGTTTTGGCGGAGCTCCTTACTGCCATTGAGTATTCGGACGATACCCCCCCGGCTCAATGGCAGTAAGGCAGTTTGGAATTATTCCTCTGACGCTACATTGATGCGTTTTGGTTTAATGGCTTCCCGTTTAGGGATGACTATCTCCAGCACCCCGAGTTTGCATTTTGCGTTGATGCGGTCGCCATCGGCAGAATCGGGCAAACTAAAGCGGCGATAAAAAGAACCTGATGTTCTTTCGACTCGTTTGTAGCCTTCTTTTTCGGTTTTGGCTTCGGTTTCTTTTTCCCCTTTTACCGTCAACACGCCCGCTTCCATGCTGATTTCAATGTCTTCCGGTTTGACTCCGGGAATATCGGCATGGATAACAAACTTATCGGCTTCTTCTTTTATATCAACCGCAGGCGCCCATTCGGCAGTGGCAATCGACCCTTCACCGGCTTTGTCGTCCCGTGAAAGCGCTAATTCTCTTTGCAGCTGATTCAGTAAACCCCAGGGTTCATAACGTATAATAGCCATTTTCTGTCTCCTAAAAATTAAAGTTTTAATTTAATAAATCAAAGTTAAAAACGATTATTTGACTTCACCGGCTATGTGGGGGCGACGCTTTATTTATCAAGTGGCTGAAGGCTATTTTGAGCAATAGAGAGTGGCGTTTTTTTCAATAATTTGAACTCGGCGGGTAACTCCGCACACTAAGGTGTAAGGGATGGTGTCCGCCCATAGCGCAATTTCTTCAACCGGCAAGCCTTCGCCCCATAAGGTTACCGGGTCGCCGGGTTTGGCGCGGGTTTGAGCCCCCAAATCAACAGTAATCATGTCCATTGAAACTCTGCCGATTAGCGGGGCTCGAAAGCCATTGACCAATACCGGTGTGCCGACTTTGGCATGACGGGGATAGCCGTCGCCATAACCGATTGCTACGACACCCAAGGTAGTGGGTTTTTCACAGGTCCAACTACCGCCGTAGCCGACGGTATCGCCGGCTTCGATTTGCTTGACTGCGATCAAGCGCGAATGCAGTTCCATAACCGGCATTAGCCCGAGTTGCCGCCCGGTTGAGTCGGGAAAAGGGGATATGCCGTACAGCATAACGCCGGGACGCACCCAATCGCTTAAGGACTGCGCCCAGCCCAAGATGCCCGCCGAGTTGGCCATGCTGCGCTCACCGGATAAGCCGGCAACCGTTTGCTTGAACAAGTCGATTTGCTTTAGCGTTTTATCGTCATTGAAATCGTCGGCATTGGCAAAATGCGTCATTAGATTGATCGGTTGTTTTATCAGCTTGCACTGGCTTAAGCGTTGATAGACGGAACTGAATTCTTTTGCCTTGAAACCTAAGCGGTTCATGCCGGTGTCGAGTTTTAACCAGATATCGCAGACGCCCGCTTCCGTGCCGGATTCAAAAATGCCCAGCTGGGTTGGGGAATGCACTACGGGCTCTAATTGATAATGCAGTAATTCTTTTAATTCCTTGGCACAGGTAAATCCTTCCAAAACGGCAATCCTGTTGTTGAATCCCGCTTTGCGCAATTGAATGCCTTCATCAACCCTGGCGACCGCAAAAGCATCAACCTGTTGCAAGGCTACGGCTATACGCAGCAAGCCGTGTCCGTAACCGTTGGCCTTGATGACGGCCATGATCTTGGCATTGGGCGCACAGCTGCGTACTTTGGACAGGTTATGTTGCACCGCATCCGGATTGAGTACTGCATAGGCGGCCGGGGTCATTCATAGTCCCCACTGTTATAAGGATTACCGGCAAAATTTTCAAAGCGGGTGAATTGTCCCAGAAAGGTAAGCCTGACCGTTCCCAGCGGGCCGTTACGCTGCTTGCCGATAATGACTTCGGCAATGCCTTTATCGGGGCTGTCTTCGTTATACACTTCATCCCGGTACACGAACACGATCAAGTCGGCGTCCTGCTCGATAGCGCCCGACTCGCGCAAATCGGACATCATCGGACGTTTATTGGGGCGCTGCTCAAGATTACGGTTAAGCTGGGATAAGGCAACCACCGGGACATTCAATTCTTTGGCCAGCGCCTTTAAACCCCTGGAAATATCGGAAATCTGCTGCACCCGGTTATCGCCGCTGGAAGGCGATTGCATCAGCTGCAAATAATCCAAGACTATCAAGCCCAGCTGGCCGTGTTCACGCGCCAAACGGCGGGCTCTTGAGCGTACTTCGGTCGGGGTTAGGGCCGGGGTGTCATCGATGAATAATTTGGTTTCGGCCAGTAAGTTGATAGCCGAGGTCAAGCGCGGCCATTCATCATCCTCCAGTTTGCCGGTCCTGATTCTATGCTGGTCGATACGGCCTAACGACGACATCATCCGCATCGCCAGCGAGTCTCCGGGCATTTCCATACTGAAGACCGCAACCGGTTTATCGCCTTTAATAGCGATATTTTCGGCCATGTTCATCGCGATAGTCGTTTTTCCCATCGAAGGCCTGCCGGCCACGATAATCAAGTCGGCAGGCTGTAGGCCGGAGGTCAGGTCGTCAAAATCGGTAAAGCCGGTAGCCGCGCCGGTGATGGAGCCTTCCTGTTCAAACAGGGTTTCAATTTTATCGACAGCGCGCGCCAGCAACGATTTGATGGTTGAAAAGCCGCCTTGTCCGCGTTGCCTTTGTTCGGCTATTTTAAATACCTCGCGTTCGGCATTTTCAAGCAGGTCGGCGGTCTCGCGGCCTTCGGTATTGAACGCGGAATCGGCAATCTCGGTGCCGACATGAATCAACTGGCGCAGTACCGACCTATCTCTGACGATATTGGCGTAAGTCACGATATTTGCGGCGCTCGGCGTATCTTTTGCCAATGTGCCTAAATAGGACAGACCACCGGAGTTTTCCAATTCGCCTATCGCTTCCAGCGCTTCCGATATGGTAATCACATCAAAAGGAATCTGTTTTTCGGCGAGTTGCTCGATGGTCTTGAAAATCAGCCGGTGATCCCTGCGATAAAAATCGCTTTCCACTACCTTGTCAGATACCGAATCCCAGGTTTGGTTATCGAGCATTAATCCGCCCAAAACCGATTGTTCGGCCTGAATGGAGTTAGGCGGAATTTTTAAGGAATCCAGCGAATAATCACGGTCAAACGAATAATTTTCAGACATAGTTCACAGTGTTAAAGAGGTTAATCATAAAAGCCGGGACAGATTATTAAAAAATATACAACACAGGGGAATAATGTGGGCAACAGTGTGCAGATATTTATCTGTTATTAAAGAGAAGTAAGTGCAGCATTGGTGTTTTCCGGGGCATTAGGTTAAATTTACAATGCGGGGCCATGGTTTACGGCTTTTCCTCCATTCCCTTCGAGAGAGGCGGGATGACGGGATTTAGAAAAACGTAACGGGTGACCGGCCGCATTATATTCAAAAATATCCCACAGTAGTAAAACCAAGCTGCCTTCAGTCTGTGAAAAAATATAGCTTTAACCATGCATTTTTTTGCTGCTTGCCCTTATTAATTATTGTATTTTCAGTGTATAGGATTTGAACTGGAAAAACCCATGAATAATTTTTTATATCATCATGTCTATCATCATGTCGCGGGATTAGGGCGCTGCATTATTTTAATGTCTGCAATCGCTTTATATTCGGGCAATGCAGTGGCCGAGGCAGCGGAGGCTCAAGAATTGAAGTTAAAAGTTGAGGCGCCTAAGAATCCGATGCAAGAGCCGGAACCCATCAAGCGCTCTAAAACAAAAACAACAAAAGTGACGGGAAATCGGTGGCGCTCTTTACAAGTGAACATGTCAAAAGCGGAGGTCACCTCACTGCTTGGAAAACCCGGTAAAATTGATAAGTGGAAAACCGGAGAGGCCTGGTACTTTCCCAATCCTAAAGGCGGCGAAGTTGATTTTGACGCAGAGGGTAAGGTATCCGGCTGGCTCGACCCCTAAAGCCATACATTATCGCTGCCGATCTTAATTTTTAATGCAGATAATAAAATCCGCTTAGCGCATTTGCCTTGATGCATCCAGTCTTTCAAAACGTTGTTTACTGGAATTGATATCATTTTTCCAGTCGGCATCGCTGCCGATAAATGAAGCTTTAAGTAATATAATCAGTTCCGACTTTTGAGAGCTGCCGGTGTTGACTCTGAACAGATTGCCGATATAAGGAATTCGCGCTAAGCCGGTGACGCCTTGTTTGTTTTCATTATCTTTTTCCTGCATCAGGCCGCCCAGTACAATAATCTGGCCGTTTTTGGCCTTGACGATGCTGTCCGACTCCCTGACCGTGGTCAGCGCCATGGGTAATGTGCCTATGCTGTTGCCAAAAGTTTTGCTGACTTCTTTAACCTGGGTAATGGAGGGATGGATATGCAGGGTAATATCCTCATTGTCATCTATCTGCGGTGTAACATCGAGCGCTATGCCGGAAAAGAAAACATCCAGTCTGGGAAAAGGGGTGGTGACAACGGTAGCGTTACCAACGGTAGAAGCGTTGCCGGAGGTGTTGCTGCTTTGAATATCGTAAGCGAAATATTCATCCTGGCCGACTTTAATGATGGCGGTTTGATTATTTAAAGTCGAAATTCTCGGGCTGGATAAGACATTGGTTTTTCCTTGCGTTTCCATGAGTTCGACAAAGGCGCGAAAATCACCGGAGTGAGCACCCACGGTAAAAACAGAAGCAAAGGTCGTGGGATTCATAACGCCGCCTACGCCCGTTAGCAAGGGGGCCTTGTTGATGCCTTCCCGGACGATGCTTTCCCAATTAACGCCATCTTGATGATTTTCATCAAGAGTGACTTCCAGTATTTTAGCCTCAAGGATGACTTGCCGGCTGATTTGAGTTTGGGTGGCGGACAGGAAGCTTTCTATTTCCCGCAACTGCATGGGTTTTGCCCGGGCAATAACGATGCCCGATTGCTGGTTAATATCTACGGTTGCTTGCGGATCGACGGCAAGAATGTGGGTTAAAGAGTCTTTGATTTCCTGCCAGAAGTCTGTGCTTGTTATAGTGCGCACAGAACTGCTTGATGAATTGGAACTTTGCTGGGTATTGTTGCCGACCGGGCTGTTTCCCAATGGGCTGCTAACCGATGAACTGCCGCCTTGATTACTGTTGCCTTGCTGGTTGCCGCTTCCTTGTGAGCCGTTTTGACTGGACTGCTTACCGGATGACACACTGGTATTTGAATTGCCTATGCGGAGCAAATCCAGCCGGTCTATTTTAAAGGTTTTGGTTTGCAGGGTCGCAGGATAAATGATGTAGCCCATATCGTTTTTTTTGTAATCATAGCCATAGACTTTTTGTACCGCATCAAGGACTTGAGCGATGGTTACATTCTTTAGCTCCAGCGAAATGGTGCCGCTTACTTCGGGGTGCACCAGCATGTTTTCATCGGTATCTACCACCAGTCCCATAAAAAACTCGCGAGCATCGACTTCATTGACGGAAATATTGAGCCGTGCTTGCTGCAGGGTATTTTGTGAGGTGGTCAGGGTTTGATTGAAATCGGGAATCAAGGCATCGGTAATGGCGGTCGGTGTTTGGGCGTTGCTACGGGCTGGTACGGTAGCATCTGAAAACACGCGGGCAACATTGGATGGCTTCGTCGGCTGAGATGATGTACAAGATGCCAGCAGTATTGCTAATGCCAGAGTAATGACTGGGGGGGGATTATTCATTTTAATGTGTGCTGGAATTTATTATGTTTTTGTAGGGGCGTCGCACCAGTTGCAGGATCTTAATCTCGCCGTTCTGGTCAATAGTGACCGAGTTAGGGTGAATGCTGATGACTTTAAGGGTAGTCGACCGTGCCGGGGTATAGCCTGTCTTTGACAACTGTGCGGCTGTAGGAAGTCGAGCAATGCCGGGAGCAGAGTTGGGCGCCGGGCGCCGGGAGCCATTCGCCGGTTGAATGGGGGGGGCTGCCTTGTTCACCGCGCTTTGATCCTGAAGTTGCGGCAGTTTATTGCCCCCGATTGCAGCGGAAAGCAACGGAGCCATCATATTCCCTAGCGGAGCCGTTATATTTTCTGGTGTTGGACGATTCGTTTGCGTATTTGCATATTCCATCACTTTGTTGAGCAGCTCGCCTTTATTGCTCGTAGCAGCCGTATTTGCCGGCTTGGGATTTAAGCTCGAAACCGGTTCAATGACTATAGTCTGGCCTTGTTTGGCTGAGACGCCGTTAATGGTTGCTCGTCTGGAGTGCGCTGAAATCCAGATAGCCGATAAAACCGGCTCATTGTCGACGACAGTATCAGCGCCGTCGGCAGCGGCAGTTGGCGGCAGAGGGTAGGCCGGTTGCGTCGGGTCGCGAAATTCCGCGCTACAAGGCGCGGCAACCAGCCCTGCGAGCAATAGGGTTAACATTATTCTAAACACCAAGCCAATTCTCCTTAAAGCTGAGTGTGTACGCTTTAATTGTGGTTTCCGCTATTGGATAATCTTTAACCTGATAGTCGATGCTTTCCCAGATGAAATGCCAATGCAGTGCCTCCAATGCTTTTAAGTAATTGAGCGTGTCTAAGTAAGTGCCGGAAAAAGTGATTGCCAATCCGTGTTTGTAAATTGGATTCTGTTGCGGTTGTTTGGATTCCTGTAAGGTCGCTACCGGTAGCGTGTTCAGTTTTATCAAGGTTAACTGTTTGTTCCGGTTGAGTATGTCGCTTAGTGCGACGGCCATTAATTGCGGGGGGACAAGGCTTTTGTCATGCATCAAAAGTTCTTGCAAACGGTTGTGCTCGGCTTTTAACTCGGCCAGTTTGAGCCGGTTATTGAGGTTAGGGTCAATATGGCTGCTGTTTTCCAGATGGATTGCAGTGAGCTGTTGATCGGTTATTCGCTGTTTAAGGTTGCTTAGCTCCAGTTGAAGCGCTTGCTGTTTTTTTTGCATGGGTTGATAGAAAAAATTGTCCCAGCCGACCCCTATGCCGGCCACTACGGCAATGACCACGATGATTTTTTCACGTTTGGTCAGGGCTTCGAATTTTTCTTGGAGATTATTGAGCATGATCTTTTTTATTAGGCGCTTCCAGAGTCGTGCTGAGTTTAAAGTCTATTTGCCCCGATATTTTCTCTGATTGCTGCATCATCAGTTTGGCGAAACTGTGTCCATTAAAGACGGACTCATTTTGCAGTTGTTGCAGGAAGTAAGGAATTTTCTCCGGTTTAAAGGTGCTGCCCTCAATGCTGATAATCTGTTGCTGGCCGTCAAAGTATAGCGCACTTAGCCACAGCTCAGGAATCGATTGGTTGGACAGGGCTTGGAAGTAGTTTGAAAAGCCGGGCGATTGATCAGTGATTTTGCTTGATAGCAGTTGCATGGTTTGTGTTAACTCGTTCAACATGTTTTGCCACTGCGCGACTTCGCCGGCGAGTTGAATGTTGAGTTCCTGTTTGGGGATTTTGGCTGAAATAAGTTTTACCCGTTCTTGTTCGGCTTGCAAATTTTGACGAAGCTGTTGTACTTGGGCTTCGGTGTTTTTGCCATGCCATATTAAATAGCCGCTGAGGATGACAAGCAACAGGGCTATAGCCGATAGGCCGAACCAATACAGGTTAACGGCGAATTTGTTTTGTCCTTGCCTGAGGATATCCTCATATAAATTGACTTGTTGAATCATACGGCTTCTATGGCATAACGTAATGTCGCGCCGATAGCCGGAGCGCATAGCGATTGCGTCCGCCCATCCACTAAAATGTCGCAATCGAGCAGAATGGATAGATCTATCATATGGGCGGAAATGCCGAGATTGGTGCTCAAGCTGTCAAGTAAATTATGGGTGTTTTCCGGCAAGGGAATGACGGCTAAAGTCGCAATAGGCGGAATTCCGTAATAACTTTCTACAAAATTCAGCGATCGTTGTATTTCCAGTGCCAAGTTGTTATGTGCATTGGCGGACGGGTTGTCGCTGGAATAGGGTTCATCCAGGTCCAGTTTTTTATAACCGATCTCAAATTTGCGAAATACGTAGATTATCGCGTCTTTTTGTATCAGCACGGTGCCGGAAAGCTCCTGCAGGTACAAAAGGGCAACGCCGGATTCATTTTCCGGTAATTGTGCCGCCAGATTGCGCAGGGTGGTTTCCTGAATATCAATAACTTTGAGCTGTAATCCTGCCTTGGCGCATTTTTCGGCCTGCGCCTTGATAATGTCGGCTGGGCTGGCAATGGCTTCCAGCATTTTACTGCTGTTAGCGCGGATGGCCATCGGAGCCGGATAATAATCAATGACAGCCTTATCAACGGGAAAGTCAATGAGTTCATTAATTTTCCAGCGTATGGCCTCAATGATTTCGTTTTCAGCGACGGCGGGAGTTTCGATGTTGACACGGCGGTAGTTATCGCCGGTCAGTACCAGATGACAGTCATATTCGGCAAGATTATGCCGGGTGGCAAGTTCACTGAGCCTGTTTTGTTGATCTTCGGATTTTCCGGCATCAAGGAACTCACAGTGTATTATTGTTAATTTATTGTTTTCTGAAAACTTGGATACGACAACGGCGATTCCATTCTGCAAAAAACTGATGCCGACAATACCCCTGCAAACGGTTTTTTTTTGAAAGAATTTTTTCAGCAATTGCACGATAGGTAATTCCGAATCGATTTTGAGGGTAAAGTATAACAAGTATTATGGTTTTTAGACATGTGAGTCATTGTAATCTATGGCTGACAGCTAATTTTTATGAGTCTATTGCGATTTAGTCGTCAGAGCAGACTCGAAACGGTATTGAATAGAGTTTTCAAAACACGTTTTGAGAGGCCGGAATAGGGATTGCCTTATATATCCTCGCCCAAAGACAGCGCTATTTCCCGTACTGATGTGTGATCTATTTTAAAGCCGCGCATTTCTAAAATGCCTTTGGTATTGAGCGAAATGATCAGGCAAAGCACCTCGGGATAGGAGGACAGTTCTAGGTCTATGATTGACGGTGTTGCGGGTGCGGTCGGGTGAGAATGATAGATAGCGAATAGCTGTTCGCCGAGGTCACGCATTTTAGCCATGGCTGAAATTTGCTCTGCGGCATCAAGCTGGAAACGCTGTTGAGCTTGTTTCGCCGTGTTTTTAACGGGATAGCAACTGCTCGGCAGACCGTTTTTACTGCCGATAAGTCCGCATACTTCAAAATCCGGCGAGATTTGTGCAAGATGCAGCAGTTGATTGGTTATTTTTCGGGGGATTTGGCAGTGATCTTGGGTCATAATATTGTATTTCGGGTTGAATGCCATCTTAAGGTCAAGCTATTGACTTATAAGAGGTAAAAGCTTTGTTTTTTGAGGGATGCGGCATCCATAATGAAATGATGCCCGGTTTTTTATCTAGTCTGACATTTAATTTTGAAGGTGACAAGGCTTTGAATAACAACGCATCGGCACTGAGCGCTTGAAGCATTGTCGTCTGGCGGATTGCGTGACACAGGGCGCTCAAGGTGGCGGAGGCGGTAAGGTCCAATCGCGTCCTTGGCACTTAACGTTAAAACAGTTCAGGATATTTTTGCTGAGCCATTGTAATAAGGCGCCGCATGAGGACAAGAATTGAATTTTGAAGTTGAATCCTTAAATACGGTCGAACTCTTTCCGACATAATGCCGGCTTAAAAACGTCTTATATTGTTTATTTTATGAGACACTTATCAGTATGAAAGAATCCCTGCTTTAGGCGTTAAATCAGTTGCGCTACAATCGGAGCCGAGGAATTTTGACGTTCATCATCTAACTTAAACTATATATAAACCGCATGAAAAAGAATAAAGCAATAATTTCATTACTCGTGACCGCTATATTGATGTCCGGTTGCGCAAGCTACATTAGCCGATCAAATTGGCCGGTTGCGATAAAAAGCATACCCGAAGCAGCCGTATTCACCATCACAAACAAAAAAGGCGAAAACATACGCACCGGGATGACTCCGGCAACTGTTTATTTGGATAGTGGCGCCGGGTACTTTGAGGGAGAAGTTTACACTCTGCATTTTACCAAGGATGGCTTTCAGGAAAAAACAGTCACTTTAAAAACAAGCCTAAATAACTGGTATTGGGGGAATCTGGTTTTTGGGCCTATCGGCTTCTTAGTCATCGATCCGCTAACTGGCGCAATGTTTAGACTCCCCGAAACTTTTAGCACGGAATTAATGGCTCAAGCCAGCGGCATGACTCCGTCGTCAACCGAACTTAAAATTATAAGCTTGAAGGATGTTCCTCAAGAGCTGAGAAGCCGGCTTATTCTTGTAGAGTAACGGTATAAAATAATCTTTTCCGGCGGAAGGCGCTGTAGATTTTATTTTGAATGCCGCACGGTTAGCGGCCGAAGAAGTGCTGCTCGATCAGAAGATTATTGCCGTTAGTACTGAAATTTATGCGGAATTTGTTGCCAGATTGGACATGCCGCCCGGTTCCAATGAGCGGCTACGCAAGGCCATGCAAACTCCCGCTCCTTGGGACAATGCGTGACGCTTTCGTCTCCTGAGCCGTCGACTGTCCATCACGATATTGAGGCGTTTGCGTCTGGTGTAGAAAGTCTCGATACTTGGCTCAAGCGTCGAGTGATGAAAAATCAGGCTACGGGGGCGTCACGGACTTTTGTTGCCTGCGAAGATAGACGTGTCATAGCGTATTACGCCTTGGCTTTGAGCGCAATTACTGTTGATGATGCTTCCGGCTGCTTCAGTCGCAATATGCCAAATCCTATTCCCGTCGTGGTACTCGGCAGGCTGGCAGTAGACCGGTCATTGCATGGCAAAGGATTGGGGCGGGCGTTGGTAAGGGACGCCGGCATCAGGTTTATACAGGCCGCCGATACCCTTGGTATCCGAGGAATAATTGTTCGAGCGCTTTCGCTTGAAGCCAAGGCGTTTTATGAGCAGGTGGGTTTTGATCCGTCACCGCTGGATCCGATGCTGCTGATGGTAACGCTTGCCGACCTGAACTCAAGCCTTAGTTAAGCCGGGCAAAATTATAATCAAGAAAAAGCCCTGTAGGGTACGTTGTGCGTATCTTTTAACTTTATGGGTGCACCTGAGGTACGCACAGCGTACCCTACATGGCTATCGGATAACCCTGGAAATGTTCATCACCGAAAAGGAAATTATTTTGGTGAATGTGGGTAGTCATGGTGAAGTGTATCAAGCGTGGGCTGTTATGATTTTGTAATACGTATCTTTATCGAGTATCTGTGCCAAATACTTACCCCCTCAGATCGTTTGTATTTTTTCTTTCTATGATCATATAGCAAGCCCACCTGAGAAGGATGTATGCTCGCAAAAATTGCTGACGCAATTCCACATGGTTTTGTCCCTATAGGGGCGACAAACATTTTATTGCCTTCTCTTTGCATATTCTGGCCCAACCTGAACAGTCATTCTGATCCAATCTGAACACCTATTCTGATTTAAGTTGAACACCGATTCTGGTTTCAAGCTGAACACTTTTCTGGATTTTTCCAGAATCGGTGTTCAAGTTGCCAGAATGACTGTTCAAGTTACCAGAATCCCGCCTAACGCATTGTTTATCCAACCAGACTATCCTTTCCTCCTTTTGTGGAAAAGATATGTCAGCAAAGAGAACAGCCATGCGAAAATTACGAGAAGTACTCAGACTCAGCTACAGCGCCGGATTAAGCATCCGAAAAATCAGTGCCAGCACCAAAATCAGTGTCGGCAGCATTCAAAACATCTTAAAACTGGCCACGCAGCTGAAAATAACCTGGCCGCTACCGGAGGATTGGGATGATCAAGCGCTAGCCTTGAAGTTTTATCCCCGTTCGGATGCCCAGCCTTCAGCTAAATTCCAAGAACCGATATGGCCAGACGTGCATAGGGAGCTGAAGAAAAAAGGTCTGACCAAGCAGTTACTCTGGGAGGAATACACTCAGCAGTATCCAAATCGTTGCTATAGCTACTCGCAGTTCTGCGCCCGTTATGCAGACTGGGTGAAGAAACAAAAACGATCGATGCGGCAGACCCATATTGCCGGTGACAAATTGTTTATCGATTATGCCGGACCCACGATGTCCGTGGTTTGTGCCTCAACCGGCGAAATACGCACCGCGCAGATCTTTGTGGCGGTGTTGGGAGCTGCCAATTACACCTTCGCCGAGGCTTCCTGGGGCCAAAGTCTGCCGG
>JAUGSS010000143.1:0-59959 GCA_044426515.1 Methylococcaceae bacterium | reverse complement strand
AGCATCAAGACTGCTTGTAGGAACTATGCTGTAAGCGGAAACACTTTGATCGTCAAGTGTGAAGGTTTCAACGTTTGAAACTGTGTCTACACCACCACTAGCTGTGGTGATAGTAAAAGTGTTTGAATTGGATGAATAAGTGATTGAGGCGTTTGCTAGTGTTTCTGCGAATACCGCTATATCCCAATCTGCACCACCGTCAACCGTGTCGTTACCTGTGCCACCTATCATGGTATCCGTCCCCGAATCACCGCTAATAATATCATCTCCTTCTAAACCAGAAATATTATCGTCACCTGTTAATCCTGAAATCGTATCATTACCAGCCGTGCCAAGTAACGTATCGTTGCCTATAGTTGGAATGTTAGTATCAGCGTCATCATTCAGAATAGTACCTATTGCCGTAGTCACACCAAGCGTTGCATGATACGGATTGGATAAAACGACAGCAAAAGTTTGATCTGGTTCCACCAAGGTATCGCCGACAACCTTAATCGTTATCATCTTACTGGTTTCATTTTCAGCAAAGTTAAGCAATCCCCCTAAAGGTGATTGGGTATCATGAAAAAAATCAACACCCGATGAAATATTGCCAACCTGATAACCAACAGTGCAGCTACTAGCAGTATCGCCAGTACGGCTTACTGTAAAAATAAATTCAGTATTGTCGCCAGCACCTTCATTTTTATGTGCGTCTGTGGCAGTGATTTCCAGTATAGAAGCCTTCGCTGTCGTGACAATCTTTAGACCACCTGTACCATCAGCTACATAAGCA
This sequence comes from Methylococcaceae bacterium, assembly GCA_044426515.1. Lineage (GTDB taxonomy): Bacteria > Pseudomonadota > Gammaproteobacteria > Methylococcales > Methylomonadaceae > Methylobacter_A. The sequence goes on along the minus strand of JAUGSS010000143.1, from coordinate 59,184 downwards.
TAATCTCCGTTAATTGCCACATCATGGGCAAAATGATTAGTGCCATCATAAAAATCAAAACTGTCAAAAAATGCAGGACTAGCTGAATCACTAATATCAAGCACTTGTAAACCGCCATTTCCAGCGGCCACAAAAGCAGTATCACCCAAAATAGCTGAGGCCTGAGGATAGCCACCATTCGCTCCGTAAGTTCCTAGTAGTTGAGGGTTAGACAGATCGCTGATGTCAATAAGTTGAAAGCCACCTGAATCATCCGCTACAAAAGCAGTATTATCCTGAATGGTTATCGCATTTGTGAAGCCCGGAGTGTCATAATTACTAAGGGATATAGGACTACTTAAGTCAGTAATATCAAGCAGTTGGATTCCAGAGCTGGAAGTTGCTAAAAAAGCAGTGTTACCCTGAACGGTCACATTGTAAATAGCTCCTAAAAGACCATTATCGTAGCCAATACTGCTGAGTAATGTCGGACTAGCAGGGTCGCTGATATTAATAAGTTGTAAGCTATCCAAGTCCGCCACGAAAGCAGTATCTCCAACAACGGTTACACCTCTCGCAGAACCTGGAGTGTCATAACTGCCCATCAGTATGGGCTGAACAGGATTACTAACGTCGATTATTTTTAATCCTTGATCGCCGATGGCTACGAAGGCGATATCATTTGCAACAGCAACATCACGGGCATCCATGCCTGGATAAACTCCAACAAACGTTGGATGAGCAGGATCACTGACATTAATCGTTTCCAAGCCATTAGTTCTATCGGCTATGAAAGCGATATTGTCTACGATCGTGACACCAGACACATCACCCGCACTATAAAAGGTGCCAACAAGTTTCATAATGTACCCCCAATGATTGCGCCGGTAATTTTCAGTTTAGGTAGTTTCATAATTATTGCTCCAATGTGATGGTTTGTTAGCTACTCTATCGGAAAAGATGCCACTGGATCGCCAGTTTGCGCGTTGAGAATAGTTTGCGTGTGTGTTTTGGTAACACTGTCATAAAGTAAAATACCCACGTTTGTATCATCAAAACCAATAATAGAAACAGGTTTTAATGCTTGCTCTTCCTCAGCTAGCGGGAACGTGCTAATCACCTCACCTGTGCTGCCGTTTCGGGTTTCAATAACGCTGCCCATCTCTGCCACAACACGCAACAGGGCAATGTCTTTAACACCGTCTTCGTTTAAATCCGGCATACCGACAGAGCCTACAATACCGGGTATGACTGGCACTTTTGTCGACACAGAAAGCTCATAATCGCTATCCGTGGTCGGGTAGCAGGTATAAAGCCTAACAATATAGGTGCCAGCAGCTAAGTTTTGCTTAAAATCCACGCTGGTCATGGTGTATGGGTTAACAGTTTTAACTGGAATAGAAATGGAACGATTGGCTGAGTCATACAGGGACAAGTTAACCGTTTTACTGTTATCTGTTGTATTGCGGAAATGAAAAGCGACATCAGGACGTGCTTCCGGCAAATTAAACCGAAAGTAATCATAGCCACTACTACATTGACCTTTTACAAAAGCACCTGTCATCACCTCGTTAATAGACAAAACATTTGCGGTTGATGAGCTATTGTTAGGCTCAACTTCAAAGACAGCATGAGCGGCTGATGACAGCCCCAGCAATGCTAATGACAGTAACGGTAGAGCAATTTTTTTCATGGTAAACCTCGTTGTGTGTTGTGTTGTTGTAAAGTTATGGATTAATTTGAAAATTTGGCAATAATTTCAGCGCTACGCACTGGGTCTTCACTGTGTGTCAAAATATCCAACACCAGCGATTTGTCTTGTTCTGAGTAAGCATTCAGAGCAAGTTTCTCCTCAATATAATCAAGCCGGTTACCGCTAAATTGCCGATTAGCGAGTTGATAAGCGGACTCGACGACTTGATTCACTTGGTCAGTATTAGCGGACTGCATTTGTGGCATAGCTAATAAAGCGTCTAACGCATATTTTGACGGGTTGCTTTTAAGCTGTTCGTTGGCTTGATTGTAAAGTTCGGTGTTGTTTTGTTCCAAGGCCTGTGCGCTGATTTGCGCCAAGGCTTCGGGGTGATTAATCGCCAGCAGTTTTTCATGTACTGCGGCGTTATCGGTGTCATTAAACTGTTTGACTAGATCGGCGGCAACTTGGCTGCGATTGGTTGTTTCGTTAATGTTATTGATTAGCGCATCGCGTAACAGTAACGGCATTTTGTTATCACTGAGCAGATAACTTGAAAACGCTTTGGCTACTTGGGCTGAATTAAATTTTGCCAGCGCATTAATTAATAATGCGTTGCGCTTGCTATCGCTTGATTGATGCATCATTTTTGCAACAGTTTCAGCCAGCATGACCGCTAATTCTGAATGATTGCCCCGATTTAGTGAATTAGCGAGCTGGGCTAATTGCTTGTTGGTTAAATTACCCGTTAACAAATAGTTTTGTAGCAAGGCCAAACAACTCGAACAGTGCGCAACATCAGTCAAATCAAATAACTGAATACCCTGATCAGTTTTTAAAGCCGTTAGCATGTCGTTTAATTGAGCATACAGGCTAGTTTCGTCAATAGGCGCATGTTCAACCGCAGATTCTGCATAATCCCAATTCATTGCTTGCGTTATAGCAGGTTGCGGTTTTTTATAAGCTTGAGCAATAACTTTAGCCGCAGATGGCTTTACTGGCTGCGCTTCTTGTTCGGGCGTTAGTAAATAGCGTCCATACAAGACGCTACTCACCAAGGATAAGATAATGATGTGGCTGATTTTTGCTTTCATCGTTTTTAACTACAAAGTCTGCAAATTGGAGTAAGAAACATGTTTACTCACCCTCAAGTTGGACGGGCTTTGCAAGTTCGTCCGTCATGTTTTCGCTTAATTTAAGAATGTGTTGAAACAGTGGGGACGAGGCGGGTGTTATAAATGCAGCCCCACCGCGTGGCTCAAACAGACTTTTCCGGCCTACCCGTTTTGATCACTATCTTGGATGTAACCATCCAGCAACACCGCTGTAACTGTGGTTTACTTTTGCCGCAACTGAACCCTTGGTTGAGCTAGGATTAACCCAATTTTGATCGATGCTTGTAAAACTGCTAGTGCTGCCTGAAATAAAAATGGCTACATGACCAGCATAACCATTTGACGAGCTTTTATTCCAAAATACAATATCGCCTTTTTGTGGAACGCCCGTTGGGGTATTGTAAATTTTTGTAAATTTGCTGCTTGTCGTTTTAGCAAAAATATCATAAGCATTTCCGGCAGGTAGTTCGCTATATCCGCCATTGCTTAGGCCAAGCACATCTTGTGCGTATCTGCGCATCAGGTCGACGCATTGGTAGCCATATGCACCATCAAAATCAGTTCCTCTGCCATTCCATGTATTCACAAAAGCGTCAACTTTTGCAGATAATGGTGATGAAGCCGAACCTGCCGTAGTAAAGTATCGATAACTTGAAAAGCTACTCGCCCCCGTAGAATTATTCGCCCGTACCTTCCAGTAATAAGTCTTACCGGCGAGATCCATGTTTTTGTAATAACTCGTTGAACTGGTCGCAGTTGTGAAACACGTACTATTGCAGGTACTACTTCCGTTTAGGTCACTAAAACCACTGAATGAAGCGTCTTGACTGATAACGATCCGGTAACTGGTAGCCCCCGCCGAGTACCAGCTAAAATACACATTGGATTGCGAGACATTAGTTGCACTGTTATATGGGGTGTTCAATGTAGGAACAGGCGGTGCGGCTGCTACAGATGCTGAGAAAGCTAGCAAAGCTAAAGCCGATAGATGTAACAATCTTTTTGCCACAGTAATTGAACTTATTGTTTTTTTGTTCATTTTTTGTACCTTACAAATATGGAGTTCCCTTGGGATATTCATAACTAGACTCGGGAAATAAAAGCCTAAGAAGTAAGTTATTTTGTTTTTCGAGCAATCAAATTAAGGTAACACTTGAAGTGTCGGGCATTATCCTAGCAACTTATGTGTCAAGTTAGCTTGACAGCCCCAAGATTTCTCTATATTTTCCTTGCTTAATTTAAGGTCAAATTCACTGTTCAGCGCTTAAAGCGGCACGACTTGTAAGAGATACCTCCCTTTCCTTGAACTATAAAATTATTTTCATGCCTCTCTACGAATTGTCTATCTACGTCAAACTACGCGCCGAGACACTGGGCTTGAGTATGGCCGAGTTGGCTAGGCAAACCGGCATTTCCCGGCAAGGGTTATACGGTGTGTTGGATGGGACGACAGAGCAAGCAAAAATTTCAACGCTGATTGCTTTGGCAAAGGCGCTGCAAGTGCATCCGATGGTGTTATTCCGGCATTTACTGCATCAGCTGGATTTACCTAAGTTTTCTACGACTTCGTCGAAATATCAATTTGACGCCAGCGGCTTTATTCAAGATGTGACCATTCCCGACAATACAACGGTGTTGACTGATCAGGTATTTACCAAGATTTGGGAGATTCAGAATATCGGTCATGTCAATTGGCTGGGGCGGAAATTGGTCTGTATGGATCGGAAGGCGGATATTCCTGTGGTTCCCGATTTTATTGCCGCGCCTGAAACTGTGCGTGGACTGGTGCCGACCCGGCGCGTTATCGATATTCCCGAAACGCTGCCGGGCGATTCGGTCGTTTTAAGCGTGGAGTTTACGGCGCCGTCTTATCCTTGTTCGGTGATTTCGTATTGGAAAATGACCGATGAGCACGAGGAGATTTGTTTTCCGGCAACCGAAGGTTTGTCGTGTCTGGTGCGGGTGGTGAGTTTGTGAGGTATGCGTACTACTTGGCTTTGGACTTCGATAGTATTAATGGTTTGCTTGGGAATCGGCGAATAACTGCTTGCAACCATGAGATTTTCGGCGACACAATAACCCTTCGTTATAACTTCAATTTTAAGGTGACAACATGCATACGCTTAAACTCATACAAATCGGTAATTCAGTCGGGCTGTGTTTGCCTAAAGAGGTATTGGCTCACTTGAAGCTTGAAAAAGGCGATACCGTATTCTTAACCGATACGCCGGGGGCGATAACAATTACACCGCATGATCCAAGTTTTGAGGAGCAGCTGGAAATTGGACGCGAATTTATGCGTAAATATGACGATACTTTTAATGCATTGGCAAAATAGTTATGCATCAATGGAAATGGATAGCTAAACAACTTTTAGTGACCTTGCATGACGAAAGTTTGATTTTGCATGGAGGTGCATCAGGTATTCGGGATGAGGGTTTGTTAGATTCTGCGTTGAATCGTGCAATGAATTTAGCCTTATATAGTGAGCCTGACTTTGCAGAGCTGGCCGCGGCTTATGGGGTTGGTCTGGCTAAAAATCATGCTTTTGTCGATGGCAATAAACGTGTTGCGTTTTTAGCGGTAGGTTTGTTTTTAGGGGCGAATGGATACAAACTTAAAGCAACACAGGTGGATGCTACGCACACAATGTTGGCAGTTGCTAGCGGTGAAATGCTGGAAACTGATTTTGCTACCTGGATACGGGCAAATTCAACGAATCGATAATAATTTTTATGATGGCACCTATTTTATTTTTTCTAAGCGCTTTATTGAGCTGTTCGATTTATGCGGGCGAGTCTCAGCCGTCAGTCAGTCAGTCAGTCAGTCAGTCAGTCAGTCAGTCACAGCGCCTGACCTTGGATACATTGCTCGTTACCACGCCACGCATTTCAGACTATTACAATGCGACTACCGATACCGCTACCCGTACCCCGGCATCGACACTGGCAACACCCTTCTCGGTAGGCGTTGTGAATCAGGCCTTATTGCAAGACAGCATGGCTTTACGCCTGGAAGACACGGCGATGTTTGTCAGCGGGGTTCAATCAAGTTCTGCCGATTCCGGGTTTAATACCGATTTGCGCATACGTGGTTTTACCACTGCCGGTAGTGCTTATCTCGATGGTGTGCAGGATAATCAGCATTTTCAGGTCAGGGATATGGCTTTGGTTGAACGGGTTGAGATTTTAAAGGGGCATTCTTCGGTGCTGTATGGTTCAGGTTCGCCGGGCGGCACCGTTAATTACATTAGCAAAAAACCGTTGGAACAGTTTAAACATTCGGTCAGTTATGAAACAGGCAGTTATGATTTTAATCGTGGGGTTGTCGATAGCACCGGCCCGTTGAATCAAGATAAAACGATACTGTATCGCGTTATTGCCGCCGGACAGTTAGCCGATGATTTTCGAGAAAACATCACTCATGACCAGATAACCGTTGCACCGTCGTTAACCTGGATTTATCAGCCGGGCAGCACTCTGGATGTTGGCTTTGAGTACAGCAATCAAAATCAACCCTATCGCTTCGATAATGTTTATACTCAAAATCATCTGGTTTATGACCAGTCTTATGTTGATCCACGCACACGTTCTGATAGGCACTATTGGCGTTTTAGTGCGGCAGTCAAGCAAAAACTATCGGATAACTGGTCAATGCATTTTGCCAGCCACTACTTTCACGTTGAACGTGAAGATTTGTTGTTCGGTTTTTTTACCTTTGAAACGCCAACTACGCTTAGCGGTTATTACCGTAATGTTCATGACCATTACGACCAATATAGTTTGCGCTCCGAAATTCACGGTCAATTTGAAATATTGGGCAGCCGGCATCATCTGATTAGCGGTATCGAACGGAATGCTGCTGATGATCGTCTGAACAGCAATCGCCGTATCGGGGGCTATACACTGAATGTTTATAATCCGGTTTTCAATTACCCGATTCCGGCGACTACCCGATTGGATAAAGATCTAACGCAGTTGGAATATGGCTTTTATTTAAACGACCGGATTGATATAAGCCGGTTTTGGCATGTTACGGGCGGGATGCGTTACAGTTTATTTAATGGCGACAGCTTTCAAAACGATGTATCTGTGCCTGTAACTGATCAGAATGCGTTTACTTTTAATGCCGGCCTGTCGTTTACTCCGGTTGATAATGTAGCCGGATATTTTAGTTACAGCCAGTCGTTTCAACCCAATTCAGGGACTGACCGGAGTCGCAATTTTTTACCGGCCAAACAAGGTGACATGTACGAGTTTGGCGTTAAATCGGCTTGGTTCGATAAGCGTTTGAGTCTGTCCGCAGCCGTATACCACTTGACCCAAAACAATCTTCCGGCTCGCGATTCGCTAGACCCTGATTATTCGATTGCTAATGGTGCGGTACGCGGCCGCGGTTTTGAGCTGGATGTCAGCGGGCAAGTTTTTGAGGGTTTGCAAATAGTTGCCAATTACAGCTTGATGGATACTGAATTTATCCGACATCCCGTCTGGCAAGGCAAGGAGTTCCGTAGCACCCCTAAACATAGCGGTGCTTTGTGGGGACATTATCAACTACCCATCGCCGGTTTGCCCGGTCAATTTAAAATCGGCGGTGGTTTGGTGTTTGTCGGTAGGCGATTTGGCGATGATATGAATAGTTTTGAAGTATCCGGCTATGTAAGGCCCGACCTGGTTGCCCATTATCAATTGGAGCCATTCGATTTTCGTTTAAAAGTTGAAAATATAATGGATCAACGCTATGTCAGCAGCTCAATATTCGATGATACGGTTATTCAAGGTAATCGTCGGACTGCTTTATTTTTGGTTGCGATGAAGTTTGATTAAAAGCCTGGCCCATGCGCTCATACCAAACCTACGCTTGCTTCGGTAAGCAAGTAACGCGACAGCGGAACCTGTTTCGAGTTTCCGGCGATGTGTCCAATGACATCAATCAATTTAGCCGTCTCATCATCGGATGGCGTTAAGCCAAAGTCCGCAAGTTCCCGATCATTTGCTGGAGCAATGCTTGCAGGATGCACGGCAATTGATTGATGAGCTTGGTAATATCTGGCCTGATTAGCCGGGAACTTCAGATTTCGAACGGGGTCTGTTGTTCTGTTCGAAAGATTTTTTATTGGAGAAGGGCATGCCGCGCGCGTCAAAAGGATTAAATACGCAGCAGTGTGTTTTAAGCCCCGGAGAAGGCGCGCACGGCACTCCCTATTGCCCCATCTAAATGTGTTTGAATGTTTTCTGCTTTTCGTGGACGAAATGTAGCCGTATCGCAAAAACGTTAGGACTGGGATAACAAAATCCTGTCCCGCTTGGAAGGCCTCGCGCTTGTAATCGTGAAAACCAGTATTCACCGTATCCACCTAATATTCTCCGCGCCTGGGTTCCGGTTATCTGTATTACACCTTTGCAGCCAATCCATATCTATCTCCCCGTTTTTAAGCCAAGACTCGCATCCATTTTAAAGCGGCACGGTTGTGCCGTCACTTCTGAAAATGCCCGGCATTACCTTGAAACAGCGCTTGATCAGTGGCGGAAATACTGGCAAAGCGTAACCTAAACTTAATAACTCCTTAATCTCTTTGACTTATTAAGTCCTTAGAATCAGGTTTGGAAGGGTAAACCTCCATGTCAGCCAATGCACTTGCCGGATATGGCGTCAGCATCGAAGGCATAAATTAATAACCGGAGAATTTTTTATGAAATTAAAACTTACTACAATAGCCGTCGCTGCCGTTTTATCGGCTAACACAGCTATTGCCGCTACTCCTGATTCATTTCCTGCTCCGCATTCGGACCGGACAACCTGGTACGCAGCAGCAAAAGCGGCTGTCGATAAAAATGCCGCACTGAAACAAAATACCCGCCCGGCTAAAAACGTTATTCTTTTTATCGGCGACGGCATGGGAATTTCTACGGTCACCGCAGCCCGTATTCTGGCAGGTCAGCAACCGAATATTATCAATGCCGGAAACACCACCCCCGGCAGCAGCGGCGAGGAAAACTCCCTGAGTTTTGAATTATTCCCGCATTTGGCACTGTCGAAAACCTATAGCGCCAACCAACAAACGCCTGACTCTGCACCGACCATGACGGCGATGGTGACCGGCGTAAAAACCCTTGATGGCGTATTGTCGGTCGATCAGGGAGTGACTCGTGCCGATTGCGCTACTGATCTTAAAACCCACAAGTTAAAAACCATTCTGGAACTTGCCGAAACGATTGGCAAGTCTACGGGTGTGGTTTCCACGGCTCGTATCACCCATGCGACGCCTGCCGCCAATTACGCGCATAGCCCGGAACGCAACTGGGAAGCCGATTCAAACCAGCCCACCGACTGTGCGGTCCCCGACATTGCCCGTCAATTGATCGAATTTAACAGCGGTGATGGCTTGGAAGTTGCGTTGGGCGGGGGGCGCGAATACTTTAGACCGATTACCGATGCCGATCCCGAAGATGCGGGCAAATTCGGCAGACGTAAAGACGGCCGCGATCTGACCACTGAATGGACTAATAAATTCGGTGCAAACAGTGCTTTTATCTGGAATAAAAGCCAATTTGACGCCATCGACCCTAACACCGTTACACATGTGCTTGGCCTGTTCGAACGCTCGCACATGGAATATGAAGCGGATCGTTTAAACGATACCGCCGGTGAACCCAGCCTTGCCGAAATGACCGAAAAAGCTATCCAAGTTCTGCAAAAGAACAATAAAGGCTTTTATCTTCAGGTCGAAGGCGGCCGTGTCGATCACGGACACCATGCCGGTAACGCATACCGGGCGTTGACCGATACCATCGCCCTGTCCGATGCCGTGCAAAAAGCGGTCGATACCCTGAAAGCCAGTGGTGAACTGGACAATACCTTAATTATCGTATCAGCCGATCATAGCCATGTCTTTACCATTGGCGGTTATCCGCAACGCGGTAACAACATTCTGGGCAAAGTGATTGATCCAGGCAGTGCCGGTTACACAAAAGCTTCTGACGGCGCGCCTTACACTACCTTGTCCTACGCCAACGGTTTAGGCTATCACACCGGTGTGGCAGGCGATGATGTTTATGCGGCTCCGGTTCAAGCCGGCCGTTTTGAGGATATGACGGCTGTAGACACCACCGATGCAGGCTTCCACCAGGAAGCCACCGTACCCTTGGTGGGCGGTGAAACGCATGCGGGTGAAGATGTGGCAATTTACGCTTGGGGGCCCGGAGCTTATCTGTTCCAAGGTACGCTCGAACAAAATGCGATTTTCCATGTTATGAATAAAAAAATGTCCAAAAAATAAAGAGATTCCTCTACGGGCTAAATATCCTGACTTTAACACGGACATCATTTTTGCCTGGATGTTCAACAAGGGTGCGCAATGCACCCTTGCTTGTTTCCGGCATCGGACCCTATCTGCATTATCTGGAACTGTTTAATGAAAACTCTACTCGCTGCTTCGCTTATCTTCTTTTTGGCCGCGTGTGCCGGCCCAAGCCAAAAAACATACATTTTGCCTGAACAGCTCGGTGAAATTGACGCAACAACCCCGCTTGCCTGCCGGTTCGAAAAACAGACGAGCGATGGAAACAAGCTGCAAAACTCAAACTGGTATTTTTGGCGGCAAGCGCAAGGTACCGAAACGCGGGATGAGCGTTCCAATCAGGGAGAAATTTGGGCGCAAAATAATGCCGGACAATTTTTTTATACCCGCTTATTTTATAACGAGCGAGTCGCCCTGGAATTTGTGCCGGGCGATTTGGCGGCGACAGAAAGCGCACCCTCCTGGCAACAGCTGACATCCCTGATCGATCCGAACACGCTGGGCAAGGAATTACCGCTATTAAGCAAGGACAATTCGGGCAATACTGCGGTCGAATATTACAGCGGCACGGTAAAAGGCGTCCCAATCGAAGTAGACTGGCTTCCCGTTTTGCAATTACCGGCCCGAGTGGTCAAAAAACTTCCCGAGGGCACCGTTAGCCTCAGCTTATCTGAATGTGCCAAAGAAGCTAAATTTGCCGTGAAACCGAGCACCAAGTCTGAACTCGATAACTTACGTCATCTCGATTATACCGATTTGGGCGATATGGAAGATGATCTTATGGTTCATCATATTGAACAACTGATGGGTGAACATCACCATGGTGAGCATTGATCACACCAAGCAGCTTGACGCGGCGGATGTGGTTGGTTTTGTGATAAATCGTAAAATGCTTAGCTTACGTTGAATGTGATCCCTCACAGGGTTCAAAGATAACGGCAGCGTCAAACCGATTGGGACGGAGTCGTAAACCCCGTCCCGCCTGGGAAACTTACATAAGACCGAGTGCAAGTAGCGAAATCATTAGCGATTTAACTTGGCACTTCGTAGGCATGATTATGAATCAGGCATTGCCGCCAACCGGTTCTCCAGTTCGGCGTTGACCAAAGCATCGTAGTGGCGCTGCAGAATAGAGTCGGTAGGCCGTGGAAAAAGAGCGGATTCGATTTCACTTTGCAGATGGGTGAGAAAATTCTGCTTGACTGTAGAATCCTCGGGGACTCTCAGTGCTGAACCCGAGCCGGAATAATCACTGACGGTGTCGGATTGTTGGGGAGACTTTGAGGAAAACAGCGTGCTGCAACCCAACGGAAAAAAAGCGCATGCCGCAATTAAAAGCATGACCAGAAACAACAGTGTAACTTCGAACATATCAATACCTCGCTATTATTTGGAAAACGTCAAACACAACATCGGATGGATGTTAGTAACTCGGGTTTCAACAAGCAATTAAAATGCCACGCTATCGCTATAGTTAATGTATTGAATATTATAGTTAATTGATAATCTAAGGATACAAGGCTTGGTGCTTTTTGCACAATTTGTCAGCAATGCATCAATACTGTGCCCGTTTTAAGGGCGATGCGGAATTAAAAATTCTAATCGTACAGGTCGATAAATTTGCAGATTATTGGGACTGTGATGGTATTTTGTTTCCTGATTAGGGCTTCCAATTTAAAGCGAGACGATTTTACAGATAACATCCCTTGAAGGGATGTTATCTGGCCCGGCTTAAGTTGGTAGCCCTGATTAGCAAGATGTTTCAGCCAGGGGCTGGCCTTGTGCCTGCCCATTGGTCAACCACAAGGGATTGCCCCTACATCCATAGGTGTTCATGCCGATATGGCAGTGATAGCTGAAACATCTTGTTAACCAGGTTTTGTTTTGCATGAACCTATGAGCTCAGGGTTTAAACACGAAGTCGGTGTGTTGTAAGTCCCGGAGAAGGCGCGCACGGCACGGCCTATTTTTTTGTTCAAGCTGCTTAACAAAATCTTCATCAAAAGCATCGAGAATTGCCAATAAGGTTTCTCCACGATCGCTAAAGGGTGAATAATCAGATCGCCTTTGCGTTGCGGCTGATTTCAACCTGAGTTGCATCAATGCGAAACTCTTGCGGAATCCGCACCGCTTAATTCACTCCCCACTCGCCAACCGATACCCCACGCCCGCTTCGGTCAGCAAATAACGCGGCTGGGCCGGATCAGTTTCGAGTTTGCGGCGCAATTGCCCCATGTAAATCCGCACATAATGGGCGTGTTCCACATAGGCCGGCCCCCAAACGTCCAGCAATAACTGCCGATGCGTCAACACCTTGCCGGCATGACGGATCAGCACGGTCAGCAGCCGGTATTCAATCGGAGTCAGATGAATTTCCCGGTCGCCGATATATACACTGCGCCGGGATAAATCAACCTGTAAATCGCCAACGCTAAATAGCGTTTCGACGGCGTCTCCTGCAAACTGCGCGGCGTGGCGTAGCGATACGCGGATGCGCGCCAGCAGTTCGCCGATACTGAACGGTTTGGTCAGGTAATCGTCCGCTCCGGCATCCAGCGCGGCAATCTTGTTACTTTCCTGGCTTCTGGCCGACAGCACGATAATCGGTACGGCGGACCATTCGCGAACCTTGCGGATCACCGCTATGCCGTCGATGCCCGGCAAGCCCAGGTCGAGAATGACCAGCTCCGGTTTGCGGGTACCGATTTCGACTAAGCCCCGCTCGCCGGTTCCCGCTTCAATCACCTGAAATCCCTGTACGCTCAGACTGGTGCGCAAAAAACGGCAGATTTGCGGGTCATCTTCGATTACCACAATGATGGGCTTGGCATTATTCATCTTGCAATTGCTCCGCTGCCAGTTGCGGCGGCGCTTCATCGACCGGCAACAGAAAAAAGAATTGCGCTCCGCCGCCTTGCCGGTTCGCAACCCCGATAACGCCGCCATGCGCGGTAATGATGGCCTTGCAGATAGCCAAGCCCAGACCGACGCCGCTTTGCGTGCCTTCCCGATGCAGGCGATAAAATTTGTCGAACAGTTTTTCCTCTTCTCCGGGCGGTATGCCGGGACCGCGATCCGCTACCGTTACTTTCAGCATATGGGCCGAGAGTTCGGCGATGATGTCGATGGGGCTGCCCGGCGGCGTGTATTTGCAGGCATTTTCCAGCAGATTGACCAATACCTGTTCGATCAGCACCGCATCGACACGGACCAAACAGAGTTCGTCCGGCAGTTTGGCGCTGACGGCACGCGCTTTAAGCCGCTTGCCCATTCGCGTCATGGTTCCTCCGATGATTTCGTCGAGCAGATACCATTGCCGGTTCAACGATGCCTGTCCTGCATCCAGGCGCGCCATATCCAGAATATTATTGGTCAGGTTCGACATGCGCAAGGCTTCGTCATAAATGGTCAGGCTCAATTCTTTTCGATCAGAGGGGGCCAAGTGGGCGTCTTCTTCCACCAAGGTGCTGGCTGCGCCGACGATGGATGCCAAGGGTGTGCGTAAATCATGGGAAATCGCGCTGAGCAGGGAGTTGCGCAAGGTCTCTGACTCCATGCGTAGTTGCGTTTGTTGCGCCTCATCGGCGAAACGCACCCGTTCAATAGTTTGGGCAATCTGGCTGATAAAGGTATCCAATAGCCGGCGCTGTTCGGGTAAAAACACCCGGCGCAGATTGGCGGCGCGCAACACCAGCACACCGATGACGCCGCGAAAACCGGACATAGGAAAGAACACCGCATCGGCTCCGGGTAAAGTATCGGTGCCTTGTCCGGCTATCCGGCCGTGGTCGAAAACCCATTGCGCCACGCTGAGATCGCAATTGCGCAGGGATTCCGGAGCGGGAGGATCCAAAGGATAGACGATCCGGCCGTCATCATCGGGAAACAGCAAGACGCTGGCGCCGCCAAACTCATCTTGAATATGGCGGGCGGTGACTCCAGCGGTTTCCGCCACGGTACGGCTGGTCGCCAGATCCTCGCTCAGCGCATAAAGAACATTGGCGCGCCGCTCCCGGTGCGAGGCGACCTTCGCCTGAGAGCGCATATTGCTGGTCAGGTGGCTGATGATCAAACCGACCAACAGCATAATGATGAAAGTCACTAAATACTGGGCATCCGCAACCGCAAAGGTATGAACCGGGTTTACAAACAAAAAATCGAATGCGGCAACGCTCAGCACCGAGGTCAGAACGGATGCTTCGCGGCCAAAACGGGCGGCCATAAAAACCACGCCCAGCAAATAGATCATGACCAGATTAGCCAATTCGAATTTCCCGGACATTAGCCAGGCAACTAAACTCGTGCAAACGGTCATGCCCACCGCCCAGCCCCAATTTAACCAGCGCCGCTTGGCGCGTCCCCAGGGATAATTGGAACGCAAGACCTTGGCGCCGGGCATTTCTTTTGCTGTCTTTTGCTCTGAAAGGGCTTCACCGCGCGGGCTGCCCAGCAAATAGACATTGATATTATGCGCTTCGGTGATCAGGGTATCGACGACCGAGCCCAGCATCCAGCGTCTCCACCCCCGGCGACGGGGTTTGCCCAGCACAATTTTGGTGACGTTGCGGCTTTTGGCGAAGCCCAGGATTTCTTTGCTCATATCGGGGCCTGACAGCGTCACCGTTTCGGCGCCCAGTTGTTCGGCAAAACGCAATACCCGCAACACCTCGTCGCGGCGTTCGGCCGGCAGGCGTTGCAGTTCCGGTGTTTCCACGTAGGCCACGATCCAGTGTGCATGAAGGCTGGTAGCGAGCCGCTTGGCGGCGCGCACCAGCCGCTCGGCGATAGTATTGGCGCCTATGCAGACCAATATCCGGTCGCCGACCTGCCAAACATCGCGTATCGCGTGGTCGTCCCGGTAGTCTTGCATTTGCGCATCGACCCGGTCGGCCGTGAGGCGTAAAGATAACTCACGCAAAGCAATCAGGTTGCCTTTGCGGAAAAAACTACGCATCGCCCGTTCCGCCTGTTGCGGCATATAAACTTTGCCTTCCTTGAGTCGCAGCAATAACTCATCCGGCGGCAAGTCAATTAATTCGACTTCATCGGCCAGCTCGAATACCGTATCCGGCACCGTTTCCCTAACCTGCACCCCGGTAACTTGACTGACATCGTCATTGAGACTTTCCAAATGCTGGACATTCAGCGTACTGTAAACATCGATACCGGCATTCAGTAATTCTTCGACATCCTGCCAGCGTTTGGGGTGACGGCAGCCGATGGCGTTGCTGTGCGCCAACTCGTCGACTAAAACCAGGGTCGGGCGGCGTTTCAAGGTTCCGTCCAAATCGAACTCGCGCTGCACGGTACCCCGATGTTTCACCAGCTTGGGCGGCAATACATCCAGGCCTTGTAATACCGCGACTGTTTCTTGCCGATTGTGAGTTTCCACCAGTCCAACCACAACATCGACACCTTCAGCCCGTTTGGCTTTGGCGGCAAGCAACATGGCGTAGGTTTTGCCGACACCGGCTGCCGCGCCGAAAAAAACCTTGAGTCGTCCGCGTCGTCGCTGGTTTTCCTCGCGCTCTACACGGGCAAGCAGGGCGTCGGGATCTGGTCTGGTATCGGTCATGAGTGAATCCGGTCGTTGCTAAAAATAATGTGTAGCTTATAAAAGCTTGGGAGTTGCCTGTTCTGAATCTTACCGTTTCGTGAGCTGTCCACTACCGGGTTGCTTTGAACTGCGGGGCTTGAACTGTCTCCTGGAAAGTAGCGAGGATTTCCTGGCATTGCGACGAAATCAACCTTTTTCTTCCCAAGGACAGTTCGGCGGACTTGATGTTCGTATTCATCCGGGAAAGCGTTAAGACTTCACCCGTCAGGTCCATAAATCGTTGGTATGCCGTCTCTGCATTGTTCAGATCGTCACTGTCACTTGGATCGGCAATGCTATGAAGGGAACCAAGTGCCTTTCTGGCTGATGCATCATAAGACTTGATGCTTTGCTCTATTTTATCCATCGCTTGATCGTCCGCCTCTTCAATATGAGGTTTGTGGAGAGCGAATATTTTCAGGCCGGCAGTGAGCGCTTCGTACGAGAACATGACGGTCTTGTTGCACCGGCTATTGTTCGTGTTCCGGTGGATGAGGCGGTTCAAGCTCTGTTCGAAATGTTCCATTTCTTGAGCGCCTTGTGTTGCGGATATTTTTTGGGCTTTGAGATTGGTGTTCTGAGTTGCAAGCGCCAGAATCGTTTCGTCCAGTTTTCTAAATTGCGCCCAGCACATATTGAATTCATTTAGAATCTCCGTCTCTCGCGGGACTTGCTCTTGGTGGATGATGGCTTCGATTTTCGTCCGGCTACTTTCCACCTCATCGCTAGCCTGGCGAGCTCGAACGGCAAAGTTTGCCGATGATTCATCGGTAATGGCTAAAACGGCGTTTTTCTCTGCCTCGATGGCTTCGAGCAGATGAATCCTCATCGTTGACAGCAAATCGGCCTTAATAAACTCCGCCTCGAACGGATTGTAACTTCCGCTATAATAGCCAAACACTGTCAATGCTCCCAACAGAGCAAAAGTCAGAATCCAAGGCAAAAAAACATAGGATCTTTTCGTTGTTTTTGGTTCCATACTTTGGCCTCTCGTCATTGTTTAAATTTGCCCTCGTTCCCTCGTTCCCACGTGCTACGTGGGAACGCAGTGCCGGACGCGCTGCGTCCCGTATACGCAGACGTGTTGCCCGTGACTCGCGGCGCAGTGTCAGAATCCAAGGCAAAAAAACATAGGATCTACTCGTTGTTTTTGGTTCCATACTTTTAGCCTCTCGCCTTTGTTTAAGTTCGCTCTACGAATATATTTTGTAGCGTTTTCTTTGGACAGAATATTCGCGCAATCATAGGGGGGTTCCAACGGTCAGGAAACGTATCAATTAAGTCGTAGAAATTGCGATTGCTCACGCAACAACGTTGAAAAAATAATGTTGGTGTCAACGATAACAGGCCGCACAAAGACTACCTCAAAACTTTGCTGCGTAACGATTGCCAAACGCTATTATTAATTTTCCGCGCCAAATCATCGGCTTGTTCTTGTTTTAACCGGCTGTTTTGATTAAGTGCCATCAATTCAACATAATCCAGAAAATTAGCCAATGCGGCTTTGCTCATTGAATCTTTGGGGATACGGATCACAATATCTTGATTATCTACAGTAATTTGAGTTTGCATGCATATTTTTATCTTGATTTTTAATCTGTTATTTCATTAATGAACGCGGCAGTTATCGATCATATGAGGCTTTCGAAAGATCGCCTTTTTTCTTCGGCATCATCCCATAAGCGCATCTTATCGCATTACGAATATCTTTCGAGGTTCCCAATTTGGAAATTGGGGAGCCAGCGCAAAGCCCTCTCGGCAATAGCTCCTGCATTGCTAAGCCACAGGGATGTGGCGAATGCAGAAAACGCATGGAGCAGTTTTCTACCTACCTCCTGCATCCTTGCAGTCGTCCAGAGGGAGAGGGTTGGGTGAGGGGAAATAAAAATAAGGAAAAAAAGCTTATTTATATCCCCTCATCCCAGCCTTCTCCCTGAGGGAGAAGGGGTATATGTTCTTAAGTCAACAGCATTAGCACAACATTTCAGATCCCAAGGATGGATTAGAAGTTGGCTGAGAAATCGGTAGAGAACAGGAATTGATCCAGCTTACCATTGCCGAAGGGCCGATAATGGCCGCCCGCTGCAACTTGCCCATCCACCCAGTCATATCGAACATTCGGTCGGATATTCAGCCATTTCACCGGCTTCCAGTTCATCCCTCCTGTAATTGCGTAATAGCTGGCGGCATTGCAAGTGCTTGCAGCATTACTGGTGGCTATGCTGTTAAACTGGCCGCCAATGGCATAACTGTTTCCTGCACCGTTGGTCGCTGCAGATACACGACCCGGAGCGCAGACACGAAAACCATTTTGATCGCGGAACCATTCAGCTCGAACACCCGCAGTCAGATTATCCTTAACATCGTAAGTTAAATGCGAATTGACGCCATACCATTCAGCATCTGTAGCTGCACCGCCCAGTAAAACGCCATTCGCATAACCATGATCATGCTGCAAAACCAGATGGGATTTATCAGTAATATTATGTTTCAACACGATGCTGTATAAGCCCCAAGATTGGCTGCTGTGTTCGGACGTACCGCCATAGGTGCCGCTGATGTTGGCTGAAGTACCCTTGTCGTCACTGGTCCAGGTAGTACCGGCCAAGCCGCCCCAGTTGCCCAATTGCTTATCCCAGCCGCCATCCCAGCCGCCGGTCGCGCTACCGGTGACCGCGCCGCCCATAACCGCCCAGTTTTTATCGACGCTATAGTTACCCATTACCCCGGTATGGGTGAACGGTTCACCATATTGCATGGTGTAAGCATGGGTATAGAAGAAATTGTCGGGAGCCGGAACCGTCTCGTAACCAATCGGCGTATAAAAGTGACCGGCCTTGATATTCAAACCGTTACCGATAGGCGCATAAGCTTCGGCATAAGCCTGGGGCAAGGCAATATCGTAAAAGCGGTTATTATCACTACCGAGCATATTGAGATCCCAATGCCCACGATTCAAAGGCTGTCCGGTATTCACATCAAATGCGGGGATGCCGTAAGCCTGGGTAAAAATAGCATCGGTACCGAACATCGCGTCAAAACGTCCGCCGAAATCCCACGCGCCGCCTTCTGCCGCTACCGCACGCTGCACGAATAGGTTTAATTGGTTCAGCTGGAATTCGGCAGAGCGGTCACCGAAGGTAACCGGGCCATTGAAATTATTGTCTGGACTTGCTGCGTTGTAAGTTACTCCGGCATTAGCCCAACCGCCAATTTTCAAGCCAAGATTTTTCATAAACCGGCTTTCATTAGGATCACCTACGGTTTCAAGTAAAGTGTTGGCTTCGGTTAAGCTCTTCGCCTGTGCCACATTAAAAACAGAAGCTAGTGCTACGCCCAAAGCTAACGGTTTTAGTTTGAAGTTATTATTGTTTATAGGGTCTTTCATATTATAAATCCTTAAATTTAAAGCACAGAATGCTCATTTTACAGCCAACATTGTGCTGTAGATTTTCGCGGGTTCTCAAGTTCCAAGGCATAGTTATCCTTACTTAAGACGCTGATCCAACGCCAAGTTTAATTTCAGCACATTCACTCGGGGTTCACCCAGTACGCCCCATTGCCGAGCTTCTGTATAACTCTCAACCAATTCACGCACACTGTCCGGCGACATATGTCTGGCTAGTGCAACACGGCTGATTTGATAAGCGGCGGCAGCCGGGCTGATGTGAGGATCAAGCCCGCTGGCCGAAGCGGTCACCAAGTCCACGGGTACTGCTT
Organism: Methylococcaceae bacterium; assembly: GCA_044426515.1. Lineage (GTDB taxonomy): Bacteria > Pseudomonadota > Gammaproteobacteria > Methylococcales > Methylomonadaceae > Methylobacter_A. The sequence continues at coordinate 39,781 of JAUGSS010000143.1, read as the reverse complement.
CCAAATGGCTAGGGTCGGCATCGCGTAATGCTTTGACGCGCGTCTGAACGGCGTCTATCAATGCAGGATTGATAGGTCCTTGATTGGAGCCGCTGGATGCTCCGCCGTTATAGGCAGCGGGCGAAGTCGCTGAAGGTCGTCCCCAAAAATAATCGGAACGACTGAACGTTTGACCGATTAATTCAGAACCGAGCGGCAGCTCGTTACTGCCAAGCAAACTGCCGTTTGCCTGACTGGGGAACACGATTTGTGCGATGAACGTGACTGCCAGTGGATAGGCGATACCGGTCAGCACCGTAAAGAACAATAGCATGAGTATTGCAGGTTTGATGTGGTTGGTCATTGACGACTCCTTTATTTGTTCTTTAATTAAAACGATAACGCCGTTAAGCCAAGATCGATCAGCTTAATGCCTATAAACGGCACGATAACCCCGCCGACCCCGTAAACCAGCAAGTTATTGCGCAGCAATGCCTCCGCATTTTGCGGCCGGTAAGTCACGCCTTTCAAGGCCAGAGGAATCAAGGCGACGATAATCAACGCGTTAAAAATAACCGCTGAAAGTATCGCGTTGTCCGGGCTGCTAAGGCCCATGATATTAAGCACGCCCAGTTCCGGATAAGTGCTGGCAAACGCTGCGGGAATAATCGCGAAATATTTGGCCAAATCATTAGCCAGACTGAACGTGGTCAACGCGCCGCGCGTCATCAACATTTGCTTGCCGGTTTCCACGATTTCGATCAGCTTGGTGGGGTTGGAGTCGAGATCGACCATGTTACCGGCTTCCTTGGCTGCCTGGGTACCCGAATTCATCGCCACCGCCACATCGGCCTGAGCCAAGGCAGGCGCATCGTTGGTGCCGTCGCCGGTCATCGCCACCAAGCGGCCTTCCGCTTGTTGTTCGCGAATCAGCTTAAGCTTGGCTTCCGGCGTCGCCTCGGCCAAAAAGTCGTCGACGCCGGCTTCGGCCGCAATCGCCGCTGCGGTCAAACGGTTATCGCCGGTGATCATGATGGTTTTAATGCCCATATTACGCAGTTCGACAAAACGTTCCTTGATGCCGCCCTTGACCGTGTCTTTCAGTTCAATGACGCCCAAGACCTGTACGCCGTCGACCACCAACAGCGGCGTACTGCCGCGGCGCGCGACAATATCGGCGATGCGTATCGCTTCCTCGGGAAATTTCGCATTTTGGGCTTCCACATAGCCGCGTATCGCATCGACAGCGCCTTTACGGATCTGGCGCTCGCCGATATTGATGCCGCTCATCCGGGTTTGCGCGCTAAAGGCGACGAAGGTGGCGTCCAGGTCGTGAATACTGCGTTCACGGATCGCGAATTTCTGCTTGGCAAGAATAATGATACTGCGCCCTTCGGGCGTTTCATCGGCCAGCGTCGCCAGTTGCGCGGCATCGGCCAGTTCTCTTTCACTGACCAAGCCGATCGGTAAAAATGCCGAAGCCTGACGGTTGCCTAGGGTAATCGTACCGGTTTTGTCAAGCAGCAACACATCGACATCGCCGGCCGCTTCAATGGCTCTACCCGAGGTGGCGATAACGTTTTTCTGCATCATCCGCCCGATACCGGCAACACCGATAGCGGACAGCAAAGCGCCTATGGTGGTAGGAATCAAACAAACCAGCAACGCTACCAGCACAGTGATCGACACCGGCGTACCGGCTTTGGCGACTTCCACACTGTAGATAGAAAACGGCAACAGGGTCACGGTAGTCAACAGGAAAATCAGCGTCAATGCCACCAGTAAAATAGTCAAGGCAATTTCATTGGGCGTTTTTTGCCGCGATGCGCTTTCCACCATCGCAATCATCCGGTCCAGGAAGGCTTCGCCGGGGTTGACCACAACCCGCGCCACCAGCCAATCGGACAATACCCGCGTACCGCCGGTTATCGAGCTGAAATCGCCGCCCGATTCGCGAATAACCGGCGCGCTTTCGCCGGTGATCGCGCTTTCGTCGACACTGGCCGCGCCCTCGATGACTTCGCCGTCGGCGGGGACAAAGTCTCCCGCTTCAATCAGCACGATGTCGCCGCGCCGTAAAGTTGTGCTGGCGACTTTGGCGTAATCGGTGCTGTAGCCCGGTTTATCCAGTTTCTTCGCCATGATGTCGCGCTTGGCATTACGCAATGACGCCGCCTGTGCTTTGCTGCGGCCTTCGGCGACGCTTTCCGCAAAGTTGGCAAACAACACCGTAAACCAAAGCCAGAAGGTCACGGCAAAAATGAAGCCGGATTGCGTGTGGTCTCCGGAAAACACTTCCCACAGCCATAGTCCGGTGGTCAGCAAACTGCCGATATAGACCACGAACATCACCGGGTTTTTCCATTGTTGTTGAGGCGCCAGTTTGCGGAAGGCGTCGCCTGATGCATCCCACAGGATCTGGCTGCTAAATAGCTGTTGCGTATGATTATTATTGATCATCGACTGTTTCTCACTTTGCTTAAATTCATAATCGTAGGCCGGAATAAGGCCATCCAAGCGCGTAGCGCGAGGTGGCGTTTCCGGCGAATTTGGGAGATATTTGCCGGAAACGCCAGTTCTCGCTATCGCTCGAACCGGCTTATTCCGGCCTACGGAGCTAATGTGCCGGTGCATTCATCATTAAATGCTCGACTACCGGTCCTAAAGCCAAGGCGGGCACGTAAGTCAACGCACCGACCAAAACCACGGTGCCGATAAGCAGCATCACAAACAACGGCGTATGCGTAGGTAAAGTGCCGACGGTGGTTGGTACGGTCTTTTTTGCCGCCAATGAACCGGCAATAGCCAGTACAGGGATAATGATCCCATAGCGTCCGAACAGCATCGTGATACCCAAAGCCGTGTTATAAAACGGAGCGTTGGCGCTGAGACCGGCAAAAGCGCTGCCGTTGTTGCCGGCACAGGAAGAAAATGCATAAAGAATTTCGCTAAAACCGTGCGCGCCGGGATTGGCGACCGCTGATTTGCCTACCTCCACCATAATCGCCAAGGATGTCCCGCCCAGAATAAACAAGGCCGGGATTAAAATCACGACAGCCGACATTTTCATCTCGAAGGATTCAATTTTTTTGCCGAGATACTCCGGTGTGCGGCCTATCATCAGACCGGCGACAAATACCGCAATCAACACAAAAATCAGCATCCCGTAAAGACCGGAACCGACGCCGCCGAAAATGACTTCGCCCAACTGTATGAGCCACATCGGAACCAAGCCGCCCATCGGGGTATAAGAATCGTGCATGGAATTGACCGATCCGTTGGATACCGCTGTCGTCGCCGTCGCCCATAACGCTGAATTGACGATGCCAAAACGCGTTTCCTTGCCTTCCATGTTGCCGCCGGACTGGTCAGCGCTAATATGTTGATTAACGCCAAGTGCAGTCAACCCAGGATTGCCGCCTTGCTCATAACCGACAGTGACGAATATTAAACTAACCAGCACCAGCGTCATCGCAGCAAAAATGGCCCAGCCCTGGCGCGTGTCGCCGACCATCGTGCCAAAGGTATGGCACAGTGCTGCCGGTATCAATATCAGTAACAGCATTTCCAGGAAATTAGCCAACGGCGTTGGGTTTTCGTAGGGATGCGCGGAGTTGACGTTAAAAAAACCGCCTCCGTTGGTACCCAGTTGTTTAATCGCGATTTGCGAGGCGGCAGGCCCCACTGCCAAGATTTGCGTCGCAGTTTCCGTTGCCGTGCTGACCTGCTCGACTAACGGAACAGTTTGGTAAGGCTTGAAGGTTTGCACTACGCCTTGACCTACCAGCACCAACGCTATCAAAAACGACAGCGGCAGCAAGATATACAAAGTGCCGCGGGTCAAGTCCGCCCAGAAGTTGCCGATGCCGTCCGCATGAGCGCGTTGAAAACCGCGTATCAGCGCAACCAAAACCGCCATGCCGGTGGCGGCCGAGAGAAAGTTTTGCACACCCAGTCCCAGCATCTGGGTCAGATAACTCATCGTCGCTTCGCCGCTGTAACCTTGCCAATTGGTGTTAGTGATAAAACTGACCGCCGTGTTAAATGACGAGTCAACCGTTACATTAGCCATTTGTTGCGGATTCAGCGGCAAATGAGCTTGCAGCACTTGCAGTGCAAATACAAACAGCCCGCCGAATAAGTTAAACCAGAGCAACGCGGCTGCGTAATTTTTCCAGCCCATCTCTTGTACCGGATTAACGCCGCTCAAACGATAAAACCCAGCTTCCAAAGGCCCCAAGATTCGCTTAAGAAATAGCGGACGATCTTCATATACCGCCGCCATATAAACGCCCAAAGGCTTGGCCAACAGCAACAGGACGACAAAATATAAAATAATCTGCAATAAACCGTTTGTAATCATTAGAACTTCTCCGGGTAAAATAACGCCACCAGCAGATAAATGAATAAAGCGCATGCGAGCAAGCCGCTCAAGCCGTAGATAAAAGTCATAGGTACCTCTTTTTTATGGATATTCCGAATGTGTAATGTAGCGTTTTTGTTATAAAAAAACTGTAAAAATCGCTGGTTATATCGCTGTCGTTCGGATTATCCAAACTGTTGTAAAATTAAGTTAAGAAAAAATATTTAACAAACAAAATGTTATTCGAGTAGGTGGCGCCGTGCGCCGCAAAGGGATAGCAAGATTTTTCAAGCATAGGAAAAGGCGCGCACGGCACGCCTTACAGCTGTTCAATTTTTATAAATGTAAAAGACTTTGTTTTTACTGGCGTTTTCTTAACTTAATGGCAGTGAAGCACCAGCTTTCCGTACTACATTCTCAAGCAGGAACTTGGGAACTTGGGCTACCCGCTTAAGCTGGGGCAGATAACATCCCTTTGAGGGATGTTATCTGTAAAATCGTCCCGTTTTAAATTGGAAGCCGGAACTTGGGAATGAGCGGAAGTGCGGTGGGAGTTGTTTTAAACTTACAACCAGCCCGCCCTTTTCAGGCGAAAATACAACAGCAGACTGCACAATGTCACGCCGCCAACCACCGCCGGATAGCTGTATTCCCAGTCCAGCTCCGGCATGTGCCGGAAATTCATGCCGTACCAGCTGAACACCATGGTCGGTATCGCCAGAATTGCCCCCCAACCAGCCAGCCGTTTGACGACTTCGTTCTGCCGCACCGTTTCAAAAGTCAGATGCACCTGCATCACCGCAAACAGCATCTCGCGCATACCGTGTATAGCTTGGTCGATGCGTTTGATGTGATCGGCAATATCGCGAAAATACACCAGCACATCCTTGGGGATAATTCCGCTGTGGAAGCGCATCAGTTCATTGCAAATATCGATGACCGGGTTAATGGCGCTTTCCAGCTGCAACAACTCGCGCTTCAGTTCGTAAAGACCTTCTATGGTTTGTCGGCTGGGCCGGTATTCAAATATTGCCGACTCCAACACCTCGAACCGCTCCTGCAAGCCGTCAATAACCGGCACATAGTTATCGACAATAAAATCCATGATCGAATACAACGCAAATCCCGGACCTTTTGCCAATTGCTGCGGCATGGCTTCGCAACGCTCCCTGATTTTATTATGGCTACGGGAAGCGCCGTGCCTGACCGTCACCAGAAAACGCGGCCCCAGGAAAACATGGGTTTCACCAAATTCGACTTGGTCTTCCGCAAGATGGGCGGTGTGCAATACCATGAACAACGAGTCGCCGTATTCTTCGATTTTCGGACGCTGATGCGCCGCGCAAGCATCTTCGATAGCCAAATCATGCAGCCCGAATTCCTCCTGGATTTTGGCTAACAGCTCGCCGTTCGCCTCGCGCAAACCCAGCCAAACAAAGGTGTTTTCCTGTTTCAGTACTTCGCTGATGTCTTCGACGGTCACATCGCCGATACTGACGCCGTTTTGATAGGCCACGCATCTCATGACCCTACTGTTGTCAATTTGTTCGTTCAAAAGCTTCTTCCTTTGCATGGACGGAGCCACGCCGGTAATGTTGGGGGGGGGGGGCGGAAATGGCTTTTATTCCATACCATAGACAGGAGCAGTCTTTGTTATGCTTGTCCTTCATCGGGTACTGACCGGTTTTGAATTGCGTTCGATGACAACCGATTTTCCAGCGCCGCTATGCGCTCATGCAGCCGCGCCAACTCGTCGAGAATCCGGTCTTCTCCGGTTTGAATGCGACCGGCTTCCTGATCGGCAGGAACATCCATACCCAAGGCATGCATGTTCCTGCCGATCAGGGCCACCGAAACCAGAGCGGTGAACAGTGAAAAAAATACCAGTCCAAATAAAATCAGCCCCGCCGCCAACAGCCGCCCAAAAAAGGAGACCGGAACCACGTCACCGAAACCTACATGCGTCATCGTCACCCAGGCGGACCAAATACCGTCTTGCGGCGACTTGATATTGGGATCAATCAGGAAGAGTATCAACCCGACAAGCAAAGTCATCATGGCCGCGAGCAAGACCAGATGTTCCAGGTGCTTGGACCTGAATAGATCGGCTCTAAGGTTGTTTCCCCATTGAATCGAGTTATGACATTTTGTTAACCACTGCATAAATTTTGTCCTCTTAATTTAGTTTGTAATTCGGTCGGTTGGCGGCAAATCACCCGTCCGGTATGTGCGAATGGGATTTCTGAGACTCATCCGAGCTGTCTTTTGAGATCGATCAGAATGCATCGGTAATTTCTCCGCTTGCCAAGTCGCATAGCATAAACCACTCCAAACCGTCACGCGCCTGTATCTGAAATCGCACCAAGAACTTTCCGTGCCGATGCAGTAACCGTTGTTTTTCAATCATTCCCGGATGCAGACGTAACGCCTCTTGTTGACAAGGTTCGATATTAACCTTACTGGGAGGCAATGCATAGCGATCGGTAATGTTTGCATCCGTGCTGACGACCTCCCTATAGCTAGCCAATCTCGATAGAGTATCCGCTGAATGGGCTATGTTTGAAAATGCAGCCTGAGCCACAAGGCTTAACACCAAGATCAAAACTTTTTTAATAAACTTGCTATTCATGAAAGTGCCTTCTAAAAATTTGCAGGGAACTCGCTTAAATGAATCCCGGCCCAATCGGTGCGTTATTGATTTCAAAAACAGCCGTTCACGCAAAAACCGGTCATCAAGTAATTAACGGCATGGTATAAAAAACGCTATAAAGAAATTGTAAAAACTAAGCTCAAGGCTATAAATTTTTTCGGAACCAAAAGGAGGCAGGACAAATCAACTTAAGGGATCATGCCGATTGTCCTAGTATTGGGAAAACGGCAGCCAATCCTTTAGTGATAAACTCCACCGCGATGGATAAAATAATCAAACCGAATACACGGGTAATCACGTTCATACCGGTTGTCCCCAACCAGTCAGCGATTTTTTCCGCCATCAACAAACACAGCAGCACTAGCGACGCCACCGTAGCGATAACGCAACTGGCCAGGAAATCATGGTTCCAGGAAGGATTCAGGTTATGGTAGACAATAACGCTACTCATGGCGCCGGGGCCGCTCAGCAAGGGAATTGCCATCGGTACGACGGCAATAGAGGCCTTATCAACCGACTCGGCCCGTTCCTCCGGCGTGTTTCGGGAGCGGTCATGCGAAGCCTTGAGCATGGAAATTCCCATTAACAGAATGACAATGCCGCCCGCAATCTGGAACGAAGGAATGCCGATGCCGAAAAGTTTCAGCATAGACTTGCCTCCTACCAGAGCAAACAGCAGAACAACGCCCACCGACATCGCACAAACGCAGGCGATATGCTGCCGCTCCTCGGAACTTCGATGTTCAGTCAGGCTGATGAAAAGCGGGATAGCACCGATAGGGTCTACCACCGACAGCAGCCCGGCCAACATTTTGATGAATTCGTCAAATTCCGCCATTGTTACTCCACGGCAGTGCCAATAATTTTCGTTAAAACTTCATCGTAAGCGATATGATGCTCGGAAAGCTTGGTAAGCATCATACGCAACTCATGAACAAGTGTCGCCGCCTTATCTTGCGATAAATCCACCAAAGGTTTTCGGCATGAGCCTACCTTCATACCGGCACGGTTCATGATCGATTTAATGGGGGCCGGATTTGAACCCGATTTTAGTAAGGCGCGGCAAAAACCATGAATCGCATGCATGATGGTCCTGGACTGATTCAAATCCGAGCGCATGGCAGCGGCGACCAGTTCGTCCATCACTCGCGGCATAATGTTTGCCGCCACCGAAATTACACCCACGCCGCCCACTGAAAAAATGGGCAAGGTCAGCGAATCATCGCCGGAAAATACCGAGAAGGGTCGGTCAAGCAGGGAAGACCTGTAAATAACCTCAGTAATTTGATCAAGATCGCCGTTAGATGCCTTTAAACCGGCTATTGAAGGGCACTTTTCGCATAGCTCCATGATCAGGTCGGCGCCAAGATCAATGCCGGTGCGGCTGGGGATGTTATAAAGAATCAGCGGGATGCCCACTTTATCCAGTTCCTGGAAATGCGCGAGTATGCCTTCGGGACTGGGCCTATTGTAATAAGGCGTCACCACCAGACAGGCATCGGCACCCAGTTCGGCTGCCCGCTCCGTCAATCTTAGCGCTTCCCGCGTGCTGTTCGAACCGGTTCCGGGAATAACTTTGAGATCTGTATTTCGGGCAACCTCGATCACCGTTGACACGACAGCGTCCCATTCTTCTTCAAGCAGTGTCGGCGATTCGCCGGTAGTACCGCAAGGTACAATCGCCGCCGTTTTGCTATCGGCGTGCAGCTTAACCAGTTCAGCGAGCTTTTCCCTATTGACGGATTGCTCCGTATCATCAGCAAACGGGGTAATAAGCGCGACAATAGAACCTTTCAATGATTTCATGATATTTTTTCATCCCGGATAAACGGTATTGGTGACGCCGCAAGTGGGTAAAATTTGAATGTATGGGGCTTCACCATGATCGTCCAAAGAACCGGGCAGTTGCGACGGCTCTTTGGTAATCGGAGTTTCGGAACATGCCGTTTAACTCATGCGTTCAGCGCAAACGGCAAGTATCTCAGCTTCACAGGAAGTCGCTGTGGAATTGTTCACGATGTTTTTCGGCAAACAGGTTTGGTACTGTTTAAATCCAGCCGACGAAACAAACATAACTTCAACATCGGGAATACCGCAGAGATATTTCAAAAGAATGAATGCAGTACAACCAGTCGATTTAATACATATTTTCGGTTTGTCGGACCGGCTTTTTATAAACTTCGAAAGCTCATTGAGTCCATCTATCGTATTTTTGAATTGCCGTAAAAATACGGTTTTTCCCTCGCTACGTTGTACCAGTAGCCATACGTTTTCATCATTATCAAGACCAAAATAGGTTTGAAGTGTCATTGAAGTTTTTTCACCTTGTTGTTAAGACAGGGTCTATCTTATTTAGCTGCCCATAAAAGTTGTGTAAAGTATTACGGTCAATATATAAAGATTTTATAAAAAATGAAGGTGCTGACAATCTACCGTTCTTAGCGTGTTCCCTATTGTTAAGTTAAAATATTACAACTACTTATAGTTAGAGAATTTGGGTGATAAACCCCAGTACCATTAAATAATGATATTAGGCATATTTGGGTAATGTAATGAAAATATACCTTGTCGGCGGCGCGGTACGCGATAAATTGCTTGGGCTTCCGGTCAAGGAGCAAGACTGGGTGGTGATCGGCGAAACCCCGGAATCTATGGTAAAGCAGGGTTTCAGGCCGGTGGGCAAGGATTTTCCGGTGTTTTTGCATCCGCAAAGCCATGAAGAATATGCGCTGGCCAGAACCGAAAGAAAAACCGCGCCCGGTTATAAAGGCTTTGTCGTGCATGCATCGCCCGATGTCAGCCTGGAGCAGGATTTGATTCGCCGCGACCTGACCATCAATGCGATGGCAATGACTCCGCAAGGCCGGCTGATTGATCCTTACGGCGGTCAACACGATCTTGAACAACGCATTTTCCGCCATATTTCACCGGCGTTTGCCGAAGACCCGGTGCGGATTTTGCGCGTCGCCCGCTTTGCCGCCCGCTACGCTCATCTCGGTTTTACGTTGGCTGAACAAACCTTGGCTTTGATGCACTCCATGGTTACGGCAGGGGAGGTCGATCATCTGGTTCCCGAGCGGGTCTGGGCGGAACTGGCTAAGGCGCTGACCGAGAAATCGCCCAGCGCTTTTTTCCATACCTTAAAAGATTGCGCCGCATTGGCTAAAATTTTCCCGGAAATTGATGCTCTATTCGGCGTACCGCAGCCGGAAAAGCATCATCCGGAAATCGATACCGGGATTCATGCGATGCTCTGTTTGGAGCAGGCGGCCCTGTTGTCTCCGAATCCCGAAGTCAGGTTTGCGGCTTTAGTTCATGACTTGGGCAAGGGCGTGTCGCCGAAGCAATACTGGCCGCATCATCATGGTCATGAAACCCAGGGCCTGCCTATTTTAGAACAAATGTGCGCCCGCTTGCGTGTGCCCAATTCGTTTAAAACATTGGCCCTACAGGTCATGCGCTACCATACCCATTGTCACCGGGCTTTTGAATTACGCGCTTCAACATTAACCGATCTGCTGGCTTCTCTGGGAGCCTACAAGCCAAGCCATAAATTGCCTGAGTTTTTGCTGGCCTGCGAAGCGGATGCCAAAGGCCGAACCGGCTTTGAGAACATTCCGTATCCCCAAGCCGAACTGATACGCGGTGCAGCCAAGGCGGCCGCAGCTATTGATACCTCGCCTATTCTGAACGGCGAACTCAAAGGCGCGCAGATCGGCGAGGCGATACGCCGCCTGCGAATCAAGGCCGTCTCCGCGTTTATTAAGATAGAATAACGGCATCCGCCAACAGCGTATACCGCGTCCAAAGGTAACAGTCATTAACATGCACTTAAAATCCGCCGAATACTTGCAATGCGAAGCTGAAGTCCGGGAATTGAAACGTACGATCCAGGCTTTGCGCAACCAATTGGAGTTGAGCCGGCATCAGAAGGAAGAGGCTGTCCAAGCTGCAACAGCGGCCGCTACCCAGGAAATCAGCCAGCTCAAGGTGACTATTGCCGCGTTACGCGATGCTTTGGAAAACGCCGTCTTGGAGCGGGAAAACCAAGTGCAACAGACTTTGGCCGGTTCCGCCGCTGAAACTGCGCTATTTAAAGACACCATAGCCAATTTACGCGATATGCTGGAGTTGGCGAAAATAGAAAAAGAAAACGCCGTGCAGCAAAGCCAGCAATCCGCTAATGTGGAAATCGCCCAATTACAGGCCATCATTCAAGCCATACGCGAGCAATTGGAAAAATCTTCGTAATATCATGACTGAAAAGCAAGAAAAACCGATCCCCGTCAAACGGAGTAACGCGTCCGAAACCGCCAGCCAAAAAAGATGGATCAAGGAAGCGGATATTCTGTTAAAAGTTTCCAGGCGCATTTCAGCGCAAGAATCCCTGGATGACGTACTTAATGTGCTGGTGGAAATGTGTACCGAGCAACTCAATGCCGAAAGAGGTTCGCTGTTTCTGAACGATCCCGAAACCAACGAACTGTATTCGCGGGTTGCCCAAGGTACTTCGCAACGCGAAATCCGCATCCTGAACAGCAGCGGTATCGCCGGTTTCGTCTACAACAGCGGCGAGAGCGTGATTATCCACGACCCTTACCATAACCCGCATTTCAACCGCAGCGTCGACGAACAAACCAGCTTTGTTACCAAAAACATTCTTTGCGTTCCGGTGCGCACCGCTAAGGGCACTATCATCGGCGTGGCCCAGGTTCTTAATAAAATAACCGGGCAATTCAATAAAAACGATCTGGCCTTATTTGAGGCGATGACCAGCCAGGCCGCATTGGCCTTGGAAAGCGCGCAATTTATCGAACGCATGCAAGCGCTCCGCTTGCAGGAAATGGAGTTTATCAACGTGGTCTCGGAGGTTACCGCCGATATAAAACTCGGCTCATTGCTGCAAAAAGTGATGGGCGAGGCGACGCGCTTGCTGAATGCGGAACGCTCCACGCTGTTTCTTAACGATGAAAAAACCAATGAATTGTGGTCGGAAGTGGGCCAAGGCCTGGAAGCCATGCAAATACGCCTGCCCAATCATTTGGGCATAGCCGGGGCGGTGTTTACCTCCGAAAAAACCATCAACATTCCGTACGCTTACGCCGATCTTCGCTTTAATCCCGCCTTTGACAAAAAAACCGGCTTTTTCACCCGTTCGATACTTTGCGTGCCGGTCATCAACAAACAGGGCAAAACCATCGGCGTTACCCAGGTGCTTAACAAGCGGGGCGGCCCTTTTACCAGCGAGGACGAAGCCCGGTTACGCGCGTTTACCGCTCAAGTTTCGATTGCGCTGGAAAACGCCAAGCTGTTCGCCGACGTGCAAAACATGAAAAATTATAACGAAGCCATGTTGGAAAGCATGTCCAATGGGCTGATCACGCTGGATGAAACGGAAAAAATCATCACCTGTAATGCGGCCGGGCTCAGGATATTGCAAGTGGCTCCGGCACAGGTGCTGAACCAGTCGGCGCAGGCGTTTTTCAGCGGCGCCAATGCCTGGATTATCGACAAAATCAGGGCGGTGGAACAGCAACAGCAACAACAAGTCATGATGGATGCCCAGCTGGAGGTTAAAGACGAATCTCTTTCCGTCAACCTAACGGTTCAGCACTTGCTCGGGGCGGACAAAAAACGCATCGGTTTCATGCTGGTTATCGAAGATATCAGCAATGAAAAAAGACTTAAATCGACGATGTCCCGCTATATGGACCCGTCGATCGCCGATCGCCTGGTTGCCAGCGGTTCGGAAATATTGGGCGGCAAAAGTGTGGTCTGTACTACCCTGTTTTCGGATGTGCGCGGATTTACCACGCTGACCGAACAGCTGGGCGCGCAAGGCACAGTATCGCTGTTGAACGAGTACTTCACCATCATGGTCGATTGCATCCAGCGTGAACAAGGCATGCTGGATAAATTTATCGGCGATGCGATCATGGCTGTATTCGGTATTCCGGTTACTCATAATGATGATGAAGATCGCGCCGTGCGCACCGCTATTGCGATGATACGCGAACTGCAAGCGTGGAATATCAAGCGCGCCGAGGAAGGAAAAATGCCGTTGGACATCGGTATCGGCCTGAATACCGACACCGTGGTGTCCGGCAACATCGGCTCGCAAAAGCGCATGGACTTCACCATTATCGGCGACGGCGTAAACTTGGCGGCGCGGCTTGAATCGGCCTGCAAGCAATACGGCACGCATATTTTAATCAGCGAATTTACCTACGCGAAGCTGAAGGATACTTACCGGAACCGTGAAATCGACTATGTTGTCGTCAAAGGCAAAACCGAGCCGGTAGCGATTTATGAAATTTTGGATTACCACAATGAGCAGACTTTTCCGAATATCGTGGAAGTGTTGACGCTGTTTAAAAACGGCCTGAACAAGTACCGGAAACGGCAGTGGCAACAGGCAATCAACCTGTTTAACGAGGCGTTAGTCCTCAATCCTGACGATAAAGTGTGTCAGTTATATCTGGAGCGATGCCGGAAACTTGAGAACGCGATGCTGGAAGACGACTGGAATGGCGTCTGGGTGTTGGAATCGAAATAGGCATTTATGCTTTTTATTCACCACGAAGGCACGAAGAACACGAAGATGTTTATTTCTTCGTGTCTCGGCAATTGCTCCTGCATTGCTTTCGATTGCTGTTCCAGACGCAATTCTACCTCCCCCGTCCTTGGGTCGTACTTCCGCTTCCATGCAGTCGTTCGCGGTGAAAACGTTCCTCGTTCCCACGCGCCGCGTGGGAATGAGGGTAAAATGCCTTAATTAGCACCCCAACGACGACGAAGTTAAGCAGACGGGGCTAAATGATGAACTTTAAAATGGCCATCAGCCACATTCTGCTTAAACGTTATATTAGGCTTTTGTTGTGCGTTACTTAGCCTTACCTTCAATAGAAATACTAACATCTTCACCCGTATTAATTTTCAAACCTTTTGCTTCACAGTCGTAAGTTGTCGTTTTAGTCTTGGACATTTTCACAATTTGTCCTGTCGTTTTATTTTCGCAAGTAACGATGTGTGAACCTAAACTTGTGATTGTGCCTTTTACCGTTGAGCCGGCATTATAAAGTTCGGTTATTTCAGAAGACATTAAAGCACGATTGTAGATACGCACATCATCCAGGGAGCCATTGAAAAAAGTTTTATAAGCATCTACAGCTAAATACGCACTGTGAGTGAAATTTGATACGCCGCCAGTATAGGCATTTTTACCTTTTAGCTTGCCATTCAGATAAATCTGCATTCCATTAGCGCCAAAAGTAGCAACCATGTGGTACCACTGACCTTTGACAGGTGTAACGCCACTGTCAACCAAATTCCAAGTACTACCCCAAATACCAAAGGCAATATTAGAGCCGTTCCATGGAAATTGGCCGAATTGTACACCATCTCCTTGATCAAGCCCTTGCTGTGTAAGACCAAACCAGTACAAGCCATTTCCCGGTAACGGTTTAGGTATGTTTGAGTAATAAACCCAACCTGCTACTGATCCTTCGGCTAAAAGACCTGGATGTGGTATCTCAATGTAATCAGTAGTCCCATTAAAATTAAATGCCGTTGGTTCTACAACATCAGGTATCTTGCCGTTTGTACACGTTGGACTGCCGGAAATCGTACCGTTTTTACTTTCACCGCTATTGTCATTTGCGGTACAGTCATCAAAACTGTAATGAGCTATCAACCCTGTACTTAAATCTGCTGATGCCGCAGCGCTAATCATCAACGCGCCCAGCAATAGCATTGCTTTAATTTTTTGCATAACTTTTTATCCCTTTCATTTGTTTTGTTATCGATATTCCACAGGCCATAAACTACATTTCGATGAATAAGCGTTAATTTTATTAATGCTCAGTATCAAAAAATAATTTAAATAATTCAATTGATTATGGTTTTACATGCGGAATGTCAATTATTAGATGACATTGATTGTTTCAGTAGCCATTGATGTTGTTTCGGCAAAAGCTGATGATACAAATAACCAGACTCCACTATCTAGCATAAGCTTGATAACGAGTCTGGTCAGATGTTAAAGTGAAACCTTAGTTTTTAACACCAAGCAACACTTGGCTTTTTATCGGTAGGAGTTGGTAGTTATGTCAGTGCATGAAAAAATTCGTCTTGTCAGAAAAGCGAAAGGTTTGACTTTGGAGGACGTAGCGCATCAATTAGGCATGTCTACTAATGGTTATGGGGATATTGAACGCGGTGCGACGGATGTCAATTTATCGAGGTTGGAGCAAATTTCTGAACTATTCGGGATGGAATTATCAGAATTAATGGATTTGAATGAGAAGAATGTTTTTAATTTTTTAGGGGCGCAAAGCACAGGTATAGGCACACAAAATCATTGCAATATTAGCTCAGGCTCAATTGAACAGTTACAGCTGAAATTCGACCTTGAAAAGCAACAACTCATTATTGAACAACAGACTCAAGAAATTGCTTATTTAAAAGAAATTATTGCGTTGATGAAAAGAGAAGCTGTTTAATGAGTCAAGGAGTACATCACTCCCCTACAGAAATAATTTTCGCGAGAATAAGGTTAACATCTATGACTGAATTACTTGAAAAAGCCATCACAGCAATCAAAAAACTTCCAATTGATACTCAGGATGCTATTGCGATACGTTTGCTTGATGAGATAACAGATGAACAAATGTGGTCTGCACGGTTTGCCGGCACTACTGATACTCAGTGGGATAAGTTGGCGGATAAAGTGCGTCGTAGCATTACCACTGAGGAAACTACGCCGCTTGAGGAAATTTTTCCGCACGGCGCAAATTAGTGAAATCAAGCGTCACTAAAGAATTTCGGGAGTTGTTTAATCAGCTCCCAATTGAGGTGCAGCAGCAGGCAAGGCGTGCTTATGCGCTTTGGCGGATTGATTCTTACCACAATAGCCTTCAATTTAAGCGTGTTAGTCAAAGGCAACCTATTTATTCTGCCCGTATAGGTAGTGGTTATCGCGCTCTGGGACTACAAGAACATGTTCAGATTTATTGGTTTTGGGTAGGTACTCACGCTGAATATGATGGGTTGCTTAAGCGATTGTAGGACTGTGGTGTAACTGATGTTGTTCTCGTTTCCACGCGTTGCGCTCGTCTTTATACACAAGTATTTTAAAGCACGTCATCCCGGCAGGGATTGCCGGGATCCACGACTGCATGGATGCAGGAGGTAGAGCAATGCATGGAGCAATTGCCGAGAAGCCATGGATGGCGATACCGAAACAGACAGCAAGTATCACCATGTGAATTGCTCAGTAAAATCAAACGTTCACATCCCTGTGCTCTGGATCCCGGCAATCCCTGCCGGGATGACGGTGTTTCGCAGACACTTGTGTATAAAGACGAGCACGCTGCGTGGGAACGAGGGTAAAAGACGAGAGCTGGGGCTTGGGAACCAGCGTAGAGGTTTATTTCTTCGTGTCTTTTGTGCCTTCGCGGTGAAAATTTTGAATTTTCGAGAAGACTTAAAAACTACAGCGAATCGCCAATATACTTTTTATAAAAAGGCCAGGTTTTAACGTGCAGATGCCTTCTGATCGGCGATTTAATAACCGATACGCATAGTGCGATCGAAAACAGGCACCAAACCGCCGCATATTCGTTGGGATCGGTCGTGGTAACGTCGGAAATAAACGGGCCGATTAAATAATGGAAGCCCACGAAACGCCAAGAGCCGTAGATAACCGGCAGGTAAAAAGCGACGAGGATATAAGTGAACGCATGTAAACCCCAGTTAAAGCCGAACAGCCAGCCGACAGGATCCGACATCAGGCCGTTCAACGGCATTTGCCAAGCGATATGCCAGGAGCCGGAAGTGGAACAGACACTCGGCCCGCAAAAGCCCTCTATGCCGATATTGCAGGAACCCGCCCAGACGAAAGGGTACATCTTCATCAGCATGAACAGTGTGCCGATTGCACAAAGGGTATAGACCGTCGTGCGAATTTTGAGTTTGACGCTTTCCGGAATGAAATACATCGCAACCATGTTGACAAAAAACGGCTGGAACGAGACGTGCAAATAACCCAACAGCGTCAGTATCTGATTGCTCGGATTATCACATAAATCGATATAAACGTAAGTCGCTGCCTGTAATAATTCCATTAAGGCAAAATAAGTTAACGGAATCCACAGTTCTTTTGACTCCCCTTGTTTAATCGCAACATAAGCTGCGGTACTAAGACCTGCGACGGCTAAAACGCCGGACGCTTCACCACTCCAACACATATAACTAACCTTTTTTAAATTATTAAATACCGCTTTCTCATGCATATGCATTGTGAGACAGCTGCAATGTTTTATTGGCTATGCGGATTGTTGGAATAGTATATTTCTATTGAAAATCAAAGGTAATATCGACAGCCAACACAGTTATAGCCTTGTTTTTATAAGCCGCCGGCAGGAACATAGGTGATCGAAACAAACGGTTGCAAACCCGCCCATTGTATTACAAATAAACGGAAATTGAGAAAGGGTAATCCATTCTCTCAAGGCAAGCGGGTAAAATTTACAAAAAACAAGTATCCTGCGTTCTTAGTCCCTGTCATACCGGCGTCACAATGAGAAGGTCTAATACCGAAAGTTAAATTCTCCTCTATAAAAACCAACCCGGATGTATACGTTATGACCACCCAACCGACCCCGTTATCCCAACAAGAAATCGGCAAGATGGACGCCTACTGGCGCGCCTGCAACTACCTTGCGGCAGGCATGATTTATCTGCGCGATAATCCGCTACTGCGCGAACCGTTCAAGATAGAGCATGTGAAGAACCGTTTGCTGGGCCATTGGGGGGCGAGTCCCGGCCTCGCTTTTACCTATATTCACCTCAATCGGCTGATCAACAAATACGATCTGGATGCCATCTTTCTGGCCGGTCCGGGGCATGGCGCACCGGGCGTACTCGGTCCGGTCTATCTGGAAGGGGCTTACAGCGAAATTTACCCGAACAAGAGCGAAGACGAACACGGCATGCGCCAGTTCTTCAAAGAATTTTCCTTTCCCGGCGGCATCGGCAGTCACTGTACGCCGGAAACGCCGGGCTCGATTCATGAGGGCGGCGAACTCGGCTACAGCGTTTCGCACGCGTTCGGCGCCGCTTATGACAATCCGGATTTGATTGTTGCCGTGATGGTCGGTGACGGCGAATCCGAAACCGCGCCGTTGGCGACCTCCTGGCATTCCAACAAATTCCTGAACCCGATCCGCGATGGCGCGGTGTTGCCGATTCTGCATCTCAACGGTTACAAGATCAACAACCCGACCATTCTGTCGCGCATCTCTCATGAAGAATTGGAGAATCTGTTCAAGGGCTACGGCTGGACGCCTCATTTTGTCGAAGGCAGCGACCCGGACACCATGCACCAAGCCATGGCCGCGACGATGGAACAATGCGTACTGGAAATCCGCCGCATTCAACAGGAAGCGCGCAGCAGCGGCTTACCGGTTCGTCCTTACTGGCCGATGATTGTGTTACGCAGCCCCAAAGGCTGGACCGGGCCGAAACAGGTTGACGGCAAAAAAGTGGAAGGTTTTTGGCGCGCTCATCAAGTGCCGCTTGGCAATGTGCGCGATACGCCGGCGCATTTCAAGCAGCTGGAGGACTGGCTGCGCAGCTACAAGCCGGAAGAACTGTTTGATCAAACCGGGCGCTTGTTACCCGAACTCAAAGCCCTTGCACCCAAGGGCGCACGACGCATGAGCGCCAACCCCCACGCCAACGGCGGTTTGTTGCGCAAAGCCCTGCATATGCCGGACTGCCGCGAATATGCAGCGGTCGTGACCAAACCGGGCACTACCAGCGCAGAAAACACACGGCCGCTGGGTAAATTCCTGCGCGACATCATGCGCCTGAACATGAACAATTTCCGGGTATTCGGTCCTGACGAAAACAGTTCGAACAAGCTGGACGATATCTATGAAGCCAGTAAAAAAACCTGGCTGGCCGACTATCTGCCGGAAGATGCCGATGGCGGTCAATTGTCGCCGGACGGACGGGTCATGGAAATGCTGTCCGAACACACGTTGGAAGGCTGGCTGGAAGGCTATTTGCTGACTGGCCGTCACGGTTTCTTCTCCACCTACGAAGCTTTTGTGCATGTGATCGATTCGATGTTCAACCAGCATGCCAAATGGCTGGCGATGTCCAAGGAAGTCGCATGGCGCGCGCCGGTGTCGTCGTTGAACCTGCTGATTACCTCGACCGTATGGCGCCAGGATCACAACGGTTTTACTCATCAGGATCCCGGCTTTCTCGACGTCGTGGTCAACAAAAGCCCGGAGGTGACGCGCATCTACCTGCCGCCCGATGTGAACTGCCTGTTGTCGGTTGCCGATCATTGCCTGAAGAGCACCAATTACATCAACGTGATCGTCTGCGACAAACAAAAACATCTGCAATTTTTGGACATGGATGCGGCGATCAAGCACTGCACCAAGGGCATCGGCATCTGGAGTTGGGCGAGTAACGATCAAGGCGTCGAACCGGATTTGGTGATAGCCAGTGCGGGCGATATTCCGACCAAGGAAGCGCTGGCGGCCGTGGTGTTGCTGCGTGAGAATTTCCCCGAACTCAAGATTCGTTTCATTAACGTGGTCGATCTTTACAAGCTGACTCCTGACAGCGAACATCCGCACGGTTTATCGGACAAGGATTTCGATAGCCTGTTCACGCTGGATAAACCTGTTCTGTTTAACTTCCACGGCTATCCCTGGTTGATCCATCGTTTGGCTTATCGCCGCAATAATCACAAAAACCTGCATGTGCGCGGCTATAAAGAAAAAGGCAGTATCAACACGCCGTTGGAACTTGCGATCCAGAACGAGATCGACCGTTTCAGCCTGGTGATCGATGCGATTAATCGCATCCCGGCCTTGAGCGTGGCGGGTGCGCATGTGAAGGAAAACATGCGTGACCGGCAGATCGATTGCCGCAACTACGCTTACGAACACGGCACCGATTTGCCTGAAGTCGACAATTGGGTGTGGCCGTATTGAAGCGCTCGGTTTTAACGGTCAACAGCGGCTCGTCTTCGATCAAGGCGAGCCTGTTTTCCGCTGAGGGTGCGCGGCGCAATTTTCGTTATGAGCATGTGCGCGATCAAAGAGAAGCGTTCGATCAGTTGTTGCGTGATTTGGCCGGCGAAATGCCGGAGCTGGTCGGGCATCGTTTTGTTCACGGCGGCGATATTAGCGACCCGGCAAGGCGTATTGATGCGGCCGAACGGTCCCGGCTGGAAGCGCTGATCCATCTTGCCCCGCTGCATTTGCCGGGCAATCTGCTGGGGCTGGATTTGTGCCGGCAACGGTTCAATGCGCCGCAAGTCGTCTGCTTTGATACCGCTTTTCATGCGACCATGCCCGAGTGGGCTAAACGTCTGCCGATTCCGAACGAGTTTGGCTTTCGCCGTTTTGGTTTTCATGGGCTTAATTACGCTTATATCGCCGGGATGCTTGAAGGGGTTTTGGGCGAGGTGGCTTATCAAAAAGTTGTCGTCGCCCACTTGGGTAGCGGCGCCAGCCTTTGCCTGATGGAAAACCTGAAATCGGTGGACACCACAATGGGCTATACCCCGGCAGGCGGCATTCCGATGGGAACCCGGAGCGGCGATCTTGATCCCGGCGTGATGCTGGAGTTGGCGAAGCGGTATGATTCTGAAAAACTGAGCGACGTGGTGTTTCATAAAATGGGACTGATGGCTTTGTCCGGTGGTGAAAGTTCGGAAATGAACGATCTTCTTTCCAGTCGGAGTGAAAACGCCGAATTCGCCGTCGACTATTTTTGCCGCCAAGTGCGGGCGGCCATCGGCGGCTTTGCGGCCAAGGTTGGCGGTATCGATGCGCTGGTTTTTACCGGCGGCATCGGTGAGCATTCCGCCGAAGTCCGGGAAAAAGTCTGTGCTCCTCTGGGTTTTCTTGGCTTTGCGTTGGATCAGGCTGCTAACCATGCCGGGAGCAATGAAATCGGCCTTATTGGATACAAACCGGTGCTGATTATTCCGGCTGACGAGGAAGTGATGATCCGCAACCTTTGCTTAAGCGTTTGTCTGTTGTAGGTATTCAAGCTTCCAAGACAGAATAGACCTTTCGACAAGGATTCTATAAAACCTGCAAGCCTAAAAATTGTTGAAAGGGTTGAAAATCCTTGTCTGAATGCAATAACGGCAATTCGTTTTCAATACAGAAGGTCGCAATCATCGTGTCGATGGTTTTTCGGATCGTAACGCCTTGTTTACGCAACTTTCTGAAATTTTCGGCACTTTTTAAACTTAGACTTGCACCCAGCATGGCGTGGACGGGCAATGAGCAGAGCAAGGTTTTTGCTCTTTGATAATCCTGATCCAATCTAAACCCTTGCAGCACTTCCGCCAGGATCAGATCCCCGGTGCATACCGGCTGTACGCCCAGTAAATTATCCAATTTTTTAGTTGCCAATGTTTCCGTGCCGTTAAAATAATCAATCCAAACACTGGAATCGACCAGAATCACTGATCAGTCCTCATTTGCTCCAAATCGCCGTTCCATTTTAATTTGCCTTTAAAGGCTTTGATGCTCTCTTGCTGTTTCAACATTAATAAAGCTTTTAAACCGAGTTCCACCGCTTCGCGCTTGGATTTTGCTCCCGTCGCTTTTAAAACATCGGCCATTAAGGTGTCGTCAATGATTATATTGGTTCGCATCGGGTTATTCTTGTGCAAGAAACAGCTAAACAATACACATTAGAGCATGTCTATTGCTTTCATTCAATCAAAAACGCGCCATTAAAATAGGCATCACAAAAGCGTTAGGGAGTGCTTTTTTCTAAAATCAACCGCGCTGACGCCATTGATTCGAAATAGTAGAGGGCGCTTGTATTGGTATTTTCAATAATGATATTGAAGGCCGCATTTTCCAAACAACCGGTTACTGAGCGGCACGTCACCTACGGTGTTTTGAATAACATCCATATTGCAGTTCACATTAACGGGAGGGCTTTTTAGTGCGGACGTTTGGGTTTCATTGTTATTGTGCGTCACTACGGTTTGGTTAATGGACGGGCTTAATTTTTCTGTCGTAGGTTCTTGATCCGGTAGTGTTAGTATCAAATCAGAAGGTGGATCGTATTTATCAAATGTCTTCGGATTGCCGGCATGTGCCGGCATCGAGCAGTAAAGAACAAAACCAGCGCCGGCTAATACCCGTCCGGCGGCAGTCAATAATGTTTTCAAGAAAATAGCCATTTTCATGATTTTTCTCCCGATCTAATCTCAAATATTATCAAAGGCAAGGCTAGACAATATGCTCAAAAAATCAATATGATCTCCTGTTAACTCGACTTCAGATCGGGTATTAAACAAAATCGTCAAGTTCAAAGCGTTCAACAAAGTATTAACGGGCCGCTTTGATCGCTATACCGTTAAGTCAACAATATTGGCCTTAACCGTAGACCCGCATACAAAATATCTAATTTGCCGGGTGCTGCTTTTTATAAGCTTGATTCGTCAGCCATTATTTTTTTGATAAAAATATGGGCATAAAAAACAGCTATACAAAAAACACTGGTAAGTACAATTTCAACTATCATGGCAATTCTATTCCTAGTACAAAGTGAAATATTTATTCAATAGGTTCATGTCTGCTAAATATTGACTGCATGGCGGTTTTTAGCAAGAACTTGTAGAGCATTAAGCTATTTCTATGCCACAAATTGCTATTTCAAATAACATCAGCAAAATCAAGCATCGTGGCTAAACAGGAACGGGATAAATGGATGATGAAGATACTAAAGGTTGAAATGAACCTTTTCAGTACGGTTTTTTTCAACCACTGATTGCATCGGTTTCAGGCGAATTTTTAAAACACATTAAATAACCGGATATAAAACATAATGAATAACACGTTAAATATTTTTGACCGCACCGGACTTTTTCTGACGGTTTTTTTAACCGGGGCCTCGGTCATGGTGATAGAACTCTTGGGTACGCGAATGATAGCGCCGTTTTACGGTGCCAGTCTTTATGTTTGGTCATCGCTGATTTCGGTAACCATGATCGCGCTTGCAATCGGTTATTTTGTCGGCGGACGCTGGGCCGACCGGGCAAAACGCACCGGTTTGTCGCTGATTATCGCACTTGCCGCTTTGTTTACTTTGTTGATCCCATGGGCAACGCGGACGGTATTGTTGGCGACTGATCCGTTGGGCTTACGCGCCGGTGCTTTTGTCAGTGCGCTGGTTTTGTTTTCGCCTAGTCTGACCCTGCTGGGCATGGTAGGGCCTTTTGCCATTAAACTATCGACATCGAGACTGGATGGCGTCGGTAACAGCGCCGGTTCCATTTATGCGGTCAGCACGCTGGGCAGTGTGATTGGTACCTTGGTATTGGGCTTTTTCCTGTTTCCTCTGGTCGGTTCCCGCCAGATTCTAGTCGGCCTTGGCCTATTGCTGCTGATATTGGCGGTCGTTGTCGCGATTTATGAACAAAAAAAATTAGCCGTGTCTGCCGCAATTACGCCTTGTATCGTATTGGCGATAGCCGGTTTATGCCTGTTGCCGAAAATTGTCGGTGCCGCGCATAGCTACACCGGCGGCAATCGCTTTCAAGTGCAGTCTGAGCGCGAAAGTCTTTACGGCTGGGTGCGGGTTATCGATCAACCGTCCCGCGACTTGCGCCTGCTGACCTCCGATGCCTCAACAATTGGCGCCGCCGGTATCAGTGACGGGCAAAGCCGCTTGAGTTATCAGGATATTGTCGGCTTGATTCCCGCTCTGGCGCCGAAAAAAATGACTCGAGCGCTGATTATCGGCTTGGGCGCAGGCCATATGGCAAAGGTTCTGCATGATCGTTACGGCATAGAAACCGATACCTTGGAAATAGATCCGGCTGTTGCTGAAGCGGCATCAGGATATTTTGGCTTCAAACCCACAGGTCAGGCGATTGTTGGCGATGCGCGTTATGAAATACGCCACCTGAAAGGGCCTTACGATTTAATTATTCATGATTGTTTTACCGGCGGCTCGGAACCTGCGCATTTATTGACGGTTGAAACCTTGGCGCAGTTACAGGGATTATTGTCGGAGCAGGGCATATTGGCGCTTAATTTTGTTGCTTTTTCACATGGCGAACCGAGTGTTGCGCTGGCGTCGGTATCGCGAACCCTGGCCGAAGTGTTTCCGCAGCAATCGGTTTTTGTATCCGAACCCGGCAAGGATTTTAACGACTTCATTTTTCTTGCCGGCCGTCAGCCGATAGATCTTAATTCAAAAGCACTGTTGCCAAGTCAGACGGATTGGCTGAAAAATCGGGTATTTCCGGTAGATAACAGTAAGGGCGTCATCTTCACCGATAATCTAAACCCGCTGGAGCATCTGCAAACCGCGAAAGCCGAATATTATCGGCATGTTATTGTTGACTGGTTTGGCCCCGAATTACTGGTACGCTAACAGTCACGCCACGGTTGTTCCGGATCGGGAAGGATGATGGACCACCACCAAGGCGCGAGGAACACGAAGGTTGATTTCTTCGTGTCTTGGTGACGAATAAGACACTGTTTAGCGGTATTTCAAATTGAGTCCGGGTAATCAGAAGTTGCATTTAAAGCTTATTGCACCGCCTTGCTAATGCCTTTTATCGCAATTGGGCTTATCATATCGGCCACTCATGCTTACCAACACTGATTTATGATAACGCGCCATGAAACCTTATAAATTATTACTGCTGTTGCTGCTAGCCGGCGCTTTAGCAGGCTGCGGACAGCCCGGCCCGCTTTATTTGCCCGGTCAAGCGGCGCCGATTCATGTAGAACCGGAACCGGCGCCAAAACCGGAATCTAAGCCCGACTAATCTGCTGGGAGCAGATTTGCATTTACCCGAAGGGGGCATGGCAGGGATTGCTATGCATGAAAAAAACAAATAACAATGGATTATTTTAATTACCGAAACGATGAGCTGTTCGCCGAAGATCTGGCTGTTCAGGACATCGTCTATAAATACGGCAGCCCCTGTTACATCTATTCAAGAGCCACGCTGGAGCGGCATTGGCAGGCTTTCGACCGGGCCTTTGGCGAGCAAGCGCATCTAATCTGTTATGCGGTAAAAGCTAATTCCAATATTGCGATACTTAATTTGCTGGCTCGTTTAGGCTCGGGCTTCGATATTGTCTCTTTGGGCGAATTGGAACGGGTTATTGCCGCCGGCGGCGACCCTAAAAAAATTGTGTTTTCCGGCGTCGGCAAACGCGAAGACGAAATTCTGGCGGCATTAAAAATCGGCATACGCTGTTTTAATGTGGAAGTCAGCGGCGAGTTGGACCGAATTGACCGGCTGGCCGGGCAGTTGGGCGTTATCGCGCCGGTGTCTTTTCGGGTCAATCCTGATGTCGATGCTAAAACCCACCCTTATATTTCTACCGGTTTAAAGGAAAATAAGTTCGGCATAGACATTCAGCAGGCTTTGGCCGAATATCGCCGTGCGGCAGCCATGCCCAATATCAGCGTGATCGGCATCGATTGCCATATCGGTTCGCAACTGACCGAAACCCGGCCTTTTCTGGATGCGCTGGATAAAATCCTTGAGCTGGTTGCCGCGCTTAAAGCCGAAGGGATTAACCTGCATCATCTGGATCTGGGCGGTGGTTTGGGTATTTGTTATAAGGATGAACAGCCGCCCGAACCTGCCGAATATATTCAGGCGGTTTTGGCGCGGCTTGGCAAAACCGATTTTGAGATTTTACTGGAACCGGGCCGCGCTATCGTCGGCAATGCCGGAATTTTGGTGACGCAGGTTGAATATCTTAAACCGACGGCCAATAAAAATTTTGCCGTTGTTGATGCGGCGATGAATGATTTGGTTCGCCCATCTTTATATAGCGCTTGGCAGAACATTATTCCGGTAAATCTGCAAAGTAACGAGCTTGAAACAATGTGGGATATAGTCGGCCCGGTTTGTGAAACCGGTGACTTTCTGGGCAAAAACCGCCCGCTTAAAATCGCTCAAGGCGATTTGTTGGCGGTACGCTCGTCCGGCGCCTATGGCTTTACCATGAGTTCAAACTATAATTCCAGACCGCGCCTGGCTGAGTTGATTGTCGATGGCGGCAACCTGCACTTAATCAGGGAAAGAGAAACGATTACGCAGCTTTGGGCGGGCGAGCATTTGTTGCCGTGAATTTTTAACTATTCAGCACATAGAGAAATGGAACGCTGATGATGCAGATGATTATGATAAACGCGGATAGCCTCAAAATGGCGATCAACTGATTTTTTCAGGATAATTCAAAAAATCTTATTCAATCATAAATATCAGCGTCGCCTAGAGGCGCCTACTTTTGGCATCTGCGTTCTGTTTTTTCCAGCAACCGAATAGTTAGCAAATAATTAAACTCACTTACCTAGTGTAAATACCGACTAAATGATCAACTTCACTAAAATGCACGGCCTCGGTAATGACTTTGTGGTCATTGACGCCATCAACCAACACATCGCATTAACATCCGAGCAAATCAGGGAGCTGTCCGACCGGCACTTCGGCATAGGCTTCGATCAGCTGTTACTGGTCGAACCGGCGGTAAGCGCCAATGCCGATTTCAAATACCGGATTTTTAACGCGGACGGCAGCGAAGTGGCGCAATGCGGTAATGGCGCGCGCTGTTTTGCCCGTTTTGTCCGCGACAAAAAACTGTCGGACAAGGATGAAATCCGCGTCGATACCAATTCAGGCCAATTATTGCTGCGTTTTGATGACGATAACCTGATCACTGTCGATATGGGCGTTCCAAGACACGCACCCGCTGAAATTCCCCTGCTGGCAGAAGAAGAGTCGCGCTTTTATACGGTGCTGGTTAACGATACTGAAAAAGCCTTCGGCGCCGTTTCGATGGGCAATCCGCACGCCGTTATTCAAGTCACGGATGTTAAATCCGCGCCGGTGGCTGATTTGGGAGCGGCCTTGGAAAGTCATGCTTTTTTTCCGGAACGGGTTAATGTTGGTTTTATGCAAGTCGTCGATCGCCGGCACATAAAGCTGCGCGTGTTTGAACGCGGTGCGGCTGAAACCTTGGCGTGCGGCAGCGGTGCTTGCGCAGCGGTGGTCATCGGCATCGAACACAACCTGCTGGACCCTGTTGTCAGCGTTGACCTGCCCGGCGGAACGCTAACCATTAATTGGCCTGGCCGCGGCGAACCGGTTTTAATGACGGGCCCCGCCGTTTCTGTTTTTGAAGGACAAATAACGCTATGAATGAACAACCTGCTGAAATCACTCCCGCCCAAGTTGAAGACTATCTAAGAAAACATCCCGAGTTCTTCCATGAACATTTGAATTTGCTGGAACACATGAGTATTCCTCATCCCAGCGGCAGCGCGGTGTCGCTGATTTCAAAACAGCTGGAACTGTTCAGAAACCGGCATCATGATATGGAAAATCAGCTCACTGCATTGATAGATATAGCCAGGGAGAACGATACTTCGCTGAACGGCATGCATAAGCTTACCTTGGCGCTGCTGGATGCCTCGACGCTGGAAGAGGCGGTTGCCAATCTTGATATAGTGCTGTCGGAATATTTTTTGATCGATTTTGTGGCGGTGCGTATTATCAAACATAATCCGGACGCCGCTCTCACTAATCTGTTTATTGAGCCGGACAGCAAAGACCTGGAACCGTTTGCCGCCGAACTGGCCGACAATCAGCCCAAATGCGGACGCCCGACCATGGCCCAAGCAAGGGTATTATTCGGCGAGAGGGCATTTGAAGTAAAATCCTGCGCTATTATTCCGATGGCCTTTACCGAGTTGGAGGGTATTTTAGCCATCGGCAGTCGGGAAGAAGGCCGGTTTCATTACAGCATGGGTCATCTGTTTTTAAACCAAATGAGTGAAATCATAGGAACCCGGTTGATTGCCTTGTTGCAGCGGAGTTAACATGCATGCCGATGCCGAACTTATGCTGGCTGACTTTTTCCAACAGCTTACTGTTGAAGTCCGCGCCTCCGAACACACCATAAAAAGTTATCAGCGGGATCTTAAGCAGCTGTCCGGCTATTGCACGGAAAAAGACATAGCCCAATGGGCCGACCTGCAACAGACCGATATTCGCTCGTTCATAGCGGGTCGGCATCGCTTAGGCTTGAGCAGTAAAAGCCTGCAACGTGAGCTATCCGCGATCCGCAGTTTTTATAATTATCTATTAAAACAAGGCCTGGCCAGTATCAATCCGGCCCAGCATATCCAAGCGCCCAAACAAGCCAGAAAGCTGCCTAAAACGTTGGATGTCGACCAGTTATCCGGTTTGCTGGAAGCCGGAGCCAGTTCGCTGCTCGAAATCCGCGACTTGGCCATGTTCGAATTATTCTATTCATCCGGCCTGCGCCTGAGCGAGTTGTCGGCGCTTGATCTAACCGACCTGGACTTGCCGGATAGCTCCCTGATTGTGCGCATAGGCAAGGGCGGCAAGTCCAGAATATTACCGATAGGCAGTAAAGCCGTTGCGGCTATTGAAAACTGGTTGCAGCAACGAGCGGTAAAAATTCCCGCTACTGAGTCCGCGTTATTTGTTTCAACGCGCGGCATCCGGCTCGGCCAGCGCAATATTGAATTAAGACTGGAACAGTGGTGCAAGAAAAAAGGTATTGCCGAACATATCCATCCGCACATGCTCAGACATTCCTTCGCCAGTCATTTACTTGAATCCAGTCAGGACTTAAGAGCCGTTCAGGAATTGCTCGGGCACAGCAATATCAGCACGACCCAGATTTACACCCATCTGGACTTTCAACATCTGGCCGAAATCTATGATAAAGCGCATCCAAGAGCCAAAAAAAAACCGGTATAGCGAATTGCG
This sequence comes from Methylococcaceae bacterium, assembly GCA_044426515.1. Classification (GTDB taxonomy): domain Bacteria; phylum Pseudomonadota; class Gammaproteobacteria; order Methylococcales; family Methylomonadaceae; genus Methylobacter_A. The sequence goes on along the minus strand of JAUGSS010000143.1, from coordinate 10,957 downwards.
CCATAAGCAAATAACCAAAAAACCTGCTACCATGTAGCCAATTTTTCATATAAAAAAGCAGTAGGGTAAAATAGTTCTCGACTCTACGAAAAAACCTCTTTACGGGATTTCAAAAATGGCGGCAAACGAAACACTGAACGATATAAAATCTAAAGGAATACTCTGGGGCTTTGGTGTTTTTGTCCTCATTGTAGTGGTCGTCCTGATCTTTCTGGGCGCTTGGTGGGGCAGAGAACCGGGGCAGTTTAACGTTATGGACGAAGCGGTAAAACGCGCCGAAGAAACCCATTCCACTGACAGCATGCCGGTCGGCTATGTCTACACCAACACCTTGGCTCATATCGCCGAAGTTCTGCTGCATAAAAGCGGCGGCTATATCACTAACGATGTCGCGCCTCCCGGCGTATTTCTGGACAACATTTCCAACTGGGAATACGGCGCCTTAGTCATGTTGCGTGACGCCACCTCGGCATTAAGAAACCACTTTGCCAGAGATCAGTCCCAATCGGCCGAAGATCCGGATCTGGCGATTGCCGAGCCTTATTTCTATTACGAAAACGACTCCTGGGCGCTGCCGTCAACGGAGGCCGAATATCAAAAAGGCGTCGAGGCCCTGCATAAATACATGGAGCGTCTGCAAAAATACGGCGGCAACGTAAAACAGGCGCAATTTTATTCCCGCGCCGACAATCTGTGGCAATACACCGAAGTTGTGATCAAGCGTTTGGGCGGACTTTCCACCCGTTTGACCGCAAACAGCGCCAGCGGCAACTATGGCCCCGGATTAACCGAACTTGAGCGGGAAGCGGCTGATGAAAAAGGCACCACCGTAGCCAAAGTCACCTGGCTGGAGATCGACGACGTGTTCTATGAGGCGCGCGGGGCAAGCTGGGCGTTATTGCATATACTCAGGGCTATCAAACATGACTTTGAGGATATTTTGTTAGACAAACGCGCCATGCGTACCGTTGATATCATGATTAAGGCGCTGGAAAACGCGCTAACCCCTATTTTAAGCCCGATGATTTTAAACGGTAGCGGCTACGGTCTTTTCGCCAACTACTCCCTGTCTATGGCAAATTATATAGCTCGCGCCAATGCGGCCGCGCTTGATTTACGCGACATTATGAACCGAGGTTAATACGATGGACGAACAAATAAACTACAACTTGACACAACTTAGCACCTGGAAAAGAATCTTCTTTATGTTGGTTTTTGCGGCTATCGGCGGACTGGTCAGGATGCTGCTTTGGGCCGTTATTATCCTGCAGGTGGCATCAACGCTGCTCACCGGTAAAGCCAACATCAATATCCTTAATTTCGGGCGCAGTCTTTCCACTTATACCTACCATATTTTGCTGTTCCTGACGTTCAATACAGAAACCATGCCCTTTCCGTTCTCCGACTGGAATATGACAGCAGAACTGCAACTGCCGGAAACGAAAAATTCCGCAAAATAATACTCGGCAATTGCTCCTGCATTGCTCTACCTCCTGCATCCTTGCAGTCGCAAATGAGCTCTACCCGCAAAATCATTCATATCGATATGGATGCATTTTTTGCGGCGGTAGAGCAACGCGATTTTCCCCAATACCGCAACAAGCCGCTGATCGTCGGCGGCGTTCCCGATTCTCGCGGCGTGGTCGCAACTTGCAGCTATGAAGCGAGACAGTACGGCATCCACTCGGCGATGCCTTCGGCGCATGCGTACCGCTTATGTCCGCAGGCTGTTTTTGTAAAGCCCCGCTTCGACGCTTATCAACAAGCGTCAATAGCCATTCGCAAAATCTTTGCCGACTACACCGAGCTTTTTGAACCGCTTTCCCTGGACGAAGCTTATCTGGATGTCAGTCATGTCAGTTTGCATCAAGGTTCCGCCACATTAATCGCCAAAGCCATCAAAGCGGCGATTAAGCAGGAAACCCAGCTGATTGCTTCGGCGGGCGTCTCTTATAATAAATTCCTCGCTAAAATCGCTTCGGACATCAACAAACCGGACGGGCTTTATTTAATCGCCCCGGAACAGGGCGCAGACTTTGCCGAACAACTTCCGATCGAAAAGTTTCACGGCATAGGCAAAGCCACTTCGCTAAAAATGCATTCGCTGGGTATCAAAACCGGCAAAGACCTGAAAGCCCAACCGCTGGAAACTTTACAACACTATTTCGGCAAAGCCGGGTTGCATTATTACAATATTTCCAGAGGCATCGACAATCGCCCCGTCAACAATGACCGTATCCGGAAATCGGTGGGCGTGGAGATAACTTTTCAACAGGACATTAAATTTAAGCAAGACGTCATCGCACAGTTGCAAAACCTAGTGCAAAAGGCAGTGAGAAAAGTCGCCGAAAAGCAGCTGGTCGCCCATACCTTAACCGTTAAAATCAAATATCACGATTTTGTCCAGATCACCCGCAGCCGGACACTGCCCTATGTCATTACAACAAAATCGATTTTAGATGACATATTTGAAGACTTATTGAAAGACACCGACATTGGCAGGCGCAATGTCCGCTTATTAGGCATTGCGCTGTCATCGCTGGAAAATAAGTCAAGACAGACTCATCCCCGGCAGATGGATTTGTTTAGCGATGGTTAACTATTCAGCAGCGGACTCTGCTGAATAGTTACGTTAGATATAGCGGGCGGCTAATCAGCCTCATCTTCAAATTCCGCGTCCTGATCCGGCTCGCCTTCAACCTGAAACAATTCCTTCAAGCGGCGATATAACAGGCGGGAAGACTTGGGCGGCTTACCGGTTTCGGCTTCTTTTTGCGCATTGCGCATTAACTGCCTTAATAATTGCCGATCCGCATCGGGTTGTTCGTCAAGCAATGCGGTCAACGCATCGTTGCCTTCGGTCATCAGCCGATCCCGCCAACGCTCGACAATATGATGCTCCCGGACCGCATGAGCGCTTTTATTCTTGATACGCGACAGCTTCTCTAAAATCGGTTCTATATCAATCTTATTGAGCTGTCCGGCAATGAATTTCAGCAGTCGCTTTCTGGCGCCTTTATGCGGCATTCCCGCTACTTCGATTACGGCTTTATTGATAACCTCAGGCAACTCAAGGGTTTTTATTTGGCTAGGCGATAACTCGGATATTTCTTCGCTCAAAGCAAAAAGAGCCGCCATATCTTTCTTTATTTGTGTTTTATTAGGCCGGACTGCGTAATATTCTTCCGCCTCATCATCGTATTCGTATTCTTCGGTCATTTCATATCAAACCATTGTGATTAAAAAAGCTGCCGGGAGAAAGCGTGAATAGACTATGGCAGGCGTACCTGCTTTGCTTGCGAACAGGCAAAGCAGGTACCCGGCAAAAGTCCGGACTCCAGGCCGTTCAGGCATTTTACAGTATTTTTAATCGGTCTGTTTTTTGCCGGGCAATGCTTGCGGTATTTCATAGACTGCTTGTTATTCGCCGCATCACATTACAGAGCCCGCGCTATCCGCTCAATGCTACGAAAAACATCGGCAAACATTTCCTTAGTCAGCCGTTTGGTCTGCACGTTATAGCGGCTGCTATGATAAGAATCGACCAAGGTACGCCCATCCGGCAAGGCATGCTGCGCGTTATGAGCGAATTTGGCGCTACTTAGTTTCAACCCATAGGCTTTGACTACCGCGTGGTGGGCAACCGAACCCAAAGCCAGTATGACCGCTCGCTCCGGCAAGGTTTTTAACTCGGCAGCCAAAAAATGATTGCACTGCTTGATTTCGTCAGTAGTCGGTTTGTTTTGCGGCGGCAGGCATTTAACCGCATTGGTGATGCGGCAGTTTTTAAGCATCAAGCCGTCGGTTAATGACTCGGATTTTATTTGATTACTGTAACCGAACCGGTAAAGCGCCTCATACAGCAGCAGCCCGGCATAATCGCCGGTAAACGGCCTGCCGGTGGCATTGGCGCCGTGCATGCCGGGAGCCAGTCCGACAATCAGCAATCGGGCCGAACTATCGCCAAACGGCGCAACCGGACGCGCATGATAGTCGGGGTGTTTTTGTTTAACGTCGCAGAGAAAATCATCCAGCCGCTGACACTGCCTGCAATCTTGATCGAATAGGGGTTTTGAATACATGGTTTAGTTAATGTGGGTATAGGTCCGTCAAGCTTACACAAAAGTGAGCTTATCATCGAGCTGATAATGTCTGGGTATGAGAACTGTAAGTAAATCGAATATTTTAAGTAATGTGGTGGAAAATCTTCTAAATCGAGAAAAATCAGTTCTATAGTAGAGAAATAGCAAAATTAAATTAAATATAATTTCTATTTTTAACGCTTATAAATCATAGAGCTATTAATTTAACTTAGAATTATCTATCTAAAATTTTGCAGGCTTACAAAGATGTAAGCATTGGCTGGCATACGGTGAAAATTTCTTGCCTCATAATTACGCATGTGTACGTAGTTATTAAACACCCTAATATCAATTTAAAATTTCAACGCCAAAAATTTTTGGCCACTGACTTATCAAAATTCGAAACATGGAAAGTTCACTCAAATTTTTTCATAAACAGAAAGCATCATTTGGCCGTCACGAGACTTTTGCCCTTCGCTACTCATGGTTAACCAAGGGATTTCAAACTTTCGATAGCGATAAGACTATTTTCTCATCACCGCATAAATCCACTATTGAGTTAGGCGTTGGAAAAAACATGGTCAATGCAATCAAATATTGGTTGCGCGCTACCACAATACTCAAAGAGACCGCAGAAGGCTTGAGTGTAACTCCAATAGGCAAAGCTATCTTTTCCGAGGATGGCTGGGATCCCTATCTTGAAGATGAAGCAACCATTTGGCTGATTCACTGGCTCTTGGCTACCAATTGTGAATTAGCCAGCGCTTGGTACTGGTTTTTTAACTGTTTTCATAAATCAGAATTTACTAGCGAAGAAGCATCTGAAGCGCTGGCTGATTTTGTCAGAAATAACTTATCCGGTAAGCACTCCGAAAAAACCGTCAAACATGAAATTGCAATGATTTTAAGGATGTACAGCCCGCCCAGGATAAATACAAACACTCAGCTTGAAGACAGTTTGGATACGCCTTTAAGCTCATTAAAATTAGTCACTGCGGCTGAAGGTTCGCGCCTTTATCGCTCATATTCAAGTGGGCAACCTAATCTGCCGATCAGCGTAATTGGCTATGCAGTAACCGAAGTTTTTAACCGGCTCAGAGCTAAAGAATTGCCCATCAATGATTTAATGTATGGACAAAATAATAATGTTGCTCTCGGCAGCGTGTTCAGGCTGACGGAAAGCGCATTATTGGCAAAACTTGAAAACCTGGTGCAAGCATATCCCGCTATTTTTCAGATCAACGAAACAGCCAGTATCAATCAGCTCTATCGGGTAGATAAAAGGGTTTCATCGTTAGGCTTCCTACAAAATTATTTTTTCTTGGCAGGAGGCCAAGACGACACAGCGGCTTTTAACAACATTGTCAAAGCATATCCTGAGCCATTAATCATGTATGTTTTATGCGAGAGAGCATCGCAACACAAGCATGTAGTCGCAGAAGCTATTGCTTTAGAGAGCATTTAATCCGAGCGCCTAAACAAATAAACTGATGAAGGATACTATATGGTACCTAAAGACTGGCTTAAGCAATTTCTCGCATCTAGGCAAATAAGCCGCCCGGACGGACAGGCGCTCTATCGTTATCGTCTGAACGATAACGACTTTGAAACATTAAAAATCTCTTTGAAAACCAGCGCGTTATTCGGCGTCGCCAATCTTACGGAAATACCCGGTTGGAATGCCGCTTTTGTTATTTACGCTGCGGAATGGTGGCGGCGAGAATACGACGGCAGATTGTGGTCATGGGAAAAAGTATTTACTTCATTCGGAGCTGATGCCAAAGAGCTAAAAACAGCGCGTCGCAATCTGGTTGTTGAATTAGGCTTGCGTTATTGGGAACGCAAGGTACGGATTATCAATGGCAGTTCCCGATATTTAGGTTCAATAGCAATCGAAGGAGGATTGCCGCTTAATCAACTGAATAACTCCAGCGGTTGGTTAGGCAGAGTATTAAAGCAGGTGATTCCCAAATATACGCGCTTGCACCATACCGGCATACACGCCGACACACTTGTTAGTGAGTGTGACTATATTCCGAAAAATTATCAAAATGATCAAAGCCATGCGATTTTAGGCGACATGGTAAAAACGGTGGTCGAGCTTAAACAAAAATACCGCTTGCACGAACATAGCAATCCTGTCAGTTATTTAGATCAACAGATACCCTTATGGCGAGAGCAGTTTCCGTTGCCGATAGATACAGAAGTCGGACAGAAGCTACTTTCGGATATGATTATCACGGCGGCAAAAGCCGATGATGCAGTAATGAATACACCATTTCGTGGTATCCGGCGTGTGCGCGATGATGGCTTCTTGCAATTACAGCTTGAATTTGCAAGTTTTATTGCCTTGGAAAAACTTAATCTGCCCGAGACCATACCTTCAAGGCTGGACGTTGAGTTAATTAGCAGTGACGGGGTGACACGCTCGTTAGGTGTGGCGCTGAAAGCTACTTATCAACAAAAGTCTTCTTTAAAAATGCCGCGCCCCTCTGGAGCCGTTAAATGCGATCAGGCTGCATGCGGTTATGCGATTCGATTTAAGCATTTATCGACACTTATCTATGAAACACCATTAACTGACGGCGAAGAATTGGACAATGAAGTACCCTGGATATTTGTACAACAAAATGACGATTGGGTATTAGAAGGCGTTGCCAGTGTCAGTACCCGCGCAAGACGGGTTAGGATTCTCTATCCAGATCGGTTAGCGTGTCCTGTAAGTGCCGAAACTCAGCACATCGCAACGATAGCTAATAAAAAACTGCTTGAAGCTAGCGGCACTATTCAATTATCAGACAATGAAAACAATTCGTTTATCATCAAAACCGCACAGGAACAGTCGGCAAATCGTTATTACTTACAAGGCGAAACACTAAAATTTGCCAGTATACCTAACGAAGTCTATCGAGGTTTTCCGTCTCTGACTTGTGTTAATAATGAAACTGAAAAAAGGACAGAAATTCCTGCAACAAAATTAGTCGCCAGAGCCGTTAATTCAAAAGGAAATTGGTTGCCTCTTTCGCAAGATCAACAGGGCATTTATGAAATTCGCCTTCTCGATAATCAAGGCAATATTCAGTTCCGTAAAAAATGTGCATTATTACCCGAACAGTTTTCCATTCGTTTTAAACCTTCAGCGGATTCTTTGGATGGCGTGATTTTTCTGGATAATGCTGGGCGTGCGACTGTTTTATGCGAGCCATCGGTAAAACATCGGATTACAACTGAAACTGAGGGATGTCGAATTGAGTTATTTGCAGATAATGCACCGCCGAGCAATGTCCGGTTAACACTATTTTGGCCGAATATGGCCGACATGCTAACTCTTACGGTTCCTTTTCCAGCAAGAGGTGGTCAGCTTATTGATGCCAATGGTAATAAACAGGTATCTGAACAGCCGCTATTTCAAGATCAATTACATGGCCTTCGCCTTCGTTTATTTAATGAACAGCCTGATCGCAACCGCCATTTGCAAATTGACTTTAATCTTAAAGATGACACTTTGGAAGATGCACGGGACTTGTACTTTCGTAATGAAGTTGAGAAAAAAGGCGCAGTCATAGAACTGGCGATTATTGATTATCAAGAATGGATTAAAGACTTGTTGGCTATCAGTAGAAACCTGGATAGTTATGTGCAGTTAGCCGTGTATGAAAATGGTACTGAGTTATTACGGACAAAAATTTTTCGCTATCAATTTTCGCTGACAAGAAATCTGTCGCTGGGTTGCGTGGCATTAAATATTAACGATCATGCCTGTTTGTCGTATGACACTCTTTCACAAGTCCAACTCATGGCTATGCGACTTTCTCAGCCAGAGCAAGAACATATTAAACTGGATGTTAAATCTTCAGAGCAAACAGAAATCGGCTGCTGGTTTTTTTATCCTGAAAAGAAAGTTCCAGGTCCCTGGTTAATTTATCCGTCAGTGACGTCTTCAATCTCTTTACGGCCCATTTTATGGAATGTTAGTGATGAGAAGGAGGTTGACTCATTAGTTAATCGTGAAGTTTCAACACTACATAGTGCTGTTACGGCAAGTTCAACACAATTCAGATACCAAGCCATCAAAGCAATTTTAGAACGGATGTGTACGGATTTTGAGCATAGTGGCTGGTCATATTTAAGACACTTATGGAAACAGTGTGCTCATTTGCCCCTAGCCAGTTTTGATGTTTGGTCAATAGCGGTGACGGATACCAAAATGTTAGCCGCGCTGGTATTGCAGATGGATGAGAGTTTTACTCGAAAACTTGGCGAAGAGCTGCCGGTTTTCTGGGAACTGATACCGTTGAAGGATTGGCTGGTGGTTTTTAAAAATTATAGAGATTATTTGAAACAAGCGATGGGAGATGAAACCGACGTATCCACTATTATTGAAACTCGCATCAAACGTATCAATTATCTTTGTGTGTCTATGGAAATAGTGGCACGAATACTCAATCAGTCGTTATGTGGTACAGCCGATCCAGAGCTTGTTTTTATGAAACAACCTGTTCTGGATAATGTGGTAGGCATGATTAAAGATGCGCAACAAGAATTGGATAGACGACAAGCAGACAGTAAGTGGCTGGAAGTATTAAAACCGGAGCTTATAACTCATTGGACAAAAATAGATAAATCGCTGCAGCAATGGTTGAAACTGGAAAATATTTCAGACCATCATCGGGCTGTGGTTATTTTACCTGTGCTGTTAGCGGCATATTGTGCAAACACAAACAGACCTGAAAACTGGATAGGCGATGCAGTCGTTATTTTTAAATTAAAACGCCTGAAAGACTTTGATGAAGATTGGTTTAACGCAGTTTTTAACATTACATTGGCTTATTTATCTCAGCAACCGACGGATTAAGAACTAAACTCACATGTCCAGTTATTTTCAGCCCCTTATCGCGCAATTATCACAACGCTCAGCCGAAGCCACTTTAAGTATACTAGGCATCAGTGATCCCGCTTTACGGCAGTTTTTATCAGAGCAATTTAATCAACCGCTTGGTGATAGCAACAATTTTCTGGCCGATCCGGTTTTCGAACACATTTTTGGCTGGGAAGAAGCAAATATCAGCATGGAGCGATTGGCTGATTCTTTGCTGGAGCGTTCGTTACTTGAAGCAATGGACAAACCACCTGTTGATTTAAAAGACTATGCGTTTCGCAAAGATTGGCAGCCGTATCAACACCAATACAAGTCCTGGTTAAAGTTATCTGAAAGTAAGCCACAGTCCATTGTCATTACCAGCGGCACTGGATCAGGTAAAACCGAGTGTTTTATGGTGCCGGTACTCCATGACTTGGTGCGCCAGTATGAGCTACAAAAACAGCCGTTGATTGGCGTACAAGCTTTATTTATTTATCCACTCAATGCCTTGATTAACAGCCAGCGAGATCGTCTACGCGCCTGGACGGATAGCTTCGGTAATGGCGTACGTTTTTGCTTGTATAACGGCAATACGCCTGACAAAGCGACAAGTTTTAATCAGGCACAAACGCCAAATGAAATTTTATCCCGAACCCTGTTACGTAGCGAGCCGCCTCCCTTGTTGGTGACAAACTCTACGATGCTTGAATACATGTTGGTTCGGCAAGTTGACTCGCCGATTCTGCAAAAATCACAAGGAAAATTACGCTGGATTGTTTTGGATGAAGCGCATACTTACATCGGTTCGCAAGCGGCGGAACTGTCGCTGTTGTTGCGTAGGGTGTTGCATGGTTTCGCTGTCAATGCCGAAGATGTGCGTTTTATAGCTACTTCGGCAACTATTGGCGACAAGGATAATGTTTCATTACAACGTTATCTGGCCGATTTGGCGGGTATTTCGCAAGATCAAGTTACCGTTATTGGGGGAAAGAGGATTGTGCCGCCACTCAACAAAAGAAAAGGTGATTACAAACAGAATACACCTATAGCAACTTTGGTGGATATTGACCACGACAAGCAGGTTTCAAAACAACGCTATCGAGCATTGGAAGATCATCCGGTTAGTCGCAAACTGCGTGAAGAACTGACCCGTGATACGCTCCCGAAAACATTAACTCAGTTAAGCAACACCTTGTTTAGCGACATTGCCGATATGCACATTAGACACCAGCAAACACTGGCATGGTTGGATTTGTGTACAGGGACAATATTACCGGGTAAAGACAATAAACCTAAGCACCCATTTTTACCAATACGCGGGCATTTATTCCATCAAGTGACCAACGGTTTATGGTGCTGTGTGGACGCTAACTGTCGCTGCAAAAAAGACACCCCTTTAGCGGATAATTGGGCCTTCGGTTATGTCTATAGTCAACAGCGCGATCGTTGCGAATGTGGTGCGCCGGTATATGAGCTGGTTTTTTGCAATGATTGCAACAGTCCGCATTTACAGGCTTTTCAAACTCAACAGGGGCAATTAATCCAAATTCCACGCCAAGCAATTGATGAATTTAGCCTGCAAATTGAAGTGGAAGGCGATGAAGATACCGGGGAAGAACAAGAATTCGATACAAAAACTGTAGTGCCGAGTGAGTTTGTTAATCTGGCTGTAAAAGCCGATGCAGAGTTGACGCACTCTTTGCCCTTGTCACTCGATAACAAACAACTTGGTGAAACGCATCAAGCCGTCACGATTCACATCGTCAATGATAACGAAACCTGCGGACATTGCGGATTTATTCCTGACCGTGGTAAACGTGGCGTTTTTCGCCGCTGCCTGTTAGGTACACCGTTTTACGTCAGTAATACTGTGCCGACCTTACTGGAATTTTGTCAGGATGGTAACAATCCTTTGGAAAGCCCAGGACGTGGCCGCAGACTGATTACCTTTACCGACAGCCGTCAAGGTACGGCGCGGATTGCCGTTAAAATCCAGCAAGATTCAGAGCGGAAC
>JAUGSS010000110.1:0-22693 GCA_044426515.1 Methylococcaceae bacterium | reverse complement strand
ACTTTATTTTCAACTACCGCCTCTTTCAAAGCACCCTGCCCCGAAAGAACTGCGCATTATACAGCCTTTCTACTCTTCGTCAAGCGGTTATTTTTACTCGTGCAAATTTTCTTTTTCCTACCTGATAAACATGCCGAGTGCCTACAAAAATCTCCAGCTTTTGATCGGAAACCTTCTCTCCGTCAATTTTTACCGCCCCCTGCTTTATCATGCGATTAGCCTCGGACGTACTCTCCGTTAATCCCGTGTTTTTCAATATATTCGCTATACCGCAACTTAAACCTTCAATCTTTAATTCCAGTTCATCCATTTCATCGGGCATTGCCCCACGTTGGAATCTAGCTTCAAAATTTTCCAACGCTTTGACAGCCGAAGATGCGTCATGAAATCTTTCTATAATCTCCTGAGCCAACTTTACTTTATAATCCCTCGGGTTTGCACCTTGTTTACACTCCTCAACCCATAGCTCTATTTCAGTCATGGGACGAAAACTCAACAATTCAAAATAACGCCACATCAACTCATCGGATATGGACATTAATTTACCGAACATATCATCGGCAGCATCAGCTATACCGACATAATTATTAAGCGACTTGGACATCTTTTGTACGCCATCCAACCCTTCCAAAATAGGCATAGTTATAACTACCTGAGGCTTTTGCCCAAAAGATTCCTGCAACTGACGCCCAACCAGCAAGTTAAACTTTTGATCTGTACCGCCTAATTCAACATCAGCTCTCATCGCTACCGAATCATAGCCTTGGATTAACGGGTACAAAAATTCATGTATCGCAATGGACTGCCCACCTTTAAAGCGCTTGCTAAAATCATCCCGCTCCAGCATTCTAGCCACGGTATGTTTTGCCGCCAATTGAATCAAATCTGCGGGCGACATTGCATTCATCCAACTTGAGTTAAACATTACCAGGGTTTTTGTCGGATCCAGAATTTTAAATATCTGCTCTTCATAGGTTTTTGCGTTATCAATAACCTCATCCCGAGTCAACGGCTTACGCGTAACATTTTTTCCAGTTGGATCACCAATCATCCCGGTAAAGTCGCCAATCAGAAACAGCACTTCGTGCCCCAACTCTTGAAATTGCTTCAATTTATTAATCAACACCGTATGCCCCAAATGCAAATCGGGAGCAGTTGGATCAAAGCCCGCTTTAATTCGAAGAGGCCGCCCCTCTTCCAGCTTTTTAATTAATTCTTGTTTGATTAAAACCTCATCAGTCCCTCTAAGAAGGTGCGCCAATACGTCCTCTTGCAATTTCTTTCTCCGAATGCATATAAATGAACCATTATAGAATTAATAATCAGCTCGGCTGAATAAAAACTTTTATATGACCTAAAATTGGTAAAAATCTATGAAACCACTTAAAATGAAATCAAAAATCCATTATTTTTTTGATTCACGTAAATTTCAATTATTTAGCATAGCCTAGTGAAAAATAGAATCTTTACATCCTTACTGTTTGGAATTGGCGTTGCTTTTTCAGTGACCGGCCACACACAGACAAAACCAGCAAACAAGCACACAACAGCCAAGACTATTTCCACCCCTAACCTTCAATCAAAAAAAACCAAATTAATTGATAAGAAAAAACCTACGGCTGCCGTTAAAACTACAACCAACAAAAAAACACCTGTAGCGCCTAAGCTCACAAACAAAAAGCAACCCATTACCGTAACTAAGCTAACTAGGCAAAAAAAATCTGCCGTAGCGACTAAATCCACTACAAAAAAACAAGCCATTGTTTCTGCCACATTAAAAAATAACAAGCAATTCATTACCTCATCCAAGTTAAGCAATAGATCCCACACTACCGTTTCTGAGCCGGCTACCAGAAAACGCACCATTATTTCTTCCAATTCAATCGAATCGGTGTCAGTAAAACCGCTCGGCCATAGAAAACCGGAAAAAAATACCCCGACTGATTTGGATATGGATAATGCCGAATCAGACCAGATTATCCCTCCAAATGACCAACAATTCCGCCCGATATTAATTGACCATCCACAAACGACAAAGATCAACACCGCTCATGTATCGATAGAAACCTCTTTATTTCTGGACGGGCTCGAAGCGGACTTATCAAAAGAGCTGATCCTGCAACTTACTGATATTTTTGCATGGGATATTGATTTTGCCACTAATTTACGTCCCGGCGATCAATTCACAGTTGTTTACGGGAAGAAAATGATTGATGGCAAAGAAACCGATACCGATGAAATTATTGCCGCCGAATTTATTAACCAAGGAGTGCCATACAGTGCCGTCAGATACATCAATGAATCCGGCATTGCCAGTTATTACACGCCTGACGGACAGTCCATGCAGAGGGCTTTTTTAACGACCCCCGTTGACTTTGCAAAGATCAGCTCCCCTTTCGACATGCACCGTAAGCACCCCATACTAAACAGAATTCGCGCTCACAAGGGCATTGATTATGCCGCAAGAACCGGTACACCTGTAAAAACAACCGGGGATGGAATTGTCACTTTCAGCGGCCGTAAAGGTGCTTATGGGCAAGTGGTCATTATTCAGCATAATGATCGCTACGAAACGCTTTATGCCCACATGTCCGATTTTAAAAAAGGCTTAACAGTCGGTAACCATGTTAAGCAAGGCGATGTTATCGGCTATGTCGGCCAAACCGGCCTGGCTACAGGTCCTCACCTGCATTACGAGTTCCATGTAGATGGACTTTACCGCGACCCGGAGACTGTAAAAATACCGCATTCGATGCCGATAAGTAACGTATTACTGACTGATTTTAAAGTACAAACCCAAGCATTCTTTGCTCAGCTTAATCAGGCCAAAGCCAAAAGTTTATTGGCAAAAAACCCATCGGCAATTGCTCCCGGTATTACTGTCCCCCCTGCATCCATGCAACCGTATCATTACGATTAACTCAAAAATCGATGCCTGAACTTTATATTGGACTCATGTCCGGAACCAGCTTGGATGGTATTGACGCCGCTCTTGTTGATTTTAAAGACAACAATGTTCGGCTTGTCGAATTTGAATACCAGCCCCTCCCCGACGATATTCAAAATACAATCCAACGACTCAGCAAGCCTGATACCTTAATCTCGTTAAAAGAATACGGCGCAATGGATACCCGGCTTGGCCGCTTATTCGCAGAGACTGTCAATAACTTGCTTGCCAAAGCCAATATTCCCGCGTCATCCGTCAATGCCATCGGCAGTCATGGACTAACCATTTACCATGAACCCGACATTCGACTGTCAGGGATGGCGGCCGAGACTGATCCCGGCAGTCCTCGGCATTTCCTCCCTCCCTGGAGTTCAGAAGCGCCGCAATCGGTAGGGAACCGGCGCGACCGATTTCCTTTTTCCCTGCAAATCGGCGACCCCAACATTATTGCCGAACAAACCGGCATTACCACCGTAGCCGATTTCAGGCGCAGGGACATTGCAGCTTGCGGCCAAGGCGCACCGCTGGTTCCGGCTTTTCATCAGGCCGTATTTCACCACCCTGATGAACATCGTTGTATCGTCAATATTGGCGGCATCGCCAACATTACCGTGTTGCCTAAACATCAATCAGCCAAAATCATCGGTTTCGATACCGGCCCCGGCAACACCTTAATGGATTTATGGATCAGACTGCACCGGAACCTTCCGTATGATAAAAACGGCGCCTGGGCCAAAACCGGCAAAATCGCTCATGACTTGGTGTCGCTATTAAAACAAGACTCTTATTTTAATACCGCCCCGCCCAAAAGCACCGGTAAAGAGTATTTTTCACTGCCTTGGGTTTATCAGTATTTCGACGCATTCAGCTACAAAGCCGAAGACATACAAGCCAGCTTATGTTTTTTGACGGCGATAACGATTTGCGATGCGATCAAAAAGTACGCACCGGCTACTGAGCGCCTATTGATTTGCGGCGGTGGTATTCACAACGATTATTTACTGGAACTCATCCAACAGAATATTGAATGCGCTGTTGAATCAACAGAACGGCAGGGACTTCATCCCGATCATGTTGAAGCGATGGCTTTCGCCTGGTTAGCCAGACAAACGTTAAATAATCTGCCGGGCAATCTTAAAGAGGTAACAGGAGCGCTTAACTCTGTCATTCTTGGAGGAATTTATCAGGGAAACAAAAAGGGCGGCAATCTTGCCGCCCGAGGGGAAAAACGATAAAACAGTTAAGCTGAAAAAGAAGACCCGCAACCACAAGTCGTCGTCGCGTTAGGATTACGGATAACGAACTGAGAGCCCGACAAATCTTCTTTATAGTCAATTTCAGCGCCGGTTAAATATTGAATACTCATCGAATCAATCAATACCGTGACACCGCCGTTTTCCACGCAGGTATCGTCTTCATTGACCTCTTCATCAAAAGTAAAGCCATATTGAAACCCTGAACAGCCGCCGCCTGAGACATAAACCCTCAGTTTCAGGTTATCATTACCTTCCTCGGCGATTAATTCACCCACCTTGGAAGCGGCGTTGTCAGTAAAAACTATCGGATTAGACATACATTTGACACTATAAAAATGAAATTGGAATAAATTATGACTATACCAAGCTTTTTAGTCAAGAATTATGAATATGATTATTTGCCCTACGGATAAAGCGCTATTATTCTTAATCCTGAATCTTCCTTTAGCCCGAACATCAAGTTCATATTCTGCACCGCCTGCCCCGCCGCTCCCTTTACCAGGTTATCAATTACCGATAACACCACAATAGTTTGACCGCCCTGCGGCTGATGAATCGAGATCTGGCAATTATTACTGCCCCGGACATTTCGGGTATCGGGATGCGAACCTTGCGGCAGCACATCGACAAACGTTTCGCTGGCGTATCTTTGTTCATACAAGGCCTGCACATCACCCAAATTACCCTGCGCCTGAGCATATAAAGTAGCGTGTATTCCACGAATCATCGGCGTTAAATGCGGCACAAAGGTCAATCCGACCGCTTTGCCGGCCGCCAACTCAAGCCCCTGGCTAATTTCCGGCAAATGCCGATGACCGCCAACCGCATAAGCTTTAAAACTCTCGCCGGTTTCACTCATTAACGTCGCCAACTCCGCTTTACGCCCTGCCCCGCTGACCCCGGATTTAACATCGGCAATTAAATGCTTTATATCGACCAAATCGTTTTCAAGCAACGGTAAAAATCCCAACTGGACAGCCGTAGGGTAGCATCCCGGACAAGCGATTAAATGACTCTGTTTAATCGCTTCACGATTCACTTCCGGCAAACCATAAACCGCATCAAAGATTAAATCGGGACAGGCATGCTCCATGCCATACCACTGACTCCATTCCCTTGCGTCTTTCAACCTAAAATCCGCAGAAAGATCAATTACCTTAACGCCGCGCGCCAACAGCTGCTCAGCCATCAACATCGCCGTGCCATTCGGCGTCGCAAAAAACACCACGTCGCATTCGGCCAAGGTTTCAACTTCGGGCAAGCTAAATTCGACATTGATGGCCCCCCGCAAGCTGGGATAAAGCGCATCCACCCTAAGCCCTGAATCGGCACGAGAAGTGACAACGGACACCTCAACGCCCGAATGCAGCGCTAAAATCCGCAATAGCTCAACACCGGTATATCCGGTCCCCCCCACAATACCCGCACGAATCATCTGTTTTATCCTACCCACTTAAGTTTATGAAAATATCCGTCTAAATAAATAGACGCCTTTTTATGGCTTGCAATCCGACTAATCCACTACTCAGGGATGCATTCTAAAATACGACGCTTACCTGAAGATGAAAAATCAATGAAAGTCACCGCATTTTAAAACGAAGATTAAAGAATACGATGCCGGGTATCATCATACAAGGTTTTGCCGAGCAGACGAAAACCCGGAGTTCGGAAATGATAGCTGACTTTAAAAACCAAGATGGCGGAAGTGGAAGCAGGAGTCGCAAAGTTTGTCAGGTTGAGCGATAATTCAAGCCTTGGCAGAATAGATAACGGCCGCGTTATGCTTATGAATATGCGCAAAAAAACCCAAAAAGGAGCCTGTAACCAACAAATGCTGACCTTAGGAACAGATGACGTTCATATCCACCTGCTACGGCCTGAACTCGTCAAAGATACCGACAACAAAACCCTTGATGCGACAGAGCATCAACGGGCACAGTCATTCAAATTCGACAAAGACCGGGATTTATATGTTGCGGCTCACCTATTCCTGCGGCAGGTATTAAGCCGCTACGCCCCCGTTCCGAAAAAGGATTGGCAATTTGTCAGTAATGCTTATGGCAAACCCGCTATTGCCAATCCCGGTTACGGATGGCTACAGTTCAACCTTTCCCATACTCAAGGCAGAGTGGCTTGTGCTGTTGCCCGTAACCGGGCGGTAGGCGTGGATGTCGAGCAACACAAATGCTTGAGCGATTTGCCTTCACTCTGCCGCCATAGTTTTTCCCCGCCAGAAGCGGAACATGTGCTGTCAACACATGTTCCGGACCAACAGCAACAACGCTTCTTTAGCTATTGGAC
This sequence comes from Methylococcaceae bacterium, assembly GCA_044426515.1. Lineage (GTDB taxonomy): Bacteria > Pseudomonadota > Gammaproteobacteria > Methylococcales > Methylomonadaceae > Methylobacter_A. The sequence continues at coordinate 16,189 of JAUGSS010000110.1, read as the reverse complement.
CCTGAAAGAAGCTTATATCAAGGCACGCGGAATAGGATTAAGCTTGCCCTTGCAGCAGTTTTCCTTTGTCCAGGAAGTCAACCGGAACTGGCAGCTTCATTACGCCCCGAATTTTCCGGATGATGGTGAAAACTGGCAGTTCAGCACCAGCCGACTGGGAAAAAGCCACTACCTTGCCTATTGCGTTCAGGCCGGAAGCGACTCTAACCAAGCCCTAAGCGTACAGGTAATGGACTCGGATTCTTCCGGCAATTTGTGCTGGAGCGAAACAATTCTCTGTTTATGAAAAGCAAAAGATGATTGCCATTGAAATTGACAACAGCGTTTTAAAACCGGTCAAACGCCCCATACCAACACCGTCAGCTAAGCAAGTGTTGATTAAAGTCGCCGCCGCCGGCGTCAATCGGCCCGACGTCATGCAGCGCCAAGGCCTGTATCCGCCTCCGCCTGGCGCATCCGACATTCCGGGACTCGAAATCGCAGGAACCATCCAAGCATTAGGCGACAACATCAGCCATTTACACGAAGGTGATCGAGTCTGCGCACTCGTAACCGGCGGCGGTTATGCCGAATATTGCCTCGCCTCGACCGCTCTATGCTTGCCCGTGCCGGAAAGTCTGTCTTTTATCCAAGCCGCCGCATTACCGGAAACTTTCTTTACCGTCTGGAGCAATGTCTTTGACCGCGCCCATTTGCAGCCCGGCGAAACCCTGCTGGTCCATGGCGGCAGCAGCGGCATAGGCACGACAGCCATACAACTGGCCAAAGCCTTTAACGCCAAGATCATCGTCACCGCCGGTTCAAAAGCTAAATGCGATTACTGCCTGCAACTGGGCGCCGATGCCGCCATCAACTATACAGAACAGGATTTTGTCGAACAAATCAAACAGCTCACCGACAACAAAGGCGTCGATGTAATCCTGGACATGATCGGCGGCGACTATTTTCCGCGCAATCTACAATGCATGGCTAACGATGCCCGGCTGGTGCAAATCGCCATTCAAAACGGCCCGAAAGCCGAACTAAACCTGTTGCCGGTCATGCTCAAACGTCTGACCATCACCGGCTCCACCCTAAGAGCCAGGGACGACACCTTTAAAGCCGAAATCGCAAGCCAGTTGCTTGAAAAAGTCTGGCCTTTCTTAGCATCCGGCCGAATCCAACCGGTTATACACTCAACTTTTGCCCTGACCGAAGCCGCCTTAGCCCATCAACTCATGGAAAGCAGCCGACACATCGGCAAAATCATCTTAACGGTATAAAACTATGACTTACACCACGCTCATTTCCACAGACACACTCCATCGACAACTTAGCCATTCCGACCGGATCATCGTTGACTGCCGGTTTTCATTAGCGGATACCGAAGCCGGCGCCAAATCTTACCGGCATGGACACATCCCCAATGCCCGCTATGCCCATCTGGACAAAGACTTGTCTTCAGCAATCACCGATTTTACCGGTCGCCACCCTTTACCGAACGTTGCTTTATTAGCAAAAAAACTGGGCGCTTGGGGCATCGCCAATACCAGCCAAGTTGTTGCTTACGACGATGCAGGCGGCGCTTTTGCCGGCCGCCTCTGGTGGCTATTGCGTTATCTGGGCCATGATAAAGTTGCGGTATTGGATGGCGGCATCAAGCACTGGCAAAAACAAGGGCTGCCCATCACCACAACCTTGCCCAAAGTTAAGCCCGCCGTATTCAGGCCGTACCTGAACGAAGGCGCATGGCTTAATGCCTTACAAGTGCAAAACAGTCTGGCCCGAAAAACCATTTGCCTGATCGATGCCAGAACGCCGGAACGCTATCGCGGCGAACAAGAACCCATCGACCCGGTTGCGGGCCATATTCCCTATGCTTTAAACCGCGCCTTTCAATTAAACCTGGACAACAACGGCTTGTTTTTACCGGCGGAACAATTGCGCGAACAATTTAAACAGCTTATCGGTGCCGGCGCACCCGAACAAGTCGTTCATTATTGCGGTTCCGGCGTTACCGCCTGCCATAATTTGCTGGCGATGGAACATGCGGGGTTAACGGGTTCCAAGCTTTATTCGGGGTCGTGGAGCGAGTGGATCAGGAATAAAAACCGGGCGGTTGCAAAGGGGTAGACGGTACACGAAGCGTACCTTACATGCCTCTTACCACTGACTTCTTTACACATGCAGACAGTCGAGCATCGCTTGCGTTTCCGGACTGGGGTTGGGGTTGGGGGCGGTTGAACACTCATGGTTGAGCCTCTTGTTGTAAAAGTTGAGTAACTACTTGCCCCCTACTGCAACAACATATTGAATTTTAATAGCTTTAGTCGTTGGACAAGTGACTTAAGACGATTTATTCACTTATTTATTAATGAGTTAGTATGGGGCGAGTAGTTACAAAGTTGAAAGAATTCGTGATGAAACGCCAGCCGCTGCCCGGCGTTTTGCTGGAATACCAGTTCAGGCACTCTGTCATTGTTCATAAAGCAAAATGCCTGAGAAATAAGAACTTCGTTAATTTGAATAATCGGCTCTATAGACTTTCAGATAAATAATTTCCATCTTCGATTAATACAGATAACGTCCCTACAAGGGATATTATCTATAAATCCGTCCTGCTTTAAATTACAAGCCCTATTTTGATCCGATAGGTATTCCTACCAATGGTTCAAATGATTTGTTTCCTATAATCTGGACTTGTTTTTATCTTTCCAACTGATTCTTTTAGTTAAAGGGATATTTACATTATATCCGGCCTGAGTGCTTATATTGTAAATGGTCAGATTTTCGCTTTTTTTTAGGTTAGGGTACGCCGCGTGTACCCTACGGTGAATGGCAAAAACCGAAAACTTGGCCGTTCAGGGTATGGTTTTCCGCCTGTCAGCGTACTAGAAAATAAACCGGGGTTGTCTGAAACATTAAGCGGTAACAAGAACAAGTATAGGGATACCGGTTTGCAGGCCCAGTTATTAAAAACTTAGCTTAACGGGTAGAGTGATGAACGGACTCTTGTGCAGCCTTTCCAAGGAGATAATCGCTGTCCAACACCTTCAGGCAAACGTTGCCAAACAGTTTTTTTCTGCTGTAGATGCCGCAGGCACGCAAATGCTTGTTCGGCGATGCCCTATTGGAACAGGAGACTGACATGTCATTAATGATACCTACCTACAGCCTATCCGGCTCTCTGTGCGCAGGCGCTGGGACATCCGGCTCATTCTATTCGTATGGCTTGATAACGGCTCTTGTTGTTAACTTTAAGATTTTATTAACCTTAAACTTCTCATGAAAACCATTTCTCCCGATATAAATAAACAAAGCGTAAGCGCCGTAAAGTGGAGCGCAGTCGGAAGCATAGCCCAATATGGTTTATCGTTAGGCGCACAAATCGTATTGGCTCGAATTCTGGGTCCTGAGAACTACGGGTTATTTGCCATGGGCACGATAGTGCTCACCTTCAGCAGTTTTTTTTCCAATTTTAGCTTTGCTTGGGGATTGATTCAAATCCAGGATTTAGTCGAAGAGGATATTCGTTTCGTATTCACTTGGCAGCTTATTGCCGGTGTGACTGTTGCTATCGGACTTTATTTACTATCCCCCTTTGTTGCCGATTATTTTAATGAACCTCACGTTGCCCCTATTGTTCGCTGGCTAAGCTTGGCTTGCGTATTCAGCGCCATTACCGCTCCAGCCGGCAATCTACTCAGACGGAATCTCGATTTCCGCTGGCTTAATATCATTCAAATTATCAGTTATAGCATTGGCTATCTTGGCGTCGGCATCCCGCTGGCCTATCAAGGCGCCGGCGTTTGGTCTCTTGTCGCGGCTTGGCTTACGCAGTCTTTTATTATGCTGACCATGACCTTTATTCGGCATCCGCACAGCATAAAACCTTTATTTTGGTATGGCGGAGCTAAAGCCATGTCAGGGGTAGGCATAACGGTATTTGCAACAAATCTCTGCAATTGGTTACTCAATAATATAGATCGTATTTTTTTAGGCCGCTTCCTCGATTCCCATGCAGTAGGGCTTTACACCGTCGGTTACAACCTCGCCAGCACCCCGAATAATCTGCTTATCGGCGCATTCCAACCTGCATTTCTTACTGCCGGAGCCCGTCTTCAATCGGAGCCGGATCGCTTGCGCCGCGCTTACCTTCCGGTTATTGCGACGGTATGGATACTCATTGCTCCTCTGTTCGTTCTCTTTGCCGTGATTGCCCCGCATTTAATTGGTTTTTTATATGGCTCGGCATGGGCATCCTCTGCGATGGTTTTGGCTATTTTGGCGCTAAGCATGCCCGCTTACATCACATGGGCCATGTCTACCCCCATTTTATGGAATACCGGCCGAAAACACTTTGAGAGCTTATTGCAATTACCGATCTTAGCCATTGCAGGATATGCCTTCTATAGCTTCGCCAACCAAGGCATTGTAACGGCTGCGCTGATAGCCGGCGGTCTCCTGTTCATCCGGGCTGTCGTGATCACTACCGCCGCCTGTCGCCGGTTACATATTTCCGTACGAGACTTATGCCCTTTTGCTATTCGTGGAATTGCCATGATGAGCATCGCAGCGGCCAGCACTTTGAGCGGCATTAAACTGGGTGTTTTTTTAACTGTTTATACCGACACTGAGCTTAGCCTGCTTGCTCATACCTTTGCCGGAATTAATATTAATGTTACCGCAGTCACTACTTATTTATTTCCACTACTGGGAGGCATTTTTATGGGGAGCCTTATTTTGTTAGCGACCATCCTTATTTTCCCTCGCTTATTGGGTAATGAAGTGCTCGGAATGTTGGGCCGGTTTAGTCCGAGATTCTCTCAAGCATTAAGCAATAACGCCAAAACCAGTTCAAGAAAATTAGTAGCGGTGGAAAATGACTGAATTTATCTTAGCTCCCGCATTGCTCTTGGCGGCTTTTTTGGCTGCTGTTACGACAATATTCTGCTTGCTCGGACTTATACATGTGTTCCGCCGCAAGGAAGGATTCTTGCCGTATATTTTTTATATCTCAACCTTTGGCAATATACTTTTAGGGATAACCTCAGGGCGGAATTTATCCGCCCTTGACGACGACATCGGCGATATCAATTTAACGGCATCCCCCTCCTATGTTATATGGATCGGCCGGCTTATCTCGACACTTATTCTTTTTGCCGCCTGTCAGCGTATAGTCAGCCGCTTAATGCATTACCGAAGTAAAGCCAACACACCGACGCTACTTATCGTCACGCTTTTGCTTTTCTTCTTTACCAACGTGTTCACCGCCGCATTTTTCAGTGCTCATCCGTCGTTTGAACACGATTACGTGTACTTGGTTTTAACAGGAGCCGCCTCTTTATTATTCGTTCAAGGGGAAGAAGAAATATCTATACGTACGCTCCGTAACGCCCTCTTTATTTTCCTGATGATCAGCGCAGGGTTCATACCCTGGAACCCTGGGTTAGTAATGGATAACAATTATCTGGGCGGAGTTATTCCAGGGTTAACTTACCGCTATGTCGGGCTGGCTTCCCACTCCAACTCTTTGGGTCTAATCACCACCTTGTTTATGCTGTGCCTATGGAATAAACCTTTCGCCGGTCGTTGGATCAACGTTTTAGGCTGGACCATCGGCTATTCGAGCCTGCTGTTGGCCCAGTCAAAAACCAGTTGGATCGGTTTTATTATGTGCATGTCTTGTATAGGGTATTTCAAATACGGCGATTTTTTAAAACAGCGCCTTTTTGATTTTAACAATCCTATGCTACCGGCTATTTTCATCCTTATGACCATGATAACGGCCGGCACTCTATCGGGTGTGGTTATGTTTAGCGATATAGGAAGCAAAATTGATTCATTTTTTTCTACACGCACGGGCGCTGACCTTATGACCATGACAGGACGAACTCAGATCTGGGCAATTGCGCTAAATGAATGGCGCAATAGCCCTATTTTCGGCTATGGATTAACGATCTGGGATGAAGCGCACCGGGCAAAAATCGGCATGCCTATGGCGGTTACCGCACATAGCCAGTTTTACCAAACGCTTGCCAGTGCGGGGATTATGGGAGTAGCAGGATTATTGATTTATGTGGCGACCTTATTCCGCTTCACCTTAAAAACCGCAAAATCGAGCGAGGGATTAACGCTTGCCATCTTCTTGATGCTTTTTTTCCGATCAATCAGTGAAGTTTCGTTAGCCATAAGCGGCCATTGGGATGCCGATGTGACCATCCATTTACTGCTGTTGATGATTATCGGCGCTCAATTCAAATCCGATAGCGTCAAAAAATCAAGCGAATCATTAACAGCCCACCCAAGACTTGTTTCCTCCAGAGGTTTTAACTGATGTTTTGTTCAATCATTGTCCCCCTATACAACAAGGCAGCGTTTATTACAGCGGCTATCCAATCCGTACTTAACCAAAACCATCAGAATTTCGAAATCATTGTGGTCGATGACGGCTCGACTGATGATGGCGCCTTGAGAGTCCAAGCCATCCACGATCAGCGGATTAAACTGATTCAACAAGCCAATAGCGGAGTTTCCTGTGCAAGAAACCGGGGTATTGAACTTGCAACAGGCGATCTTATCTGTTTTCTTGATGCGGATGACTGGTACTTGCCCAAATACCTCGAAACAATAGTATCTATGGCGCGGCGTTATCCGGAACTGGCATTCTTTGCCACCCATTTTAAACGTATCAGCGCCGACAATGTCGATCAAACAGATATGTATTGGGACCCCGGCGATACCCTTACTGTCGAGCTGGTTGACGATCTTTTCTATCATTGGCGGTTTGGCCCGTTATTCGTCGTCAATTCAGTCGCCGTTAGACGTTTACATTTGGCCCAGTTCAAGCCCTATTTCCCGCCGGGCGAACAATGGGCGGAAGATCAGGATTTATGGTTCAGGTTAGCGGAGAAATCCCGCCTTGCCTACTGCCCTGCCCGGCTAGTGGGTTACAGAGTCGAAATAGATAACAGCCTTTCTGCAAAATACAAGCTACGTTCGATATCGCCCGCCTATAGCCGCCTTGAACAACGGGCACTGACTCGGCAACCGGACAATATTAGAAATTCCGCACTTAGGTTAGTTGCGGAAGCTAAAATCGGTTTTGTGCGCTATGCCTTAGTCAAGGAACGGCGTTTCGATGCCTTTATACAACTACTGAATGCATGGCGTGGAATAGTCTCAAGAAGATGGTGGCTCAGTTTGATCATGTGTCTGGCGGTTCCGCCGGCCTTGGTAAACCGTTGGCAAAACTGGCGGCTTCAACGAAGCCGTGATTGGTGAGATCTTCTATTTTTAAATCACTTCCGGATATTGCGTCCGGAATAGTCCAAACATGGACCGATGCACTTTAAATCCTAACCACAACCGGAGCGATCCACTATGCGTATTACCCTAATAGCAATGCATTTTGCCGAATATGCCTGCCGCCTCGCGGAAGCGCTGGCTCATGACCACGAGGTTCAACTCCTGCTGGGTGAATCGAATGTTGCTTCTGAACTTGAAAATGAGTTTGATCGATACCGTTCGATTCCGCAGCTGACGATTGTAACGCTACCCCATAGCAAATCACCGATACTTTGGCTGCAGAATGCAATCCGTTTGGCGAAGGAAGTGAAGCGTTTCAATCCGGACGTCGTTCATCAACAAGAGAATACCAGGGACTATGAGGTTGCAGCTTTGCTTTATTGGAGCCGCTTTTTTCCTTTTGTCCTGACCGTGCATGATCCGCAACCGCATTCGGGCGAGGATTCACACCGACTCAAATTCAGCCGGCACAGAATCTATCAATGGATTTTGCGTAAACTCTGCGACAGTGCGATCACGCACGGGAATCTACTGTGCGAACAGTTAGTTACCGTAGCGCCGTGGCTTACGGGGAGAGTGTCAAATATTCCGCATGGGCCGATTGGTCCGACGCAACTATTGAAACAGAAGCTTCCTGAATCCGGAACCCTGCTTTTTTTCGGCCGCATCAACGCTTACAAAGGTCTGCGCTATTTCATCGAGGCAATTTTGCATTTGCGGGCGAAAGGACTTGAGGTTAAAGGCGTGATCGCCGGACGCGGAGGAGATCTCGCGCCTAACCGGGCCGCTATCGAGTCAAATGATTGTTTCGAACTGCATGAAGAATTTGTATCGCGGGCAAAAGTTCACGTCCTGTTTACACGCGCCCAACTTGTGATCATGCCCTACATCGACGCGACCCAGAGCGGTGTAGCGGCGATGGCCATCGGCTTTGGCCGGCCTGTGGTAGCCACGCGGGTCGGCGCTATCCCGGAAATGGTACAGGATGGCTACACGGGTTTACTGGTGCCGCCCCGTGACGCGGTCGCGTTGGCTGACGCCATCGAATCCCTGCTTTCAGACCCTGACCGATATGCCATGTTAACCGACAACGTCCAAGCGGCAGGCTCCCATGGCGATCTCAGTTGGAAGAGTATCGCCCGCGCCACGTCTGCCGTCTATTCCGAGACAATAGCGCGTCGGATGCCATTATTGCAGCGTCGTTTCTTGTGATCTTTGGAAATGATTGAAATTCAGTCCGGCGCTTATTTAAAGGCGGGCGCGATTTCGATCGCGCTTTCATTATCAAAGGAATTGCGCAAACACCCTATAGAGCGCAAGTAAATTCACGCCCACCTTAGGAACATGCATCAATTAATTTAAGCAATTACCACGAAGAGCATGAAGGACATGAAGACTTAAATCCTTCATGCTCTTCATGTTCTTCATGGTTTAAAAATAAAGCTTGCTTAAGTTATTTCATGCACGTTCCTTATTAACAAATACTTTTAACAAGCCGCTATTTGAGTATGAAAACGCTGTAACTCAGAATACACGCTGACTTTTGCTTACAACTGAGTATTCATACTAATACTAATCAGCTAAAAAACTGCCAATAATAACTGCCGGTACGGACAAAGTATCAGGATAAACGTTCACTCTTTGTTTTGATTGCAAAGCGATTTGCGGATTTGTCGGACGACAGACTCAGCGTTCGCTCAAAGTAATGAAAAAATCACATTGCCGCCATAATTTCAATTGGCAAGGACGATGTTGCCTTGTTTTATTTTAGTCATTAACTGAATTTGAAAACGCTGTAAGTCTTAAGCGACAAATATAAAACCCTATTTAAGGAGTTACTGTATGCGAAAAATTAAACAAGACAATCAGCGAGCACTCACATTAGCCATTAGTCAGACGGTCAGGCAGGACCTATGATGATGTCGAAAACACTGACCAGCCATAATCAAAAAAAACCGGCCCTGGTTGTTAGCCTATGTGCGCTAATGGCTTTAGTCGGCGGCAACTGGGCCGTGCAAGCCGCAACGCAGTTCCCCCGGCGGATGCTGGATTTCAAGTTGACTGGATCGCCGCCGGCACAAGTGGGTCAGCCGCTTATTGGGATCAACGCAAGCCTCGTCAACTCCGGACCTGCCACGCAAAATGCGCGAGTACGCCTTATTATCCATGACGGAGCCGATCGCGATCTGAAGGCCGGTGACATCAAGATTGATGTACGGGAAGGAATATCGTGGGTAGCCGTGCCTCTTGAACCTATAGATGGCGGCGTAATGGGAGCTATCGGCGCCGAAGGCTCAGGGCATAGGGAATTTCACCAACGTGGCGGTTTCACAATTCCAACCAAGTTGAACAAGCTCTGGCAATTACGGATTACGTTTCGCTTGCCCGGCGTGTATCAACTGGTAGCGGCCGTTTCACCTGACAATGGAAATACTCACTTGGCGCAACCTTCAGTCATAACCTTGGAGGCTCTATAAGCGCCATGAAAATCCTACTAATGAATAAGTTATCGGTAATAACCAGGCTATCGACCGCTTTGCTGATGAACACATCCGTATTGATGAAACGCCGTGAGTTTTTGTCCGTCATTGACATATTGCTGCTGTGCTTTCTATTGTCCTTAAATACGGTGCAATCGGTTGAAGCTGAGGATGCGAAATATCTTACCCTAGTGTCGTTGACATTTGACGACGGCTTGAGGGAATCGGCAGCGATCCAACCGCTGCTTGACAGTGGTCTGAAGGCCACTTTCTACGTCAACTCCAACCGGATACGCACCTCCGGCCCAATAGACAACACCGGTTTCCTAACTAAAGCTGAACTCGATACGCTGTTTAACAATGGCTATGAAATCGGCGGTCATACCATTGACCATGTCGACCTTGCAACCCTTAGTGATGCCGCCCAGCTGCAAGCTATCTGCGACGACCTGGCGACACTCCGTGGGTGGTATGGCGACAACGTTTATTCGTTCGCATATCCGTACTCATCTACCGGGCCGACCAGTCAAAGCATCGTTGCGGGAGGGTGTCCCGGTACATACGGTCCTTTAAATAAACCTGTCGGCAAATACGAAAACGCACGAGCGGTCGGCAACGTGGGATGTCAGGATTGCTCATTGTCAGAGTCGATACCATCAGCCAACCCGTATTACATCGCAACAACGGATTCGGTGCTGTCTACGACCACGCTTGCTGAGATGCAAAACTACGTGACCCAGGCAGAAACCACCGGAGGATGGGTAACGCTGGTTTTTCATAGTGTGTGTAACGGCTGCGATACCTTTGCGGTAACACAGGAAATGCTTGATAATTTTTTGACCTGGTTGAAGGCTCGGGAATCGCAAGGTACTTACGTGAGAACGGTACATCAAGTCATGTCCGGGGATTATCCCCCCCCACCACCGCCTCCGCCATTGGGACCCAACCTGCTGATCAATCCCTCGCTTGAGCTACTCGGCGTTAACAACCTGCCTGATTGCTGGCAGCTTGGCGACTGGGGAAGCAGTACTGCCACATGGACGCGTACAACCGATGCTTACAGTGGAGGTTTTGCACAACGACTGCAAATCACCTCTTACAGCGACGGCGACCGTAAGCTGTTACCAACGTTTGATGCCGGTCAGATGTCCGGCGGCTGCGCCCCTTCGGTGAATGCAGGAGTCAATTATCAAATCAGCGCTTATTACAAGTCCACTACTTTCTCGACCGTTATATTGTTCTATCTTGATGCTAACGGTGTTTGGCAGTACTGGAGAAACGGACCGAATTTACCGGCGTCCAACGATTGGGCCAAGATGACCTATTATACCGGGCCCTTGCCGACCGGCGTCCAAGCCATAAGCTTTGGCATCGCTCTGGCGAACGTTGGTACGCTGACAACCGATGAATACTCCATGGCGAAGGTTCTGGATGGTCCCCCGCCGCCCCCCAATACGGCGCCCACTTTCGTCGGCGGTGCCAGCACCCTGCAAGTGAACACGAATGCTTCGGCGCTAGACCTGAAAGCTAACCTGCATATCAGCGATACCGACATCGGCCAGACCGAAACCTGGAGCCAAAGCGTCGGCCCCGCCCACGGCACGCTGGTTATCTCCGGCGCCACGGCCGGTTCGGGCAGCGTCAATATCGCCCCCGGCGGAACCCTTACTTACCAACCTGAAGCCGGTTACAGCGGCTCCGACAGCTTTACGGTGCAGGTCAGCGACGGCACGGCTACAGCGACTCGAACCTTCGCCGTAACCGTGACCGCGCTCCCCAATACAGCACCCACTTTCGTCGGCGGAACCACCACTTTGCAGGTGAATATGAATAGTTCGGCGCTAGACCTGAAAGCCAACCTGCATGTCAGCGATACCGACACCGGCCAGACCGAAATCTGGAGCCAAAGCGTCGGCCCCACCCACGGCGCATTGGTTATCTCCGGCGCCACAGCCGGTTCGGGCGGCACCAATATCACGCCCGCTGGAACCATAACCTATCAGCCCGCGGCCGGTTACAGCGGCTCCGACAGCTTTGCGGTGCAGGTCGGCGACGGCGCGGCTACAGCGATCCGAACGTTTTCCATAACTGTGAGTGCGGCGCAGACTTTGGGGCCCAACCTACTGATCAATTCTTCGCTTGAGATAGACCAGGACGCTAATAATCAACCTGATTGCTGGCAGCGTGGCGGCTGGGGAAACAACACCGCCGCATGGACGCGCACAACCGACGCTTACACTGGGGGCTTTGCACAACAACTACAGATCACCGCCTACAACAGCGGCGACCGTAAGCTGCTCCCCACACTGGATACCGGTCAGATGTCCGGTGGCTGCGCTGCTTCGGTGGAAGTAGGCGCCAGTTATCAAATTAGCGCTTATTACAAGTCCACCACCGCCTCGACCGCTGTATTGTTCTACCTGGATGCTAACAACGTTTGGCAGTATTGGAAGAGTGGACCGAATTTACCGGCGTCCGGCGCTTATACCCAGATGAGCTATAACACCGGACCATTGCCGGCCGGCGCCAAAGCGATGAGTTTTGGTATCGCCCTGACCAGTGTTGGCACGCTGACAACCGATGAATACTCCCTGGCGAAGATTCCGGATGGTCCCCCGCCCCCCAATACGGCGCCCACCTTCGTCGGCGGTACCACCACCCTGCAAATGAATACGAATAGTTCGGCGCTAGACCTGAAACCCAACCTGCACGTCAGCGATACCGACACCGGCCAGACCGAAACCTGGAGCCAAAGCGTCGGCCCCATCCACGGCACCTTAATTGTCACTGGCGCCACGGCCGCTTCGGGCAGCGCCAATATCACACCCGGCGGAACCCTTACTTACCAGCCTGAGGCCGGTTACAGCGGCTCCGACAGCTTTACGGTGCAGGTCGGCGACGGCACGGCTACAGCGGCCCGAACGTTCACCGTAACCGTGCTTCCCAATACAGCGCCCACTTTCGTCGGCGGAACCACCACCCTGCAGGTGAATACGAATAGTTCGGCGCTAGACCTGAAAGCCAACCTGCATGTCAGCGATACCGACACCGGCCAGACCGAAACCTGGAGCCAAAGCGTCGCCCCCCTCCACGGCGCGTTAGTTATCACCGGCGCCACAGCGAATTCGGGCAGCGCCAATATCACACCCGGAGGAACCCTTACTTACCAGCCAGCAGCCGGTTACAGCGGCTCCGACAGCTTTACGGTGCAGGTCGGCGACGGCGCGGCTACAGCGATCCGAACGTTCTCCATAACTGTGAGTGCGGCGCAGAACTTGGGGCCCAACCTACTGACCAATTCTTCGCTTGAGATAGACCAGGACGCGAATAATCAACCTGATTGCTGGCAACGTGGCGGCTGGGGAAACAACACTGTCGCATGGACGCGCACAACCGACGCTTACACTGGGGGTTTTGCACAACAACTACAGATCACCGCCTACAGCAGCGGCGACAGTAAGCTACTGCCCACACTGGATACCGGTCAGATGTCCGGCGGCTGCGCTCCTTCGGTGGAAGTAGGCGCCAGTTATCAAATTAGCGCTTATTACAAGTCCACCACCGCCTCGACCGCTGTATTGTTCTACCTTGATGCTAACAACGTTTGGCAGTATTGGAAGAGTGGACCGAATTTACCGGCATCCGGCGCTTATAGCCAAATGATCTATAACACCGGGCCATTACCGGCCGGAGCCAAAGCGATGAGTTTTGGTATCGCCCTGATGAGAGTGGGTACGCTGACAACCGATGAATACTCGATGGCGAAGGTTCCGGATGGTTCTCCGCCCTAATACGGCGCCCACTTTTGTCGGCGACGCCAATATACTCCGGGAGGAACCATTGCCTACAGACCGGCGGCCGATTATAGAGGCTCCGACAGCTTTACGGTGCAGATCAGCAAATGCGTGAAACCGGATAACTTAATGATTAAGAAATGGAACAACAATGATTGCAATAGTTAACCCTCAATTCTATGGCGTCCACGGCATTGCCCGCTACCTGGACTCTTTTCTTTCCAATCTGCCGCCGGATCATCCCCCTGTTTACCTGATTACCAGCGACGAGCATCGGCTTGAACGCCATTATCCGGGGGTGGAAATCATCCATTTCCCCTACAGCCACAGTCGGTTTAGCCTTTTCTCCTGGAGTTTAAAAGCACGCAACAAGCTGATAAGCCTCTATGACGAAGGTAAGATCCAGTGGGTTAACCTGCATTTTCCGCCCCTGATTCCCGGCCTGTTCCTGCCGCAACATATTCCGCTGGTGCTGACTGCGCATACCACTTACCTCGGCATGTCCGGCCGTTTTTACCAGACCCGGCATTTCGAGAGCCAATGGAATGCAACTTCACTGACAATCAAGTCATGGATGGAGCGCCGTATCTTCAACCTGACCGACAAGGTGATCACGCTGACCGAACAGGGTAGGCAGGAAGTTCTTGCCTATGGTTTTGAAGGGCCGGTGGCGGTGGTTCCGAACGGCGCCGACATCAAATTGTTCGCTCCGGATGAGTCTGTCCATAAAGATATTGATGTGTTGTTTTGTGGGCGCATCGAGTTCCGCAAGGGCAGTCGGGCGATGGTGGAACTTTGCCGCCAATTGATCGCCGGCAAACCGGATATTCGAATTGCTATAGTCGGATATGGCGATGACGATGCGTGGGTAAATGACGCCTTGGCCCCCAACGCTGACAACGTACTCTTGACCGGCAAGGTAGCGTTCCCGGAAATGGTCGGGTACTACAACCGCAGCCGGGTGTATGCCTCGACATCCTATTATGAGGGATTACCCGGAACATGTCTGGAGGCGATGGCGATGCAATTGCCAGCGGTGGTTTGGGATTTCCTGTTTTACCGCGGCTTGGTGGTAGAGGGCCGGACGGGGTCGCTAGCGGCAGCCAATGACTTTTCCGGGATGACGGACAAGGTGCTGGGACTACTCTCAAACCCTCAACTGGCGGCCAAAATGGGCCGAAATGGCCGAGCATTGCTTGAATCGGATTACAACTGGGGAAAATTGGCCCAGGATGTGTTGTGTGTTTTCACTAAGGGAGAATAAAAATGAATAGACCAATTCGCGTGATGATGATGGGCTTACGTGGTTTCCCAGGAGTACAAGGGGGAGTGGAAACGCATGCCGAACATTTATGTCCGCTGCTGGCGGAGATGGGCTGCGATGTAACCGTGCTGACGCGGTCGCCTTATCAACCTGCCGAGATCGGCCCGGAATGGAAGGGCGTGAAGTTCGTATCGCTGTGGGCGCCCAAATCGAAAGCTCTGGAGGCAATTCTGCACAGCTTTCTGGGCGTACTGTACGCCGCTGCCAAGCGTCCGGATATTTTGCATATCCAAGCCATCGGCCCCTCTATCATGACGCTGCTTGCCAGGTCGCTGGGGTTGCGGGTAGTCGTGGTGACGCACCACGGTCCGGATTACGACCGGCAGAAGTGGGGGCGATTTGCCCGTTTTATACTGATGCTAGGCGAACGATGGGGTATGCGTTGTTCAAATGGGCGTATTGTGATTTCTAAAGTTATCTTGGATTTGGTGCGTACCAAGTACGGTGTTGAATCGGCATTGATTCCAAACGGTGTGGTGCTGCCGAGGCTTTCGGATTCGAGCAGGACACTCGATAAATTCGGCCTGACCCGTGGCCGCTATGTATTGCTGGTAAGCCGGCTGGTGTCTGAAAAGCGCCATTTGGATTTGATAGCGGCATTCACGCAGGCCGAGTTGCCGGATTGGAAACTGGTACTTGTGGGGGGGGCGGACCATGCCGACGCCTATCAGCATGAAGTAATGAGAAAAGCGGTTGAAGCGAACGTTGTGATGACAGGCTTCCAACAGGGCTTGGCATTACAAGAGCTTTATACCTATGCCGGTCTTTTCGTGCTGCCTTCATCGCACGAGGGCTTACCTATTGCATTACTGGAGGCATTGAGCTATGGGTTGCCGGTATTGGCAAGCGACATTCCGGCAAATTTAGAGGTAGGTTTGCCGGCGGAACATTATTTTCCGTTGGGTAATATCGACAAACTTGCAGACCGAATCAGGCAGCAGTCGCTTGAAGGTCTTTCCACGGTTGCCCGAGAAAGTACCCGAGTGTGGGTGACTCAGCGTTATGACTGGCGCGACATCGCTGAAAAAACACTAGGTCTTTATGTAGGCTGCCTCGATGGAAATCGGGCATGAATTCATTGAACCTAAAAATGCAACTACTCAGGGCTAATTTTATAATGAAACACGGATGCCGAAAGCAGGCGACACTGATTGGGCGGATTTTAACCCAAGTTTAACACGCCAAAATAAAATAACCATATAATCATAATCTTACGAATCAAAAAAATCTCAAGTGGCACTACATCTTGAAAAATAGCGTCTATACTAAGCGTTTATGCGAAGGTTTTACTAATCCCCCCTGGT
>JAUGSS010000109.1:0-11596 GCA_044426515.1 Methylococcaceae bacterium | reverse complement strand
TTGGGATGAAACTTTAAGCACTGGGCATGTGTCGGGTACACCTCCTCCTTTAGAGCAAGTTAAAAATTACTTTCAAAAGGCAACGCCTAGTGAGTTGAAAGAGTATAACTTGTATCACGGACGGATTGAGGACTTGCCACCCGGCTTTGAGGGTTTTTTTGATGTTGTTTTTTCTATCGCGGCATTCGAGCATATTGTGCATTTACCGGAAGCGCTAGAGAAGATGTATTGTGCGCTACGGCCCGGTGGAAAGTTATTTTCTTTATTTGCCCCAATATGGTCTACATATAATGGACATCATCTTCCTGCGATTGAGGACAAGGCTGGAAATATATGGAGTTGTTCGAATGTGCCGATTCCACCTTGGTTTCATTTGATAATGCGGCCAATGGAATTATATGATCATCTGTGTGGACAGTGTGATAAAGAGACTGCCCGTAAGATTATATATTTTGTCTATAAATCACCGCATATTAATCGATTCTTTCTTGATGATTATTTCGAAATTGTGGAGCGTAGTTCTTTTGAGGTCGAACAGATGACCCCGGTTTTTGATGCACCTACACCAAGCGATATTCAACAGCGCCTAGAACATATTTATCCTGGCCGAACTAGGTTTTCTCATAGCGGTTTGTTGATGGTATTGCGGCGTCCTCTGGCATAGACAGTCCTGATCAAAATAAAGATTATGGAAAACTTAATCAATTTTACAAAAAAACCTGATATCACAGGTAAACGAGTGGCATTGGTCATTCCCCCATCTCCATTTCTGCTGGATGAGCGTGTTTTTGTTAGCTTGGGAGTATTGCGAGTTGCAAGTTCATTGGAAAGCCAAGGTGTGCATGTGGGGCTTCTGGATCTCTCTGGCGTGGCTAATTATCTTGAGGCAGTAAAGGCTTTTTTGGAACAAAACCAGATTGAATGGATCGGTATTACTTCCACCACGCCGCAATTGCCGTCAGCAGTAAAAATTGCGGATACTATCCGTCAGTTGATGCCCAATCTCAGAATTGCTCTGGGCGGGCCGCACGTTACTTTGACTTATTCAGCCCTAAAAGTTGAAAAAAACAAGCTGGGGGTTCACGACGGTCGAGCGGCTAAGGCGGCTGAGACGCTGGAGTCGTATTTCGATATTCTGGTGTCCGGCGATGGTGAATATGCTGTGTTTGAGTTGTTCAATG
Organism: Methylococcaceae bacterium; assembly: GCA_044426515.1. Taxonomy (GTDB): domain Bacteria; phylum Pseudomonadota; class Gammaproteobacteria; order Methylococcales; family Methylomonadaceae; genus Methylobacter_A. The sequence continues at coordinate 10,415 of JAUGSS010000109.1, read as the reverse complement.
AAATGTGCCCAAAGGTTGTGGACGGAGATGACAACAAGGGGCCGTTCTTTATGTCGAATTCCCAGTATGAATCGTTGCCAATGCCGGCTCGACATTTGGTAGAGTTAGACAGCTATAAGTATTCCATTGATGGCTTTCCTGCTACTAGCCTGATTGCTCAGCTGGGGTGTCCATTTCACTGCGGTTTTTGCGGAGGCCGAAACTCAAAAAGTTTGAGATTGATTAGAAATCGCAGTATGGATTCGATAGTCGGCGAAATCAGATGGCTGTTTGAAAAATACGGATATACCGGTTTTATGTTTTACGATGATGAGTTGAATGTCAATAAATCATTTGTTCAACTTTTGAATAAAATATACGATTTGCAGAAAGAACTAGGCGTCGAGTTTCGGTTACGGGGTTTTGTCAAGGCAGAGTTATTCAACGAAGAGCAGGCTGAGGCAATGGTTCGTGCGGGATTTAGATGGGTGTTGTGCGGTTTTGAGGGGGCAAATCCGAGGATTCTGAAAAACATCGATAAAATGGCAACGGTCGAAGATAATACTCGTGCGGTACAGGCTGCGAAAAAGTATGGGCTAAAGGTAAAGGCATTGATGTCAGTTGGACATCCAGGCGAAAGCAGGGAATCGATTCTTGATATTCGGGATTGGTTGATTGGCATGCAGGTTGATGATTTCGATTGTACGGTAATTACTACATATCCGGGCACGCCCTATTATGATTTAGCCGCAAGAAATTCTGATTACCAAGGGGTATGGACCTACACTCACAAGAAAACCGGGGATAGGCTCCATGCTTATGAGCTTGACTATACGGTGACACCCGATTACTACAAGGGTGACCCGAGTGGCGGTTACAAGTCATATGTGTTTACTGACTATCTTTCAGCTGAGGAAATTGTATTGTTGCGAGATCAAGTGGAAAATGAGGTAAGAAGCTCTTTAGGCATTCCGTTTTATTCAGCCAAAGCGGCTATACGATACGAACACTCAATGGGCCAAGGATTGCCCGCACTTTTTTATAAAGAGACAAATGCTCAAAGTAATAATAAGTGGAAGCTATGAAACAGGTACTTGTTACGGGCGGTGCCGGGTTTCTTGGAAGTCATTTGTGTGACCGTTTGGTTGGGCAAGGGCATGATGTTGTGTGTGTGGATAATTTTTTTACCGGAGATAAATCGAATATCCGGCATTTGCTTTCCCGAAATAATTTCGAATTGATTCGCCATGATGTGACCTTGCCGCTGTATGTGGAGGTTGATCAAATTTTCAATTTAGCTTGTCCTGCCAGTCCTGTTCATTATCAGCATGACCCGGTTCAAACGACCAAGACCAGTGTACACGGCGCCATCAATATGCTGGGCTTGGCAAAACGCGTCAAGGCCCGGATTCTTCAGGCATCGACCAGCGAAGTATATGGCGACCCCGCTATTCATCCTCAGATTGAGGGCTACTGGGGTAACGTTAATCCAATCGGGATTCGGTCTTGTTATGACGAGGGGAAACGCTGTGCCGAGACTTTGTTTTTTGATTACTATCGGCAGCACCAGTTGGAGATTAAGGTGGTGCGTATTTTCAATACTTATGGGCCGCGGATGCATCCTAATGACGGGCGGGTGGTCAGTAACTTCATCGTCCAGGCATTGCGAAATGAAGACATAACCATCTATGGTGATGGCCAGCAAACGCGCAGTTTTTGTTACGTGGATGATTTAATCGAAGCCATGTTGCGCATGATGGAGAGTCCGGCTGATTGTATCGGGCCGGTCAATGTTGGCAATCCAGGTGAGTTTACTATGCTGCAATTGGCGGAGACAGTGCTGAGTCTGACGCAATCGCGCTCGAAGCTGATTTTTAGGCCATTGCCACAGGATGATCCACGTCAGCGCAAGCCTGATATCGCACTGGCTAAGGAGAAACTGGGATGGGTTCCGAAAGTGGCACTTGAAGATGGTTTGAAGGAAACCATTGAGTATTTTAGGAATATGATAAAACATTCAAATTTTGCGGCTTGTACGATTAGACCCAATCAATGAGTCCAGGCAAAGTACGCTTATATTCGAAGAGATATAAGGCAGCGGGACAGCAGTAGGGCGTGCCGCGCGCCTTCTCCGGGGCTTAGCATACACCTGCTTCGTGTTTAAATTCTTTGGCGCGCGGCACGCCCGAGCCGGTTCCGCAATGCATTGGTTTATTTGGTATGTTTTGGGTCTTTCGTAGATAAATCGCCTCTTTCAAATTAATCGTACAGGCCGAAATTTTGCAGTTCGTTCGTAATCTATATTTAGAGAGGATGTGTAATTGAATACTATTGCTCAGTTGTTTACCGACTTGCCCGATCCGGAGTTGCTCTCCAAGCAGGTTGAAGACTGCCAGAAATTTGTGCAGGACGAGTCTTTTTTTCATTTGGCCGTGGCCAAAGATGCGCGTATCGCCGCGCTGAAAGAGTATTTTTCAAGAAACGGTTTGCGCAAGGTTTATTTGTGTGCTCATTTGTCAGGTTATAAGTGTGAACTTGATGGCATTGAGGTCGAGATTCTGGAAGAGAATTTTTTTCAGGAATCGGATCCGGTGCGTTGTAAAGCGAAAAAAACTTTGCTTGACGGCTGTGTTGTCATTATCAATAGCAGCGTAATGTTACCGGCGGAAGTGGCAGTCGCATATGCTCAATTTTTCGAATACTGTACGGCAACCTGTTTTATAGCTTGGGATCATGACAATCATCATTTGCTGAGTAGAGCGGTTATGCAGGCGGCATATTCGGATATTTATGTTCCCGCACATCATGAGAACTTGTATTTATTGAGCCGTTATAACTGGCTCATTACCGGGTCGGTATGTGCCGCTTCGTTTCAATGGCCGCGTAAATTTCTGACCGAACATTTGCCGGAGATACTGGTGGCTGAACGGTCCGGTGCACCACTGGGAATGCATTTTTATTACCCTCCATTTACTTTTCGTAACCAGGTCATTATCTCGCTGAGTCAACACTACTCATCTATAGGGTTTTTAAATGTCCCTTATCATTCACGAAGACTTGAAGACCGGTTGAAGGAATGGTGTTCACATAAATCACATTGGATTACGCCGGTGTTAAATGATGTGCCGACTCGGCTTTTTGATGCGCTTTTGACAGGGGGCGTTCCCATAGTGCCTTCTTCGCTTCGCTTTCTACCTCTGTTACGCAGCATTCCATGCAGGCATGTTGTATTTTATTCGCCTGCCGATATTCTTAATCCGAAGTCTGTGGTTGAACGGGCGAATAAGTTGTTTGATGAGGGCGGCCGGGATGGTATAGCGACTCGGCATCGGCTTGCGCTTCAGTATGGTGATGCCGTTCGCCGGATGCTGAGTTTTGCTGCCGAAGTGCTGGAGATCAAGGTTACATGGTAATGCAGAAAGTTATTATCTTGATTATTTTTTTAGCAGGGGTTTCACCGGTTGCATACAGTCAGGATTTGTTGGAAGTCTATGAGCTGGCGTTGCAAAATGATCCTATTCTAAAACAATCACATGCCAGTCAGCTCGCTATTGATGAATCAAGAAATCAAAGCGTGGCTAATTTTCTACCCAATGTTTCAGCGACAGGCATTAGCACTCTGGATCGTTTAAATAACAATAGGGCAACTTATCAAGGTAGTGGCATACAGAGATACTCTGATCAGTCTTTTACGGTGAACTTAACCCAGCCGTTGTTTCATTGGGAACACTGGATACAGCTAAGCCAAACCGACAATCAAATCGCTCAAGCCGAAGCGGATTACCAATCTGAATTGCAAAAACTAATGGTTAAAATCACTGATGCTTATTTCAATGTATTATCTGCCGAGGATAATCTGGAATTTAGCCGTTCAGAAAAACAGGCGATTGCACGACAGCTGGAACAGGCCAAACAACGGTATGCTATCGGTTTGACCGACATTACCGAAGTTCGTGAGGCGCAGGCCGCTTTTGATAGGGCTACTGCCAGTGAAATTGAAGCGTCTAATGATGTCGATAACCGGAAAGAAGCGTTAACAGAGATTATCGGCGAGCAAGATATAAAACTTAACAGTCTGGGCGAAACGATTAAGTTAGCTAGACCGGAGCCGGATAATATAACTGCGTGGAGTGACGCCGCCGAAGTCGGTAATTTCAGCATCATTTCGGCCTTTAATCAGATGGAGAGCTCTCGAAAAGCGATTGCTTTGCAACGTAGCGGACATTTGCCCAAATTAGATTTGACGGCTTCTTATGGTAAATTCGATACCAGCAGCAAATTCGGCCTACAAGGAGACACAGAAGCTGTGGGTGTGCGTTTAAATGTTCCTTTGTATGAAGGCGGCGCGGTAAATTCCAGAACCCAACAAGCCAGTTATAAATACGAACAGGCCAAAGAATATTTAACGGCGGCAAAAAGAGCGGTAAAACGCCAGGTAAAAGATGCCTATCGAGGCATTACTACCAGCATTAGCAGTGTGGAAGCACTAAAAACCGCCGTTAGCTCTGCCGAAACCGCTGTGCAATCGACGGAGGCGGGTTTTGACGTCGGCGTTCGCACACTGGTTGACGTACTGGACGAGCAAAGGAACTTATATCGGGCTAAACGGGATTATTCACGCACACGTTATGATTATTTGCTCAACAGCATCAAGCTAAAACAAGCGTCAAGCAGTCTTACGCAAGAAGATCTTGAGCAAATAAACCAATTATTGGTAACGGGCTCTGCGGCAAAGAATGGAAAGTAGCGAGGTTCTGTAGACTGTTGCAATAGATGTTTCGGCGGCGGGCAGATGGCGCCGGATAGATAAGCCCCAACTGCCGCCATCGATAGCTTTTACGGCGCGTAATGGGTTTCAATATAGCGTTGTACGATTTCCTGGAATTCTTCGGCAATTCTGTCGCCTTTCAGGGTAACGGTTTTTTCTCCGTCTTCATAAACCGGTGCTACCGGGGATTCGCCGGTGCCGGGCAGGCTGATGCCGATATTGGCGCTTTTACTTTCACCCGGCCCGTTGACTACGCAACCCATAACCGCCACTTCCATGGTTTCAACGCCCGGATATTGGCTGCGCCAGACCGGCATTTGATCGCGTAAATAGCTTTGAATATCCATCGCCAGTTTCTGGAAATAATCGCTGGTGGTGCGACCGCAACCGGGACAGGAGATAACCATCGGGGTGAACGAACGAAAGCCCATGGTTTGCAGGATTTCCTGGCCGACAATCACTTCCTGGGTTCTGGATGCGCCGGGTTCGGGCGTCAGGGAAATGCGGATAGTGTCGCCGATGCCTTGCTGCATTAGCACCGATAAAGCGGCGGCCGAAGAAACGATGCCTTTAGAGCCCATGCCCGCTTCGGTAAGCCCCAAATGCAATGCATAATCGCAGCGGCTGGAAAGATCCTGATAGATATTGATCAGTTCCTGCACATTGCTGATTTTGCAGGACAGGATGATTTTATTTTTACTCAAGCCGATTTCTTCGGCTTTAGCCGCACTTTCAAGTGCGGACAATACGATCGCTTTGCGGGTGACGGCGGCCAAAGGTTCGGGTGTGCTCAGGCTTCTGTTTTCATCCAGCAACCGGGTCAACACCGATTGATCCAAGCTGCCGCCGTTGACGCCGATGCGCACCGGTTTGTCATATTGACAGGCGAATTCAATCATTTGCTGAAATTGCGGATCACGGCTTTTACCGCGGCCTACGTTGCCCGGATTAATACGGTATTTATCTAAAGCCTGGGCGCAATCCGGGTATTTTTCCAGCAGTTTGTGGCCGTTAAAATGAAAGTCGCCGACAATCGGAGTCGAGTTGCCTTTTTTGTCCAATTGATTGCGGATCTCGGCCACGGCCGCAGCCGCTTCCTCGGAATTGACGGTGATGCGGACAAGTTCTGAACCGGCTGCGGCCAGCTCGATGATTTGATTAACGGTTGCCGTAACATTGGCGGTATCGGTATTGGTCATTGATTGAACGACGATAGGAGCGCCGCCGCCGACTTTAACGTCGCCGATTAAAACTTGGTGGGTGATTTTTCTAAGGCTAATAGACATACACAAAATCTTTTGGGAAAAGGTTACAGTTATCTGGAAGAATGTTGTTAAATTATACGCTGATACAGGTTATTGAGTAGAGTTAGTGTGAGGATAAATTATTTCTCCGATATACATTTGGAGTTCGGGTTGCTGAAAGCTCCGGATAATGATGCCGATATTATTATTGCAGCCGGCGATATCGGTGTCGGTACTCAAGGCGCAGACTGGCTGATGGCGTTGAACAAACCGGTTATTTACGTTGCCGGTAATCACGAGTTTTATAGCGGTGAATATCAACAAACGCTGCGGCTGATCCGTAAGCAATGTGAAGGCGGCACTGTCCGCTTTCTTGAAAACGACAGTTTTATATTTCAAGGCGTACGTTTTTTAGGTTGCACCCTTTGGGCCGACCTGTTTATTGAAGGCGATAAAAAAGCCGAGGCCTTAGGTAAAACGTTAAATGATTTCAAGCGCATTCAATTTGCCGAAAAGCCTTTTAATGCGGCCCGGTTTAGCTTTTTACATCAAAGCTCAAAGACATGGCTGGAACAAGAATTAGCTCAGCCGTTTTCAGGAAAAACCGTAGTGATAACTCATCATGCGCCTTCCTTGTGGAGTTGGAATGATTCGGCTCATGCGCTTAAGAAACTGGCTTATTGTAATGATATGAAACCATTGCTGCATGAATACGAGATTGCCGCCTGGATCCACGGTCATGTCCACAGCCAGATGGATTATCGTATAGCGGGCGCCAGAATATTGTGCAATCCCAGAGGTTATGCCGGTATAAAAGTCGCCCCCCGGTTCGATCAAAACAGAATAGTGGACATTTAGGGAACACCTAAAAATCCTTGATCCAGCCGTCGTAGTCAGCTACGGCGGATAAGCTTTTTTACTCACATATACAACTTTGCAAACCAAACCGCTATGACAAAAATCAATATCCAACAAATGATGACAGAGACTGGCGTCGCATTCGGCACCAGCGGTGCGCGCGGGCTGGTTAGCCAAATGACCGACCAAGTCTGCATTGCCTATACTCTGGCGTTTCTGTACGGTCTCGGCCTTAACAAACCAAGCCGGAAAATCGCTTTGGGCATGGACTTACGCCCGTCCAGCCCAGCCATCGTCCGGGCTTGTGCGGCCGGTATTCGTCAGGCCGGTTGCGAGGTGGATTTCTGCGGAGTGCTGCCCACCCCGGCGCTGGCTTTGTATGCTCTGGCGCAAGGCATCCCGGCTATTATGGTTACCGGCAGCCACATCCCGTTCGACCGCAACGGCATCAAGTTTTATCGGGCCGAAGGCGAAATCAGCAAAGCCGACGAAGCGGCTATCGCCCAAGCCGAGGTCGAGCTACAAGCGACTAGCGCCGATACGGTATTGCCGAGCATCAACCCTGCCGCCTTGCAACAATACCGGCAGCGCTATACCAGCCTGTTTGCCGCCGATTTGCTGAGCGGTTGGCGGATCGGGATTTACGAACATTCCAGCGCCGCCCGCGATTGCCTGCGCGATGTGCTGTGTGCTCTGGGCGCGGATGTCGTCGGTTTGGCTCGCACCGATACTTTTGTGCCTATCGATACCGAAGCGGTCAGCGAAGAAGACCGCTGGCGCGGACTAGCCTGGGCGGCAGAGCATCATCTGGACGCCATTATCTCCACCGACGGCGACGGCGATCGGCCGCTGATCGCCGATGAGACCGGCAACTGGTTACGCGGAGACATTGTCGGCTTACTGTGCGCGCGCTTTCTGGGAGCCGACACCGTGGTCACGCCGGTGAGCAGCAATACCGCAATCGAAGCGTCCGGACTATTCCGGCAGGTAGTCCGTACCCGCATCGGTTCGCCGTATGTGATTGCCGGCATGGAGCGGATGCTTGCTACCGGCAGCCCCGGCGTGGTCGGTTTTGAAGCCAACGGCGGCTTTCTGGTGGGCAATGATTTGCTGGTCGGCGGGCAAGTTCTGGTCGCGCTACCGACCCGCGATGCGGTATTGCCAGCCTTGGCGGTGCTGGCGGCGGCCCGGCAACAGGCTAGCAGCGTATCGGCCCTGCTCGCCGGTTTGCCGCAACGTTATACCGCCAGTGATCGCTTGCAGGATTTTCCGGTTGCCGACAGCCGGGCGTTGCTGGACAGTTTGCAAAGCGACGACACCGCCTATCGAAGCCTTTGGGGCAATGAGTTAGGCGGGCTTGCCCGGCGGGATTTAACTGACGGCCTGCGTCTGACTTTCGATAACGGTGAAATCGTGCATCTGCGTCCGTCCGGCAACGCGCCGGAACTGCGCTGCTATGCGGAAGCCGACACTATGGAACGGGCTCAAAGGCTGGTCACATACAGTCTACAGCGCATTACCGATATGACTGCCGGGAAATATTTATGAGCGACTATAACGTCACCTTTGCCAGCCAGCCTGGCCGACACTGAATGATTATCCGGATAAGTTTTGTCTTACATTCGGCGGTAATGGGGGCGGGGACAAACCTGTCATTTGGCGTTTGAGTGCTCAAGGCTGTGCCTAAGTTTATTTATACAATCAGCGCTACACCTTAAAGAATATAAGTCATTGACTTTTTGTATTGTAATTTGTCAATACGTAACCTCTAATATGTTGGTTGAAGTGTTGACTTGGGGCACAAGCCGGCTTTAGTGGCAGGAAACAGTTGTCACCGTGGCGTGGACAACCTGAAACCGCAGCTAGGTTATGTAGGCTGCATTAGAAACGATTATCGCCATTTGTAGGCGACGAAGAAATATTTTTTACAATCAGGAGTAACTCATGAAAAAAGCGCTTATCACAGGAATTACTGGCCAGGATGGTTCTTATCTGGCCGAGTTTCTGCTGGAAAAAGGTTATGAAGTTCACGGCATTAAGCGCCGTGCTTCTTCATTTAACACTCAGCGGGTGGATCATATCTATGAAGATCCCCATGTCGATAACCAACATTTTATTCTGCATTACGGTGACTTAACCGATTCATCCAATCTTACCCGGATCATCCAGCAGGTGCAGCCGGATGAGGTGTATAACCTGGGTGCACAAAGCCATGTCGCCGTGAGTTTTGAATCGCCGGAATACACAGCCGATGTTGATGCCATGGGTACTCTGCGTTTGCTCGAAGCAATCCGGCTGTTGGGGTTGGAGAAAAAAACGCGTTTTTATCAGGCTTCCACCTCTGAACTCTTCGGCCTGGTGCAGGAAACTCCGCAAAAGGAAACCACGCCATTCTATCCCCGCAGCCCGTATGCTGTAGCCAAGCTCTATGCTTACTGGATCACGGTGAATTACCGTGAAGCCTATGGTATGTATGCTTGCAACGGTATTTTATTTAACCATGAGTCGCCGCGCCGTGGGGAAACTTTTGTAACGCGCAAAATTACCCGTGGGCTGGCCAATCTTGCCCAAGGGTTGGAGCAGTGTTTGTATATGGGCAATATGGATGCGTTGCGTGACTGGGGCCATGCTAAAGATTATGTCCGCATGCAGTGGATGATGTTGCAGCATGAACAGCCGGAAGACTTTGTGATTGCCACCGGCGTACAGTATTCGGTACGTCAGTTTATCGAATGGTCGGCAGCGGAGCTGGGGGTCTCGCTGCGTTTTGAGGGCCAGGGTGTGGATGAGCGGGGTGTGGTCGCGGCGATTGAGGGTAACAAAGCGCCGGCGCTGAAGGTGGGCGATGTGGTGGTGAGAGTCGACCCACGTTACTTCCGTCCTACTGAAGTAGAGACTTTGTTGGGCGACCCGAGCAAGGCTAAGGAGAAATTGGGTTGGATGCCGGAGATTACGGTACAGCAGATGTGTGCCGAGATGGTGGCGACAGACCTCAGTGAAGCGTGCCGTATTGCTTTGCTGGAGCAGAATGGATATCACGTATCGATTTCAGTGGAAAACTAAGAATGGCTCGCGCCGCGGCATTTTTAGATGCGCCATGCGCGCCTTCTCCGGGCCTTAAAATACACCTGCTTTAGTGAATTAAGCGCTAAAAATGTCCGGATATGTAATTTTAAGGCTTACATTCAAAACATTTTCAATTTGGACCATTGCTTGAAGCTAAGTATCTGATTTTTTATTGTCAGATTTAGCGCTTAATTCGTATTTACAGCGGTTTCAATTTAAATGAGTTACACGATTACAAGGCTATGTCGATATCATGGTCGCTGGAGTGCAGGCTTCGCCTGCGCTGGCAAGCAAATCTTGCACTCCAGCAACGCCTTTAGTAACTAACTGAATTTGAAATTGCTGTAAGTAATAAACGCTTAAAACGAAGACCCGAAATTCTCGCGGTAGCGTTCTTTGAAATTATCCATATCTATCGAATGATTCTGGGTGCCGTTATTTTCGATTTTAATGGCGCCCATTAATGAGGCGACTCTGCCGGTAACCTCCCAACCCAAATC
>JAUGSS010000099.1:0-18615 GCA_044426515.1 Methylococcaceae bacterium | reverse complement strand
CCTTTATTGCAAACTGCCAAACATGATAGCGGCGATATCCTAAGAGAAAGCATGAAGCATGAGAAAACAGCGATAGCCGCCTAATTTGAATTGCTGAAAGCATCTGAAGCCGTTTCAGTTTTCCTGAAGGAATACGCGAGAGAGATCATTGTCCGGGAAGAACTACATCTTGATGAAGTGAATAAAATGCTGCGCAAACCGGGCGATGTCCAACCCTTTAACCCATAAGGCCGATCGGTTGTAGCACAGCCTCTTTATAGAAAGTGCGCATGAAATAAGCAATCATGCGCAGGCTCCACCAAAATAACGGTTGTTATGCACACTAAAAAAATTCACCGTGAAGACACGAAGCTTATAAAACTTCGTGTTCTTCCATGAAAATCAGTTAAGCGCCTGAGCCCGTAACAGTGCGACAAACGCTTCCGCCGGCACCGGCGGGCTTTTGATGTAACCTTGGTAGGTATCGCATTTTTTTTCCCGCAAGAACTCCAGCTGCGCCATCGTTTCCACGCCTTCGGCCAGCACTTTAAAACCCAGAATATGCCCCATCGCGATAATAGTCGCGGCAATTTCCATGTCATCCTGCAAATGGGGAATATCATCGATAAAACTTTTGTCGATTTTCAGCACATCCAGCGGAAAGTGCTTCAGATAAGCCAACGACGAAAAGCCGGTGCCGAAGTCGTCAATGGCCAGACGAACGCCTTGAGAACGCAGCTTGTTCAACAGTTCCATAACATGATCCTGGTTTTCCATCAGTCCGCTTTCGGTCATTTCCAATTCCAGACAATCGGCCGGCAATCCTGTTTCCCTTAACACCGTGGCAACCAAGGTGCTGATGTCACCGCGACGGAACTGCTGGGGAGATACGTTGACTGCCAAGGTTAGCGCCGGTAAACCCGCATCCAGCCAGCGACGGCCTTGCCGGCAGGTTTCCCGCAGCACCCATTCGCCAATTTCCAAAATCAGCCCCGTTTCTTCGGCGATGGGGATAAAGCGTAACGGAGGTATCAATCCTTCCAGAGGGTCTTGCCAACGCACCAATGCTTCGGCGCCGACTATGCGCCCGCTGACAATATCCACCTGCGGCTGGTAGAAAACACGCAGCTCTTCTTGCTCAATCGCCCGCCGCAATCGCGTTTCCAACGCAATGCGTTCACGGGCCGCTATCGTTTGGTCTTCGGAAAAGTAAGCATAGCAGCCGCGCCCTTGATCCTTGGCTTGATACAAAGCGGCATCGGCGTGGTCCATCAGTATTTCATAGCCGGCGCCGTGCTCCGGATACAGGCTGATACCGATGCTGGCGCCGATCTGCACATCATGGCTTTGGGTAAGTTGAAAAGGTTTGCTTAAAACAAGGATAATTTCTTCAGCTACCCGTGCGGCATCTTCAGGATGGGCAATATCTTCCAGCAAGACCACAAATTCATCACCGCCCAGACGCGCCACCATATCTACGTCCCGCAACCTTGCCAGAATGCAGGATGCGACCTGTTGCAGTAACTCGTCGCCTGCCGAATGCCCCAAGCTGTCATTGACGGCTTTAAAACGATCCAGGTCAAGCATCAGTAATGCCAATCGATTCCCGTCGCGCCGTTCTACTTCGATACTGTGTTTTAACCGCTCCAACAGTAAGCGGCGATTGGGCAACTTGGTCAGCGGGTCATAAAAGGCCAGCTGTTTGATCTCCTCCTCGGCGGCTTTGCGGGAAGTAATATCGGAGAAGGATGCCACATAATGATTGACCTGCTCATTTTTGTCATCGGACTCCTTCACCGCCGTAATAATAAGCCATTCAGGGAATATCTCGCCGCTTTTGCGCCGATTCCATATTTCACCCTGCCATGCGGCGGTGTGATTAATACTTTCCCACATTGCGGCATAAAAAGCCTTGTCGTGCAGCCCGGAACTGAGCAAATTGGGTTTTTTACCAACGACTTCCTTGGCGCAGTAGCCGGTGATTCGAGTAAATGCCTGATTGACTTTGAGAATGACATTATTCGCATCGGTGACCAGCATGGCATCTTGCAATTCAAAGGCGGTGGCGGCGATACGAAGGTCTACCTCATCCTGCTTTTGCTTGGTGATATCGGTGATGAAGCCGTGCCAAAGCACCGAACCATCGGCCTGCTGCTGCGGCAGCGCATTACCGAACAACCAACATACCGGGGCATCGTCAAACTTTAAACGATATTCCTGACGCCATGGCGTTAAATTTTGCGCCGATATTTTAAAGGAGGTTTTGAACCGTTCCAGATCATCCGGGTGTAACGCGGCAAGTACCTTGCTTGCGTCTTCATTGACGTCTTCCGGGCGAACCCGGTAGATAGTTTGAATAGCCTCGTTGGCGTAAGGAATACGCGAACTGCCATCAGGAAATAGCTGAAACTGGAACACCAGTCCCGGCACCTGGCTGGCGATTTTCTGAAGCCGGTCCAAGGCGTCCTGGCTTGCCTGCTCAGCCTTCTGCCGTTCAATGACCTCTTTTGCCAGCTGCATGGTGCGTGAAGACAGGGCATCGAACATGGATAGCATGGTTTCGATCAGTACCTTCATCGCGCCGCTCATTTCCTGGTCGGCTTGCTCTTTAGCCTGAATTAACGGTATGCCCGACTGCACCGCCAATACGACCTTGGCCATGCGCATATCGGTATCCAGAATATGGAAGGCCAGCCATTGGGTCAGAAATGTGAGAATTTCTTCAATGACCTGGTCCAAAGGCCTGAGAGTTTTTTCCCCCATTATTCTGTTGACTGTAGTCAGGAATCTCCGATGATCATTTTTATGCTTTGTTTCCCAGGCATCTTCGGGGAAAAATGCATGCCAGATCGCTTCTTCCTCCTGAAAGTGGTAAATAGCGTATTCCGCCAAGTCATTGAAAACATTATTCAAAGTAGGCACGTCGGATTGATAGGCCAAGTGCCCGGCCAGCACATTTAACAACTCAACCAAACGTTGGTGCTGTACATCAATCTGCGGCACTCCGGTCTCGAAATTTTTATTCCAGGGAAAAACTTCAACTGAATACATAATGTTCTCGTCCCACCTAAAGATTTGGCCGGATTTTCAGAGTGGAAAATCAAAATTATACGATTATATAGGCTTTAACCGATATGGTTTTATAAAAGCTGGTTTTTGTAAGTCTGCCCTCTAATAAACACGCCAAGTGCTTCTACAGGCATTGCCGGTATAGCTTTGTTTTCTGACAGCTTTGAGTTTAGTGATAAAATGAGCAACATGCACAATAAAATCGGCGGTTATTTTTAGAGCAAAAGGCTGCCGTCAGAAAAACTAAATTATCTCAATAATCATCACAGCGGAAACTCAGAACCATGACCACCCTTCCAGTCGATGCAGCTCCTTCTGCCGACATCTTTTCCTCGACCTTTTTAATGGGCAATGTTGGCGCACCGTTTGTTATCGGACTGGCGGTCGGTTATTTCGCCAAAAAAATGCTGCGCACGGCGCTATTTCTGGGAGGTGCGGCAATCACCCTACTGTTTATTGCGGAATACTACGACATCATCGATATAACCGATGAAAAGCTGCAACATGTAGCCACTGCCGCCACCGAAGCGGCAAAAAGCTCCGGCGGGTTTCTGGTTGATCGCCTGACCGGCATTACCAGTCAAGGGGTCAGCGGCGTTGGCGGTTTTTTTGTCGGATTCAAGTTAGGTTAGTCCCAACCCATTAACACTTATAAACATGATCACGCCCACCACACTCTTTAAATGCCTGTCCGATGAGACCCGCTTGCGTTGCGTGGTTTTGCTGCATAAAGAAGGCAAGCTCTGCGTTTGCGAGTTAACGCATGCGCTGGATTTATTACAGCCCAAAATATCACGCCACCTCGCACAATTGCGCCAAAGCAAGCTGTTGCTGGACAGCCGCGAAGGACAATGGGTGTATTACCAAATTAACCCGGAATTGCCGGCTTGGGTATTTGAGATTTTAGATATCACCGCCCAACAGTTTGTTACTCATGCCAAACAGCAAAAAGACACCAGCCGTTTACAGGCAATGGGCGACCGCCCTGAGATGGACAAGTATTGCGGCTGATTTTTTTTGCCTTATAATATTCGTTTATTCGAATATATAGATGTAAGGAGTCAGCCATGTTAAAAGTTTTGATTTTGTGTACCGGGAATTCTTGTAGAAGTGTTTTGGGCGAAGCGCTTATTAATCATTTGGGCTGCGGCCGGTTTCAGGCTTTTTCAGCCGGCAGCCATCCGACCGGCAGGGTAAACGCCAACGCGCTGGCGACTTTAGCCCGTCACGGCCTTTCAACCGAGGGATTTTCCAGTCAATCCTGGGATGAATTCGACGACAAAGGCATCGATATTGCCATTACCGTTTGCGACAGCGCGGCCGGAGAAGCCTGCCCGGTTTATCTTAATAATACGATTCGGGCGCATTGGGGCTTACCGGACCCGGCTCATGTCGCCGGCAGTGCTGAAGTTATTGAAGCGGCTTTCGAAGCGACTTACACGGCCTTGGAAAAACGAGTACACCAACTGTTGGCGTTACCGGTTGAGACGATGTCCGGAGCGGAATTGACCGAGGCACTGAATAAGATCGGCGCAGAAACCCTATAAGGCAGCAAAAATGACAACCATGAATGTACAACTCAAGCACACGCCAAAGCGTTTGGGATTCGTAGAGCGGTTCCTGACGCTATGGATATTTATCAGCATGGCGGGCGGGATTGCGCTAGGCTATTTCATCCCCAGCGTCACCCAATGGCTGACCCGCTTTCAGGTGGGAACCACTTCCATGCCTATTGCTATCGGTCTGATCCTGATGATGTACCCGCCGCTGGCCAAGGTGCGCTATGAGGAATTGCCCAAGGTTTTTAACAACACCAAGGTCCTGTTGCTGTCCCTGGTCCAGAATTGGATCATCGGTCCGGTGCTGATGTTCGCGCTGGCCATCATCTTTCTTCGGGATTACCCGGAATACATGGTGGGCCTGATCATTATCGGCCTGGCTCGCTGCATCGCCATGGTGCTGGTCTGGAACGAATTGGCTGACGGCGATAGCGAATACTGCGCCGGTTTGGTGGCATTCAACTCCATCTTTCAGATGCTGTTTTTTTCCGTTTATGCCTATATTTTCGTCACCGTCCTGCCGGATTGGCTAGGACTGGCTTCAGGCCTTGAGGTTCAGGTTACTATGCTTCAAGTTGCCAAAAGCGTGTTGATTTACCTGGGCATCCCCTTTTTCGGCGGCATGTTCACACGTTTTTTCCTGGTGCGACGCAAGGGCTTACAGTGGTATGAGCAAACTTTCATGCCCAAGATCAGCCCCATAACCCTGATTGCGCTGCTGTTCACAATTTTGGTCATGTTTTCCCTCAAAGGCGAATATATTGTGCAGTTGCCGCTGGATGTGGCGCGTATAGCCGTACCGCTGGTTATCTATTTTTTGATCATGTTTCTGCTCACGTTTTATATGTCGGCCAAAGCCGGAGCAGGCTATCAGGTTAGCGCCACGCTGTCATTTACCGCCGCCGGCAATAACTTCGAATTGGCTATCGCGGTAGCCGTAGCGGTTTTCGGGTTGCAATCCGGGGAGGCTTTTGCCGCAGTCATCGGCCCTTTGGTTGAGGTTCCGGTATTGATCGGTTTGGTTAAGGTCGCTCTTTACTTCAGGCAAAAATATTGGCCTGAATAGCGGAGATATCCTGCATATCTCAAACACGAGACGGGGTTGTTAACCGACTGGCAAAGCTTCCGTTCCCAGCTCACGCCCCTTACCGACACAATCCATAGGATGTGGTGATGAATGCAGATATTGCACGACTTGCATGGATACAGGAGCAAATACTGCCCCTGTAGACAAAAAAAATGCGGCTGATTAGGCCGCATTTAGAGAAGGATATAAAACTCTGAATTCCGAGGAGGAAATTTGCATCTCAAGAGTTGCAGCTATATTAGCGATAAACGTTAAACAAAGGAATGTGGCATATTGTCGCGCATCAGTAATGTCATCGGACTGGTGACTCAATACGGCAGGCAAAGCTTCCGCTCCTTACCGACCACATGAATATGGTCAATGCAAATGCTGTACGACTTGCATGGATATAAGGGATAGAGTAATGCAGAAGCAATTCCGAGGAGAGCAAATACTGCCCTTATAGGCAAAAAAAATGCGGCCGATTTAGGCCGCATTTAGAGAAGGATAAAAAACTCTGAATTCCGAGGAGGAAATTTGCATCTCAAGAGTTGCAGCTATATTAGCGATAAACGTTAAACAAGGGAATGTGGCATATTGTCGCGCATCAGAAGCCCACTGGATTAGATCAACAAAACCCGCCCCTATAGGCAAAAAAAATGCGGCTGATTAAGCCGCATTTAGAGAAGGATATAAAACTCTGAATTCCGAGGAAGGAATTTGCATCTCAAGAGTTGCAGCTATATTAGCGATAAACGTTAAACAAAGGAATGTGACATATTGTCGCGCGTCAGAACGTGCTGCACGTCCGCGGCTTTCAGCTCAAGCTTCGTCAATCAACTGCGGGCATTAAGCAAACGGGAACATCGTTACCAAAATTTTATCGCCATGTCATCAAACGTTAACATGGCTTAATCAGAATAACCCTTCGCATCATTTATCAAGGGTTAACCGCCATGAACAAATCCACATTAAACAATTTCAATATAATGACTGCATCATTGGCGATGTCCGCTTTGGGCTTATTGGTAACTTGGGCTGTCGAGCTATTGGTTAAGGAATTATTCCGCTTGGGTTAATGTAGATAATTCAGCTTGAAAAAAACGGCGCGCGTTACGCCGGACAAATTTAAAAACCGCCGCCATCATATGAATGTCGGGCATAACAGCAAACTGATCATTATGTACTGATCAAATTGGCTATCAAGGCCTGCAACTCGAACTTGACCGATACCTGATGCGTATGAATCGCGTAAACCTGACGGCTGATTTCAGGCTCGTATAGATAGCGATAACCGATGTCGGTTGCCTGTTTGGGCAGGGTATATTCCGGCATTAACGCAACACCGATCCCGGCCTTCGCCATATGCAAAATCCATTCTTCGCTGTTACTGCGGTAAGCCGCATAAAGATTGATTTCCTGATTGTGGCAAAATTAATCGTGATGTATCCAACACCTGCCGATGCCGAAGTCTTTGAACAACGCTATGCGCAAGAACATGTACCGATGGCGGTAGAAAAACTGGCAGGAAAAACCCGCTTCGTCGCGTCGTTGATTAAGAGCAGCCCAGGCCGGGAACAAGCACCTTTCCATCGCATTGCCGAAGTTTATTTTCCGTCTATGCAGGATTTGGAAGCTTGTTTAAATTCCCCCGGCGGACAGGAAACCGCTCAACATGATGCCGTTGCTATTTCGACCGGCGGCGCTCCGCTGTTTTTAATCGCGGAAGTTGAAAGTTTCGATTTTTAGCTTGCGTAATTTAACCGTCGAATTTGAAGTCACCAAAGAACCGGAAGGAACCCGCATTTTCTATCTGGAACCGGCGAAAATAAAATCGGGTACGGTGAACGGCACGGTATTCTCAAGGCCGTCATTCCGGCGCATCCCTGCCGGAATGACGGCCTTTTGCTATTCCTCGGACACTTTGGCTTAGTGTGAATTAACGGCTTAGCCGGAACTATTAATTTGCAGAGCCACGCAATTTTTATTAGTTTATCGCCCGCTTTACTGTCACTATCGGGCCAATGCTGTTTAAGCATTGATAAGTTTTCCAAATCAATAGTTTTATGAGGACACGATTATGAACATACTTATTACCGGCGGTACCGGTTTTATTGGCAGCGCATTGACTAAAAGCCTGATCGCCCAAGGTCATGCCGTGACGGTGTTAAGCCGCAGCCCCGACAAAGTAGCCCAAATATGCGGCTCCGACGTTAATGCGCTGGGCAGTCTCAGCCAACTTAAAACAGAAGACCGTTATCAAGCCATCATCAACCTTGCCGGTGCGCCGATTGTTGACGCCCGCTGGAGCGAAGACCGCAAACAACTGATCAGGGCCAGCCGTATCGGCCTGACTGAACACCTGGTAGCCTGCATCGCCCGGATGGCCGTTAAACCCGAGTTATTAATCAGCGGTTCCGCTATCGGCTATTACGGCAATCAGAGCGACACGGTGTTAACCGAACAATCAACGCCTTATGAAGATTTCTCAGCGCAGCTTTGCGCCGATTGGGAAGCAGCTGCAAAACAAGCCGAACAATTCGGCGTCAGGGTCTGCCTGATCAGGACCGGTTTGGTCATTGCCGATGGCGGAGGATTTCTGCAACGGATGTTGCCGCCGTTTCGTTTTGGATTGGGCGGACGCTTGGGCGACGGGCGGCAATGGATGTCCTGGATTCATCGTCAGGATTGGATCAATATTGCACAGACCATGATCGCCGATTCAACGATGCAGGGCGCTTATAACGCAACCGCTCCGAACCCTGTCACCAATGCCGAATTCACCCGGATATTGGCGCAATGCCTGAAACGCCCTGCCCTGCTGCCGGTTCCGGCCCGGCTGTTAAAAATACTGCTCGGCGAAATGTCGCAGCTGGTATTGGGCAGTCAGCGCGTAATACCGGAACGGCTGTTGGCGCAGGGCTTCAAGTTTCAATATGATGACCTTGCGGCGGCGTTAAATGAGGCGTTAGCCCATAAATAGGCTGATCTTGTTAGAGGCGAATAAGTCCGCTCCTACACGGGCCTAAGTCGTCGATCAAAAGTCTTTTAACATTTTTTCCTTTTGTTAAAAAACTTGATAAATACTGAAGTTAAGTAACCGCTCATAGAAGACAATTTTTATTAATGTTCATAAAATAAGTTCGCCAGGCATGGCAATAAAGCGATAGCATTACCGCAATAAAGAACCCAGGAAGATTTATGTTAAATCCAGCCGTTAAACCAGCCACTTATCAGGACATTATCGATTTGCCGGAACATATCGTCGGCGAAATCATTAACGGCCATCTGGAAACTCATCCCCGCCCTGCACCCAAACATGCCGTAGCCGCTTCATCCATTACCGCCGAATTAGTTTCTCCCTTTCAAAAAGGACGAAACGGCCCCGGAGGCTGGTGGATTATCGCTGAACCGGAATGCCATTTAGATCATAATATTCTGGTACCCGACCTAGCCGGTTGGCGTCGGCAAAGAATGCCGACTCTGCCCACAACAGCTTGGTTTGATGTAGTCCCGGACTGGGTTTGCGAAATTTTGTCTCCATCAACGGCCCGCCTGGATCGAACGGTTAAAATGCCTGTCTACGCACAGTTAGGAGTTGCTTATCTTTGGTTAATCGACCCTATTTTGCAAACACTGGAAGCTTATGAATTGCTTGACCGGCGTTGGTTATTAAACGCTTCTTATGCCGACGACCAAACAATAGCCGCTGCTCCGTTTGAACAGCATACTTTTTCACTTTCTGACTTATGGGAATAAAAAATCACCAATGAAAATTAAATCGACATCCTTTCTTTTCTGCTTTGCTTTAGTCGGCATTATTTCAGGCTGCGCCACGGCACCGGAAAAACCGGCAGAACAAGCCGAACCCGCGCCGTTTGTTAACGACTACCCTACCCGCGACCGCGTTGACTATGTTTTAAACTGCGTTGCGCAACATGGCGGCCTGACCTATATCAGCCAATACGCCTGCGGTTGTAAAATCGATAAAATTGCTGAAAAACTGAGCTTCGCCGAGTACGAGGCCGCGAGAACCTTTACTTATTTAACTAAAGGTCAAACCGGCGATGCCGCGGCGGCCATGCGCGATCCCGCTCAATCCAAAGATTTAAGGAAACGGCTTAAAGATGCCGAACAATATGCTGAAAAAAGCTGTTTTGTAAAATAAACAGCAAAGAAGGGCGGCTTCCGGCCGCCCTCATGATTAATCGCCTCAAAAACCTCATCGGCATAACCGCAAATTAACGCATCCAGCCCCTCTAAGGAACATGCATCAATTAATTTAAGCAATTACCACGAAGAGCATGAAGGACATGAAGACTTAAATCCTTCATGTTCTTCATGGTTTAAAAATAAAACTTGCTCAAGTTATTTCATGCACGTTCCTAAGCTTCCTTCCTACACGGTAAAACCTGCGCCGAAAATAGGAATTTTGAAATTCCCCCCGTTTGAACATAGCTGCCCTGCACTGATAAAAATAAGCGTTTATACGCATTTGCACGGATTTATCTTAGCCCGCAAATAACAGACAATTCATTGCGAACTTAAAACGCGCCCTACATTTTGAATTCATACGCTACTCCCCTGGGCCATTCATAACGCCCTTACATTAATTTTGTAGGGCGTTCTTTTTAGCAAACCGCTCGATGTAAACTACTCATACTGAAATCAGGATCGCCATAGTCGCTGATAAGCCGCTATGCCGCATCCTTTAGAGTCCGCCGCTTAAGCTCAACTATTACTATCGTGTAAACAAGCTTCCAATCGCCGTTTATATCTTTTATAAGCGCGTTTCGATAAAAGATGCAACTTCGTTTTCCGTCTAATATTACGCCGTCCCGAATATCCAGTGACAAGCTCAACTGCTTGGCGAGTAGGATTGCGGCGATCACGATTACGACGATCTTGATCTCGACTGCGTTCAAAATCGATTAATTTTTGATAGAGACCCCATGCCTGTACTGCTAATTCTCTTGGTGTCATTAACGAAACCCCGCCGCAAGTAGTTATTTTTCATGGATATACACTAAGCTAAAAGACAAGACGCCGGTATATCGCTAAATACCTAAGGGTAGGTTTTACTGACTACGGTGCACGGGCCCGGGTTGTATGTGTAAACCTGAAAAAAATCCGTTGGGGCGTGTGGAAACCCGTTCGTGCTTCGACAGGCTCAGGACGAACGGAATTCGGGATGCTCAACTGATTTTTTAGGGTAAATCGTTCAAAGCCGGGAGGCTGTCCGAGTCGACTATCGTTTTGCGCTTACCGTACCTTGAACGTGATTTCAAGGCGAGGCGCCAAGGCAGAGTTTCCTTCCTTGGCGAAATAAGCAACCTCTCCGCTAATGTTCTGAATCTCCTGCGTTACATTCAGCAACCATGCCCTCGTACCGTCCTTTACATCATCGGAAACATCCCATGTAACCTCGTCTCCGCTACGGAGGCCGTTGGTATGCACGAACGGGGCCGCAGTAAAGGGATTTACATCGCCACCCGCAGCGCCGCTGCAATCTTTAACGGCATTACTGATGTCATCGTCGGCATTACAGTTCCAGGTAACGCCCTTTCCGCTTCCGGCTGTTTTCAGGCTTGCCGATACATCAAGCCATTGCCCGTTGCCTTCCGGGAAGCTTGCAGCCTTCAGCGGCCGGGCAATAACATTCCGGCCATAATTCCCCCACCCGCCGAGATTTTGTTGCACCGTCATCACCAGTCTGGCTGCCGCGACGTCGGCACTGTTAATGTTCGAGAGATCGAACGCGACCACAGTGCGCATCAAATTGCCTCCGCTGTCATTGTTCGGCCTCAGGTGGAGCGTCGGATTAGCGCCTTCGTTCCGGTTCGGCGCGTCCAGTGCCAGTGTACTATCCGTGTTCACGCTCACCACTGTGGGCAAATTACCTGACGATGCACAGGCATCGCCTACCAGAATGCCGCGATCACAAAAACTCGCCAGCAAGATATTCTCATGCACCCCCGCAAACAGCAGTTTATCGGTATCGATCATCTCCAGCGCCGCTTGCGGCATTGTTAGTCCGTTTGAGCAATCAAGGTTAAAGTGATGTTCAAGAACAAGCTGGTCAGCGACCGGAGCGCTCAGCCCGGCACGTATGGCCCACAGCGCCGCCGACCAGATTTCACCGTCGTCATGCACCTCGCCGACAAGATCGTCAGGATATCGTTTACTGCCGTCGACGCGGCGCAGGCATGTCGGATTGGCGCTGCTGTAAGCGCTGGAATCCCATTCGCCGACGCAAGCCGCATTCAGCGCCTGATGTGCCGAATCCCCTTTCTCGGCATAGAACGACGCCGCCAAATAATCGCCAAAACCTTCGCCCATTGCGCGGGCATCGTTCACTTGGGCTGCGTAGCTAGCGCCGGGAAAGCAGCCGGGGTTCTGGTTATGCTGGATAGCGTGACCGAATTCGTGGACGATAATATCGGCGTCCTCGGCATCATCAACCCCACCGTCGCCAAAGTACAACATCCCGCGTCCGCTG
The DNA here is from genome assembly GCA_044426515.1 of Methylococcaceae bacterium. Taxonomy (GTDB): domain Bacteria; phylum Pseudomonadota; class Gammaproteobacteria; order Methylococcales; family Methylomonadaceae; genus Methylobacter_A. The sequence continues at coordinate 6,443 of JAUGSS010000099.1, read as the reverse complement.
TCTGCTAATGGACTGTAAAATGACTCGTCATTTGTATACCAGTGAGCGATCGCATGGGTCGGAAAATTTCGGATCGTTGCATTACCCAGCGCATCCTGGAAATGCAAAATATCGCGGAGGTAGCGTTGTACCGAATCGATCGCATTGTAGACCACCACTTGCTCGAATTCCGGTTGGTCGCGCGTATAGACATAGTCTCGGCTCGCATTATCGGCGTCAGGACACTGCCCGTCGAGCCGCGGGCAAGTCGGGGAATCATCGGTCGCCGGATCGACAAACTCGCCTTTGAGTAAGGTCGAGCCCTTGGCGAGACCGAGCAGATCAACGGCAATTCTCTGCCCATTCAGCAGTAAACTTGCCGCATCATTGTTATCCTTGAAATTGAGTATACCGGAGGTCTGGATCGGATTGGGGACATGAGCCATACCGGTACCCACGGCAAATGCGATCAGGTTTTCCTGCACAAGCCGCGCGCCGGTGTTGGCGTCCACGAGGGTGTAAAAATCTCCCCGAGGCTTGTGCGTCTGAGTCTTTACGGCCCAAACCAGGGTAACGCTTCGGTCGTCAAGCGGAAGCCAACTGAGTTTCGCGCCGGTCTTCGCCAATAATTTAGGCGACGAAACTTTCGTAAGCCGGCGAATCCCCTCAAACGCAATATTTTTGGCTGCGTTCATGGAGATTACAGGAGTCGCGGCTCCTACCATGACCGGCTCACTGATGTAACTGGTGTGTATGGTCGTCACCCGCCCGCTCGGCCGTTGATGAATAGAAATAAACGCGTTCAGCACAGGAAGATTGCCGAAGGTCTGCTGGAAACGGCTTATGGTTCGGGTTAAGCCTCTCTTGACGTTGATCACCTTTAAGTCCGCCAGATCCGGACGGAGCGTCAGGGCTTGCGCATAAGTTCTGAGGAAAGTCTTCGCATTTTCAGGGGGGAGCTCCGCCTTGTTGGCTTGCGTATCGCAGCCGGTGAAAGTCATCTCCTTGGGCCAGCGCCGGACTTCCTGACACGGTATAGCGGGATCTGCCGGTTGGACCGGCGGGATCACAATCGCGTGCGGACGAAACTTTTTGCTGCCTGTCGGCGGCCCCGTTTCGGAAGGCTTCGCCCCGAACGCAGAGGCCGCTCCGAAAAGCCCCAGGCCGATTATCAAAAATCCGATTAACGTCTTATGTTTGTTCATATTATTACAACCTTCAAGTGTGATTTTTATGACGCCCCATCGTGATGGGATGTCCGGCCGGATATCGACAGTTATCATGGTTTTAGTTAAAAATAACGTCCCACTCAGCACTGTCTCTTTTTCGCGGAGTAACTGCACATTGGCGATATAGAGTCCGAAGTAAAACGACATCGTTCCCACGCCGGAGCTTCACTACCATTAAGTTAAGCATTGTAGGAGCGGGCCATGCCCGCGATGATGACACCACAACTCAGCCATCACGACTCAAATTTCGCGGGCATGGCCCGCTCCTACCGCATCATTGCGCTTAACTTAATGGCAGTGACGCTGAAGCTAACGATGAAAGGCGATTATTATTCCTGCCCAAGCGACCCCAAAACCCTTTCCGCCCACTGCCGGTTTTCCTGCACCAACGCCTTCAACTGTTCGCGCAATGCCTCTCCTAAACTAAGGAACTCATTCAGCCCGGCCGGCGCCTCCTGATTCCGCCCCAGCATTTTGAGTTCATACAGCTCAGCCCCCAACACATGAACTCGCCGGTGCAATGCTTCGATGGTCTGGTAAGCTATTTGCGCACCATGACGGGTCAGGCCTCCGGCATCCAGCCACATACCGAAGCGGCACTGGTGGTAATCCAGCAGCGGCGAGATTTCGAGCTCGTCCTTGAAGTAGTTTTCCATGGCTGTCATCCAAGCGTTGTGCTCGACGCCGGCAAAAAGCAGCGGTAAATCATCACGGCTGAAGGCAGACAGGTTGCTCCAGGATGGATGGGTGCGCCAAGCGACCGACCAGCCGGACAATTCGTGCGCCGGCATCGGATGGGCAATGCCGTAACCTTGGCCCAGTTCACAGCCGAGTTGCAACAGCATCTCGCCGTGTTTCACGGTTTCCACCCCTTCGGCTATGACTTGGCGGCGAAAGGCGACGGCCAAGCCAAGCACAGCCTCAAGAATGGCCAAGTCATCCGGGTCATCAAGCATGTCGCGCACGAAACTCTGGTCGATCTTAAGCAAGGTGAACGGCAGGCGTTTAAGGTAGGTCAGCGAGGAATAGCCGGTGCCGAAGTCATCCAAGGCAAATTTCACCCCGATCTTTCGGCAGGCCTCGATAACTTGGGATGCTTGAGCCAGATCTTCCAGCGCGCTGGTTTCCAGCACCTCTACCTCCAGATCGTCCGGCCTGACGCCGGGATGCGCCGCCAACAGTACGCGCAGGCGCTCAACGAAATCCGGATGCTGCAACTGTCTGGCGCCGACATTAACGCTGACCGGAATGTCCAGTCCGGCGGCATGCCAGAGTTCTATCTGGGTCAAAGCGCTGTCGATCACCCACTCGCCAAGTTCGATTGACAGCTGATGCTCCTCGATCACCGGCAGGAACAACGCCGGCGACAATAGGCCTTTTTCCGGGTGTTGCCAACGAATCAGGGCTTCCGCACCGATAAACCGCCCCGTGCGCATATTGACCTTGGGCTGGTAATACAGCACGAACTCCCGCTCGGTCAGCGCGCGGCTGATGCGCTCCAGATTTTCGTGATGGTCGCGGACGTTGCGATCTTGCTCGTCGTCGAAAACATGGTAGCGGTTCTTACCGGCCTGTTTGGCTTGATACATGGCTTGGTCGGCTTGGCGCAACAGTTGATCCGCATCCACATCGCCCTCTTGCGGATAAAAGGTAACGCCGAGACTGGCCGAAACCTGGAGCATCAGGTCACCGACATATATGGGCTGAGCGGCGGCTGCGACTAGACGGGTAAGCATCGGTACGCAGGCCTCGATAGAGTCCAAGTCGATCAGTACGGCGACGAATTCATCGCCGCCCAGACGGGCGAGAGTGTCGCCTTCGCGCAGGGCTTGTTTCATAAAGGTCGCCATGGTCATTAGCAACTGATCGCCGGCGACATGGCCGTAATTGTCATTGATAGCCTTAAAGCCGTCCAGGTCAAGATAAGCCACTGCCAACTGATCGCCGCGCCGATGGGCCTGAGCCATAGCCTGTTGCAGGCGATCGGCCAGCAGTACGCGATTGGGCAGAGCGGTTAGCGCATCATAGTGGGCGATATGCTCCAACTTTTCAAGAACACTCAAACGTTCGGCTTTTGACCGAAGATTACCGATACCGAAGGCGAGATCATCAGCCAGTTCGGTCAACAGGTTGATGATCTCCTCGCTCAATTCGTTAGCCTTAGCACCATAAACAACCAAGACGCCAATAACATGCTGGCCGTGTTTGAGCGGAATGGCGACGGTCGTTAAATATCCCCGCTGTAAAGCCTGCTCAAGCTCGAACACGCACTGCGCATCGTTGCGAATGTCGTGACAGACGACAATCTGTCCGGTGTAAATGGCAGTGCAGGCCGGCCCCTGATCGTGTTCTTGCTCAGCCCAGGTCGGATTCAGGCTTTCGAGAATACTCTGCTCAATCCCCGTTGCGGCCACCATCCGAATGCGCTTGTCCGCGCCCTGCTCGGCATAGCCCACCCAGGCCATACGGAAATCTCCTTCCTCGGTGAGTATCCGGCACATGTCATGGGCCAGTCCCAATTCATCCGAGGCGCGCACCAAGGTTTCGTTGCAACGGCTGATGGTGCGGTACATCTGGCCCAGGCGTTGGCTCTTTTCTTCGGCCAGCCAGCGCCGGGTGATGTCACGAATATTGCATTGGATGACCCTGGTGTTATCCACCAAATAGACATTGCTGACAAACTCCACATGCACCGTTCGCCCATGCGCAGTTTCCAACGGAATGTCCTCATAGCGCACATAGTCCTGCTGCTGCAATTCCAGAAACTTTTCCTTGCTGGCCGCGACATTTTCCAGGGAACGCAGATCCCAGATATGCTTGCCGAGGCAGTCCTCAAGCGTATAGCCCAATAGCTCCATGATAAAAGGATTCGCGTCCACCACCATGCCGGTTTCGGCATCCAGGATCAAAATGCCGTCTTTGGCCGATTCGAACAGGCGGCGGTAGCGCTCCTCCGAAGCGTGCGCCCGGTTGCGTTCGGTGATGTCCCGTACAATGCCGGTGGTGAACCATTTACCGTGGGTGTTCATTGCCGATAAGGAGAGCTCGATGGGAAATTCCGTCCCGTCCTTGTGCAGGGCCGCCAGCTCAATGGTCTTACCGACCGTCGTCCCGTTCCCGGTTTTGGCGAAATGCGCCATGCCTCTCAACGCCACCTCTCGAAATTGCGGCGGTGCCAGGAAACCGAGCAAGACATGCCCGATCACCTCTTTCCGGCTGTAACCGAAGATGGCTTCGGCCGCAGGATTCCATGCGGTAACCAGGCCGCTTTCCTTGTCGACAGTAATGATTGCATCGCGCGCTGTTTCAGTGGCGCGGCGAACGTTTTCCTCTGTCGTTTCAACCTGCCTCTGTGCGGTGATGTCGCTAAGTATGTGCAGGGAATAAAGCGACTTACCCTGGTCGTCGCGTACGGCGTAACCCGTGGAAAGATAGAGCTTCACGCCAACGCTCACCTCATCCTGACTGCCGGCGCCGCCTTTACCGAGCATCGCATCCTTGCAACCGGGCAGCGGTCCTGCGCCGGGCGGAAAAACCTGCCAATAGGGCTTGCCCAATACGGCCGCCTCAGTCATGCCGGCTTCCCGGTAATAGGCGCGGTTAGCCAGTAACACGCGGAATTGAGCATCGTGGAGAAATACCGGATCCTCAATAGCGTCAAAAACATAGCGCCAGATCTCAGGTGTCATTGCCATGCCCCCTACTTGGACAGCGTTATCCACTCTCGCTCATCTTGGTCACTTTCATGCGATGTCTCCTGTTCGTTATTATCTATTCTGGTTTTCTCGTTTTGGGTCTTCCCGTTCCCCTGCTTAGCGTCGCAAAACCCAAATAACAGGCAAACCTACAAGAACTCGGTTAAAAAACTTAAAAAAGACGATTACCCACGACAGACCCGAAATAAATCGAGCATGTTGTATTGAACAGGGCGTGCCGCGCGCGCCAAAGGGTTTAAACATAAGCAAGATGTGTTTTAAGACCCGGAGAAGGCGCGCACGGCACGGCTGTCCCGACTAAAAATGGAAGCCTGTTTTATATCTCTTCGAATAGTCTTTTGTGCTTTTCGTAGACTCATTGATTTATTCTAATCATGCAGCTCGAAAGATTTTTAATCGCCTGTTTGCCGGTATTTGTGATCTTTAGCGCCCAAAGCTCGTTTTGCGCTTTTTCAGTGGCGGCTATAAAAAAACGGCGGGCTATTCACCCACCGTCCTTTACGATACCGAAGCCGATGCTCGTTTATTGCGCGGCTTTCAGATGTGTTACGGCTTCTTCGGCGGCTTTCTTCGCTAAGTCGGCATGCCCCTGTTTACCATGTTCGATAGCTGCATCCAGACTCGTAACACTGGCATCCAGGTGTTCATCGGCAGCTTTCACATGGGTTTTCGCTGCCGCCGCATGTTCGGCGAGAGCATTTACATCGGAGGCTTTAGCCGCGACCTCGGCATGCTTAAGCGCTTCCGCCATGTGACTTTCCACGGCATAAGCGCCAAACGAGGCGATGGTTAAAATGATGCCTATCCATAAACCGGTGAATTTCATGTTGGTGAGTTTCATATACATTTCCTGTAAAAAATTAAGAGTATCTCGTTGCCGCCGGATAGCAGACCGGCCTGTCAGGACTGGTCTGTGCAGCTCGGCAATATTTGTTTGAGCGGTCTTTCCTTTAACGTCCTTCTTTTATTAAGGTCTCCATCATGACCGGAGCGTGAAATGCTGATCTCTACGCTCAGGCAAAGAATACCCCGGCATACCGGACCTGATCGGTGCGGCAGCGAACAGACAAGAATTATCCCCCTAAGGAAATCCGTTTGGGTGAGGATGTCTAAAATATCACGAGCCGGATAGCCGCCTGTATGTACGTTACCGTACCGACTGCGGCAGATTTTGCGGCTAAATTGTCTCCGGCGTATCCCATACCGGAGCCGTAATCGGTTGCGGGAGCACCTGATCATTACCACCCAGGTTAAAGCGCTGTAATTCGATGAGTCCAACCTGAAATATGGGCGGAAGCGAGAACCCTTTGACCGGTTTCGGCTATCAACTTAAGACGGGGCAAGCCAGGAGACAGGCTTCCAAATCGAATTCCCAAGCTTTATGAATTAGCGAAATCAATGCCTTATAACAATAATAAGCGAATCGGGACATAGTGTTTAATATGAAGCGAAACAAGATAGTTGAAGCTCTCAGTCAGGATAAATTACGAGAGTATAAAAAACGCGTTGCTTTTCATGA
>JAUGSS010000098.1:0-2705 GCA_044426515.1 Methylococcaceae bacterium | reverse complement strand
CGCCGCACCCACCCTTGGGCACATCCGAATGCATGTTTCCTAAAGCAAAATTGCTGTCAGCGTTGCCACATTTGCGTCTGCTAGCAAAATATTACGCCCTTTTGCTTCATGCGAACAAAGCTTTTGGGGTCCGTTTCCCACTTCTTGATTTCCCCGTACGGTCGCCGGGCCTAATACTGTCCGTGTAGACCGGTGCTGTGGTGCCACAACTTGTCGGTATTGCCGTCCCCGTCGTCACGGCGTCGCTGAGCCTACTTTCTGAGGCTGCCGCGCCAGACCCAACTCGTCCGCGCTGCGATTTTGTCCACGCGGACGGCTCGCACTGTGAATGCGACGGCGTGAACCGCATTTCGTCACTTGACTCCGATATTGTTGCCGCGCTGTGGAAAATCAAGCACGTCGAAGACCCTATGCACACGCGTTTGCGTCCTATGCGGTGGGTTGGAACGAACACCGATTTTATGACGGAGCGAGCAGCATCCGATGCGGTTGACAAAGACATGCGTTTTTGCGACACGCACGTGTCAAAAGAGGACTTCGAGTCCTTTCGTGTTGTGCGTGACTCATACGCTGGAAATGCTGTGCAGCGAGAACTCTATGCGTTCAAGGAGATGTGCGACGAGCACAGAGATGCAGGAAAGGGTGATGGCGATATTGATATGGAGAAGGATGATTTGCGCCCCTCCAACTTCAAGGCATCCATTTTCGAGTACCTCACTGATAGCGCATACCTGCGCACGGAGCGTGGAAAGGATTTGATCAAGCGCTACCTCGGTTTCCCGAATTACGATGCTGCGCGCATCGTGTTCGAGATCGCCAACGAGGTCATGCCGGACGAGTGCTCGAGGCGCAGCGTGGACGTGCCGTCGGAGGCCGATCGCTGGATCTCATTCTGCGCGTTTCGGATCAGGGTGCACAAATACGCGAAATTCAAGGACATTACGCTCTGGCTCCAGCTGTCTCACGACAAGAAGGCCACATCGTTCTTCCGGGCCTGGATTTCGTCGTGCGCTGCGTTCGGTGATGTGTGTGCCTTTTTGGGAAGCCGTGAAGCGTTGAACTTCTGCCTCCCAGAGCGCTTCCGCGATCACCCCATCGGCGCCCATGTGCGCAACTGCCATGCGCATCAATCGCCGCGGTGCTCTCTGACAGTTCAATCAATTGATTCTTGTTTTGTCCATTGCTGTACTTAGTTTCGTCGTTACAGACGTCTTGCGGCATGCAGGGCCACAGTGTCGTCGACGGCAGCCATACGTTTGCGCACAAAGCGCTCATGGCGGAGCTCGCGCGGCAGATGTATTCGTCGTACAAGGCGCATCACACGCTGCTCTGGCAGATCATGGCGTCGCCGAATGGTATGATCCAAGCAGTTAGCCAGACTGCTTGCGGGCGTGCTACAGACGTGAAGCACGCTGAGCTGTGTCAATTCTCTGCAATTCTGCGAAAATTTGACACGGTCCTGGCGGACAAGGGGGTGCGTATATCGTCGCAAATTCGTTGCGTGAACTTCGGATTAATGAATTTGTGTGTGCGTCGCAGTACCCACTGCTGCAGTACGCGTCGGAATTCGTACGGAGTTTCATTCGCGTGTTCACGACGAAATTCGGAACCAATGGTGAGAAGTTCTCCTTCGATGACAGTCTGGAGGCGAACTCTGTCAACCAGTGCCGCGTTGTAGTTGAGAACACAATTCACGGCGCAAAGCTTGCTGTCGGGGTTCTGGGTGGAACTGTTGATTTTTATACTCAACGCTACGCTGACGAGCTCGTGCGGTGCGCTCAGCTTGCCAACCTTGTCCAGAAGCAACGCCATGAATCTGCGTTCGTTTGCCTCAGCCGTGAAACAATGATTGCCGCAACCACCCGAATCTACCTGCAGCATTCAGTGTACGCAGCCGCAACGCGGTATGCGACAGACGTGTCCCTGGAGTACGCACAGATGCGGTGTGACTCAGTGACAGAAACCCTGCCTGATGGAGGAACACGTGTTGTGCGCATGACTGAGCTCGTGTGCATGGTTCTACGGTCCATGCGTTCAAAACCTCCGTACAAAGTGCGCTTTTGCGTCGCCGAGTCTCCTGACGACCCGTCCGCTACAATTGTGACGTCCCGGAGCAATTGTCCATGCAAGATTGAGAACCACCGGTGCAAGCATCATAACTGTGTCGCATACGCGTACTACGCTATTCAGACGGGCAAGTTTCGAGTGAGTGATTTCAATTTCGGCAAGCGTCGGACAACGAAGTTCATGTTCGAGAAGGTGCAGCAGTCAGGCGGGTTTCATTTCGCACCCAGTGATGTGAGCGCAGACCTGTTGCTGCGATTGCGTAGATTAATTGCTCCGATGGAACCCGTGCGTGGCTCTACATTGTCAGTGCAGATGTGTGGACCTGCGGGCCTTGCTGTCGTGGCTGAAGTTTCCGATGATGACGATGCGGCAGAAATTGACGGTGATGCGTCCTCTGTCGCGGATGGTGGTGGACCCGTTGCCGGCGGTGCATATGCACGCGATGAGATGGCAGCAGCTGACTCGATGAGAGTTGTGGATAGTTATACAAGTGTGATTCGAGATGCACCACGCACGGCTCACCGCCCTCAGACGCATCGAGCGGGGTTTCTCGCGCGCCTCTTGAATTCGTGACAACGCGGTGTCGCGAGCAGTGTGTGTTGCGAGATGCCTCTGTCCCCTGATTTTTTGATTGGTTT
>JAUGSS010000032.1:0-2103 GCA_044426515.1 Methylococcaceae bacterium | reverse complement strand
TGAGGCGGACGATGACGAATTGCAGGGTGGAGCAGGGGATGACATCCTTGATGGCGGTACGGAAAACGACCTGCTATTCGGGCAGGAAGGCAACGATGACCTACAAGGCGGAGCCGGTCTTGATCGACTGTACGGCGGCGCAGATAGCGACACGGTGTATGGAGGAGGCGATAACGATTTGATGTCGGGCGGTGACGGTAACGATATGATTCTCGGTGATGCCGGTGATGACGAATTGCAGGGGGGAACGGGAGATGACATCCTCGACGGCGGCACGGAAAACGACCGCTTATTCGGACAGGCAGGCAACGACGACCTACAGGGTGGTTCCGGCCTTGACCGACTGCAAGGCGGCGCGGATAACGATACCCTCGACGGCGGCGCAGACGACGACTTACTGTTCGGCGAAAGCGGCGATGATCGCCTGTTAGGGAATAACGGCAACGACGAAGTGCAAGGCAATGAAGGTAACGACCATCTCGACGGCGGCATCGGCGATGACCGCTTATTCGGACAGGGCGGCAACGATCTCCTCAGCGATGACGACGGCAATAATGTGCTGTCCGGCGGCGATGGCGCGGATACCTTGATCGGCGGCGCAGGCGATGACGAACTCTACGGCGATGTCGGCGACGATAGCCTCAGCGGCGGCGACGGCTGGGATATCCTCAGCGGCGGCAGCGGCTCGGATAGCTTACAGGGCGGTGCCGGCGGCGACACTTATATGATCAATTCGGGCGGCGGCATAGACCGGGTCAACGACTTTTTCGAGCAAGGCTACAGCGGTATCCGTATCGACAATGTGATGGTGTTCGGTCAAGGCATCTACGCCAATAATCTCAGTCTGGGCATCGGCTCCCTGTTGATCAAACTGAACGACAACGGCGATGCCGTGCATATCGACGGCTTCGATCCCGATCATCCTTACGCCAACCCGGTCATCAGCCGGTTCGAATTCGCCGACGGCACGATCCTTTCGTACGAACAACTGCTGAGCCGGGGCTTTGATCTGGCCGGAACGCCGGATGCGGATATTATCACCGGCACCGGAGCCGATGACTGCATCGATGCGCTGGACAGCGATGATCTGGTCTATGGCAAAGACGGCAACGACACGCTGAACGGCGGCAGCGGCGCCGATACCTTGCAGGGCGGCAACGGCGACGATGTCTATAACGTGGATGCTAGCGGCGATGTGCTTAGCGAAAACAACAGGGAAGGGCAGGATAGTGTGCTGAGCGGTATCACCTACATCCTGCCTGATAATATATAAAAACTCAGCTTGGCCGATGGTATGGCGCTAAATGGAACCGGCAACGGACTCAACAACCTGATCGGCAACACGGACGACAAAGTCGTAAGACGGATTCACCGTCAAGCCATTCGGCGGATGTCGTTTTTACGGGCGGCGTAACGACAGGAGCTTGATACGCAGTATAAATGGCATGACCATCATTACAGCTTTAGTAAAAAACAACTTGAACAACAAGATATAAAAAGTGCGAGTCTTATCACAATTATTGTATTCAAATTTGAAATGGGTTGGCGCTTATTATTTTATTTTGCAATACTTAATGCAGACAATTTAGGAAGCTAGATAAAAACATTATAAATTAGTCGATAATGCCTTTATTTTCATAATGAGCGCTAACAATATCGGATGTGAGTTGCTTTAAATTGATAAAGACCTTTATGAAGAATCCAAGACAATCAAACCCATCTGGAGTCATCTGGAGACTGCAATGAGCGGAACAGCAAATATTAGTCATGATAAACAGATTAGGAAATGCACAATGAAAGATCTGCCCCCAATTTCTGCTAGACATTCATGGCACCTTAGCGTTGGAATCATTGAATCTCATACGGCGCCTTCAACGAGCTTTACCTACTTAATTTTTTTGAGTCTTTGGCTGGTTGCTTGTGCGCCAGCAATCAGTACCGCCAAGCCCCCACCGGTTCTTATTCTTAGTCGTCGTAAATAAATAACCTATACTTTTTCTCGTCGCGATTTGATGGCATAGTTCCAGTCTTTGCCATGAAACTTGGCGGGTATGAGATTGACTTTCCGCAGGTCTTCATCGCTCACCTTGATCCCACTAGGAT
>JAUGSS010000101.1:0-81881 GCA_044426515.1 Methylococcaceae bacterium | reverse complement strand
ATCCTAGTGGGATCAAGGTGAGCGATGAAGACCTGCGGAAAGTCAATCTCATACCCGCCAAGTTTCATGGCAAAGACTGGAACTATGCCATCAAATCGCGACGAGAAAAAGTATAGGTTATTTATTTACGACGACTTAGCGGAAACCAAACCTACAGAAAGCGCGGCAAAACCGGTTCATGGGGAATATATAGACTGGCGCTTGTTAAGCATTTCTCACAGAGAAGATAAAAAAACCTTGCGCGCTATTTTAGGTAACGATACCGCTATCGCGGCAGCACGAAAAGACCAGACCAAGCCTTGGCCGGATGGTTCGATTTTAGCTAAAGTGGTATGGCAACAAAGTACGCATCCGAATTGGCCGCAAGCTATTGTTCCCGGTGAGTTTGCTTCTGCCGAGGCGATGGTTAAAGACAGCGCAAAGTATGCCGGTACCGGCGGTTGGGGATTCGGTCATTGGGAAGCCGGAAAGCTGGTCATGCATGAAGAGGCTAAAGCCAAAGAATGTTTCGCTTGCCATACTCCGATGAAATATAACGATTATGTTTATACTTTTAGCGCATTAAAGTAAATATTATCGCTATCGAATAGCCTCTAATAGACCGGCGCCTGTGTTGATCTATTAGAGTGCCGATTGTCCGGTTCGCCCAGTCTTTTGAGCACATGACGCTATGCCGGGTAAGTTTGCGGTATAGTCTCGCCGCGCGGTTGTTGAACGCTCTTTTGCCCGGATTAGAATATCAGGACGGCTTTTCAAAAATTACAAACGCCTAACGGGGTATTTCGCGGCACATCGTCTTACGAGGAATTTGTTAGGTTTTTAAACAGCTTCTTACAAGATCAATAAAAATTGCATCAAACAGCCGTCGTTTCTTGATTACGCCTTGCCCCCTACTTCCGTTAGGCACAAACAATTTGGGGATAGGTGTCGTTTTATGGATAACAAGACATGAGTAGAATATTCGTAAGCTGGGAGCTGGGAGCCAATTTCGGCCACCTTACCAGACTCATACCCATTGCAGAGCAGCTGCGTCAGCTCGGACATCAGCTGTTTTTTGCCGTGCGCGATACCGAAGTTGCCGCAGCCCTGCTGGAGCCGCCAGGATTTCCATTCACTCAAGCACCGTTTTGGCATGGGCGCCCCTGCTTGTCTACGCCACCGATTAACTATGCCGAACTATTGATTGTCGAAGGCTACTGTCAGCGAGACGGTTTATCAGGCATGCTGCGCAGTTGGCTGAGTTTGTTCCGGTTTTTCCAACCTGATATTATGGTAGCCGATTATTCCCCTACGGCCCTGCTGGCCGCTCGTATCGCCGAAATTCCAGCCGTTTGCATTGACAATGGCTTCGGCTTGCCTCCCAACATTGCCCCCTTACCTTCGATTCGCTGCTGGGAATCGATAGCCGAGCAACGCCTACAGCATGCCGAAGCAACGGTTTTGCTTGGCATCAACCCCGTTTGCCGTGCCTTCGGCGGTTTAGCGCTGGAACGATTGGTTGATTTGTTTAACAGCCAAGGAACAATCTTAACTACGTTTGCGGAACTGGACCACTATGGCCCTCGCAACGAAATAAAATATGCCGGGCCTATTTTTTCGAATGCAGGTGGGCAATCCGTGCAATGGCAAGATACACACCGGCGGAAGATACTCGCTTATCTTCGCCCAGGTGTGCCGGGCATAGATAACTTGTTAAAAATATTAGCGGAACTCGATGCCGAAGTCATCTGCGTAGTGCCCGGCCTCAAACGCCTGAATCGCACTATTGCGAACCGTTTGCGGGTCTATGTTAATCCGGTCCAGCTGGACAATATTATTTTATCGGCTGATCTCGTGACCTCTTATGCCGGATCAGGTATGGTCTGCTGCGCGCTTTTGGCCGGTGTGCCTTTATTGTTGGTTCCCCAGAATATCGAGCAATATATGTTTAGCTGCCGAGTTGGCGAGCTGGGAGCCGGATTGGTCATGGGGACAAATCGTAGCGAGGCCGATTTCCGGACGGCTTTGCAACAGTTGCTGAATGAAGATCGTTTTCGATGGGCTGCTGGAGCATTTGCAGCGCGGCATAGCGGATTTCATCCCGATCAAGCGGTCGGCTATGCGGTACGAGTAATCGAGACGGTTTTAAGTCAAGACAATTAAGGTCAAATTATTACATTGGCTTGGTCAGCATCCTATCTCGGCCTGATTGCCGTTCCGTTCATGGAGGAAGTCATTAACATGAAAAATATCCCTCACCTGGAAATTCACCTTGCCCATGGTTGCAATCTTTCTTGCGAGAGTTGTTCCCACTATTCCAACCAGGGGCATAAGGGCGTTCTCTCATTAGCAGAAGCGGAACACTCTATGAAACCGTGGACTCGGCGGCTGATTCCCGACACTTTTTCCTTGCTGGGAGGTGAACCCAGCCTCCATCCTTACCTGCCGGAGTTCGTTCTGTTAACGCGCAGGCTTTGGCCGAATGCGCATCTGCGTCTGGTGACGAATGGCTTCTTTCTGCACCGGCATCCTAACTTGCCGGCCATTCTGCAACGCGATCCCAACATCAGCATCTATCTATCGATTCATCACTCCGGGCCGGAATACGCAGAAAAGCTCCGGCCTGTCATGATGTTATTGAGAAGCTGGGTTCGCAGTTATAGGATTCGAGTCAATATCTACCTGTCGTTCAAGCACTGGACTCGCGTGTATCGAGGCAGCGGAAACGCCATGGAGCCGTTTAAAGACGGACAGCCAAGGCAAAGTTGGGAGCGCTGTCCAGCCAAATATTATCCACAGCTGTTTGAAGGAAAAATATGGAAATGCGCGCCATTAGCTTACCTGAAACTACAAGACGCCAAGTATCGCCTTTCCGCTAGTTGGAAACCGTATTTGCAATATCAACCGTTGGAGTCCGGTTGCAGCGACGAGCAGTTGGTGGAATTTTTTCACCGCGAAGAAGAAACGTTTTGCGGCATGTGTCCCGCCAATCCGGAGAGGTTTAATTTGCCGATACCGTTTAATTCTTAGGGTCGGATGGGGCGCTACCATTAAATTAAGCTTTACGCTAGCTCCCAAGCTCTGCTCTCGCCGTTATACACAAGTGTCCGCGAAACATCGTCATCTTGGCAAGCGCGGAAGGCCTTCGCGGGCGTGCCGTACGCGCCTTGGGGAGCTCAGAGACCAACAGGATTTAATTTCACCAAGGCGGCAGTTGAGCAGCTCGACACCCTAACGCTAGCGTTTCAAGCCGCTTAACTGATTTCATGTGCGTTATAAGGCGCGCACGGCACGTCGGCAGTCCGGTATCACTCCGGCATGACGGCTCTTGAACAGCGTTGTGTATAAAGATGAGAGCTCTGCTTGGGAACTAGCGTCCACTAAAATCCTGAACTTAACGGCAATGGCGCGGCATGCGGGAATAGGAAACTGGCAGTGGGTTGTGCCGTTTTATCGCCACCGCTTAACCCAAACCATCCGTTAACCCGAACAAATTGTGCAAGTCCTGCGGATTTATGCCGAAAGAGGCGCTGTTCATCACGTCTTGCGCCGCATTCAAGGAAACCGTTGCCAGTGAGCCGTCCTTGCCGTACCGGTAACTCAGGTCACCGCCTAAGGCTTCGCCTTTGGACACTTCCAGATACTTATCCAGTTTGGCATTGGTCAATGCCCAATGATCGGTCGAGGCGTTGGCCGCAACGGCTTTATCGAAATTCTTAACCAATCTGCTGAAATCATATTGATCGATATGCGCTTTACTCGCTGTGGTCTCTGTGTTACCGATCATTTGCAGGGTATCGATACTGCGGTTTTTTGGCGAGGCATACCAGTCACAGAAAGTGATCCGGTCTTGTGCTTGTCCTAAAAGACCCGTTTCCAGTATCAGGTCGTTACCGAGATGGCGAAGATGCAAGTCGCTAATTTTGATACTGCTACCCAATGATAAAGTGTTATTACCCGTACTGGATAATACGGAATCCTGGCCGTCGCCACGGTTAAAAGCAATGATGTTCGCGCCAGTCCCTGTATCGATGGCGTCGTTACCGATGCCGCCGATCAGTAGGTCGTTTTTGCTGCCGCCGATCAGACTGTCGTTGCCTGTGCCGCCATTAAGCAGGTTGTTGCCGGATTTGTCGCGCTCGTTATTGTGGTGCGAATCTTCCTTATGCTTGCCTAACTCGACTGGAACAGGTGCGCCGGCCAACGTGGCGACGACAGGAATACCGCCGATCAGGATATCGTCGCCGCTATGGCCTTCCAGCACATCATTCCCGGAACCGCCGACCAGTACGTCGGCCGCAGCGGCGCCACGTAGCCAGTCGTTATCGGCAAGACCGTACATCAAGTCTCTGAGAACCGTTCCGTTGAGCGCATCCTCTTTGCCGGTTCCCTTGATGAGGTCGGCTACATCCAGTCCGAATGCGCTGGTGGCACTGACGCCGGAAGTATCAGTGGCGGTAACGTTGATGTCCCACAACCCGCCGGAACCATTCGGCAAAGTGCTGTTGAACGTTCTGGTGTCGGCATTAAAGGTCAGCCAATCGGGTAACGGATTGCCATTGGTTAGCTTGGCTCCGTAACTAAGCCGATCGCCCGTATCGATATCGGTAAAGGTATTGACCGGTAGTTGATAGCTGAACGTGCCGCTTTCCGCGGCGGTTTGATCAAGCAGCGGGATTATGACCACCGGTGCGTTATTGCTGCTGTTGCCGGTAATGGTAACGGTGAGTGTCGATGGAGTTGAGACCAAGCCGTCTGTGGTCTGATAGCCGAAGGTCTCGGTGACGGCTTGGCCGGTAACCAGCGATTTTACTGCGGACGCAGCATTGTTTAATGCATAGATATAGCTGCCGTCTGTCGTCAAGGTGAGGCTGCCGTAGTTGCCGATGAACACGCCGGCATTTGCCGCACTGAGCACGTCGCCCTGATCCACATCAATGTCGTTACTCAGGACGTTGCCGGTTGCAGCAATGTTGTGGTCTTTCTGAACGGTCGCAATATCCGCAGTGGTCACCGGTGCATCGTTCGTTCCGGTGATGGTGAAGCTCAATGTAGATGGAATTGCGATCAGGCCGTCTGTCGCCTGGTAATCGAAAGTCTCGGTGCCGGTTTGTCCGACGGCTAGCGATTGCAGCGCAAGCAAAGTGTTGTCTAATGCATAGCTGTAACCGCCGTCTGCGGCCAAGGTGAGACGGCCATAACTGCCGGTGAATTCTCCGGCATTTGCTACGCTAAGCACAGCGTCTTGATCCACATCAGTATCGTTACCCAGGACATTGCCCGTTGTTGATACAATGAAGTCTTCCTGAACGGCTACGGTATCCGCTACCGTTATTGGAGCATCGTTTACCCCGGTGATGGTGACATTCACCACGCTGTCTGAAGTTGCCCCCTTGCTGTCGCTGATGGTGTAGTCGAAGCTGTCCGTCACCGCTTGTTCCGCACCCAGTTCTTGATAGCGTTTGCCAATGTCGTACTGCACTTGTGCTCCCTGTCCTGAGTCTATCGAAGGAACCAGCAACACAGAAGCTCCGATAGCGGATGCGCCAACGGCAACGACGGAAATAACGTCATTGGCATTCGAGTCGGTATCGTTTGCCAGCAACGCCGCTATCGGCACATTCATCACGCCGTCGTCTTCAAACACGGTGATCGCATCCGGATTGGCCATCGGAGGACGGTTCAGCAGGCCTTCTATACCCAAATGATCGAGCGAATAACCATCGCCGAAGTTGATGCGATTTACACCTTGGTTCTGCACGAACCAGTTGATCAGGGTGATAGAGTCGGCTGTACCGAGCACATTCACAATCATGTTGTCGCCATCGCGCACGCCTTCCAAATCGGCTGCGGTCAGGTTACCGCCGATATAGAGCGTGTCGCTACCCTGCTCATCCATGACAGTGTCTTGCCCGTCACCCACGTTAAACCGGTAAGTATCATTACCTGTACCGCCGCTCAAATAATCATTGCCGACACCGCCATCCAGGATATCGTTACCGTCATTACCGTAAAGAGAGTCGTCGCCGCCTAAACCCTGGAGTGTTGTATTTTCACTCGCCCAAGCTTGCAGGGAATCGGCCTGATCCGTTCCTGAAATAGGAGCAGCAGACGCAAACGCTTGTAACTGAGCGGTATCCCATGATGCGCCACCAGCGAACTCTACTCGCTCAATATAGTAGGAATCCCCAGCTCGCCAGTTCTGAATTTTCAGTTGATCTGGCGTGCCGTTGATGCTTAACACCAGATCGTTGCCACTACGGCTGAAGATAATATCGCCCGCAACTATTCCGGCGCCAAAGCGAATAGTGTCCACATTGCCTGCTATGGAATCGCTATCGGAGATCGTATCTTGCCCGCCGCCCGGATTGAACAGGTAGGTGTCGTTGCCAATACCACCTTGCAGAAAATCATCCGCTTCCGTCCCTGAAATGAAAGTAGCAGGTACAAACGATTGCAACTGAGCGGCATCCCAAACCGTACCATCGGCAAATTCCACCCGCTCGATACGACTGGCTGCATCGGTGCTCCAATTATATATTGTCCACTGATCCATTGTGCCTTCAATACCCAGCACCAGATCGTTGCCACTACGTGAGAATGTGATGTCGTCCGCTACAATCCCCGCACCGAAGCGAAGGGTGTCCACGTTGCCTACTGTGGAATCGCCATCGTAAGAGAAGTCTTGCCCGCCGCCTAAGCCAAACACATAGACATCATTCCCCCATCTTCCAGTCAATCCATCATTACCCGTACCACCGTCCAAGATGTCGTTGCCGTCATTCCCGTAAAGAATATCGTTACCGCCTAAACCCTGGAGCCTTGAGTTTTCACCCATCAAAGCGTACAGATAATCGGTTTGTTCCGTTCCTGAAATCAGAATAGCAGGTACAAATGCTTGTAACTGTGCTGCATTCCATACCGTGCCGTCAGCAAACTCCACTCTTTCAATGCGGTAGGCGCTTCCATTTCTCCAGTCCTGTATCTTCAGTTGATCGCTCGTGCCGTTAATGCTTAACACCAGGTCGTCGCCACTACGGCTGAAGGTAATGTCGCCAGCAGTAATCCCGGCACCGAAGCGAACGGTATCCACATTGCCTGCGGTAGAGTCGCCATCAGAGATCATGTCTTGCCCGTCCCCCAAGTTGAACAGGTAGGTGTCATTGCCAGTACCGCCTTGCAAGATGTCGTTTCCGGCCCCACCGTCCAGCGTGTTATTCCCTGCATCCCCGAACAGATAGTCGTTGCCGACCGTGCCAACGACAGGTATAGCTGATATCTGAGCCTGCAAATGTGCAGTATCCCACAACGTACCATCGGCAAACTCCACTCGTTCAATGTGATAAGCATCTCCATAGCTCCAGTTCTGTAACGTCACCTGATCGGTAGTGCCGTTAATGCTCAGCATCAAATCGCCGCCATAGCCGCTATGTGGGTGCGAGAATGTGATGTCGTCTGCGACAATCCCGGCGCCGAAACGAATAGTATCCACATTGCCTGCGGTAGAGTCGCCATCGTAAAAACTGTCTTGACCATCACCTAATCCAAACACATAGACATCATTGCCCAATCCACCTCTCAAATAATCATTACCGACACCACCCTCCAAAATGTCGTTGCCGTTATTCCCGAAAAGATAGTCGTCTCCACCTAAACCTTGCAGCATTGCATTTTCACCCAACAAAGCATACAGGAAGTCGTTACCATCGGTGCCAACGATAGGCGGTAATGGAATCCGAGCCTGAATAAGCGCCGCATTCCACACGGTACCGTCGGCAAACTCCACGCGCTCGGTACGGTAATCATTTCCAGCCCACCAGTTTTGAATTTTTAGTTGGTCGCTGGTGCCGTTGATGCTCAGCACCAAATCATTGCCGCTACGTGAGAACGTGATGTCGCTCACCGCAATCCCTGCGCCAAATTGGATGGCATCCTGATTGCCGGAAGAGTCGTAAATCGTGTCCTGTCCATCACCCAAATTAAACAAATAGGTATCGTTGCCCATGCCGCCTTGCAAATAATCATTGCCAATACCACCCTCCAGCGTGTTATTGCCACTGCCGCCGCCAAGGTTGTCGTTTCCTCCCATGCCTTGCAGGATCTCATTGGCCTCTGACCAGCTATGCAGATCATCGTAGCCATTTGTGCCAACAACAGGTAAAGCTGAAATCCGGGTTTGAAGATATGCCGCATCCCATACGGTGCCGTCGGCAAACTCCACTCGTTCGATGTGGCAGTAATCTCCGTATCCCCAGTTCTGTATCTTCAGTTGATCGGTCGTACCATCGATACTCAACACCAGATTATCACCGTTACGCGAGAATATAATATCGTTGGCAGCAATCCCTACACCAAAGCGAACAGTGTCCACATTGCCTGCGGTAGAGTCGACATCGGAGATTATATCTTGCCCCCCGCCCAAATTGAACAGGTAAGTGTCATTTCCTGACCCGCCTTGTAAGGTGTCGTTTCCTGTTCCTCCGTCCAGTGTGTCATTGCCGTTGTTTCCAGTGAGCGTGTCGTTTCCTGCCCCCCCGTCTAGTGTGTCATTGCCATTGTTTCCCGTGAGCGTGTCGTTTCCCCCCATACCTTGAAGGCTGGCGTTTTCGCCTAGCCAGCTTTGTAAATAATCGTTAGCTTCTGTTCCAACGGGAGACGCAGATAGAATTCGGGTTTGAAGATATGCTGTATCCCATATCGTGCCATCGGCAAACTCTACTCGCTCGATGTGATAGGCATCTCCAGATCCCCAATTCTGTATCTTCAGTTGATCGGACGTACTGTTGATGCTCAGCATCAAATCGTTGCCGCTACGACTGATAGCAATGTCGCCCGAAGCAATCCCGGCACCGAAGCGAACGGTGTCGGCATTGCCAGCTGTGTAGTCGTAATCAGAGATCGTGTCCTGCCCTCCACCCAGATTGAACAGGTAGATGTCGTTGCCTGTTCCGCCTTGCAAGGTATCGTTTCCGGCTCTGCCGTCTAAAGTATTATTTCCCGTATTCCCCACCAGCGTATCATTACCAGTCGTGCCAACAATGGGTAATACTGAAAATTTTGTCTGTAAATACTCCTCACCCCAAACAGTGCCATCGGCAAACTCTACTTGCTCAATGTGGTAGTAATCCCCATAACTCCAGTTTCGTATCCTAACTTGATCCATCGTGCCATTGATGCTTAACAGCAGATCGTTATCGTTTCGCGTCAAAATAATGTCGCCCGAAACAATCCCGGCACCGAAGCGAACGGCATCCACATTACCTGCGGTGTTATCGCTGTCAGAGATCGTATCTTGTCCGCCCCCCAAGTTGAACAGGTAGATGTCGTTGCCTGTTCCGCCTTGCAAGGTATCGTTTCCGGGTCCGCCGTCTAGCGTGTCATTCCTTGAACTCCCGAACAGAGAGTCGTTGCCAATCGTGTAAACAGACGCAGCTGCGGCTTGTGTCTGTAAATAGGCCGCATTCCACACCGTGCCATCAGCAAACTCCACTTGCTCAATGTGGTAGTAATCCCCATAACTCCAGTTTCGTATCCTAACTTGATCCATTGTGCCATTGATGCTTAACAGCAGATCGTTATCGTTCCGCGTAAAAATAATGTCGCGCACCGCAATCCCCACACCAAAGTGGAGGGTATCCGCAGCTCCACCGACGTCGTAAATCATATCTTGCCCACCGCCCAAATTGAACAGGTAAGTATCGTTACCGGTATTGCCAAGCAAGGTGTCGTTTCCGGCTCCGCCGTCTAGTGTGTCATTGCTTCCGTCTCCAGGCAGGTAGTCGTTACCAGTTGTGCCAACGATAGGCGCAGCTGCAGCCTGTGCCTGCAAATACGCCGCATCCCACGACCTGCCATCGGCAAACTCGACTCGCTCAATATGGTAGTAATCGTCATACCTCCAGTTCTGTACCTTAACTTGGTCAGCCGTACCGTTGATGTTTAACACAAGATCGTATCTGCCACGACTAAAAGTAATGTCGCTAGCAGCTATCCCCGCACCAAAACGGAGGGTGTCCACATTACCGTCGCTAGAGGCACCATCATAAATAGTGTCTTGCCCGCCACCCAAGTTGAACAGGTAGGTGTCATTGTCTGTATCACCTTGCAGAAAGTCGTTTCCAGCACCGCCATCCAGCGTGTCGTTCCCTGCCTGTCCATACAAGGTGTCGTTGCCACCCAGACCATTGATGACATCATCCCCACTTGTACCAGACAGTATATCTACCCCTTCAGTCGGGGTATTGACCAGAGTGGTCAGTGCCATCGCATCCCACACCGTAGCCGAATCATCCGCGAACACCACTTGCTCTACTTGATAGGCATTTCCACTGAACCAGTTCTGCAAGGTTAGCCTATCTGTAGTGCCGTCCTGATTTTCGATACTGAGATAAAGGTGAGATTGATCCCGCGTGATCTTCACGTCCGCAGGCATTACGCCGGACGCAATCTGCACTTTATTGAAGTTGCCTGTTGTCGTGTCATACTCGATTACCGTATCCTGACCAGTCCCTCTGCCAAACAGATAAGTGTCGTTGCCCACACCGCCTTGCAGGGAGTCATTGCCAACACCGCCATCCAAGGTATCATTGCCCTCTTGACCGAGGAGCGTATCATTGCCGGCACCCCCGATAATCAAATCATCCCCGCCCCGGCCTTCAATGACATCGTGACCGTCCAGCCCGTCGATAACATCTGCGGTATTATATCCGAGAATCTGGTCGTTTCCTTCCGTACCCAACAGCAACATCGCTTTCACCGCAGCAAAATCCCAAGTCGTGCCATTGTTGAATTCAATCGCCTCCAAGCTGCTTGGAGAGATTCCGTCGTTCACAAAGTATCCTGCAACCGTTACTCGGTCGCCTGTGTCGCGTAACGTCAGAATCAGGTCGTCGATATTTCGAATCAGGTCGATATCCGTCGGTAATACGTCAGCGGCAAGCTTTAATACATCCCTATTGTTTACCGTACCAGCCTGACTCAATATCGTGTCTTGCCCCGATGTCCGTCCGAACAAGTAGGTATCGTTACCCGGCCCGCCATCCAGCAGGTCATTACCCGCTCCACCGTCCAAGGTATCATTGCCATCCTGCCCGTAGAGCGTATCGTTTCCTTCTTCACCTAATAGGCTGTCGTTGCCACCGTCTCCATAAATAAGGTCATTATCCGCTCCACCGTCCAATGTATCATTGCCATCCTGCCCGTAGAGCGCATCGCTTCCCTCTTCACCCAACAAACTGTCGTTACCGTCGCCTCCATAAATAAAGTCATTACCCACTCCACCGTCCAATGTATCATTACCATCCTGCCCGTAGAGCGCATCGCTTCCCCCTTCACCCAACAAACTGTCATTTCCACCACCTCCGTAAATAAGGTCGTTACCGCCCCAGCCGGAGATGATTTCATCGGCGCTATTCCCCGTCAGTTGATCGTTGAGCTGCGTCGCTACCATGCCATGCCAAACCGTAGCTGCAATGTTCGCCACGTCCTGTCCGTAGCCCTCTAACGCCTCTTGAAAAGCGCGCGTATCAAATTCCTTGATGTCATTCGTGGACATCAAATGAGTAGTGAACTCAGCCAATGCATTCTTACATTGAACCCGGTCTGCATCCAGCTTGGCAACGATAATCGGTAGCGTGCCGCTGAGATCGCCGTGGAGGATTTGGGTGGTTGCGTCCCAGGTATAAGCAATCGCGTTATACAAGTCTTTTAGCCGGGTCTGCTGCATCAGTTGCGTCGTGATACCGTTGGCGAATTCATTAAAAGCCATCTTCAATTGATTGGAGGCTCCAGCTAAAGGATTTGCTCCCCACGTGCCGATAAAGCTTTCACCCAACAAAGCCTCCATGGCATAGAGTTTCCGGCCATCGCCAATGTAATAGCCTCGACTCAACGGGTCTTTATCCGTTACTCCTGTCCACGCATAGATGATCTGCATAGTAAGTACTTTGCGGGCGTCGGGGGCTGATTCGGCGGCGAATTGGTCGATCAGGTTTTTGAGGGTACCAACACCATTGACAGCTTGTTGCGCTATTACTTGGCGCAGACTGGCAACATTCCCCCTACCCTGTATCTCCGGCAGATTGTGGATAGCTTCGCTAAGCGGGAGCAGGTTTGTGTTGCGGACGCTGGCTAGGTCAGCCTTGAACCAGATGTCTTCGGCAACTGCGCTGCTGCCATCGGTTTTGGTATAATTGCCTTGTTGCCGATGTTCGTTGCCATTCGCGTCTATAGTGGTGTTGCTGGTGTAGCCGGTGGCGATGCTTTGGATGCCGAGGTCGTTGAGGGTCTTGAGTTCGCCTGTATTGCTGATGCCGTCGCTGTTTCGGTCTTGCCAGATTTTGAGTTCAGTCCATACGGCATCCTGGCTATCGAGCTTGCCATCGTTGTTGTTGTCGAGATCGGCCATGGCAACAAAACCGTTAGCGGCGGTTTGGCCGTTTTTGAGTGGGGTGCGGTCGCCAAATAGTTCGGTACCGTTATCGATGCTGCCGTTGCCGTTCAGGTCGCGCACCAGTATGCCGTCGCTGGGAGTTGCCCAACCGGTGCGTTCGGCAAAGCCGTTACCGTCGTAATCGAAGAAGGCGCCATAAGCTACGCCTTGTGTGGCGATGCCGTTGCTGTCGAGATCGAGCACAATCGGCGATATAATTGGGTCGGCTTGTTCGGCTGTTTGGAAAGCTTTTTTGAGAGGATCAGTGGGAATAGTGGGATTGTTGGGGTCGTTAGGGTTGTATTCGTCGAGGGTGATGCCCAAGTCGCCTGAGCTGAAGTTTTTTATGATGAGAGGGTCGTTGATCAGGAGGGTATTGCCGGCTTGGATATAGGTGTTGCCACTGGCATCTTTGTAAAGGGTCTCGCCTGCCTTGCGGGTGGCGAAGGTGAGTTGTTTGCCGTTGAGGTAGATGCTGCCTTGGCCGTCCGAGTCGCGGATGGTGTCGCCGTTGTCGGCGTAGTAGGTGTCATTGCCGCTGCCGCCTTCAAGGATGTCGCCGCCCGCGCCGTCGTCGCCGTGGAGGATGTCGTTGCCGGTGCCACCGAGGAGGGTATCGGTTCCTGAGTCGCCATAGATGACATCATTTCCACTGCCTCCGTCTATCGTATCGCTATCCTCGCCGCCATAAAGGGTGTCGTCATTTGTGCCTCCCTCAAGGGTATCTTTTCCAGTTCCACCGGTCAGGTTATCGTTACCGGCATCCCCATGGATAACATCATCACCGGCTTCTCCGTCGAGGGTGTCGTTGCCGGTATCCCCGGTGAGAGTATCGGTGCCGGAACCGCCATAGATGTCATCATTGCCATATCCCCCGTCTATCGTGTCGTTGTTGTCGTTGCCGTAGAGGATGTCGTCATCTGTGCCTCCCGCAAGCATATCCATCCCATCTCCGCCCATTAGGGTATCGTTACCGGCGTCTCCAAAAATGACATCATCGCCAACGCCTCCGTCTATAGCATCGTTACCTTCGCCGCCGGTGAGTTGATTGTCGCCGTCGTTGCCGATCAGTTCGTCGTTGGCGCTGCCGCCGAAAGCGTTTTCGATGTAGTTATCGTCCACGCCAACGTTGTAAGCAATGGCGATATACGCCTTATCTCGATCACCTGTACCAATAGAACTGAACTCCCCCGGATTAAGATTGATGAAAACGCTTGCAGTTTGGTTACTGGCATCAAAGGTATCGTTGCCGCCGGCATCCCATAGTGCATCAATACTGGGGCTATTCGCGTCAGTCGAGAATGTGTAGTTGTCGTTGAATGCATGATTTTGCATGTTGGGGCCATACAAAGTTTGTATGGCGAGAATGTCGTAGAGCATGGGGGCGGAGGGATACCATTGTACGCCGTCGTAGGTGATATTGGCGTTGGTGTAAGACATGGTGGTGTGGAGTTGATCTTCAACCTCCGCAGATAAATTGTTAAAACCACCAAAAGGATGCTCCAACTCCAAGGCATGACCAAGCTCATGCAAAATGGTCTCATAGCCGTCCTCGCCTAGACTTGTTTGGTTTAGATTTGCTGCTCCTTTAGGGCCTAATGTATTTAACCAAATATCGCCGTAATAATGATTTTGGCCTTCCGATAACGAGCTACCTCTGCCTGTGGTAATGCCGTAGTGATCTGGGTCGTTAGTAAAATCGGCATTTCCGAATGTAATGACGGCATTGGTGTTATCTGTTCCGGCATTGGTGAACGTTATATTTGCAACAGATGCCCATGCCAACATGGCTTGATAAGTAGCCAATTGTTGGTTTTGGGTGAAGGTGCTGAAACTGGCGGGATTGGTTTCATCAACCCAGCCTAAAAAATCATTTACGTCTCCATCTTCAGGGGAGACGCTTTGGTAATAATCAGGCAACGAAGAAATAAAACTAAAGCTGATGGTTAAAGGTTCCCCCCGAGTGCTTCCGTTCCAGTTTTCGCCTGTTGTTAATGCTCTAAGGATAGTGTTGTTGTCTGGCTTGTTCATACAATAATCTCCAGTTGTGTGTGTTGGAAAAATTAGATGCGATAGGGTAAATTTATTGCTTTATTTTTAAGTAATTGATTCTAATGTCATGTTTTTCCGGACAGATGCCACGATTGGGATTAGTGACCCACTGATCTGCTTTGGTGGTGTGAATAATTTCTTGTCGTAGCATTTGAAACCAAGTCAGGGTTGGCCTTTTACTTGGTTGATAAGTAGAGTTGCGTATGCCTAGCCCATAAAAAGTCAAGTCCCGACTGCCATAGCGCAGACGAATAGCAGCCGTAGGGCCGTGGATGCGATTCATAGAAGGAAGTTTTTCCCGGTCATCTGACGTGATGGGGCCTGCCTCGTCGAATTTCTTCAATAATGCCGCTAGCGCTTGCTGACTGATTTGAGTCTCGCGCCTGCCGAGGGTTTTAACGCCCCAGCCCCCCCGATACTCCACTCTGCCACTTTCAAATATCTGGATCAGGTAATATTTTTCACAATCGGTAAGCGCCGAGGTAATAATGGGTTGACCGAACGAACCGGCTACTGTCGGATGTAAACTGCTTAAAACAGACAATAGCAGTATTTGATTGAAGTGATTGAATTTGCAAATTATTTTCATAAACATAACGCCTCTATTTGTAACCCGGATAAGGTCTGTGTTGATAGACTTCGCCATTGACCCATTGATACTCGCAAACTTGACGGGTTTGGTAGTTTTCATGAATAAAAACCCCCAACATTACCGGTACATAGCGGTAAACCCGCGGAGGGAAGTTAGCAACCAATATTACGTCGAGCAAGCCATCGAAATAGGTTTTTCCGTTATAGCTAAACACGTTAATAGAGGCGGCTAACGGCGGAAACTGTACCACTGTCGGCCAATCCAATATTTCCTGATCGGCAAATATGGCTTTCATGCGCGCTTCGTCTATTTGCTGTAACTGATGGTCAACGATATAAACGCCATTATTATTTTTAATGACCGTATTGCTTGGAAAGCCGTCATTGTCCAGGTCTAGCGTTGCTTGATAACGAACGAACGGTGTTTTCTGATTTTCGTCCATGGTTTGCTTAATTTCCTTCGGTAATCTTTGGTCTTGCTGTTTTATCCATGCTTCGTCCTTATGAAGGTTCCTATATTTCTCAAGCAGGTTTTGATCCTGATACTGTTCAAAACTGCGGATTTTGTAATACAAGCGTTGTATTTCCTCGGCAGTGAGCGGTACGGTTTTAAGATCGGCGAAGCCTTTAAGTAACGGTTCTGAAATTCTGCCCAGAGTTGGGTCATTGTCGAGAAATTCGGTCGCGTTTAGCCGTTGCAAATAAGCTTCGCAGACTTCCGTCCCTTGGCCTTGAGTCAATTTAAAGATGGGTTTGGGTAGCGCTTCCTTTCTCGCATAAGCGCCGCTACTGTTTAGCATTATGAATATCAATAATGCAATAAGATGAGCTAGTTTATAGAATACTGCCGAGATAAGAAAAAATGGGGCTTTCATTGTAAACTTCCTAATCTGTTTATCATGCGCCTAATACTTGCTGTCCCGCTCATTGCAGCCTCTTGATGGGTTTGGTTGTCTTGGATTCTTCATGGTCTTTTCATTCCCGATTTCCTGCACATTGCATCATGCGTAATTACCCGCATCAGCATCCGATTGCTCCTGCCATCCTGCATGGATTTAATAATGGGCGTTATTGTGGCTGATTAAATTGCCGATGTATGCCGGCCAAAGCTTACCCTTTTGTAAGCCTATATCCACAAATACCCTAGACCCTATGTGGATGCTGTATTCCTGGCGAGAATATGGATCGAAAAAATTTTCCGCTAATGAAAAAATGGGGATGTAGCCCGATATTCTCCGCCGCACTTGCTATGTAAGAACTAATGGGGTCGAACTAATGGGGTCAGACCCCATAAAACTTTAACATAATAGGGGACGGAGCCCGATATTCATCCTTTAAAAGCCGCATTCAATTGGTCGTAGGCTCTAGCATAAGAATTCACTCCATTCACGCCGACAAAGCTCTCACCCAACAAAGCCTCCATCGCGTAGAGTTTCCGGCCATCGCCAATGTAATAGCCTCGACTCAACGGGTCTTTATCCGTTACTCCTGTCCACGCATAGATGATCTGCGTAGTAAGTACCTTGCGGGCGTCGGGGGCTGATTCGGCGGCGAATTGGTCGATCAGGTTTTTGAGGGTACTAACACCATTGACGGCTTGCAAGACGCTTATAAAACAGCGTTTTTGTCTTGCCGGTATGCGCTGGAAACAACCGGGTGCTGCCGGCATCTTAAATTTACGAGCATTGGTTTTAACGGTTCAAAGATGGACACAATTTTGGCAAAAAATAAATCTCTTTGGCGCTCCTTCTGTTGCGGCTGCTTTAAATTGAGGCTACACCCTTTACAACCATGAGCGACTCCCGCCAATAACTATTTGTCATAATGAGAATTGCTGTAACATAACGATAGGTGTCTATTTCGTGCCGTTTGCCGGTCCAGCGTTTGTGCACCGCCGTTTTGACAACGCCATTGCGGTCCAGGTCATCAACCCATTCATATAAAGTCTTATGCGAGTCGGGTTTGTCCAGCAGCGCCCGGCAAAAGGGCTCGTGACAGTAAAGATCATCGCCGAGTACCGTAGTGCCCAGTGCGGCGAACCGGTTTACCTTGCCTTTCCAGCCAGCGTAGCGAGGCATTGATCTCGCAATCCTGTTTTTCATGACCGTCCTGCGGGCACACAAATTCAGGCGCCAATCAAAGCGATAACCGTAGCCTTGCCGGTAGCTTGGGATGTTTTAGCGATAAGTCCCCGGTAATTATCAGTTGACGGCCAGTGTCTCAGGTTTGACCGGTCAGCCAGTTGTTGCTATTCGATTGAATACTGTGCAGGGAAATAGATCATTTTTCGTTGGAATAAAAAAACGACCAGCAGGAGCAGTGAATAAGTCAGCAGAATTGAAAGCATTGGTTTGCTGGTCAGAAGCTTCAAAAGCCCTTCAAAGCCCGCTGCCGCCTCGCCTCTTTAGGGTCATGAAGCAAAGGCCGATAAATTTCTACTCTATCGCCCTCTCTAACAGGCTGATCCAGTTTGCAGGCTACGCCAAAGATGCCCGCATTCATTTCAGACAACGCAATCTCAGGAAAAAGCTCCGGCAACCCCGATGCTTTTATCGCAGCTTCAACAGTCGCGCCGTCCTCTATTGCCAGCGTGACTATCACCTGCTCTTCGGGTTTGGCGTAGGCC
The DNA here is from genome assembly GCA_044426515.1 of Methylococcaceae bacterium. Taxonomy (GTDB): domain Bacteria; phylum Pseudomonadota; class Gammaproteobacteria; order Methylococcales; family Methylomonadaceae; genus Methylobacter_A. Next base: position 64,203 of record JAUGSS010000101.1, on the reverse strand, counting down.
ACTTCGACATTAACCATAAACGGCTTTGGCCCGTGCGGTAAACGAACTCACCATGGTGTTGCAAATCTGGTTAAAAACTGCACCGAAGGCCAAGCTTGCCAGTTTGCCTGACATTTCGAATTCCAAGTCCAGGGAAATCTTGCTGGCGTCTTCACGTAGCGGTATAAAATCCCACACCCCATCCAGATGGGAAAACGGGCCGTTCAACAAGGAAACGGTCATCCTGCGCCCTGTTTCAATCTTGTTCCGGGTCGAAAAGGATTTTTTAAAGCCGCCTTTGGCAATCATTAACTCGGCTTCGACAATATCATCTTCACGTTTGATGATTCGACTGCCGCTGCACCAGGGCAAAAACTTCGGATAGGCTTCAATGTCGTTAACCAGGTCAAACATCTGCTGGGCTGAAAATTTGACCAGGGCGCTTTTTTGAACCACAGTCATGCCTAAAGAACTCCGACCACATGCAGGAACACCAAAAACACGGCGGCAGGGGCTACGTAGCAAATTAAAAACTTCCATATTTGATAGCTGAGTGGGTTAGGCATATCCAACTCATGCTCGGTGTGTTGCTGTTTCATGATCCAACCGGCGAACACTGCGATGCAAAATCCGCCGATAGGCAACATCAGATTGGCGGTTAAATAATCCAGCAACTGAAAAATGGTTCGGTCGAAAATCTTGAACTCGGACCAGACGTTGAATGAAAAAATGGTGCCGAATCCCAACAGCCAAGTTATCGCACCTGACCAGATACAGGCTTGTTGCCGGCTCATGTCTTTATTTTCAACCAACCAAGCGACAGCCGGTTCAATCAGTGAAATAGACGAAGACAAGGCCGCAAATACCAGCATCACAAAAAACAATGTGCCGAATAACCAGCCTCCGGTCATGTTGCCGAAAGCAATCGGCAAGGTTTGAAAGATCAGTCCGGGGCCGGCCGCAGGTTCGAGTCCGGCGGCAAAAACGATCGGAAAAATGGCAATACCGGCCAATAACGCAACTACCGTATCGGTACCGGCAATCAAATAGACGGTTTTGGCAATCGACACATCATTAGGCAAATAAGAACCGTAAATCATGATCGCGCCCATGCCTAAACTCAGGGTGAAGAAAGCGTGTCCCATCGCGGTCAGTACGCCGTTAGCGGTCAGTTTGCTGAAATCGGGCGTGAACAGGAATTTGATGCCTCGGTCATAATAGTCATCGAAGGTCATTGCATAAGCCACCATTAATATCAGCAATATGAACAAGCTGGGCATTAAAAAACGGACGGCTTTTTCCAGGCCGGTATTAACGCCGCGAACCACAATCAGCATGGTCGCCAGCATGAACAGGCTATGCCAGAAAATCAACTGCATCGGACTGGCGATAAAGCCGTCGAAAAGCCCTTTTATGGTTATGGCGTCGGCACCGAAAAAACTGCCGCTTAAGGCTTTTAATACGTAAGCCGAAGCCCAGCCTGCGATTACGCTGTAATAAGACAGGATTAAAAAACCGGCAATAACGCCCATCCAGCCTAAATAATGCCAGTTTTTATCGGCTCCGGCTTCATCGGCCAAGGTTATCATGGTGTTGATGGGATTTTGTCGGCTACGCCGTCCGAGCATGGTTTCGGCCATCATGATGGGAATACCGATCAGTAATACGCACAACAAATAGACGATGACGAATGCCCCACCGCCATTTTCTCCGGTAATATACGGAAACTTCCAAATATTGCCGAGTCCGACTGCGGAACCTGTCGCAGCCAGAATAAACGCGAAACGTGATGACCATTCACCATGAATTGATTTTTTTGTGTCCGTCATTTGTGTGCCTGTAAAAACTCAAGTGTTATAGATTCACCACAAAAAATAGCAAAGAACACGAAGTTTAAGGCTCTTTCTTCGCGCTCTTTAGTGTCCTTGATAGTGAGCTTTTCTGACTATTGCAGTAATATCGAGTAAAATAACAAAATTATTCCTTTACGTCAGTTTAAAAATCTTAACCCGCACTTATGGCCGATAAAAAGTCCAAAAAAAACAATAAGCAGCAAAATGCCACTATTGCCGTTAATCGTCAGGCTACTTTTGAGTATTCGATTGAGGAGCGGTTTGAAGCGGGCGTTGTTTTGGAAGGCTGGGAAGTTAAAAGCCTCAGGGACGGCCGCATCCAACTCAAAGAAAGTTATGTGGCAATAAAGCGGGGCGAAGCCTGGTTGTCCGGCGCGCATATCTCGCCGCTGTTATCCGCCTCGACCCATGTTAATCCTGATTCTATCCGCGCCAAGAAACTGTTACTGCACCGGCACGAACTCAATAAGCTGATCGGTTCGGTCGAACGCAAAGGCTACACCTTGATTCCGTTGAAGATGTATTGGAAGAACGGCAGAGCCAAACTGGAAATCGGTCTGGCCAAAGGCAAGCAATTGCACGACAAGCGCGCCACCTCAAAAGACCGCGATTGGCAACGTGAAAAAGCGCGTATTATGAAAAAAGGCTAAAGGCGAAAGATGTATTTTTTTGCTTTTAGCCTTCTTCCCCTAACACCCTTTCCTTCAAATTAAAATGACCATACACCCTAACCTTCTGTCTGCAACAAACAGCCTGCTGATCGTCGTCGATTTACAGGCAAAATTATCGGCCGCCATGCCTGAGACCGAAGCGGAGCTAATGACAGCCAACGTCGGCAGTCTGGTTGAAGCCGCCGGACTGTTAAGCATTCCGGTGCTGTTAACCGAGCAATACCCCAAAGGCCTGGGCTCGACAGATCCGACCATTACCGACATGTTGTCGGAAGACACCCTGATTTTCGACAAGACCGGTTTCTCCTGCTGTGCGGCTGACGGTTTTACCGACACCGTAACCAGCACTGATCGCAAGCAAATCATCCTGGTCGGCCAGGAAGCGCATGTTTGCGTACTACAGACCGCGTTGGAATTGATGCATTTCGGCTATCAAGTGCATGTTGTCGAAGACGCCGTTTGTTCGCGCAAGGCGGAACATAAATTCTATGCTTTGCAGCGCATGCAACAACAAGGCGCGACGATTACTAATTATGAATCGGTGTTGTTTGAATGGGTCAAGGATTCCACTCACCCTGAATTCAAGAAGATTTCCGGATTACTCCGCTAACCCCTTTAGCCTTGTACGTTGAAAATGTCACTCACAGCATTTATTGAAAAAGTAAAAAATAACGAAAATGTCAGTTTTGATGAAACTATCGCAATCATTACTGAAAACTACCATTATCAAGCCACTGAATTCAGCAACGGCCTGAATGAGCAGTCGTTAGTCAACCTAGCCGGCACTAACGAAGGCTCGTGCAAAATTTTCGCCTTTGCCCAACTCAACCATCTCGATCAGCAACAGACCTTAAACCTGTTTGGCGACTATTACCGGCTGGATGTTTTAAACGATCCGCACGGCAGCGGCCACCAAAATATCAGGAATTTCATGCAATACGGTTGGGACGGCATTTGTTTTAAAGGCGTGGCGCTGACGGCTAAATAACCGCTTTAAAGCTATGCAAGTTTGAACAATCTATAAAAGTTTTCGCTCGATGATTGTGCAATGTTGTTTATCGTCGTGCCACGCAATTCCGCCAGTTTTTCCGCAACATAACGGACGTAAGTTGGATAGTTGGGCCTGCCGCGAAAAGGCACCGGCGCCAGATAAGGCGAGTCGGTTTCGATAAGAAAGCGGCCTTCCGGTACTTTTTTTGCGACGTCCTGGATTTCCTTGGCGCTGTTGAAGGTAACAATGCCGGAGAAGGAAATATAAAAATTCAAATCCAATGCTGCCTTGGCAAACTCCCAGTCTTCGGTAAAACAGTGAATAATCCCTCCTACTTCGCCGGCGCCCTCTTCTTCGAGCATACGGAGGGTGTCGTGTTTGGCTTCGCGGGTGTGGATAATCAACGGTTTTTTTAACGCTTTTGCGGCGTTAATATGATTCCTGAAACGTTGGTGTTGCCAGCTTAAATCGCCTTCGCTACGAAAATAATCCAGGCCGGTCTCGCCTATTCCGATAACTTTATCGTCCCGGCCTAAAGCGATAAGCTCTTCGACACAGGGCTCATGCCCATCCCGGCTATTGGGATGGACACCTACGGTCACGGATATTTGCGGATAAGGAGTGACCAAATCCAGCATTGCCGGATAGGCTTCCAAATCTATCGAGATGCATAACAGATGTTCAATTTGACTGTTTTCCGCTTCATGCATGAAACAGGCAAAATCATTTTGATAAGGGGCCAGATCGATACGATCCAGATGGCAATGGGAGTCTATTAACATAAATTATTGGAATGTAGGGGCAATCCCTTGTGGTTGCCCAGATAGTCGTAGATTTTAGGGCAACCACAAGGGATTGCCCCTACGATCTTTACATAGTATGCGTCGACCGGTCATTTTCTAAAGAACCGGCCAGATAGTTTTCTATTTTGTTGCGCGACATGCCGCCGTCCTGATCGCTAAATTGCACGCCGACGCCGCTGGCTCTATAACCTTCCGAACCGGGCGGCGTTATCCAGATTATTTTTCCGGCTATCGGCAAGCGTTCGGTTTCGTCCATTAAATTGAGCAACATAAAGACTTCCTGGCCCATTGTATATTCACGATTAGTGGGGATAAACAGGCCGCCGTTGATCACAAAAGGCATATAGGCGGCATATAAAGCGTTTTTATCTTTAATTGAAAGGGACAATATGCCTTGTCCGGGCGCTGTATCTGCCATGGTCATTGACTCCGGTTAAGTTCGTACCATTGGATTAAAATTTCTTCAAACAATAACTGCTTGTTTATTTGAGTGTCCAGTCGCTGCCGACCTGCCAATAATAGATCATACAATTTATAAAGTCCTTTTAATTCCAGTTGCCGGGACAATTCTTGCAGCTGTTCATTCAAGTCGGGGTTATATAAATTTTCAGCCTTGGAATGATAAAAACACTTAATCAAATCGATAATCCAGGATGTCATCCAGAATATTAACGGCGAAGCCGGCAGCTTGTGCCAGTCTTCGGCGATAATGACCGGGGATTTAAGCCGCTTAGCTATCGCCATCCAGGCATTGAAGCATTCGTTACGCAAGGTTAATGTTCCATCGTTAGCATAATCCAGTGCCAGCAAAGGCGCACCCTGTGCTAAAGCGATATTGCCGGGCAGCGTTTCATTCGTAATATTCGGAATGGCCTCACCCTGCATTGTTTTGTCCAGAAAAATCTTTTCCAGCCACATAAGGGCAACTGTCCTATCCGGTGCGGCTATCGCCAGTTTCTGGCAACGGCTGATAATAGTCGCCGGCAATTTGCTGGGTTTTTCGCTGATTAATATGATCAGGGTGCGCTCGGTCGGCTCTTCCAGGCATTTCAAGAATGCATTAGCCGCCGCGTTGTTCATCTTGTTGGCCGGATTGATGATAACAGCGCGATAAGTCTCAAACTGGGGCTTTAAAGTTAAGCGGGTAATTAAGCTGCGTATCTGCCCGATACCAATGCCTTTACCCGGTTCTTCGGGCTGTATCCGAATAAGGTCCGGATGAGTTTCGGCATTAACCAGCAAACAACTGCTGCAAAGTCCGCAAGCTGTGCCGTCGTCTTGCGGCTCGGCGCAAAGCAGGGCCTCGGCGAACTGATTGGCCAACTGCTGTTTACCCAAGCCTTTATTGCCGGTAATCAGTAAAGCCTGGGGAATGCGTTGTTGCGCAATATAGCTGCAAAGATGCTCCCAGTTTTGCTGTTGCCAAGGCAAAGTCATTTTAAGTTGCCATGCCTGGAGGAAGCCGGGCTATTTGGGGAACACAAGCCCAACAAAATACGAATAACATCGGTAATGGCTCTTTGCACATCGACTAACGGTTGGTTGGCTTTTATCAGTTTGATGCGCTCGGGATAAAGCTCGGCCTGCAATAAATAAGCCCGTCTGACGCTGTCAAAAAAACTGATTTTTTCCGACTCAAACCGGTCGACAGCCCCGCGTTTTCTAACCCGCTCGATACCTATCTCTACCGGCGCATCCAATAACAGGGTCAAATCCGGCCTTAACGGGCCTTGCACCATATTTTCCAGCCATTTTATGGTGCTGATTTTCATGTTTCGCCCCCCGCCTTGGTAAGCATAGGTGGCGTCGGTAAAACGGTCGCAAAGCACCCATTTGCCGTGGGCCAAAGCAGGTTCAATAACGTGTTTGATATGCTGGGCTCTGGCCGCAAACATCATCAATAACTCGGCCTGTTCTGAAATAGCCTCGCTTTGGGTGTCCAGCAACAGTTGACGTATTTTTTCGGCAAGTTTGGTGCCGCCGGGCTCGCGCGTAACCACAACGGTAATATTATGCTGCTCCAAGTAGTCTTTTATAAAAGCCAGATTGGTGGTTTTACCTACCCCTTCTCCGCCTTCCAAGGTAATAAACTTTCCTCGGGTCATTTCTTGTTCCTTTGAAAGCTGTCCACGGCCAAATTGTGATCTTTTAAAGTCGCGGAAAATACATGGGTGCCATCGCCACGGGCTACAAAATAAAGACTGTCACTGTTATCGGGATGCAGAACGGCATAAAGCGCATCTCGTCCCGGCATCGCAATCGGCGTTGGCGGCAAACCGTTAATGACATAAGTATTGTAAGGTGTGGCTGTGGTTAAATCCTGGAACCGGATATCGCCCCGGTAACTTTCACCCATGCCGTAAATGACGGTAGGATCTGTTTGCAGCAGCATATTTTGTTCCAGCCTACGAATAAATACGCCGGCGATTATGGGTCTTTCAGCAGCGGCGCCGGTTTCTTTTTCTACAATCGAAGCAAGAATCAAGGCTTCATAAGGGGTTTTAAACGGCAGGCCTTCCACTTTATTGAGCCATTCCTGCTGTAACACCCGCTGCATTTTGTCGTAAGCTCTTTTTAATAAAGCCACATCGGAGGTATGTTTTTCAAAAAAATAGGTGTCGGGGAAAAACAAACCTTCAGGTATCGCGGGATCGCTGGTACCTGACTTGAACTTAGCCATTACGTTTTCAAAATCAACGCCGTTTAAGGTATGCTCAAGATTGGGATTTTTCTCGATTTCATGCAGCATGTCCTTAAAGCTCCAGCCTTCCGGAAAAGTAATGGTATGCTGCTTGGTTTTTCCATGCACGAATAGCGCTAATATTTTGGGTGCGGTTAAGCCGGAAGTTAACTCGTATTCCCCTGTTTTAAGTTTTTTGAGGGCTTTTTCCTGAAAGGCAATGACCTTGAACCAAAAAGGCTTAACAGCCAGGTTTTGGGCGATAAGTTTATCGATAATACGGTTAAGCGAATCGCCTTTTTCAATTTCTATATAAACCGTTTTATCGACCAGCGCCGGTTGGTGTAATGCATTTTGGTAATTCATCCACATCCAGCCGCCAACAAAACTTAAGATCAGCAAGATAAAGCCAATAATCTTAGTATTCATTGTTGAGTTCCTCGGCAATTGCTCCCTGCATTGCTCTACCTCGGCAACTGCTCCCTGCGTTGCTCTACCTCCTGCATCCATGCAGTCGTCCTGCATCCATGCAGTCGTCGGCAATTGCTCCCTGCGTTGCTCTACCTCGGCAACCGCTCCCTGCGTTGCTCTACCTCCTGCATCCATGCAGCCGTCCTGCATCCGTGCAGTTGTACCTACCGCATCCATGCAGTTGTCACGGATAAAACTGTCCAGCTGGATTTGAATACTCTTGGTTATCGGACCTATTGAAAAATGCGTAGCTGCGATTTGCTTGATAGGCCAGACGCCGATAATTGAATTACTGACGAATACTTCGTCAGCCGACAGCAGCTCGTCTTTGCTAAACTCATGTTCAATGACTGGAAGGCCATGCTCAGCCGAGAGCATCATTATAATGCGGCGCATAATACCGGCAATGCCCGATTGAGCCAGCACTGCGGTATAAAGACTGTTATTTTTAACGTAGAACAGATTAGTCATTGTTCCTTCAATAACACAACCGTTGATATCCAGCATGAGTCCTTCCTGAATGGCCGGATCATTCCATTCAGCTCTGGCCATAACCTGTTCCAGCCGGTTCAGGTGCTTAATGCCTGCCAAAGCGGGATTCAAGCCTAAACGGGTAGTGCAGAAACGGACATCTATACCCTGCTCCGGGTATATTGCCGGGTAGTCGGGGAAGGGATGAAGGCTTAATACGCGAGTAGCTTGTACGGCATCGGGTTGACGATAGCCCCGTCCGCCTGAACCGCGCGTGATAATAATTTTAAGCACAGCGCGTGCGGAGTGGGTTTCAGAAGCCCATTGGCGGCAGAGTTGATTAGCTTCAAGGCTAAGTAACGCTATACCTGGAAAGGGAATGTAAAGCCGGGAACAACCCGATTGTAATCGCTCTAAATGGAACTCAAGAAAAACAGCTTGCCCGTCTTTAACTTCAATGGTTTCGAATAATCCATCGCCGTATTGAAAACCGCGATCGGATATTTCCACATGCTCCCTGCGTTCACCATTTATGAGAATCATTTTTTTAGCCGAGTAATACCCATCTGGGATGAATGGCATGGCGAATGATGCAATCCGTGGCATAAGCCTCACCTACGACTGCGTGGACAGAATTTGCTCCTGCATTTTTACTTCCGCCATCCACATCGGCATTCACCCTATCCATATGAATCATGCAGAAGGTACGGCTTCGCGGGACGGAGAGAAGCCGGCAATACAGGAGCAATGAAGCGATGGGCCGAAAGCGCCTATGTCCGGCACCTTCCTCCCAACAAAATTAATTACTCATACCGTTTAAAAATTAATGAGCCATTAGTTCCGCCAAAACCAAAAGAATTGGACATGCCTACATCAATTTTCATATTTCTTGCGCTATTCGGCACATAATCCAGATCGCATTCAGGATCCTGATTTTCCAGGTTGATAGTCGGCGGAGCAATTTGGTTTTTAATACTTAAAGCCGTCAGCACTGCTTCAATACCGCCCGCAGCACCTAATAAATGCCCAATCATCGATTTTGTTGAGCTGACAGCAACTTTATAGGCATGATCGCCCAATGCGGCTTTCATCGCCTGAGTTTCACCCAGATCACCGGCCGGCGTTGATGTGCCGTGCGCATTGATATAATCAACTGCATCGGCGTTTAAACCGGCATCGCGCAAGGCGTTTTTCATACACCGCGCCGCACCTTCGCCACCGATTGAAGGCGTGGTCATGTGATAAGCGTCACCACTCATGCCGTAACCTACCAATTCGGCATAAATTTTTGCTCCACGCGCTTTGGCATGTTCCAGTTCTTCAAGAACCACAACACCGGCGCCATCGCTTAACACAAAACCGTCACGATCTTTATCCCACGGACGGCTGGCGGCTTGCGGATCATTATTACGGCGGGACAAGGCTTTTGCCGAAGCGAACCCCCCCATTGCTGTCGGCGATGTTGTACAACGCTCAGCACCGCCCGCAATCATTACATCGGCATCGCCGTATTTAATTAATCTTGCTGCATCGCCAATGTTATGCGTACCTGTGGAACACGCCGTAACAATGGCAAAATTCGGGCCTTTCAATCCGTATTTAATTGAAAGGTTGCCGGAAATCATATTGATAATGTTGCCGGGGACAAAAAACGGCGAGATGCGTCGAGGACCGTTTTTATCATAGACAGCATAGCATTCTTCAATACCGGTAATGCCGCCTATACCTGATCCGATAGCAACGCCGATACGCTCAGCATTAGCCTCGGTGACTTCAATACCTGAATCTTCAATAGCCTGACAGCCGGCCGCAATACCATAATGGATAAAACCATCCATGCGTTTGGCGTCTTTCTCGGGAATATATTGGCTAATATCAAAATTTCTTATAACTCCGCCAAAGGTAGTGGCAAATAAAGAAATGTCGAAAGAATCAATTGGGCCTATGCCGCTTTTACCGTTAATAATACCATCCCATGTTTCTGAGACCGTGTTAGCTAAAGGCGTGATTGCGCCTAATCCAGTTATTACAACTCGACGTTTGCTCAATGTAATTTACCATAAGAAAAATAAGGCGGGGGAATTCGGGGTTAGCTATGTAGGTTAACAGTGCCATGTAACGCTGTCGCAGGAACCAGATGGGTTTCGCTCCCGCTCTACCCATCCTTGCATATCGACCTCCTGCATGATCCACATTGCTGTGGTGAATGCAGATATTACAGGAGCGAGTATCTGTCCATGCAGTCCGTAACCCAGCTACAAGTTCATCAACTAAAAATCAGTTTTAAGCGTTTTTTACTACGTAATCGATAGCTTGCTGAACAGTTGTTATTTTTTCAGCTTCATCGTCTGGAATTTCGCATTCGAATTCTTCTTCAAGAGCCATGACGAGTTCAACTGTATCAAGAGAATCAGCACCTAAATCATCTACGAATGAAGCATCGGTAGCGATATCTTCTTTAACACCCAATTGTTCTGCAACAATCTTTTTTACTCGTTCTTCAATGTTACTCATAATTATTATCCTCAAACAATGCAAGTTCGCCAGCGTCTAATCCGGGACTTACACTAGTATTGTTATTAATTTTATTTGAAATCCCGTCTCCGGAAATTCCAGACGGCGGGGGAATTATACTTTATATTGCAACAATGTCACAATATTAAGCCATGAACATACATACGGCCTATAGGCGGCACCTCTTACGGCATGAACATGCCGCCATTAACATGAATGTTTTCACCGGTAATATAGGCAGCACCATCAGAAACCAAAAATGAAACCGTATGTGCGATTTCTTCCGCTTTGCCCAACCGAGACAAAGGAATAGATAACAGCAAGTTGTTTTTAATATCATCGCCTAAATCCTTGGTCATATCGGTATCAATAAACCCAGGAGACACTGTGTTGATAGTAATATTGCGCGAACCCACTTCTTTGGCCATGGATTTGGCAAACCCAACCATCCCCGCTTTAGCGGCAGCGTAATTGGCCTGCCCTGCATTACCGGTTGAACCTACTACAGATGAAATATTGATAATACGACCTGTTTTGGCTTTCATCATACCTCGCAGCACTGCTTTGCTCATACGAAACACCGAAGTCAGGTTAGTATTGATAATCTCGTCCCACTCCTCATCCTTCATACGCATCAACAAATTATCACGGGTGATACCGGCGTTATTAACCAATACGGTCGGCACGCCAAACTCGTCATTAACAGCCTTAATCACTTCGGCAATAGATTCAGGATTCGCGACATCAAGCTTTAAGCCCTTGCCATACTCGCCCAAGTAGGCGGAAATTAAATCGGCACCGTTATCCGTAGTCGCAGTACCGATAACAAGAAAACCATCCTGAGCCAATCTTTCCGCGATGGCTCGACCGATACCGCGACTGGCACCCGTTACTAAAGCTACTTGTTTAACCATTGAGTTGCTCCAATGCTTTGTTTAATGATTCAGGGTCATAAATAGAGAGATGTCTGGCGTCTTTGGCGATACGCTTGTTCACGCCGATTAACACCTTGCCGGGACCGCATTCAACAAAACAGGTAACGCCTTGGTCATGCATAAACTTGATGCTGTCGGCCCAGCGTACCGGTTTATAGAGTTGTTCTTTTAGTGCATTACGGATAACTTCAGGAGCACTGTGCGATGCGACATCGACATTATGAATCAGCGTCATTTTTGGCGTATCAATAACAGTACCTTGTAAATGCTGATTCAGTTTTTGAGCAGCAGGCTCCATTAATGCACAATGCGAAGGCACGCTAACCGGCAACAGCAGCGCTCGTTTAGCACCTGCGGCTTTTGCCGCCAGCTTTGCTCTTTTAACGGCGGCAACATGGCCGGCAATGACCACCTGCCCCGGCGAATTGAAATTGACGGCCGAAACTATTTCCGTTTCAGCCACATCGGCGCAAACCTTAACAACCTGATGATCTTCTAACCCCAAAATTGCCGCCATTGCGCCGACATCGGAAGGCACTGCTTCCTGCATCAACAAGCCTCTTGTTGCAACCAGCCTTATACCATCTTCAAACGACATAGCCTCGGAACAAACCAAGGCGGTATATTCACCCAGACTGTGTCCTGCCATCCACGCAGGACGCACATGACTGCATTTGCACCAAACTTCCCAAACAGCGACGCCGGCCGCCAACATCGCAGGTTGTGTATTGTGCGTTTGATTAAGTTCTTCCCCGGAACCTTCCGAAACAATAGACCACAAATCTTTGCCCAATACATCGGATGCCCGTTCAAAAGTACGCCTTACTTCAGGATAGGCAGCCGCCAAAGCGGCTAACATGCCGACAGATTGAGAACCTTGGCCGGGGAAAACAAAAGCTAAGTTGTAAGTTTGGTTATTCATTTCAATACGCTTTTAGTATTTAATTAATGCGGAGCCCCAGGTGAATCCCGCCCCAAATGCTTCAAGCAAAACGACTTGCCCGCGCTGAATACGGCCATCTCGAACACCTTCATTAAGGGCGAGCAGCACCGATGCGGACGAGGTATTGCCCTGATTCTCAAGGGTCAAAATAACATGATCCATGGACATTTTTAGTTTTTTTGCTGTCGCCGCGATAATCCGTATGTTTGCCTGATGAGGAACCAACCAGTCAATATCGGATTGCTGCATGTTATTTGCGGCCAAGGTTTCATCGACTATGCGGCCCAGCGTATTAACAGCCACCTTGAACACCTCATTGCCGCGCATGTTGATGTAACCGGCTTCATTCTTATTCGCCTCGGTAGCCGCCTGCGGATTTGGACAATACAGCAGATCTTCAAATTCGCCGTCAGAATGAATATGGGTCGATAAAATACCGGCCTCGTCCGATCCGCAAAGCAGTACCGCCCCCGCACCGTCGCCGAACAAGATACAGGTGCTCCGATCAGTCCAGTCGACAACACGCGAACAGATTTCAGAGCCCACAACAAGAACCTTATTGGCTGCGCCCGATTTTATATATTGGTCGGCAATGCTCAACGCAAAAATAGAACCGGAACAGGCCGCCTGCACATCAAAAGCGACGCAGTTTTTAATACCCAAGCGCTGCTGCAACAAACAACCCGTACTAGGGTAAACGCGATCAGGCGTCCCGGTCGCAACAATGATCAAATCGATCTCTTCGAGATCGCAACCAGCAGCTTCTATAGCTTGCCTTGCCGCAACCTCAGCCATGCTTGAGGCGGTTTCTTCAGCCCCGGCAATGCGGCGGCTTTTAATGCCGGTCCGCTCAAAAATCCAACTATCGGAGGTATCAACGGTTTGTGAAATTTGTTCATTAGTGCGAACCTCTTCAGGCAGATAACCACCGGTACCGATTACTCTTGAATAACGAGTCATGCGTTCTCTCTCAGAGCTAAAGTTTTTTCGACTTGTTCGCTTATTTTTCTTATAACGTCTTTTTTTACTTCAATCTCAGCAAGATGAACAGCCGTTTTAAACGCCAACACATCGGCACCGCCATGACTTTTAATCACCAGTCCGCGCAATCCTAAAAAACTTGCGCCATTATACAAGCGAGGATCGATACGCTTTTTAAACGATTTGAGCACCGGATAGACCAGCAATCCCGCCAATTTGGTTACGATATTTTTACTAAAAGCTTCTTTTAATGCAGTAGCGATCATTTTTGCCGCGCCTTCAATGGATTTAAGCGCGACATTGCCGACAAAACCGTCAGCAACAATCAGGTCAACCTGAATATGACCCGCATTTAAAGAATCACCTTCCACATAACCTATGTAATTTAACGACGAATTTTCCAGTAACTTTGCAGCCGATTTAACCTGCTCATTACCTTTCACATCTTCTTCGCCAATGTTTAATAGCCCCACCTTGGGGTTATCAATATTTTCAACCGCTTTAACCAGTTCCGCACCCATCACTGCAAATTGAAAAAGATGCTCCGCAGTGCAATCTACGTTTGCGCCCAAATCAAGCATGTGGGTATGCCCATCAATTGACGGTAACGTGGAAATGATCGCGGGGCGATCGATACCTGGAATCATTTTGAGCACAAAACGGGCGGTAGCCATTAAAGCCCCGGTATTACCGGCGCTGACGCAAGCATCCGCGCGTCCCTCTTGAACTAGGTTAATGGCAACTCGCATTGACGAGTCTTTTTTATTTTTTAGAGCTTTAGACGGAGATTCATCCATTCCAACGCATTGGGATGCGTGTTGAATAATGAGTCTATCTTGAAAATCAATTAAGGCTTGGGCTAACTGCGGCTTGAGAACAGCCTCATCGCCCACTAAAATGAGTTTTAAATCTGGATTGTTCTTTAAACAATCCAACGATGCCGGAATGGTGACTTCAGGACCGTAATCCCCGCCCATTGCATCAATTGAAATTGTGAGGCTCACGCTTACGGATGACTCCTGAATTATTATAAAGAAGCCGAATCTGACCTGATCAGCTTCGGCATATCATCATGTTACAAGCTGAGAAGGTTATTAATCTTCGTCGCCGTTACTTACGATTTGACGACCTTTAAAAAAGCCATCCGGAGTAACATGATGACGAATATGAGTTTCACCCGTCATCGGATCCTGAGACAGGGTTCTTCCTGTTAACGCATCGTGCGAACGACGTTGACCGCGTCTTGAACGCGTCACTTTACTTTTTTGTACGGCCATTATAAATCTCCAGTGTTTTTAAGTTTGGCTAAGATGGAAAAAGGGTTTTCGGTGGGCGACTGCTGTTCATCGAGCAAATGCCCTACCTTATTATCGCCCGATTTTTGAGCGAGGCAATTGTGTTGGTGTTTGGGAAACGTAGGCAAAATAAGTAACAACTCATCCTCGATAATATCCTTTAAAAGGACTTTTCCCTCATCAACTAACAATGGCTCATAATCCTCGGGCAATCTGTCAGCTTGGTCTACCGAAGTAACAATACCTAATTTGATATTATTTTTGACAGTCCATTGCACGGCTTGCAGGCAATTTTGGCATTCAAGTTCCAGAACCGCTTCTATTTGCCCTTCAATTTTGGCCAATCGTCCTTCCCGGCCGAAAAAAAACTCCACAGCTACATCTCCTGTATCGCTGAACAGTATATCCGCCAAACGATCCAAGCTGCTTACAGGTATTTGTCCCTTCAATTCACCACGCTTATCAGCCAAGTGCAAGGGATCTATATATTCAGGTAATCGAGCTAACATAACCGGGCAATGTTATATGGAAACAACAAATTCGTCAAATCCTAATGACGTGCTTTTATCGGTGCTTAACGATAACGGGTTTATCGGCAAGTTCATTGGGATTATCTCCATCGGGCGGAAAATGGGCCGCCAGCAACATCGTAATACGCTCAATGCCTTGCCGCGATCCGCGCAGAAAATCACCTCGCTGGAATTCTTTCTGCATAGCTTTTGCTACCGCATCCCATTCAGCTTGCGCCACCCGTTTGGTAATACCGCGATCTGCAACAATATGAACTTCCCGATCCGCCAGCAATAGATAAATCAAGACACCGCTCTTTTCTTCGGTATCCCAAATCCGCAAATTTGAAAACACTTCTATCGCCCTCTGACGAGCCGATATGCCGCGCCAAACCTGAGCCAGTGCCAGCGCATTTTCAACCGCAAACCGAAGCTCCCCCCTGTGCTGATGTTCGGAGTGTTTTATTGCTTTTTCTATATCATCAAGCACCGCCTCGGAAAACAGCAGGCGCCAACGCCACGGCGGCATAACAGCATGACGAAACCAGCGTTTAAGATTTACCATGATCCCGATGCGCCTCCTCCGCCAAAGCGGCCACCACCACCGCCCCATGATCCGCCGCCACTGCTGCCGCCAAAACCGCCGCCGCTAGACCAACCGCAGCCGCCCATTGAACGAACCCCGACGATAAAAAAAACCATTAGCCCGATAAATAACGCTACTGAAAAGGCTAAGCCCAAAACCAGTGCAGCTACCATGCCGGCACCCAAGCCTGCCAGCATTCCCCCCATGACCCGGCCCATTATCGCGGACAGCACAAGACCTGCGATTAAGCCGCCAATCAAAATAAACATGAAAGCCCCTTCATCCTGCCGGTTACCCTGAACCACAGACGGTGCGGGCAAAGCCTCGCCTTCGATCAGCGCCATTAGCTGTGCAACCCCTGCATTAATGCCATCCGCGTAATCGCCGGCCTTAAAATACGGAGTAATAGTCTCAGCTATTATCCGCTTGGCAACGGCGTCGGGAATCACCCCTTCCAAGCCATAGCCAACTTCCAGACGCAGCTTTCTATCATCTTTAGCCACGATCAGGATAACACCGTCATCGATACCTTTGCGGCCGATTTGCGCCAAATCGGCAACCTCTATGCCGAATTCAGCAATGTCTTTGGGCCCAGTGGTCGGAACGATTAATATTGCAATTTGACTGCCTTTTTTGGCTTCGAATGCCGCCAACTTGTTTTCCAACGCGGCGACTTGCTCGGCATTGAGCGTGGCTGTGAGATCGGTGACGCGACGTGATAACTCGGGAACACCAACTACCGCCCAAGCCATCATGCAAAGCAACAGCAGGAAAAATCCGGCTCCGTAACGGGCGTGGGGAAATATCGCAGGCAACATCTAATGACCGCCAACCGTCGCAGGCGCACCAAAATCGACTGCGGGCGGCTTTGCAACGGCTTGTTCATTTTCTACGGTAAAACCAGGCTTGATTCTATAGTCGAACATCATCGCGGTAAGGTTGGAAGGAAAAGAGCGCACGGTAATATTGTATTGCTTAACCGCAGCAATATAACGATTGCGCGCCACAGTAATGCGATTTTCCGTGCCTTCCAGTTGTGCTTGTAAATCACGGAATAATCCGTCGGCTTTCAGCTGCGGATAACTTTCCGCCACCGCCAGCAGCCGTGAAACCGCATTGGTCATTTGTCCTTGAGCGCCAATAAACTTGTGGAACGCCTGCTCATCATTGACCAATTCCGGTGTGGCCTGCAACGCCCCGACTTTAGCACGAGCTTCGGTAACTTCGGTCAGCACATCCTTTTCATGAGCCGCGTAACCTTTCACCACATTCACCAAATTAGGCACCAAATCGGCGCGGCGCTGATATTGATTTAATACCTCGGCCCATGCCGCTTTAATATCTTCGTCACCGAACTGTAGCGTGTTATAACCGCAGCCGGATAAAACCGGCATCATCAACAAAACAATCAACCATTTAAACATATCAACCTCCCGGCTTGGATTTTAAAGTGCCGCTCTTCAGTTAGATAAATGGAACTCGGCAATTGCTCCTGCATTGCTCTACCTCCTGCATAAGCCACAGGGATGTGGTGAATGCAGATATTGCAGGAGCAAATATCTGTCCATGCAGTCGACGGATAACGCGGATTTAACCGATAATCACGGATAAGATCCGTGTAAATCCGTCTAATCTGTGTCATCCGTGTTCTATTATTGATAGCGAATATCTGCTGATATAGCCTGCTCTTTATTAAAAACTAAACCACCCGGAACCGAATGAACTGGCAAAAACCAAACTGACAATAGTCATCAGCTTGATCAAAATATTCAAAGACGGGCCGCTGGTGTCTTTAAACGGATCGCCCACAGTATCGCCCACTACAGCCGCTTTGTGAGAATCGGAACCTTTGCCGCCGAATTCTCCTGTTTCAATCCACTTTTTGGCATTATCCCAGGCACCGCCGGCATTAGCCATCATCACCGCCAATAGGAAGCCGGAAGACATGGTGCCGACCAGCATACCCGCGAGGGCTTCTTTACCCAAAATATGTCCTACAACCAGCGGCACAACAACCGCCAATGTGCCGGGCAATATCATTTCACGCAAAGCGCTTTCGGTGCTGATACCGACGCAAGTCGCGTAATCAGGCTGTCCCGTGCCATCCATCAAGCCGGGAATTTCGCGAAACTGGCGACGCACTTCAACAACAATCTGGTGAGCCGCTTTACCTACCGCCATCATCGTCAGCGCGGAAAACAGATAAGGCATCATCGCGCCAATCAAAATACCCGGCAGCATGGTAGGCCCCAGGATGTTCAAATTATCGATTTTTGCCGCCGTCACATAAGCCGCCAACAACGCCAACGCCGTTAACACCGCCGAACCGATCGCAAAGCCTTTGCCGGTAGCCGCGGTAGTATTACCCAAACTATCCAGGGCATCGGTGCGCTGGCGCACTTCATGGGGCAAATGGCTCATTTCGGCAATGCCGCCCGCATTATCGGCGACCGGACCGTAAGCATCGGTCGCCAACGTAACACCCAAGGTACTGAGCATACCCACACCCGCCAGCGCTACCGCATAAAGACCCGCGGCAATAGTGCCGTCGGCTTTATAGCCCAGCCATATGCTCAGCAAGATAGCCACTGCGACAATCAATACCGGGAATACGGTACTCATCATACCCACAGCCAAGCCTTGGATAATCGTTGTTGCCGCGCCTGTTTGCGTAGCGTGAGCAATAGCTTGCGTGGGTTTTTCGGTGTAGGCGGTGTAATATTCAGTGACATAAGCAATCGCGTTGCCGGCTATCAAACCGACCAGGATAACCAACCAATAATTGAGACTGACACCCGATATCAATATAGTGAATAAAGAAAGCCCCAAAATAACGACCGAAGCCCCCCAAACGGAACGGCGCAACACTTTCAACAAATCATCCAGACTGGCGTTTTCGTCAATTTTCATCACATATTGCCCAAGAAACCCGGCAATACGGGCAATGATGGAACCCTCGGCAATGGCTGCGTGTTTTAATTCTTTGCCGGTCACCATATAAATACCGAACAGGCTGGCAATGATGCCTACTGCGGCAACCAAAAAAGGCAGCCCGATAAAAGCCGGCGATTTCGCGCCCAACGCCGCACCCAGCGTAGCAGCGGCAATAATAGAACCGCTATAACTTTCAAATAAGTCGGCGCCCATGCCCGCAACATCGCCCACATTATCGCCCACATTGTCGGCAATGACGGCGGGATTGCGTGGATCATCTTCAGGAATGCCTTGTTCGACCTTGCCGACCAAATCGGCGCCCACATCAGCCGCTTTGGTATAAATACCGCCGCCGACCCTGGCAAACAGCGCAATACTGCTGGCGCCAAAACCGAAACCGGTAATATAGGTCAGCTGATTCGGATTGCCGTTAAATATCAAAAACAATACCGTCATGCCGATCAGGCTAAAACTGACCACCGCCATGCCCATAATCGAGCCGCTGCCGAAGGCGACGCTCAAGCCTTCATGCAGATTGTGACTGGCCGCTGCCGCAGTCCGGACATTGGCCCGAACCGCTACATACATCCCCAGATAGCCGGCCCCTGCGGATGCAATCGCACCGACAACAAAACAAAGCGCCGTCTGCCACTGTAAAAAGGTGGAAATTACCGTAGCAACAATGGCGATAAAAATCGCGATGACACGATATTCACGCGATAAAAAAGCCGCCGAGCCTTCTTGAATAGCCTTAGCAATGGCTTGCATAGTTTCATTACCTTGGTCATAAGCAAGAACGCGTCGTAACTCCCAAATTACGAATGCGCCTCCCACAATACCCATCAATAATGCGATGACAACTGATACCGATGTTGGAAACACCATAACTACCTCTCCTCTTTGGTTGGTTTAGCGTGAACCCATAAGGCAACGCTATTTTTTATTATTTAGTAACCACTCAGATACCGGACTTTAAAGAACAAGGCAGAGACAACACTGATTAAACGGGTTTGGCTTTCTTTTTATCAGTGTTTATCGGTTAAATCCGTGTCATCTACGCCCTATATTTCACTGCCGAGCAGTTACATTATTTATTTGGCTGGCGTACCTATATGCAGCCATGCGTATTAGAAGCGGCATTTACGCAAGACGCAACCTTTTAAGTGTGGCGTAAGTTTCTCCCCCGCTAATATCGGGGATTATTCTTAATTCCAGCGCCTTTAATTGATTGAGCCTGACCTCATAATGCTCGATTTCTTGCGTGGTATTCGGTGGACTAAAATGGTATTGCTGCCGCAAAATCTCCCGGTAAGAACTCTCGCTATCCATCAAGCCAAGCAGGACAAACTCCTGGGTGCGCGACTGCTGCAGTTCATCAAAGGTCAGAAAAATATGCTCGATAGTGCGGGGTTGATCAAACACAAGACGAATTGTTTGCTCGCCGGAGCTTGCCGCCTGCCATCCCGCTCCCGAACCTTCCGTCAGCAACAATGCCGACTCAACAGGGTGCTCCGAGCACTCCGAGGTAAACTCCACTTGAGCAAGCTGCTCCAGATCCAGGAAGTTCAGATCGGAAGATGGGATATTTTCAGGGGCTGGATTGATTATTGTTTTGCGCATTGTTGATCGCCTGTTGCAGTTGAAGTGGCTACACTAAACCGGACATTCAAAACTATTCGATGTAGAATCGAAATCTATTTCAAACAGATCTTATGAGAAAAAAGTGGGTTTATTTCAAGTTTGAAGATGACAACAAAATATTCCAACCAGTAACCGTCCTCCAGTAGGTATCCTATCGGGATAAAAATGGATTCTATCTCTGTCAAGCTCAAGTTTGCTATGCCACCAGAAAATAATGTCTGTGCCGTTAATATTGATAGTCCGTTCTTTACGTGCTTCGTTATTTCCCTTCGTGTTTCCATTTTCATCAGAAAGATCAACTCCGAGTGAACCGAACTCCGCTGGTGCATTACTCCATGATCCTGAAAAGATTCGTTTGCTGTGGTCAGATAAAGCACCAAGATGTTTAGTTAATGGCTTAATAATCTCCTTGTAAAATTTGCTCATATTCTTAATCCCATTGAATGCTCCGGGCGCAAAATCAATTGAGGGAAAAGCTGAAAGCGCGAATGCTTCCATCTCGCTAGAATTCTTGGTTGTATCGGTTATAAGCCATCGAAAAAAATTGTAATAGTTTTGAGACTCGGCAATAAACCAAAGACTTTCTGTGCAACCATTTACAGTCACAGGAAGGCAACCTGATGATCGAATGCCGGGAAAAACCAAACAAGCAACAGCATGAGCCTTGTCTTGCTTCATTTGTTCATGAGCCCATGCAATAGATGGCGCAAATTCATTACTCCCCTGATTAATTTGCACTTCAAAGGCTGGTGGCCAAGATAAGTTGAGTTCCTGCCATTTAGATAGCCGACCAAATATGCTGGCAATACGCTCCTGCACTTCCCAAGGAATTACAACTGGTGAGTCCGGCTCATACAGATCGTAAAAGCTTTTATTCTGCCAAATAGCAGTCGAGAAAAGATCTTCCGAATAACAGGCCGAACGCCCTTGTTCATGTGCGTCATCAAGCAGATCAAGCATTGTTTCCAATTTCTCAATACAGCCATCTTGCTCAAGCCCATCGAAACGCCAACTTGTTTCGTCAATAACAAACCGCATGGATTATTCCTTCCGTCTCCGCACACGAGTAAGAGCCGTAACATCAAGTTGATATTGGTCGAAAAAACCGCGCGGCCAAGAAGCAATGCCTCCGGTTTCGGTAAAACTTAGGGTTTGGGGTGGCGCGCCATCAACATCAAAGAAATGAATGATCGCTTGATCCTCAGACAAAATACGATGTTCCCCAATAGCGCGACGAATACCATTCAAGACATGATCGGAGTGGGTTTCTAGCAGAACCTGTACACCAGCAGAGGCGATGGAAGCAAGGAAGTAGCCCATTTGAGATTGTCCAGCCGGATGAAGATGTGCTTCGGGGTTCTCTACAATCAAAATTCCATCTTTCCCTGCTGTAAGTCCGGCCAAAATTACCGGGAGAGCATAAGTGACACCGAAACCCATATTGGGAGGACGAACCCACTCACCGCCTGGAACGCGAAAACGCAATGCAGTAACTGTCCTAATAGCGATGGACTCGGTATCAATCTGTACAGGGCGAGCAATACGCGATAGCCATCTCTCGGTTTCAAATTTCAATAACGCCGCATCATCTTCCCCTGCACCAGGACATCTGCGAGGAACATCAATGGAAAGGTTATCGAGAGCATACAAAACCTGGGCGCTATATTCTCCACGAAATCCTACTTCCAGCTGTTCGGGAGGAAGCGCAGCAGAACCCAGTATGTTGCGGGGGCCGAAGCGTTCGGCGCAAAGATATTGAAACATACGCCCACCAACATTGAAGAGCGGTGGTAGTTCCTGCGGGTGTTTTTGTATATCAGCATAAAGCGAGGTCGGATTCCCTCCCAATTCCCAGGAGTATACGTTGCTGTTTTTGTCGGTAAGAACAAAGCGCACGGAATCTTGAGTGTTCCAGTTTTGAATATCCTCAAATGTGCCTAACTCCAAACCATACGGGCCGTTCAGTTGAGCGATTTTATCGTCACGACGAGTAACTTCACGTATCAGAAGTAACGCATGGACGACGGAGGTTTTTCCTGCACCGTTCATACCAGCCAAGATAGTGAGTGGTGCCATTTTAAAAGTGGCTTCGGCAAACATTTTGAAGCCGTAAATTTGAAGCTCATGAATCATTTAAGAATTTTCTCCAAGGCTTCACGAGGTTTAGTAATCCGATCTTTTATTTTTTTATAAGAACCGGTGCCAGAACTCACGGCAGTTTCATATTCAGGATCTTTGAAAAGCTTACATAGTGTTTTTTGAATAGCATCTTTATTAGCAAGAACAATATCGGGATGATAGTCTGCTAGGGCTAGTGCTTGTGATTCAAAAATTGCTTTGTTAATACTGCCTCTCGCAGATTGGTTAGTTGGAAGCCATCGACGGAATGCGCTTTTACCAAAAACTTGATAGCAATTCTGCATGGCTTGTTGAAAGGCAATTTCTAATTTCTTTAAATCAGTTGGTTTGGCTTTCTTGTCAAGCCAACGGCAAAAATCCAAAAGAAACGCATCCAAGCTTGAGGCTTTAACGTACTCTTTTAAAAATGGCTCAAAATAAAAAGCGCAGAAACGCAATGCCATTTCTCTGTCGGTCATTCGTTTACTATCACGAACCCATTGCCCATCTGAATCTCTCCAAAAAATCTTACCCATGGCATGATCAAAGTTTTCACTCTCAACGAGCTTACGCAAGAATTCACGAGAGCGTGCTTTACTCATGCAATGGCGGATTTCTTGTGGTGTAAGTGGGCTACCGCCTGTATTTACGCGGTTAAAAATATCGTACTTAACGTCATCGGGTGTCTGCGGTTCAATTAAATGAGCTACAATCTGAGTACCAGCAAATCGACGTTTGGTAGCGGGATCAAGGGTTGAAAATGTGGACCCCTTCAGCGGACTTAGATATTCGAGGTGTTCTTCTTTTAACTCTAATTGATCAGACATAAAGCGTTTAATCGTCGTGAGTCGCTGAACGCCATCAATCACCTGTTGAGCACCGTCTTTGTCTTGGTTAAAGTAAAAAGCGGGAAGGGGGATACCTAAAAGAATTGTTTCAATAAGACGTATCTGTTGCTTGATATTCCAAACAAAAGACCGTTGAAATTCGGGTGCAAGATCCAGTTCTTTATCTAGCTCTTTTTCTTGGTCAGGAGCCTTATCTTGAATTTGGGTATAAATCTCTCGGATGGTGAAGTTCTTAGTTGTAATTCGAATATCATCTGGATTCCATGGTTTCATTTTTAGGTCAGAACCAGATTTATCCTCATCTTCTAACGTGTTTTCTTCAACGGAGATATTCGCCTCATTAGTGTCATCAAGGTTTTCTTTTGTTGCCATGGATTTCTCAGGATTAGAACGTAACCAAAAATAAAGCAGTACGATAACAAACAGCATCGTTATACGCCAGATTCTTTCATTTATACTGCTGTTCAAGAGTCAGGTGGGGAATTTTTCAATAACTGCTTTTGGCCGAATTCAGTGCTATCCGAATTTTAATGCTATTGCCATATTTAATAATCACCTCACATTGAACGAACAAGGCGATAACTACATTGACAATTTTGGCCTATATTGCGAACAGTCACGATTAGCGTTTTCTTGAATGTCCCATCCCCTGAATTAAAGAGCTGACAGAACACTGCTTTTTGTTGCTTAGGATATCCCGCACGTCTTGCCCCTCAACCAATATCCCTAATCAACGCCATCATATCCTCAACCGACATTTTGCCGCTCACTTCGCCGCCCTCAAGCAGGCTATTCGCCAAGTCGCGTTTGTGCTTATGCAACTCGACTATCTTGTCTTCAATGGTATCTTTGGCGACCAAGCGATAAATAGTGACCGGGCGTTTTTGCCCCATGCGGTGGGCGCGGTCGGAAGCCTGATCTTCGACCGCCGGGTTCCACCAGGGGTCCATATGTATCACATAATCGGCGGCGGTTAAATTCAAGCCGGTGCCGCCGGCTTTCAGGCTGATTAGAAACAGATCGCCGTCCCCGGCCTGGAATGCATTCATGGCTTTTTTCCGTTGCGGGACCGGAGTTGCGCCGTCCAGGTAATGATAGGCGATGCCTTTTTTGTCCAGCAATTCGCGAATCAACGTAAAATGGCCGACAAACTGGCTAAAGACCAATGCCTTATGGTGATTTTCCAGCAACTCATCAACCAGTTCTTCAAAAGCCTCCAGCTTGGAACTGGGGATCGTGCTGTCCTCGATCACCAAGCGTGGGTTGCAACAGGCCCGGCGCAATTTCATGATTTCGGCCAAGACTTTCAGCTGCTGGTGTCCGGGCCGGCTCGTGGCCTCCATCATGGTCTGCATCGCGTTACGCCGCAGGGCTTCGTAAAGGGCCCACTCTTCGGGGCTTAATTCGACATGCAAGGTCACTTCGGTACGGGACGGCAATTCTTTTAATACGTCGTTTTTAAGCCGCCGCAAGATAAAGGGGCGCAACAGTTTTTTAAGCCGTTGCTGCACTTCCCTATCCTGCTCGTTTTCGATGAACTGCGCGTAACGCTGATTAAACTTTTGCAAAGTGCCTAACAAGCCCGGATTGATAAAATTAAACAAATTCCACAGTTCGCCCAGATGATTTTCTATCGGCGTGCCGGTGGTAACCAATTTAAAGTCGGCCTGCAATTCCATCGCGGCTTTGGAGCGTTTGGTCAGCGCATTTTTAATGGCTTGCGCTTCGTCGGCAACCAGGGTTTGCCAGTGTTTTTGCGCCAAACGCTCGCCTTCGGTTTGCAACAGGCCGTAGCTGCATACGATCACATCGAAAGGCCCGGCCTCATCCAGCATGGCCTGCCGATCACCGCTGCCGAATTGCCGGACATTCAGCGTCGGGGCAAAGCGACCGCATTCTTCCAGCCAGTTAATACAGACCGAGGTGGGCGCTAAAATCAGCGTAGGCCCATCCGGGGCGCGGGATAAAATCAACGCCAAGGCCTGCACGGTTTTGCCCAGCCCCATGTCGTCCGCCAAACAAGCGCCTGCGCCCCAATGCGCCAACCGCGCCATCCATTGATAACCTTCACGTTGATAATCGCGCAATTCGCCTTGCAAAGTTGACGGCAGCTTGGGCTCCAAATCGGCGGTTTCGTTAAGGCGGCGCAATTGATCCTGCCACGGCTTGGCGGCACTGATATTCATGCCGGTGGTGATTTCATCCAAGGCCTGCGCCGCTAAAGGATGAAAGCGTACCTTGTTCTTTTGCACGTCGCCTAAACCGGCCAAATCGTCCAGGCGTTGGCGCAATTCGCGGGTCAACGCGATAATCTGGCCGTCCTCAAGCTTTAAAAAACGGCCGGGCGAGCTGTTTAACAAGCTCATTAAGCGCTGCATATCCAGCACTTCCTGTTCATCAATCTGCAAAACGCCTTCGACGCTGAACCAGTCTTTTTCCTTGCGCACCGAAAACTGCACCTGAGACAATCCTGCCTCGCGACTGATTTGAATCTTTTTCCCCTTCGGCCATTCCAGCACTGCAAAATCGCCCAGGAGCTGTAAATGCAATAATGACTCCAGCGCCGCTTCAGGATCATCCAACAACCATTTGGCGTCTTTATCGGCGTAGAGTTGCGGACATTCGTTCAGCACTTGTTTTAAGTGTTTTTTCTCAAGCTTGAAGTCGCGGGCGGTTTGCAATTGCTTGCCGTCGATTTCCGCCAACACCGTGGTGCCGCCCACGCCGGGCTTGTAAAGCGGGCCGCCGGTGCTAAACGGTTGCACGAAAATCTCTATTTGCATGCCCTGCCCGACCGGTTGCAGATGCACATGCAGGCGGCTATCGGCATCGACGCTTTGCGCCAGACTGGAGGTGCCGCCTATATCGGATTGCACGGTTAACATCGAGGCGACCGAGGCAATCGAGTCGATCACCTGCTGGCGCGCCGTAGCCGGTACGGTTAAGCCGTTTTTACCCAGAATCTCGGCGACTTGGCGATGCTGGTCGTTAATTTTGTAAACCAGCAAGCCGTTGTCGGCGGCCTTTTGAGCGATGACTTTTTGTTTGCTAATGGCCGGGATTAATGAGATATGCAGGTTAGGCAGCCGTTCCTTAACCAGTAATTGCGGCTCGGCAACGCTGATTTCCACCGGAGCGCCTGATAATTCCTGATTGGCACAGTAAATATTCGGGTGTCCGATGGCGGCTAAAATAGCCTCATTCGGCAGTTCGTAAACTTCTCTACTGGGATAGCCGTAGTAACTGCTTTCCTTTTCCATCTGAATTTGTGCGCAAATGCGATGATCGTGCTCGGACAGGTAATCGAAGTCGGATAAATTATGATACAGACGCTTTAAAGACACCGGACGGCCTTTAGTCCAGCGCCCGTTTTTACCCAATTTTTGCTCTTTCGGTTCCAACTCGGCTTGACTATCCGCCAAGCTGAGCACCCATATCATGCGTATTTCCTGAGGCGTCTGGCCTGCTGCCGGAGAATCTTTTAATTGGCTTAGCGCATCCAAGGCTCTTTGCCATTTCGACACTTGCGGCAACAGATCGAGAATCGCATTGAACGGCGAATTCACATACTGCTGCGCTATAGGCTCGCAAGCCCAGGTTTTATTTTTATAACCCAAGCGTTGCAATAGTGCCGAACTCACTGCGGCATACCAAACAAAACCCTGTTGTTGCGATTTCTCGCAAAACTTGGCTAATCCGGCCAAGAAGCCTTTGTTTTTAGCGGTCATCGTTTCAATTTCGCCCAGCCAATACAACAGCAAGGCCTGAAACAAGCGTTCATAAGCAAAGTCATCACTCTTAAACAAATGCGCACTGCTTTCGGCGGACAGCTTGCCTTGATAAATATCGACGGCATCCAGCAGGACTAAATTGAGCTGGTAAAAGGCATTGTACTGTCCTCCATGCTTAACCGTCATCTGCGCGTTTTGTTTAAGTAAATTCAGATCACTAAAGCTGCGATTGCGCAATAAAGCCAGATTAAAAAAATAACCGTGCAAGCCGCTGAAACTGATATTGCGCTTCCCGCTGTCTTTTTTAAGCGTTTTCAGCGCGGCATTAAACAGCTCTAAGGCTTCATCGTTACGGTTTTGTAAAAAACGCAAGACCGCCAATATTTTTAAACCGCGCATCGACATGTCGCCTGTTAACCAAGCTTCCGCGTCGTTAAAATTGGCGCGTAACAATCGTTGTTCAAGCACCGTGTGAACAATTTCCGGCTTGTCCGATTTGACTGCGCCGAAAAACTGTTCCAGTAATTGATACTGCAAGGTGAAATCGGTTAAATCCCAAAGATTGCCATTGACAAAATAACTTAAAACCCAAAATTTAATCCGCTCAGGCAAGGCGGCAAACCAGTCCGCATCAAAGTCATTAAAGAAAATATTGTTAATAACATCGGTAAATTTATTGGGGTGCGTTGCACGAATCCGGTCTATTTCAGAGAAAAACGCTTTCTCGTCCCCCTGATATAAATAAATGCGCAGTCTTTTTATGTAATGAGCAAGAATAACTCGAGTGTAGTAATAGGACTTATGGTCGGCAATCAAAAAAACGGCCCACTCATTAAACCAAGGCTGGCGAAACGCAAGCCGCATCAATGGCTCGACAATATCCGGGTGACACTGCCACCCGTCGGGAGAAATAACAATTAACTCCGCTTGCTGTAGTTTATCCCTGACAGTTTTGTTAATGATGACGATTTTATTGGCTAAGGAGATGGCGGATTTTTTTAATAATGTTTGAAATTCAGTTTGCCCTAGCGGTGCGTAATGCACCGCCAAAAGTTGGAGGATTTGCTGTTCGTCGTTTGATAATGCGTTAAAGGATGCGAGTCGTTTATTGTTCATTTAAGTTTTGTCGGCCTAATTGTATAAGCTTAATTTTCTCATACTTAACTAAGCAATGTGCAATCATACCTGTCCGCCGACGACAAAACAGATGTCATTGGGTTTTGCCGCTTACTTGCCTCTACGCGCATTTAAGACAATTAAACGCGCTAGGAAGCCCGCACTTTGCATCCGGCCGGAAAAGTTAGAGGTCTTGCCACGCAGGCATTTACCCCCCCCTATGTATAAATACAGATATATAATGTATATTGATAAGTCTTAAACAGATACCTAGCTGTCTTATAGCTACAGTTCGCTTATTTTTCATAACATATTGATTATTAAAAATGCTTTATGCCGCACGGCAAAATCGGCATTTTTTCAAAAATACAACCTATTGAATATAAAAACTATTTTAAAAATAAGCGAACAGAGGGTTTATAATTGATTCTAAATAATAAGGGTGAAAAAAGTTATGATTAATGTTCTTCTTGTTGATGATCATGAGCTTGTTCGAACCGGGATTGAAGCATTATTGAATGATGTTGAAGATATTACAGTCACCGGTGTGGCTAAATCAGGTGAAGAAGCTGTTGATGCTGTTATCGCCCTTTCTCCGGATGTTGTATTAATGGATATCAACATGCCTGGGATAGGCGGTGTAGAAGCCTGCCGTAGAATCCTGCAACAAGACTCTAAAGTCAAAATCATTGCCTTATCTGTTCATAATGACGGCCCTATTCCTCATCAATTGCTCAAACTGGGTGTTTTAAGTTTTATTTCTAAAGGTTCACCGGTAGAGGAGATGGTTCAAGCAATACGCAAGGTAGTGGACGGCAAGCGTTATCTATGCTCCGAAGTCGCCAACAACCTGGCTTTTCAGGGCTTGCCCGGAAGTAATGAGTCGCCGTTCTCTATACTTTCCCATAGAGAATCAGAAGTCGTTACTTTAATCCTTCAAGGAAACACCATCAAAGAAATGTCGGAAATGTTGCTCTTGAGCGACAAAACGGTAAATACTTACCGCTATCGTCTGTACAGTAAACTGCACGTAAAAAATGATATCGAATTAATTCGTCTGGCGATTAAATTCGGTTATATTGATAATGCTTTGATTTAGTACCAACCGCTCGCTCAATTCCATCCAAAATTCATAAAATTGCGGCACATAGTAATTTCAGTGCCATGACTCAACAACCCGTTATACACTTTCCGGTCCCCTCAAAAAATCTTGCCGTAACAGTACGGATTTTAAAGGCCTTCGATTGGCAATTGGAAATACAATTGCTGACGTTCCCTATCAGGAAAATCGAATAAATCGATGACATCCCCCTACGGCATCGGTAAATTCTCTCTCCGTAAGGCCTAATACCGCAAGAGCTTGCCAGCCAACTCCGAACAGCTCATCGCTATACCGGATAAAAAGTGTTTTTAGGCACGGCAACTCTCCGCCTCAGAAACCCTTTTCTTGATCCTCGGCGGTTTCCAGACTCTCTTTAAGCCTAATAGTAAGTAGCCGTACGGATTTATCATCGTTTATGGACAAGAGATACTTCACTATGAATGTTTAGAAGGCCCGTAGATGTTTCATTGGATCTTAACTCGGCGAGGAATGATTGATGAAAAATTACCCATTAATAGTTATTGGACTCTTACTTTTTTCTACGACAGCATCGGCTGTTGAACAAACCGGAGTTAAGCAGATTGATGAAGTGCGTCAACGTACGCAACAAGTGGTGCCTTATACCATAGACCAGGTTCTGCAAACATTTACCAAAACCGTTCATGGCGGCGTTCAGCACGTCATCGCCAAATCGGCCGGCAATACCCGGCAAATAAAATTGATCCAGGCACATCTGATTGAAATTGCCAATGAATTCAGAAAAGGTAATTTTTCTGTGAGCGAGCGTATGCACGGCTCTGAAATGCCGGGTCTCGCTCAGCTAAAGACGGCAAAACCAGACGATATAAAATTCGAATACCAAGCTTTAGCCAATGGCGCCCAGATTCATTATTCGACTGAATATCCCCAGTTTGTTCAGGCTCTTCATGAATGGTTTGATGCCCAGAAGATCGAACACGGCAACGAGACCCTACCTGAACATGTAAAACACCATTTAACACCGGCGGAATAAATTGAATCAGAGAGCTAAAACAGCACAACCGGCTAAAGTATAAAAGCCGATTTACTTTTTAATCCGGACAATCAGTGACACGGCTTGCATGGTTAAACAGCAACAATCTGGAATGACACCTTATGCCATTACGTAATCTTGAAAGCTGGATGTGGGCCGAAGCTTGCGAAATGTTGGATCGGGCCGACCGGCTGCATCGGCAGTTCTTTAGACCGGCTGTTATGAATGCCGGACAACCGGGTTGGGAGCCGCCGATCGATATCTACGAAACCCGTTATGGATTCAAAATCATAATCGCACTGCCGGGAGTTCCCCCTGAGCATTTGAACATAATGTTGGAAGGCGATCATTTAATGATTAGCGGCCTGCGGCGGCAGCCTGCCGACGCAGAATCGCATATTCTACGCTTGGAAATTCCTTACGGGCGATTTGAACGGCGCATTGAACTGCCTGCCGGGCTTTTTGAAATCAGCACGAGTGAATTAACAAACGGTTGTTTACTCATTTCACTGCGGAAAATATAAGGGCTTGTTATGCAAATCAAGGACCTGAAAAATAGACTTCTGGGATCGGCAGCGGACATCGCGGAAGCCTCTTCGGAGACAAAGCCGGAAGCGCCGTCGCAATCTCCAGCGATCCCCAATGATGCGCTTGTCATTGTGCCTATGCGGTCCACCGTGCTGTTTCCGCAAAACGTTGCTCCGTTGGTGATAGGCCGTAAGTCCTCTATTGCCTCTGTGCAACAGGCGGTGCATTCCGAAAAAGCGCTCGGATTGCTGATGCAACTGCGCGACACCGATGAAGAACCCAGCCCGGATGACCTCTATCCGGTCGGCACGGTGGCGAAAATTTTACGCTACATAACCGCTCCTGACGGCAGCCATCATATCGTTTGCCAAGGCGTGCAACGCTTTCGGGTACAGGAGTTTTTAAGCGGCTATCCGTTTCTTATCGCCCGGATTGAACGTTACCAAGAGCCTGAATTGAACACTCAGGATGTCGAAGCCCGAGTCATAACCCTCAAACAAAAAGCGCTGGAAGTGCTGACTCAGACGCGGCAGCCGCCTGACGAACTGGTTAACGCTATTCGCTCGATCGCTTCACCCGTGATGCTGGCCGACCTGATTGCCAGTTACCTGGTTTCAAAACCCGAAGAGAAACAAGAGATACTGGCGCTGTTTAACATACAGGAACGTATCGACAAGATTCTGGAATTACTTAATTACCAAGTCGAAGTATTAAAACTTTCCAACAAGATTAACGATCAAACCCAGGAAACGATGGGGCAACAGCAACGCGAATTCGTTTTGCGGGAACAAATGAAGGCTATCCAAAAGGAATTGGGAGAAGAAGGCGGCACTGCCGAAATTGAAGAAATCAGCAACGCCATTAGTGCGGCCAAAATGCCCGAAGAGGTGGAAAAACAGGCGCGCAAGGAACTCGGCCGCTTGCAACATATGCCGGATGCCGGCGGTGAATATTCGATGGTTCGCACCTACCTCGATTGGCTGACGGAACTGCCTTGGTCGGTCGCAAGTGCAGGCGTTATCGATATAAAAAGAGCCAGGGAAATCCTCAATGAAGATCATTACGGCCTGGATAAAATCAAGCAACGTATATTGGAATTTTTGGCCGTGCGCAAGCTGAACCCGAATGGCAAGAGCCCTATTTTATGCTTTGTCGGACCGCCCGGAGTCGGCAAAACCTCATTGGGACGCAGCATAGCCCGTGCCACCGAGCGCGAATTTATACGCGCCAGCCTCGGCGGTCTGCATGACGAAGCCGAGATACGCGGCCATCGGCGCACTTATCTCGGCGCCCTGCCGGGCAACATTATTCAATCGATACGCAAGGCCGGCACCAATAACCCGGTATTTATGCTCGATGAAATGGACAAAATCGGTTCGGGAGGATTTCATGGCGATCCTTCTTCGGCCTTACTGGAAGTATTGGATCCCGAGCAAAACTCAAGCTTCCGCGATAATTATCTGGCGGTAGCCTTCGATCTGAGCCGCGTCATGTTTATCGGAACCGCCAATGTACTGGACGGCATCCCCGGACCGCTGCGCGACCGGATGGAAGTCATTGAGTTGACCGGTTACACCTCCGAGGAAAAACTTCAGATTGCCAAACGCTACCTGGTACACAGACAACTGGAAAGTAACGGCTTAAACCCTGAGCAATGCGCAATCAGCGAAGACGCCATACTAACTCTTATCCAGGATTACACCCGCGAAGCCGGTTGCAGAAACCTGGAGCGCGAAATCGGCTCCGTATTTCGTCATGTAGCGATGCGTATTGCCGAGGGTATTGTCATTAACGAACAAATCGACAGCGAATATATTCCGGGCATTCTGGGACCGAAAAAATTTTACAGCGACGTCGCCATGCGCACCAGCGTTCCGGGCGTTGCGACAGGACTTGCATGGACCCCCGTTGGCGGCGATATTCTTTTTATTGAAGCGACCCGTCTGCCCGGTGACGGCAAGCTGATCCTGACCGGCCAGTTAGGCGAGGTCATGAAAGAAAGCGCCCAGGCCGCATTAAGCCTAGTGAAGTCGCGTGCTGATGAATTGGGTTTAAGCCCGGAAATCTTCAAAAAAAGCGACATCCATGTCCACGTACCGGCAGGCGCCATTCCTAAAGACGGACCCAGCGCGGGAGTTGCGATGTTTACCGCACTATTTTCCGCATTTTCCGAGCGTACCGTGCACAGCGATGTGGCGATGACCGGAGAAATCAGCTTGCGCGGATTGGTATTGCCGGTCGGCGGCATTAAAGAAAAAGTCATTGCCGCGGCCAGAGCGGGGATAAAAACAGTCATGCTTCCGGCGCACAACCAAAGAGATTTTGCAGAAATACCCGAAGCGGTAAGAAACCAACTCAGGTTTATCTGGTTGGAAAATGTGGATGACGCCTTGGCAAACGCCATGGAAAAGTGACCCAAAAAGCATAAGCCAAATATGGCTGCTGTTGAGAAAATAGCCATGTTATAGCGCAAACGGCCACGAATTGCGCTTTTTAGAATACCCTCTCCCAAAGCATAAGTATCTGCATGGTTTTTTACATTATAAAGACAATGAGTCACAAGTCGACACGGCTCCCTTCCCTGCAGAACAGATACAGAGCAACGCAGGTGCAATTACCGGGAGGGTGAGAGGATAAGAAGCTCAAGTTATTTCATGCACGTTCCCTAGTCTAGCCAAGAGGACATTATGAACATATTGCTCAACTTGACGACCCGTATCAAGCTGATTCTGAGCTTCGGTTTGATGATCCTGCTGTTGGCCGGGGTGATTGCGGCCGCTTATCAAGACATAGACTCTATACAGGCATCGCAGCGGAGACTCTATAACACGGATTTCGTTAATGCTGCCGATTTGGCGGAGATCCGTGCTCTTGAAAGTAATATGCAGGCCCAATTGTTGACCATGATGCTGACCGATAGTCTTACCGAGCGTGAAGAAAGGCATAACGACCTCAAGCAACGCCGCCAAAGAGTACGGGAATTATTGCAACAGCTGTTTGCGCGTCTACAAGGCGATAGGGCAATGCTGAACAAGCTCAGGCAGTTTGAAGCGCTCCTGCTCGCGTATGCACAGACCCGCGATATCCAGGTGATTCCGTTGATTTATGCCGGTAAGATTAAGGAGGCGCGCGTCATAACGACCAGTATCCAGGCCGGTCGTTACGATCAGATACGCACCTGGGTCCAGAATCTGACTGAAGATACCAATAAAGAGGTGCGGAATGCGATTGCCCAGTCCGAACAAAAGACTCAGGAAGCAAAGCACATCTTTGCCGGCATAGGCGTTATTGCGCTGGTGTTCAGTATCGCTATGGTCTGGTCGCTAACACGGGCTATCGCCAATCCGCTCAAACAATTCGCAGTAATGGCCGATCGCGTGGCCGCCGGTGATCTCTCGGTTGAGGTAGCGGAAAGCCATAGAGCCGATGAGGTAGGGAAGCTGTCCCAATCGTTTCGCGCTATGGTGGATGGGCTGCGTAAACTCACTCTGGAAAGCGGTGAAAGTATGAAGCGGTTTCGCCGCGTCATCGAATCAGTCCCTAATGCCATTATTCTGGTCGGGCAGGACGGCCGAATCGCCTTGGTCAATGCCCAGGCCGAGAAGTTGTTCGGTTATAGCCGCGAAGAGTTGCTCGGACAGCCGGTCGAGATGCTGGTGCCGGAGCGCTTTCGCGGTAAGCACCCCGATTATCGCCGTTCTTTTTTCGCCAATCCCAGCGTTCGTCCCATGGGAGCGGGCCGCGAGCTTCATGGGCTGCGTAAAGACGGCCGGGAGTTTCCGGTAGAGATTGGCCTTAACCCGATCCAGAGCGATGAGGCGGCATTGGTATTGACCAGCATCATCGATATCACCGAGCGCAAACGTGCTGAAGAGCGCTTCCGCCGTGTCGTCGAATCGGCCCCTAATGCCATTATCCTGGTGGCGCAGGACGGCCGGATCTCGCTGGTCAATGCCCAGACCGAGAAGCTGTTCGGCTATAGCCGCGAAGAGTTGCTCGGGCAACCGGTCGAGATGCTGGTGCCGGAGCGCTTCCGCAGCCTGCATTCCGGCGATCGCGCTGCTTTTTTCGCCAATCCGACGGTCCGCGCCATGGGGGTGGGCCGCGATCTTTACGGGTTGCATAAAGATGGCCGCGAAATTTCGCTGGAGATCGGTCTCAACCCGATCCAGAGCGAGGAAGGCGTGTTGGTGTTGACCAGCATCATCGATATTACCGAGCGCAAGCAGGCGGAAGAAAGTATTCGCCGTGTGTTGCAGGAAATACAGGAAACGGTGGACATCTTGGCCGCTTCCACCAGCAATATCCTGTCCGCTGCAAGCCAGGTGGCGGCAGGTTCGGTGGAAACGGCAACCGCAGTAAGCCAAACCACGACAACCGTGGAAGAAGTCAGGCAAACCGCGATGATGGCCGCAGAGAAAGCTCAGCATGTATCCGACAGCGCCCGCAAGACCGTAGAAATATCTCAGCGCGGCCAAAACTCGGTACAGGATTCAATCGCCGCCATGCAGCTCATTCAGGAGCAGATGGAGTGGGTTAGTCAAAGCATTGTTCAATTGTCGGAGCAAGGACAGACGATAGGCGAGATCATTGCCACGGTTAATGATTTGGCGGAGCAGTCTAATATTTTGGCGGTAAACGCGACAATCGAAGCGGCCAAGGCCGGAGAGCAAGGTAAGGGCTTCAAAGTCGTGGCGCAAGAAGTGAGAAGTCTGGCGGGGCAGTCCAAGCAGGCCACGGTCCAAGTGCGCAAGATATTACAGGACATCCAGAAGGCCACCGGAACCGCAGTGGCGGCAACCGACCAGGGCCGCAAAGCGGTAGATGAAGGTATGAAACTGACTATCCAAGTCAATGAAGCTATCAAACTGCTGACGGCCAACATTGAAGGAGCGGCGCAGGCGGCGATGCAAATTGCCGCATCGACACAACAGCAGTTGATGGGCATCGACCAAGTCGTGCTGGCGATGAAGAGCATCAGTCAAGCCAGTTCCCAGAATGTGGACAGCACTCAACAAACGGAAGCAGTCGCACATAGTCTGCATGAGCTTGGCCTTAAACTGAAACAGTTGATGGAGCGGAGCTAGGGAATGCGCACGAAATAACTTGCGCAAGTTTTGTATAGAGTCCGAAGCTGATAACGCGACACAATGTTCCCCTTCCGACGTGAGAGGGCATACTATTGTTTCCACGCGCCATTAAGTTAAGTGTTGTAGAAGCGCTCCGGCATGGGAACGGTGTCGCCTTATCAGCTCCGGCTACTCTATTTATAAAACTTGTTCTTAAACCATGAAGGACATGAACAATTGAAGTTTTTACGTTCTTCATGGTAATTGCTTAGGCAACTCGCAATACGATGAATCAGGCAAAAATAGAACGCAGATGACGCAGATGATTATGATAAACACGGATAATCCATGAAGAATCTGCACTTATCATACCTATCAGCGTCATCTGCGTTCCATTTGTGTGGTTTATTTTTTGCTGGTTACCTTAAATTAATTTATGCACGTTCCTAAGAGGCTTAATCCGATGGCCGAAAAAGACAGCGATTTCCTCAAGCGGCTGCTTAAGACCTTTAGGCTGGAGGCCAGGGAACATGTCGATGCGCTGTTTGCCGGAATCGACGAGATCGAGAAATCAGCCGATGCCGTCAGGCAAGCCGAGCTGATCGAAACGATTTTTCGCGAAGCGCATAGCCTAAAAGGGGCGGCCCGCTCGGTAAACCTGGTGCAAATCGAAACGGCCTGCCAGGCGCTGGAAAGCACCTTAGCGGCGATGAAAAACAAACAAGTTGCGCTGAGTGCAGAGCTGTTTGACAGCATTCATCAGGCTATTAGCCGCCTAAACGAATTGCTTGAGCCGCCGCCGATGCGGAAGCCTGAAGTCATATCGGCCGTAATGGCTGAGGCACAACCTGCCCCCCCCTTACAAAAAGAGGAGTTGTTGACGCAAGCCCCTGTTGCCGCGAAAAAACCGCCGCGTCCGCTAACCGAAGAAAAATTGCCGGCGGCAGGAACAGTGAGGATTGCCACCGAGAAGCTCGATTGCATTTTTCTGCAGGCCGAGGAAATGCTGGCGGCAAAGCTGTTGGCGCGGCAACGCCGACAGGACCTGCAAACGGTGCTGGCCCTAGCGGCCGCATGGGGCAAGGACTGGTTCGGAATAGTGACGCAACAGCCGGATTTCCTCAAAGTCTTGGCAAAACAGCCGCAATGGCTGGAATTGATCGACCGGAACAGCGCTTTCATCAAGACTTTGATCAATCAGCTCAACGCGATGGGCAAGGCTGCCGATCAGGATCAACATACGCTGGAAAAAATGGTGGATGATCTGCTGGAGGACACGAAAAAAGCGCTGATGCTGCCTTTTTCGACGCTGATGGAAACATTCCCCAGATTAGTGCGGGATCTCGCTAAAGATAGCGGCAAGACTATTGATTTGGAGATCCGTGGCGGCGAGATTGAAGCCGACCGCAGAATACTTGAGGAGATCAAGGACCCGCTCATTCATCTGTTGCGTAATTGCGTCGATCACGGCATCGAGACGCCAATAGAACGGACAAGCCGCCATAAGCCGTTGCATGGAAAAATCTCTATTGCCGTTTTTCCGTGCAACGGTAACCGGATAGGCATCGATGTTTCAGACGACGGGGTTGGGATCGATATTGCCAAAGTAAAGGAAGCCGTTGCCCGCCTCGGTATTTTGGCGCAAAACGAGTTGTCCAGGCTGGAAGGCGATGCCGCCGTAGAACTGATCTATCAGTCCGGAGTTTCAACCAGTCCGACGGTCACGAAAATCTCCGGAAGGGGCTTAGGGCTTGCCATCGTGCGCGAAAAAGTGGAGCGGCTGGGCGGCAGCATCGCGGTTGAAACCCATGCCGGTATCGGTACCGCTTTTAGTATCAAAATACCGCTTACCATCGCCACCTATAGCGGCATTGCCATACGCGTGGCGACGCAGACGTTCGTCGTACAGACCGGCAGCGTGGAATGCAGCGTGAGAATACGTCAGGAAGATATTCGGACGGTGGAAAATCGCGAAACGATGCAGCTCGGCGACGAAACCCTGGCATTGGTATGGCTGGGCGATGTGCTCGGTATATTCAGTCAGGACAGCAGTGACACCGTGGTCGTACTGATTCTGACGGCCGGCGGGAAACGCATTGCCTTTGCCGTCGACGAAGTGCTCGGCGAACAGGAAGTCCTGGTTAAAAGTCTGGGGCCGCAGCTGCCTCGGGTTCGTAACATTTCGGCCGCAACCATCCTTGGCTCGGGCAAGGTGGTCCCGATCCTGAATGTTGCCGATCTGCTGAAATCCGCGTTGCAAACGGTGCATACCCGGGAAACTGTTGCGGCCGAGAAAAAAACAACCGAACGCCAGCAAACCGTGCTGGTAGTGGAAGACTCGATCACATCGCGTAGCCTGCTCAAAGGCATTCTGGAAGTAGCGGGCTATAAAGTGGCGACCGCAGTCGATGGCATTGACGGCCTGAGCCAACTGCATAGCGGCGAATTCAACCTCGTGGTGTCCGACGTGGAAATGCCGCGCATGAACGGCCTTGAGCTGACAGCGAAAATCCGTAGCGATAAAAAACTGGCGCATTTGCCGGTGGTGCTGGTGACGGCGCTGGAATCGGATGACGACCGCGAACGAGGTTTCGATTTCGGCGCCAATGCTTACATCGTCAAACACAGTTTTGAGCAGAGCAATTTGCTGGAAGCGGTGCGTAGGCTTATTTAGGCATGGCATTTTAATAACCTGAACAACGGCAGGATGGCCGCACGGAAAGCACGCTTATACTTAAAACAGGGCTTCGGTTTTTAGGCGGGACAGCCGTGCCGTGCGCGCCTTCTACCTGACTTCAAATACATCTACTTCTTCGTGTTTAAACCCTTTGGCGCGCGGCACGCCCTACTGTCGGCTTTGTGATTTGTTTGGTATACGCTGAATTTAAATTGTCATGCCGGTCAGCAGCTGTATGAAGTGTAAAAAGATGCCAAAAAACACAAACCGGGATTTTTGGAGAGCTTAATGACTGACAACCCGCCTAGCTGCACAAAACGGAATCTTCCAATCAGAGTGCTGGTAGTCGAGGATTCGCCATCGATGCAGGAGTTTCTTGTCTATCTGTTTGCCTCTGACCAGGAACTCCAAGTGATAGGTACGGCCAACAACGGGCAAGAAGCACTGATGGCGGTCAAGAACAAAAAACCCGATGTAATCACCATGGATCTGCGCATGCCGAAAATGGACGGTTACACGGCAACCCGCGCGATTATGGAAAGCTTTCCCACACCTATTGTCATGGTGACCGACAGTTCTTCCATTGATCGAATGGCGATGACCATCAACGCATTGGAAGCCGGTGCGCTGGCAATTATCAAAAGGCCGGCAGGGATCGGCGACCCGGATCATGCAGCGACGGCCAGGGAATTGATCCAGACCGTCAAGCTGATGTCGGAAGTCAAGGTCGTTAAACGCTGGGCACAGCCAAAAATACCGGTTCCGAAAGACATTAAGCCGATCATTCCGGAGCGCGCAAAAGCAAGGCTGGTAGCCATCGGTTCCTCCACCGGAGGGCCGCTGGCATTGAAACAGCTATTATCGAAGCTGCCCAAGGATTTCCCTATTCCGCTGATAATTGTTCAGCATATCGCTCAAGGCTTTACCGAAGGGTTCGTACAGTGGCTTGCGCAATCTTCCGGCTTCCCGGTCAGCGTGGCGACGCACGGCGAGCTGATGCAGCCCGGTCATGCTTATGTCGCGCCCAATAATGTTCAGGCAACGGTGAACTTCCAGGGACAGATCGTGCTGAAAAACAGCGGCCCGGAGAACGGGCATATGCCATCGGCTTCGTGCCTGTTCCGCTCGGTAGCGGCGGCCTATGGCCCCGACGCAGTCGGCATACTGCTCACCGGTATGGGCAGAGATGGCGCCGGGGAGCTGGGCTTGATGAAGGCAAAAGGCGCCGTCACCTTTGCCCAAGACAAGGAAAGCTCGGTGATATACGGCATGCCCGCGGAAGCCGTTGAGCTTGGCGCTGCATCGTATGTGCTGCCTC
This sequence comes from Methylococcaceae bacterium, assembly GCA_044426515.1. Classification (GTDB taxonomy): domain Bacteria; phylum Pseudomonadota; class Gammaproteobacteria; order Methylococcales; family Methylomonadaceae; genus Methylobacter_A. Next base: position 24,427 of record JAUGSS010000101.1, on the reverse strand, counting down.
CGGGCAAGATTGCGGCGGCGTTGACGAAGCTGGTGACTCAGCAAGGAAAAAGTGGAGCGTGCCGATGACATCCGAAATAAACAAGAATAACAACGTCAGCATTCTTATCGTCGAGGACAGCCGCACCCAGGCCGAACAACTGCGTTTCCTGCTTGAGCAACATGGCTACAAAGTAACTGCCGCCGTTGACGGCAAGCAGGCGTTGCAGGCTGTCAGCGCGCAAAAGCCGGATCTGGTTATCAGCGATATTATGATGCCGGAGATGAATGGCTATGAACTGTGCAAAGCGATCAAGTCCGATGAAACACTGAAGGATATTCCGGTCATTTTGGTCACCGCGCTTTCCGATGCTCAGGATGTGATTCGCGGACTGGAGTGCGGAGCGGACAACTTCATCCTTAAGCCTTATAACGAAGATTATCTGCTAAGCCGCGTGCAGTTCATGCTGCTGAATAACGAGCTGCGCCAGACCGAGCGCTTGGGCACGAATTTAGAAATCTTCTTCAACGGACAGCGGCATTTCGTTACCTCCGGCCGCTTGCAAATCCTGAACTTGCTGCTCTCCACCTACGAAGCGGCTATCCTTCAAAACAAGCAATTAAGCCAGGCCCGACAGTCGCTCAGCGAAGGCGAGCAGCGTCTTAGAACGATACTGAACACGGTGCTGGATGCGTTCATCAGCATGGATGAACAGGGCTTGGTGATAGACTGGAATCCTGAAGCGGAACGCATGTTCGGTTATTCGGCTGCCGACGCCCAGGGGCAAATCCTCGCCGACCTGATTATCCCGCCTCCCGCTCGTGAAGCCCACCGGCGCGGACTCAAGCATTTTCTTAACACCGGCGAAGGTCCTATATTGGGCAAGCGTATTGAAATCACCGCCATGCGTGCGGATGGCCGAGAATTTCCCATCGAATTGGCTATTGTCGCGGTTCGCAGCGAAGAGGGCTGTTATTTCAATGCCTTTCTTCATGATATTACCGAACGTAAGCAGGCGGCGGAACAGTTGCACGACAGCGCTCTGCGTCTCCAGACCCTCTTCGATGCCGTAGTGGACGGTATTATCACCATTGATGAACACGGTATCATCGATACCATGAATCCTGCCGCCGAGCGCATTTTCGGCTATACCTCCGCCGAGGTGGTCGGCCGCAACGTCAACATATTGATGCCCCCGCCTTATCACCGCGAGCACGACGGCCATTTGGAACGTTACCTCACTACCGGCGAGGCGCATATTATCGGCAGAGGGCGCGAGATTGTCGGTTTGCGCAAGGACGGCAGCAGCTTTCCACTGGAGCTTGCCGTCAGCGAGATGCGACTGGGCGACGGACGTTATTTTATCGGCATCGCGCGCGATATTACTGCGCGCAAGCAGATCGAAGCCCAGTTTCTCACTGCCAGGGACGAAGCTCAACAAGCCAGCGCAGCCAAATCGGCGTTTCTGGCCGCCATGAGCCACGAGATCCGCACGCCGATGAACGGCGTCATCGGGATGATCGATGTGCTGCGGCAGAGCAGCCTCAGAAACTACCAGCTGGAGATGGTCGATCTGATCCATGAATCGGCGTATTCCCTGCTGAATATCATCGACGATATTTTAGACTTCTCCAAAATAGAGGCCGACAAGCTGGAACTCGAAAGCATGCCGATGTCGGTGGCCGACGTGGTGGAAAAAGTTTGCATCATGCTCGACCATTTGGCCGAGAAGAAAAAAGTGGAGCTTACCTTGTTCACCGATCCCGAGCTTCCGGCAGAAGTCTTTGGCGATGCGGGACGTTTACGGCAGATGCTGATTAATCTCGCCAATAACGCGATCAAGTTCTCCAGCGGCCGGCAGCAATCGGGCCAAGTGTCGGTTCGGGCGATGCCGGCCGAGCGCAGACCGGATCGAGTGGTGGTGGAAATTCGAATCGCCGACAACGGCATCGGCATGGATGAACAGACCCTGTCCAGGTTGTTCAGCGCTTTCAGCCAAGCCGATGTCTCAACTACCCGGCGTTTTGGCGGTACCGGACTGGGCTTGGCTATCGTCCGCCATTTAGTGAAGCTCATGGGCGGTGAGATCGCGGTACAAAGTGCGCCGGACCAAGGTTCCACTTTTACGCTGCGTTTGCCTTTTGTGCCGGTGTCGGATAAACCCCTGGTTGTCGAGGTAGAATCTTTGATCGCCGGGCTTTCGTGTCTCGTTGTGGCCGAGTCGTCGGGGCTGGCCGACGATGTGGCTATCTATCTCTCGCACGGCGGCGCAACGGTGGTGCGGCTGCCGAATCTGGCGTCGGTGTGGGCATGGAACGGACCGGTATCGCCCGGCTTATGGATTTGGGTCGTCGATGTCGCGGATGTGCCGGCGCCGCTGGATGAATTGCGCGCCCTTGCCCGCACTCGTCCGGAACAGGAAATCCGTTTCGTTGTTATCGAGCGCGGGCGGCGCCACAAGTCGCGTCGGGAGGATATCGGCATGATGATGGTAGACGGCAATGTTTTGACTCGAGAGCTTGCGCTCAAGACCGTAGCCATCGCCGCCGGCAGGATGCAGGAGGAAAAAACAACGCCTCCGCCCGGTAAGACCGAGATGGATTTCAGCCCGCCGTCGCGTGCGGCGGCTTTGCGTCAAGGTCGGTTGATCCTGGTGGCCGAAGATAACGAAACCAACCGGAAGGTGGTCCTGCGCCAGCTCGCACTGCTCGGATTTGCCGCCGATGTGGTCAATGACGGCCGCCAGGCGCTGGAATGCTGGCAGAGCGGCGACTATGCGCTGCTGCTGACTGATTTGCACATGCCGGAACTGGATGGCTATGAATTGACCGCCGCCATTCGCGCCAAAGAAGAAGGTACCCGGCATGTTCCGATTGTAGCCCTTACCGCTACCGCTCTTCAGGGCGAGGCCGAGCGCTGCCGGGCCGTCGGCATGGACGATTACCTGAGCAAGCCGGTGCAGCTGGCGCAACTGAAAGCGATGCTGGAAAAATGGCTGCCGACGGCTGTCGAGACCGGTCCGGATTTGTCCGATTTACTCGCCCGGCCGCTGGATGTGAGTGTGCTCAAGGCGCTGGTAGGCGACGACCCGGCGGTGATCCGCGAGTTTCTGCACGACTTTCGGACCAGCGCAACCCAGATTGCAATGGAATTGAGGGATGCCTGCGAGCATGGGCAGGCGGTGCAGGCGGGCGCGTTGGCGCACAAGCTTAAGTCCTCGGCGCGCGCAGTGGGGGCGCTGGCGCTGGGCGAAATCTGCGCCGAAATGGAACAGGCCGGCAAAGCCGGTCAGGTCCAGGCGTTGACCGCTCTGCTGTCCCGTTTCGAGGCGGAAATGGCCGTTGTGAATGCCTATTTGGACACTTTGTAGACAATATTCGGGACGGCATGTAACGACTACCCGGCAGGAGAAAGATAGAACACGGGTTAAACCGATTTAAACGGATTTTAAGGAATCATGGATTAGACTCGTTGGTTGATGCTATACACGACGCGGTCATGAATTGCCGCTTTTGCCCCCCTCCCCCTTCGGGAGAGGGCATTCTAAAAAGCGCAATTCGTGACCGTTTGCAGTATATCAGTCTAATCCGTGCCATCCGAGTTCCATTAGCCTTGCCGGGTAGTAACGACGGAATAACAACAAGAGGAACAACCATGGTTGAAAAATCCGAAATCAAGATTCTGGTGCTTGATGACGAGCCTTTTATGCTCAAACTGCTTGCTCACATGCTGACCAACTTGGGCTTCACCCAGGTGAAAACCTGCGATAGCGGGCGCGCTGCGCTGGAGCAGTTTGCGAGTCCGAACAATAGGCCGGATCTGATCCTGCTGGACCTTAATATGCCCGGAATGGACGGGATAGAATTCATGCGGCATCTGGTCGAGCGAGGCTATAGAGGCAGCCTTATCCTGATCAGCGGCGAGGATGAGCGCGTACTGCAAACCGCCGAGAAACTGGTGCAGGCGCATAAAATTCCGGCGCTGGGCTATCTGCACAAACCTGTCAATCCGGAGACGCTATCGGCGTTATTGGGAAAATGGACGCCGCCTTCTTTGGGCGTGCCTGGAGTAGTCAATAAAGCTTATGATGCCGATGAACTGCGCACGGCCATGACCAACGGCGAGCTGGTAAATTACTACCAGCCTAAAGTGGCTGTGGCGACCGGTAAGGTGGTGGGAGTTGAATCTCTGGTACGTTGGCGCCACCCTCAGGACGGGATAGTGTGTCCCGATCACTTTATCGGCATGGCTGAAGAGCATGGGCTGATCGACGGCCTGACTCGGAGTGTGGTCAACGAGGCCTTTGCTCAGGCCAAGGTCTGGCAGGATCATGGCCTGAATCTACAGGTAGCGATCAATATATCCATGAATAATCTTGCGTTGCTCGAGTTTGCGGATTACGTGACGGCAGCCGCCGCCAATGCGGGTATAGCGCCGGAAAGCATTGTGCTGGAAGTGACTGAAAGCCAGCTGATGAAGGATTCATCCGCGCCGCTGGAGATTCTTACCCGTTTACGTTTGAAGCGCTTCAGCTTGTCGATTGACGATTTTGGCACCGGCCATTCCTCCTTCTCCCAGTTGCGCGACATCCCTTTTAACGAACTCAAAGTGGATCAAAGCTTTGTCCATGGTGCGGGGAGTAACAGCACATTGCGCGCCATTTACAACGTCAGTCTGCATGTGGCAAGGCAACTGGGCATGAAAACAGTGGCAGAAGGCGTGGCAGACCGGGCGGACTGGGATTTTCTACGCAGTACAGGCTGCGATTTGGCTCAAGGCAATTTCATCGCGGAACCGATGCCGGCCGGTGAAATCCCTAACTGGGTCAGCGGATGGGAAGCCAATATCGAGAAGCTGATACAGTGTTCGTCATCGGTAGAGCTTATGCATTGACAGCGAATATCGGATTGAAAACGACATAACGGCAGTCATGCAGGCTGGGCAAACAGCTTTATCGTTTGCCCGCCATTGACGGATAAAAGCGTTGCCCACCCACGGCTTGTTTATGCATATGCGGTATGTATAATTTCCGGCATGAACATTACCTACGACCCCGCCAAAACAAACTCATCAATCGAAAAAAGCATCGAAGCGAGTATGCAATCAGGGTTATTTCTGTACGTTTGGCCGAGCCTCGCGAACGGCGTGCTTATCCTTAAACATCGTGCCTGCATGCAGCTATGCAGTCGTTTTTTTACCCAGCCTGATGCTTTCGTGGTGAATTAATCTTGCAAAAATCATGATCGACTTTTTAATCATCGGCCAAGGGCTGGCCGGAAGTTTATTGGCCTGGGAACTCATGCAACGGGGTTGCAAAGTCGCCGTTATCGATAACGGCCGGGAAAATGCTTCGCAAGTTGCTGCCGGGCTGATCAATCCGATAACCGGCATGCGCTTGGTAAAATCCGCCGATGTCGATGCCTTATTGCCTGCGGCAAAACAGTGTTATTTACAATTAGCCGATTTTTTTCAGCAAGCGTTTTATCTGGAAAAACCGATGCTGCGGTTTTTACGCAGCGGCAACGAACTGAAAAACGCCGTGAAACGCCTTAATAACCTCGATTATCAGGCTTATCTGGGCGACATGCAGCCTCCGGGCAACCTCATTGGCAATCTTGCGGCCCCTTTCGGTTTTCTGGAACAAAAGCAAACCGGCTATTTATTAACCCGGCCGTTATTAAGTTGTCTGAAAGCGTTTTTCATTGCCCGCGACAGTTACCGGCAAGCTGATTTCGATTATCGGGACCTACAGCTGCAACCGTCGTTGCGTTGGCAGGACATCGCCGCCAAACAGATTATTTTCTGCGAAGGCTATAAGGCGGCACAGAATCCCTGGTTTTCCCGGCTGCCTTTTCAAGCGGTCAAAGGCGAAATTCTAACGCTGACACATCGGGCCGAATTGCCTGATAAAATCCTCAATGACGGTCACTGGCTGATTCCGTTAAACGCCGGTCAAATCAGGGTCGGTGCGACTTTCGATAGGAAAAATCCGGATACCCGGACAACCGAACAAGGCAAAAACGACTTGTTAAATGCATTAGGCCAAATCTCAGTCGATTTGACCCACACAACGTTGATTAACCATCAGGCCAATATCCGGCCTTGCACTCAGGACAGACAACCCTTTATCGGACACCACCCGGAGCATGATAAAATCGCTATTTTTAACGGCTTTGGCGCCAAAGGCAGTTTGCAGATACCCTGGTATAGCCGGCATTTTGCCGATAGTTTATTAAACGGTGCACCGCTGTCTCAAACATGCAACATTCAACGTCACCGGGAGTGCAGGCTTTAAATTGCGCTTGCAGGAGAAGCCCGCTCTCTCCGGTCGCTAACAGATTCCACTTTAAAAATATGAAACGTATTTCGCTGGTCAACACCGCCCATGATTTAATCAGGGGCATCCTTCGCCCCGGTGACATTGCCGTTGACGCAACAGTAGGCAACGGCCACGATACGGTGTTCCTCGCCGAACAAGTAAGCCCGTCCGGCCGAGTTTACGGTTTTGATATACAACAGGCGGCTATCGATTCGACATTGGATAAATTCCGGCAAATCCGACTGGAGGAATGCCCTACCCTGATCCACGCCAGTCATGCCGACATGGATAAAGAAATTCCCGCGCATCTCCACGGCAAAATCCGCGTGATTATGTTTAATCTGGGTTATTTGCCGGGCGGCGATAAAAGTATTATTACGTTAACCGATTCCACATTAACCGCCTTAACTGGCGCCGCCCGGATTTTGGCGGATCACGGCGTCATCACCTTGCTGGCTTATCCCGGTCATCCCGGCGGCGATGTGGAAACCGGCCAGGTCGAAAAATGGTGCAATCAGTTGGATGCCAAGCAATTTGAAGTCAACACTATGTACAGCAGCGAACACAAAGACACTGCACCCAGGCTTTTTGTCATCCGCAAATTGCGTTAAGAGATCGAGTCATCGAGCGTTTCGCCGGTGTTCCCGGCGCAAGCTTTAAAACTTAGCTTCCCGCCTCGCAAAGTTAGGGCTTCTCCCGGCTGCGCAGCTTAAATCCGCTTAGTCAGCATCCTAAGTGTTCTATACGACTCGCTAAATCAAGGTAATCTGGTATCATGGCGCGCCTCAATTACCCATTCTCGATAAAGGACAATTCATGTCAGAATTTACCAACGTCACCATCGTCAAAAAAGCCAATGTTTATTTCGGCGGCAATGTCAGCAGCCGGACGATCCGGTTTGCCGACGGCTCGTCAAAAACCTTGGGCTTCATGTTGCCCGGCGAATATACTTTTAACACCGCAGATCCGGAATTAATGGAAATCATCGACGGCGAGCTGGAGGTTTTACTGCCCGGCGCCGAATGGCAAAGCGTAAAAGGCGGAGAATCCTTCAATGTGCCCGCCAACTCGGCATTCACCATGAAAGTTAAAAGCCCTAGCGATTATTGCTGCTCATTCCTCAAATAACGCTATGGAAAAAGTCGCCATTTTTGTCGATGTGCAGAACATCTATTACACCACCAAGCAAAGTTATCAACGGCATTTCAACTACTCTGCATTTTGGGCGCAGGCGACCGCCAACAGGGAAGTGGTTGCGGCGATTGCTTATGCGATCGACAAGGGTGACAGCAAGCAACAGGGATTTCAGCAGATACTTCGCAATATCGGCTTTGAAGTCAAACTAAAACCTTATATCCAACGCAGCGACGGTTCCGCCAAAGGCGATTGGGACGTAGGCATTACGTTGGATGTCATCGACTATGCCGCCAGGGTGGATGTGATTATTCTGCTGTCCGGTGACGGCGACTTCGGCCTGTTATTGGATAAGGCGCGAAGCAGTTACGCTGTAACGACGGAAGTGTACGGCGTACCGGCGTTGACTGCGCCCTCACTGATTAATGTGGTCGATCGTTTTATAGCCATTGATGATAAACTGCTACTGTAAAACACTGGGGGCTAAAATCTGTTAAAATAGCGTTTTCTTACCCGGAACCGTAAAAAACGCTCAATGACGCTTAAGTCAACCATCTATAAAGCCGACTGTCAGATTGCCGACATGGACAGAGGCTATTATCAACCGCATCACTTGACCATTGCTTTACATCCTTCGGAAACCGAAGAACGCATGATGGCGCGCCTGCTTGCCTTTGTAATGAATGCCGGCGAACAGTTGCACTTCACTAAAGGCCTGAGCACCGACGATGAGCCCGAAATCTGGCAAAAAAGCCTGACTGACGAGATTGAACTATGGATCGATATGGGCATGCCCGATGAAAAACGCATGCGCAAAGCTTGCAATCGTGCCGATAAAGTCATCGTTTACAGCTACGGCGGGCGCAATAATGTCTGGTGGAGGCAGATTCAACCCAAGCTGGAACGCTTTAAAAACCTGAGCGTCATTAACCTGCCCAAGGAAGCGACCGATCAACTCGCACCGATGGTAAAACGCACCATGCAACTGCAAATCAGTATCCAGGATGGACAGATTTGGGTCAGCGACGATCACAATACGGCCAATATAGTGCCTGAGATTTGGCTTAGCTAATTAACAATAGCGCCATCAAATACAATGGAACGCAGATGACGCTGATGAATATGATAAACGCCGATAATTCAAAAAAAATCTTATCTTAATCATAACTATCTGCGTCATCCGCGTTCCATTTTTACTTTTTACCTTAATATCTTTTTACTCTTAATCTTCGGAACAAAAACTTGATCTCTACAGCTAACATCACCATGCAGTTCGGGGCTAAACCCCTGTTTGAAAACGTCTCGGTCAAATTCGGCGACGGCAATCGTTACGGTCTGATCGGCGCGAACGGCTGCGGCAAATCGACCTTCATGAAAATATTGAGCGGCGACTTGGAGCCGTCAGCGGGCAATGTCAGCATCAGCCCCAATGAGCGCTTGGGTAACTTGCGCCAGGATCAATTCGCTTATGAAGACCAACGCGTACTGGACGTGGTGCTGATGGGACACACCGAAATGTGGGCGGCGATGTCCGAACGCGACGCCATCTACGCCAACATGGAAGCGACCGAAGACGACTACATGCATGCCGCCGAGCTTGAGTCGGTGTTCGCCGAATACAACGGTTATACCGCCGAAGCCAGGGCCGGTGAATTATTGCTGGGCTTGGACATTCCGCTGGAACAGCATAACGGTCCGATGAGCGCGGTAGCACCGGGCTGGAAGTTGCGGGTATTGTTGGCGCAGGCTTTGTTTTCCAACCCCGACATCATGCTGCTGGATGAACCGACCAACAACCTGGACATCAACACCATCCGCTGGCTTGAAGACATCCTGAACCAGCGTAACTGCACGATGATTATCATCTCGCATGACCGCCACTTTTTAAACAGCGTCTGCACTCACATGGCCGACATGGATTACGGCGAACTGCGCGTTTATCCGGGCAATTATGACGATTACATGATTGCGGTGACCGAGGTTCGTGAACGTTTGCTGGCCGGAAACGCCAAGAAAAAAGCCCAGATTGCGGAATTGCAGACTTTCGTCAGCCGCTTCTCGGCGAACGCGTCCAAAGCCAAGCAGGCCACTTCTCGCGCCAAGCAACTGGATAAAATCAAATTGGATGAAGTCAAACCGTCAAGCCGGGTTAATCCGTTTATCCGTTTCGACCAGACTAAAAAACTGCACCGCTTGGCGCTGGAAGTCGAAGGCTTAAGTAAAGGTTATGGCGAACAACCGTTATTTAAAGACTTGAACCTGATGGTTGCCGTCGGCGAGCGCGTTGCGGTCCTGGGTCCTAACGGCATCGGTAAATCTACCTTGTTGCGCACCCTGGTCGGGGATTTGACTCCGGATACCGGCGTGGTTAAATGGTCGGAGAACTCGGAGGTAGGCTACTATGCTCAGGATCACGCCGAAGACTTTGCCGAAGACATGACCCTGATCGAGTGGATGGGGCAATGGCGCAAGGAGTCGGATGACGACCAAGCCATACGCGGCACTTTGGGACGGTTATTATTCAGCGCAGACGATATTAATAAATCGGTTAAGGTTATTTCCGGCGGGGAACAAGGCCGCATGTTGTTCGGTAAGCTGATCCTGCAAAAAAACAACATCATGGTATTGGACGAACCGACCAACCATTTGGACATGGAGTCGATTGAATCGCTGAACACTGCGTTGGAAAACTATCCCGGCACCTTGATATTTGTCAGTCATGACCGGGAGTTTGTATCGTCGCTGGCAACACGGATTATCGAGTTAACCCCGACCGGCATTGTCGATTTTAATGGTAATTATGAGGATTATTTAAGCAGCCAGGCTTAGAAAAATATTTCACCACGAACGACCGCAAGGACGGACTTTTACTCCATGCAAAATCTGCATTCCCCACATCCCTGTGGGTTATGCAGGAGGTAGGAGCACCAACAGTAGGCGCTTTAGGCGACGCAGGAGCAGTTGCCGAGACAGCAAGTTTTTATTGCTTCGTGTCCTTCGTGGTGAATAAAAAAATGTTCCGCGCTTAACCGATCTGATGATTAACTGCCATGCTTTAACGTGTTCCCCAGCAAATCGGCAACAGCCCTGTCCGCCACGCCGAATACCTTGATACTGTTTTTAATAATGCAGGAGTAATTTTCATGCAAATGGCCATGAAAGATATTTTTTACTCCCATGGCGACGGCCAGCTCGCTAATCACATCAAAACCATGCCGATGAGACCCCGGCGCTTCATGGGTCACTAAAATATCCGCTTTCAGCGTCTTTAATGACTCAAACTCATCATACCAAATCGCCCCCCTGTATTTTAACGACATGGACGAATGCCTGGCATTAGCCGACTGGGTATGCAGATAATGCTGTTTGCCCCGCCATTTGGGTTGATGCGGCGGATACCAAACCCGGCCAAGAAAAATACCGCCTAAACCGGCAATTCTCAGGCCCGCTATTTCCGTGACTTTCAAGTGCAAACCTTTATCAGCCAGGGCCGAATGAAACAGATGTTTATGTTTACTGGGCGTTTCAAAATCATGATTGCCGGCAATCCACCAGATTTGGGTTAAACCGATAATTTCCTGCAAATAAGTTTCCAACGGCATTTCCAAGTCATAATCGCCCAGCAACACTACGGCTTCGGGTTTGAATTCATGCACTGCCGCAATCAGTGGTTTGAAATCTCCGTGCGGGTCGCCTGCAAATAAAATTTTGTGCTTTGGGTTCAAATTGTTACTCCTGTTAACTGGAACCTGAACCTAATGTTGGAAATAGCAACGCTTTATTTCCGTTGCTCGGCGCGGGTTTAAAATTTCTCCCGATTATAGACAAAAGTTGTCTTGATTAATATGAGACTGTTTAATGTGGATATGATTAAAAGCACGGAAATAGTGCTCTGTCCGGACATAAAGCGGGGGTATGCGCGTTGCTTAGCGTAGGGCGTGCCGAGCGCGCCATAGGGAACATGAATAATCCGAAGCTGCGGGGGGAGGCGCGCGCGGCACGCCCTACTCAGCTTGTCATCTTCTGCGCCATTTGTGATAACGGGCGATGCACCACAGCAAGCCTTTCGGCGCATGCTTGCGTTTCCAGACTCCGGCCGCATATTTGTTGGCTTCCGACAGCGTTGGATAAATATGGATAGTACTGAGCAACTTGTTCAGGCCGATGTTGTGTTTCATTGCCAGCACAAACTCGGCTATCAGCTCTCCCGCCTGTTCACCGACGATGGTGACGCCAAGAATCCGGTCCGAGCCCTGTGCTGTTAATACCTTAACGAAGCCGTGCGCTACGCCGTCGGTAATCGCCCGATCCAAATCGTCAATAGCGTAGGTGCAGGCTTCATAGACAATACCTTTTGCTTTGGCATCCTGCTCATTAAGCCCGACCCGTGCAACTTCGGGGTCGGTAAAGGTAGCCCAGGGAATCGCCGAGTAATCGGTACGAAATTTTATCAAGTTCCCGAACAACGCATTGACCGCCGCATACCAGGCCTGATGAGCGGCGGTATGGGTAAACTGAAACGGGCCGGATACGTCACCGCAGGCAAATATGTTCGGGTAATTGGTTTGTTGGAATTCATTAATTTCAATGCTGCGATTACTCGAAATTTCAATACCCAGCGACTCGAGACCGTAATCCTGGATATTGGCAACCCGGCCGATCGCCAATAGTACTTGGTCGAAAGCAATGCGCAGCTCTTTGCCGTCATGTTCGACCAGCAGGATTTTTTCTCCGTTTTCTATAATAAATCTTTTGGCGGTATGTCCGGCGAGTACGTTAATGCCTTCCTGACGAAACTTCGCCATCACCGCCGCCGAGACGTCGGCGTCTTCCCGGATTAACAAGCGCGGCAACATTTCGACTTGGGTCACCCGGCTGCCTAAACGGGCGAAGCTTTGCGCCATTTCGCAACCGATAGGTCCGCCGCCGAGTACAACCAGCCGTCCGGGCAATTCGCGCAACTGCCAAATAGTATCGGAAGTCAGATAAGTAATATCTTCAATGCCCGGAATAGGCGGGACTAATGGACGCGAACCGGCGGCAATAACGATGGCGCGGGTGGTGATAATCCGGGATTCGCCGGCTGTTTTAACCTGAACTTCCCACGGGGAAATAATCTTTGCCTCGCCCTCGATAACCTCCACGCCAAGGTCTGTGTAACGTTGCACGGAATCATGCGGTTCGACGGTAAGAATAATCGCCTGCACCCGATTCATGACATCGGCGAAATCCACTTCGGCGTCGGCTTTTTTGATGCCGAAATCGGCGGATCGGCGCATCTCGGCCAGCAGCCGGGCGGAGCGGATTAAGGCTTTCGACGGAACGCAACCGGTGTTCAGGCAGTCGCCGCCCATTTTATGCTTTTCAATCAAGGTGACTTTGGCTTTGACGGCGGCGGCTATGTAGGCGGTGACCAAGCCGCCCGAACCTGCGCCTATCACCACGATATTACTGTCAAAGCGCGGCGGTTTTAGCCATTGCCGATAGACCTTGTTAGCTTTGATAGCTTCGACGATTTTATTGGCCAGCAGCGGAAAAATACCCAGCAAGGCAAATGAGCCGACCAGGCCGGGAGACAGAATACCTGATAACGACTCCAGCTTGCCCAGCTGCGTTCCGGCATTCACATAAACCACCGTACCGGCCAACATGCCGATCTGACTGACCCCATAGAAAGTTTGTGTTCTCAGCGTTGTTAAGCCCATAACCAGGTTGATAACAAAGAAAGGGAAAACCGGCACCAACCTCAGGGTAAAAAGATACAAGGCGCCCTCTTTGTCCATGCCTTTATTAATAGCGTCCAGGCGATCTCCCAAACGGACTTTAACCGCATCCCGAAACAAAAAACGCGCCGCCAGAAAAGCCAGTGTTGCGCCGATGGTGGAGGCAAACGAGACAATCAGCGTACCCCACAGTAAACCGAATACAGCGCCGCCGGCCAGCGTCAGAATTGTAGCCCCCGGCAGGGATAAACCGGTTACTGCAATATAAATCAACGCGTAAATAGCAAGTGCCGATCCGGGATGGCTGCTGCGATAAGCTTCGATAGACGCTTGCTGAGCCTTGAGCGATTCCAGGGTTAAATAGTTTTGCAGATCGAAAATAAAAAACGCCGCGATCAGGGCGGTGAGAGCGGCCAACAGTGCCCAACGCGAAATATTCATAATATTCTCCTTTGCCGATTAGATAGCCTGTTAGCAGGAATTAGCCATTAATAGTGCTGAGTTAATCAAAGCAGTCATAGCCGAGCTTGGCCTGAGTGTGGTCCGCCCGTTCCCAAGCCGGAGCTCTCATCGTTATACACAAATGTCCAAGTACACCTCGTTCCCACGTGCTACGCCACTGCCATTAAGTTAATGGAAACGCCATAAAAAACAAAGCTTTTATAGTTATAAAAATTGAACAGTCGTAGGGCGTACCGTGCGCGCCTTGGGAGCTAAGGCGCGCACGGCACGCCCTACATTGCACTCCGGTATCCCTGCCGGAATGATGGTGTTCCGCAGATACTTGTGTATAAAGACGAGCGCGCCGCGTAGGAACGAGAATTCCGGTATCCCTGCCAGAAGATGGTGTCTCGTAAACACTGGTGTATAAAGACGAGAGCCGGAGCTTGGGAAGGCATACATGTCCCTATCCTGCTGGAGAGGGGCGGGGCGATTTAAAACAGCCAATTTGAAGTACGAACACTCTACGTAATCGTCAAGGCCTATAAAATCCAAACAAGATACTCGAGCAAAAGAATGCCGTAAGCTTATAACTTTTTTCTCGCGCAGAAAAACCTAATGCGCCAAACGCTTGCCAATACGGTAATAGGCCTCTTTAAGTTCGTCGCCGACTATTTTAGCCTTGGCTATAAACTCTTCCGAAGTATCCACCGAATCATCCGCTATTTCAGCGGCTTTGATTTTTAAACGATGCCATTCTTTTTCGGCTTCTGCAAATTCTTGCTTGGCTTCCATGGATGCCAAATGCAGTTTTAAATTGATTTCATCGCGCTCTGTTTGCAATTTTTCTAATAAATTTTCAAAATCTTCTTTTATTGACATGCTCCACCTCATTTTTACAGCCATCGATTAACTTAAAAAACCAGTTGATATTGCATAACCGTTTGTAGCATAGAGAAGTTAAGCCCTTCAAGCAATAAATAGTAGCACCAGGCCGCTTGCTAACATGCTGAGCGCCTTGTATTCGCTGCGTTTCAGGCGTTTTTTAGTATGCATTTAATAAAATTGTCAATATTAAACTGGTATAGTATTGCAGGCGTACAAGTGTCCGCATTTTACTCTTCATAGACAGAAATATTTTATGACTCACGAGCTTTTATTATTACGCCACGCCAAGTCAGATTGGTCGGTTGATATGGATGATTTTTCCCGTCCGTTAAAAAAACGCGGTCGGCGCGCTGCCAAGCAGGTAGGACACTGGCTACATGATCAGCATTTGATACCCGACATAATACTCAGTTCTCCTGCGACACGAGCACTAACGACAGCGGAACGGGTGTGTAGACAATTAGGCATGGACGAGTCGGCTATTGTCTGCGATCTGCGTATTTATGAAGCAGATGCCCTGACTTTGCTTGAAGTATTAAAAGCCGGCGGCCATGGACAGCGAGTGCTGTTGGTAGGGCATAATCCCGGCTTGGAAAACTTATTGTTAAAATTAATCCCCCATTCGGTTCCATTATCGGCTAACGGGAAGCGTCTACCTACCGCCGCTGTAGCCCAACTCGCTTTTGAAGGCAGCTGGACGGAACTGAGCGAAGGCAGTGCAAAATTAATCACGTTGGTTCGCCCCGATAGCCTGCCTGGATAAAAAAACTCAGCAGTAAAGAGCACAGATGACACGGGTTTATTCACTAATCAGTGTTCTTATTAAGTCAACTGCTGAGCCGTTACAAAATGGGAGTAAACAATGTTAAGACTATTCAATATCGACAAGGGGCGGCTCAAAGAACAAACGCCGCCTGACGATCAGCTCAAACAGGCCATCGCTAAAGCCTCTTGGATCGATGCCCACGATGCCGGCGACGATGAACGCATGCAATTGCAAGCGTTTTTGCATACGACTCTACCCGAATCGGAGGATGTCGAAGAAATCGAATCCTCAGCGCGTTACTTTACCGATAACAGCGGCATTCATGTGCGCTCCTTGTTTCTTGCCCAAAGCGAAGGCCGGCACAGTACCGCGACCGTCGCCTTCATTCTGCAAAATGACCGGTTAATCACCTTGCGCGAAGGTGCATTGGCGGATTTCCGTTTGCTACGCATGCGTGCCCGGCATGGACAGGTAGCGGCGCATTCGCCGCAGGAATTGCTGGTGCTTATATTCGATCAGAAAGTGGAAAATCTCGCCGATGCGCTGGAAGACATTCATCGTAAATTGGAAGATGTCAGTTATCTGGTGCTGGAAGAAATAGATTCCGATCTTGAAAATGCCATCGATCAACTGGCCAAATTGGAAGACAGCAACGGTAAGATTCGGCTCTGCCTGATGGATACGCAGCGCTCCATCTCCTTTCTGCAACGGCATTTGCGCAATCATCCCGAGTTGCAGGAAACCGCGCGGGAGATCATGCGCGATGTCGATACATTGATGACGCATACCACCTTCCTGTTCGATAAAATCAACTTCTTGATGGACTCGACCCAAGGTTTCATCAACATCACCCAAAATAAGATTATTAAAATCTTTTCCATTGCGGCCGTGGTATTTCTGCCTCCCACCCTGGTGGCCAGTATTTACGGGATGAATTTCCAAAACATGCCGGAACTCAATTTAAAGCTGGGTTATCCCGGCGCCCTGTGCTTAATGCTGCTGTCGGGGATTGCGCCTTATTGGTTTTTTAAACGCAAAGGCTGGTTGTGATTTCCTTTTTTTACGGTATGGCGTGGGCTGGAATAAGATCATCAAAGCGCGTAACGCGAGGTGGCGTTTCCGGCGAATTTGGATGGTGTTTACCGGGAACGCCGGTTCCTCTCTATCGCCCGGACCGGCTTATTCGGACCTGCCAGGCTAATCTATGACCGTGCTTAAGTGGCCTTTTGGCCGGTTCTTCATAATCGTTCCAGAGTAATGGGTAGTTGGATAATCGATAAATGCATTGCCGTCTTGGTGTGTAACTTTGGGTTATCGAATGCAAGCAATTGCGGCGCTAACTTCAGCACTTCTTTTTTCAATTTATCTAAAGTTTCCGCTTCTATCACCAGCCCTTTTAAATCGGAACGGGTTGCGACATAAACATTCGCTTCGTCGTCATGGATAATTTCAACTTTAATTAACAGCGGCATCTCCATTTCTGAAAACAATGTCGCAAACGGCCGGCCTAAACGATACATAATATTCTCCTGAAGATTCATTCCGCATTTCAAATTTGACAGGTCTGGGAAGGATAATATCATCCAAAATCGGACATGCTGCATATGCACGGGATTCCCATGCTTCAACAGGACGGCGGATTTGGGGTTGCCAGCCGTTTTTTACCACCGGCCGGATGTCTTAATGTCAGTCAATAAAAGCTATTGTCCGACCTTGTATGTGTGATTGCAAGACTTAGCCTTGACCTTGCGTTGTTCCGTTTGGATAAAACGCGCGTCCATATCGCGGCGCAAGACGTCAAGTTTTATTACTTGTACGGTTCACACGCGGAGCTTTCAATCGGTACACTACGCGCCCTTGTTCGTAATGCGGATATAGCGGTCAAAGAATTTCCGAATCTACTTTGATTGCCGGTTCAAAAATAAAGTGAATTTCTAAAAATAAATTTTCGAAACTATTCAAATTCTTTGTTATGTTAAAGCACAAGATTCGGGAATAAACAGCATGCCCGGTCTACAGGGCTTTTTCCTCTCCATCTTAACGTCTTCCGGCAAATCAACACTATCCGAAGCCCGGTCTGTATGTGATAATAATTGATTTGATTTTGGCGACATTTCTTTCTAACCGACATAGCCGCAGGGCGTAAAGGGCACTACATAATGGATGAGAACAAAAAGAAAGCGCTAGGCGCGGCGCTGATGCAGATAGAAAAGCAATTCGGCAAAGGCTCGGTAATGCGCATGGGCGATGTGGCTGCTGCGCGAGACATCGATGTGGTTTCTACGGGGTCTTTAGGCTTGGATATTGCACTGGGTTGCGGCGGTTTGCCCCGTGGCCGTGTGATTGAAATTTATGGCCCTGAATCGTCCGGTAAAACGACATTGACGCTGCAAGTGATCGCCGAAATGCAAAAACTCGGCGGCACAGCGGCCTTTGTTGATGCTGAGCATGCTTTGGATCCAGGCTATGCCCAAAAAATCGGCGTTAATGTCGAGGACTTGCTGGTTTCCCAGCCGGATACCGGCGAACAGGCGCTGGAGATTACCGATATGCTGGTGCGGTCCGGTGCGGTTGATGTGGTCGTGATCGATTCGGTTGCGGCATTAACGCCTAAAGCCGAGATTGAAGGCGATATGGGCGACTCCCATATGGGTTTGCAGGCGCGTTTGATGTCCCAGGCATTACGGAAATTAACCGGTAATATTAAACGCTCCAATACGCTGGTTATTTTTATCAACCAAATCAGGATGAAAATCGGCGTCATGTTCGGCAGTCCTGAAACGACCACCGGCGGCAATGCGCTTAAGTTTTACGCTTCAGTACGTCTCGATATTCGGCGTATCGGTTCGATCAAAAAGGGCGAAGAAGTCATCGGTAATGAAACTCGGGTAAAGGTCGTCAAAAATAAAGTTGCGCCGCCTTTTAAACAGGCCGAGTTTGAGATTTTATACGGAGAAGGTATCTCCTTTCTGGGCGAGCTGGTTGATCTGGGCGTGAGTTACGGTTTTATTCAAAAGTCGGGCTCCTGGTACAGTTACGGTGATGAAAAGATCGGCCAGGGCAAGGATAATGTCAAAGCCTTTTTAAGAGAACATCCTGAAAAAGCGAAAGAAATTGAAGTCCAAATAAGAGCCGAGGCTTTCGGCAAGAAAGCCGTTCCTCTTATTGATGAGTCTTCGATTGTTATTGATGAGGACGAGTAGTTCGTTTTGCTTGAACAAAATGAAGACGGGGCTCTTTACGTCGCCAAGGAAATCAAGGAAGTTTGTCTCGGGTTACTGGCCCGAAGAGAGCACAGCCAAAAAGAGTTGCTGAACAAATTGGCTTTAAGAGGTTTTGACAGGGATGACGCAATGCCCGTCATTGACGAGTTGGCTCAGCAGGGTTGGCAAGACGATTTAAGATACGCAGAAAACTATGCCCGATTTCGTATCCAAAAAGGCTACGGGCCTATTCGTGTGAATCATGAGCTTCGGCAAAACGGTATAGCCGTGTTTGATCTTGAGGGCATAGTGCGAAAAGAGGCCGGTGGCTGGATGGCGTTGCTGGAACAGGTTTACAGAAAAAAATACAGCCATGACACTGTGCCGGATCGCAATGAGTGGGCAAAACGCAGTCGTTTTTTGCTGCATCGCGGATTTTCCGGCGCAATGATCGGGGCATTGTTTGAACAGTTGAATATTAACAACCATAAGTCGTAGATGGGTTAGCGTAACCCGACTATTTAAAAAGCATTTATTTATTATGAAAAAGATGACTAGCGCCCAGTTGCGCACCGCCTTCCTGGAATTTTTTCGCGAACGAGGACATTCCGTACAGCCTTCAAGTTCACTGGTTCCGGGGAATGACCCGACTCTGTTGTTTACTAATGCCGGCATGGTGCAGTTCAAGGATGTGTTTTTAGGCCGGGATCAGCGCGATTATAACAAGGCCGTGACCAGTCAGCGTTGTGTGCGGGCGGGCGGCAAGCATAACGACTTGGAAAACGTCGGCTATACCGCTAGGCATCATACTTTCTTTGAAATGCTGGGTAATTTCAGCTTCGGCGATTATTTTAAAAAGGAAGCAATACATTTTGCCTGGGACTTTTTAACCAAGGAGCTGGGAATCCCGCCGGAAAAATTATGGATTACCGTTTTTGACGAAGATTCGGAAGCGGAAAAAATTTGGCTGGACGATGTCGGCATTTCCCCGGTCCGGTTCTCAAAAATCGGCGCCAAAGATAATTTCTGGTCGATGGGCGATGTTGGGCCTTGCGGACCCTGCACCGAAATCTTCTATGATCACGGTGCGGATATTGCCGGCGGGCCGCCGGGGTCGCCGGATGAAGATGGCGACCGCTATATCGAAATCTGGAATCTGGTATTCATGCAGTATGACCGTGCCGCCGACGGTTCGTTAACGCCGCTGCCGAAACCCTCGGTGGATACCGGCATGGGGCTGGAACGCATCGCGGCGGTGTTGCAGGATGTGCATAGCAATTATGAAATCGATTTATTCCAAAAACTGTTGCAAGCGGCGGCCGAGCTTGCCGGTATCCGCGATTTGACGCAAAGTTCGTTGCGGGTGATTGCCGATCACATCCGCTCTTGCGCTTTCCTGGTTGCGGATGGCGTAATGCCGTCCAATGAAGGCCGCGGTTATGTGGTGCGCCGTATTATTCGCCGCGCCATTCGGCATGGCTATCGTTTGGGCATACGCGATGTGTTCTTTTATAAACTGGTTGCACCGCTGACTGAGGAAATGGGCGAGGCTTTCCCCGAGCTTAAAGCCGCGCAAGAGCAAGTTGAGCGAGTGCTGAAAAAAGAAGAAGAGCGTTTTGCTGAAACATTAGAACAAGGCATGAAGATTCTGGAAGCCTGCGTCGCCAAAATGGAAGGCTCTGTGATTCCCGGCGATACCGTATTCCAGCTTTACGATACCTATGGTTTTCCCGTTGACTTGACCGCTGATTTTGCCCGTGAACATCATCTGACTGTCGATCATGCCGGATTTGAAACGGCGATGTCGGCCCAGCGGGAAAGGGCGAGATCTGCCAGCAGCTTTGGCGCTGATTACGATCAGGATATAAAACTCGATGCGCAGACCGAATTTACCGGCTATGATCATCTTGAAGGCCAAGTGCATATCATCGGTCTATACAAAAAAGGCCAGCCGGTAGACAACTTGCAGGATGGCGATGAAGGCGTGGTTATTTTAGATAAAACGCCGTTCTACGCCGAGTCCGGCGGCCAAATCGGCGATTGCGGCAAAATCGAAGCGGATGGCGCGGTATTTGAAGTCAGCGATACCCAAAAACAGGGCGGAAACCTGTTTCTGCATAAAGGTAAATTGCTTAACGGAAGCCTGGCTAACGGCCAGTTGTGCGATGCCCGTGTCAGTGCGGCGGACAGAAAAGCGACCGAGCTTAATCACTCCGCGACACATTTGTTGCATGCCGCGTTAAGACAGGTTTTGGGCGATCATGTTGCGCAAAAAGGTTCGCTGGTTAATCCTGAACGCTTGCGCTTCGACTTTTCTCATTTTGAGCCGGTCACGGCTGCCGAAATCAGCACTGTTGAGCGCATTGTTAATGAGCAGATCCGGGCAAATAATCCGGTTAGCGCACAGGTCATGGCAAAAGATGACGCGGTTAAAGCCGGTGCAATGGCGTTGTTCGGCGAAAAATACGGCGATGAAGTCAGGGTGTTGAAAATCGGCGAATTTTCAACCGAGCTTTGCGGCGGTACCCATGTCGAACGGGCAGGAGACATAGGCTGCTTTAAAATTATTAACGAAACCGGTGTCGCGGCGGGAGTCAGGCGTATCGAAGCAGTAACCGGCGGCGGTTGTTTTGATTGGATAGCCGGTCGCGACCATGCGCTTGCCAGTATTGCCGGCTTGGTAAAAAGCGCGCCGGAAAAAGCGCCGGAAAAAGTCGAACAGCTGATAGAGAAAAACCGGCTGCTGGAAAAGCAGCTGGAACGGTTGAATGCAAAATTGGCCAGCTCTGCGGGTAACGAAC
Organism: Methylococcaceae bacterium; assembly: GCA_044426515.1. Lineage (GTDB taxonomy): Bacteria > Pseudomonadota > Gammaproteobacteria > Methylococcales > Methylomonadaceae > Methylobacter_A. Next base: position 3,173 of record JAUGSS010000101.1, on the reverse strand, counting down.
TGGGGGCGCAGGCAGTCGACGTCGGTGGCGGCATTAAAGTATTGGCGGTCAAGCTTGACGGCGTCGATCCCAAATCCCTGAAAGACATGGTCGATCAGTTGAAAAATAAATTAGGCAGTGCCGCTATTGTTTTGGCAATCGTCGAGGGGGATAAGGTCAGCTTGATTGCCGGTGTGACTAAAGACCAGATGGGACGAATAAAAGCCGGTGATCTGGTCAATTTTGTCGCCACTAAAGTCGGTGGTAAAGGCGGCGGCAGGCCCGATATGGCACAGGCCGGCGGCAATAATCCGTCCGGGTTGGCTGGAGCATTGGCCGAGGTTCCTGCCTGGGTGCAGGCGCAATTAGTGTAGGGGCGATTTTAACAGCCATCATTTCATTAAATATTAACGATTCGTTTTGGAGTCATTATGCAATGGCAAGACGTTTTAGCGGATAAATCCTTACATGATTTGCCTTACAAAATAGAATTGAACCAGCACGGTCATATTGAAATGTCGCCTTCCTCCTTTATCCACAGTTTTTTACAAGGCGAACTGGCGACTTTACTAAGAAATCAATTAGGCGGACGGATTTTTACTGAACTGGCTATTCAAACCCATAGTGGTGTCAAGGTTCCCGATGTTGCTTGGGGTTCAAATGATTATTTTCAGCAACATCGCCATGATATTTGCGCTACTTCAGCCCCTGAGATTTGTATTGAAATTATTTCGCCATCAAATAGTGAACGAGAAATGCGTAAGAAAATTACTCTCTATTTGAAATCCGGGGCTATTGAAGTGTGGCTGGTGGATGAACAAGGTTCGATTCGTTTTTTTAATGCCGGTGGACAGCAACAGAAAAGTGCTTTTAAGGTAGAGATTGGGCAGTTGATTTGAAAGCATATTTCTTTTATTTGCGATAAATGATTGAATACAAAGCTAAGTTAAGATGCGCTAAATGAAGTTAATCTACTTTGGTAAGTTAATGTTTTTAGTGGCAGAACGATAAAATTTTATATTTACAATAAACAAGGCTTTAATAAATGGCACTTTATGTTTATAAATTTGGCGGCACTTCGGTAGGTTCGGTAGAGCGTATCAAGGCGGTTGCCGAAAAGGTTAAAAAAGCCCATGACCTGGGCGATCAAATTGTCGTTGTCGTTTCGGCAATGAGCGGCGAAACCAATCGTTTGGTTGCATTGGCAAAAGATATGCAGAAAAACCCTAACGAGCGGGAAATGGACGTGTTGCTGTCAACCGGCGAGCAGGTCACTGTTTCACTGTTAAGTATGGCTTTGCATGAGTTGGGTTGCGACGCCTGTTCTTATACCGGCAGTCAGGTAAAAATCCTGACCGACAGCAGTCACACCAAGGCGCGGATTCGCAAGATAGACGATGCACGTATCCGAGCCCATCTTAACGAAGGCAAAGTGGTGGTTGTAGCTGGTTTCCAAGGCGTCGATGACCACGGCAATATCACCACCTTGGGGCGCGGCGGGTCTGATACCACTGCGGTGGCGTTGGCGGCAGCGCTAAAAGCCGATGAATGTCATATTTATACCGATGTCGACGGCGTTTACACCACCGATCCCAGAGTAGAGCCGAAAGCCCGTAGACTTGATAAAATCACTTTTGAGGAAATGCTGGAAATGGCCAGTCTGGGTTCAAAAGTATTACAGATCAGATCGGTAGAATTTGCCGGTAAATATAACGTTGCGTTACGCGTATTATCATCATTTAAAGAAGGTAAGGGCACGCTCATTACCTACGAGGAATCACAAGTGGAAAGTGCTTTAATTTCAGGAATCGCATTTAATCGGGATGAGGCTAAATTAACCATTACCGGTGTGCCTGATTTGCCGGGAGTTGCGTTTAAAATTTTGGGGCCGATTGCCGATGCCAATATCGAGGTCGATATGATTATCCAGAATATCGCCGATGATGCGACCACTGATTTTACCTTTTCGGTGCATCGTAATGATTACCAGCGGGCGAAAACTTTGCTGGATCAAACCTGTGTTGAGCTGGGGGCAAGAAACGTTACCGGTGACGACAGCATCGTAAAAGTATCGATTGTAGGTGTAGGCATGCGTTCCCACGCAGGTATTGCCAGTACTATGTTCAAGGCACTGGCTGCTGAAAGTATCAATATCAGGATGATTTCAACCTCCGAGATTAAAATATCGGTCGTCGTCGACGAGAAATATCTGGAGCTTGCGGTCAGGGCATTGCATGCCGCATTTAAATTAGATCAGGAAATAGAATCTTAGACTTTATTTATAGGAAAAAGCTGCTATAATTGCGCGTCTTGGTTGGATGCTGTTTAAGAACAGTTCGTTTTTAACATATATAGGGAGTAGCCATGCTTATCTTGACTCGTCGGGTAGGGGAGACTTTGATGATCGGTGATGAAGTGACAGTCACTGTTCTTGGAGTTAAAGGAAATCAGGTTCGTATAGGTGTTAACGCACCCAAGGAAGTCTCTGTGCATAGGGAAGAGATTTACGAAAGAATCAAAAAAGAACAGAATAGCCCGATAGGCTTGACTGGTTCTGAAGAGTAAATCGTAGCAGGGCTTCATGAGTACCCTAGGTACTCGTTAGCTAAAGGGAGATGAGCTTAGTATGGGGTGTAAAATATTTTGCGTGTTTTGTGAAATAATTCGGCGGTTGCACTTTAATATTGTTAGATAAAAGGATTTAAGTTTGTTTTGAGAGGTTCCCTCTCGATATTATCTTTTTGCACAAGGCTGTGGCTAAAGAGATAAGTCATATATTTGGAGAGTTGGCCGAGAGGCTGAAGGCGCTCCCCTGCTAAGGGAGTATGGGTTTTATCGCCCATCGAGGGTTCGAATCCCTCACTCTCCGCCATATACTCAAAGTAACCGATTGTTTTAAATAGCAAATCGGTTTTTTTATGTCTGCTCGCCCCACCTTGCGCGGCGGCTCGTATTGAATCTCGTTGAACAATACACCCGCAACACTTGCCGATCACCAGCCACAAAAAAGCGGTGTTATCTGGCTCTATATTCGTTTAAGCAGATATGCTGCTCGGCGGCGTTGGGACTCGGGTATTTGTTTCGTGCCAATTGGCGCAACAATAGACTGGGTGAGGCTTGCGGTATGCTGTGATACATATCACGTCAGCTATCCTGCTGGGTTTCTTTGAGACACCCTCGTTTTGCATCCAACT
>JAUGSS010000025.1:0-20798 GCA_044426515.1 Methylococcaceae bacterium | reverse complement strand
GCTTATCCTAGTGGGATCAAGGTGAGCGATGAAGACCTGCGGAAAGTCAATCTCATACCCGCCAAGTTTCATGGCAAAGACTGGAACTATGCCATCAAATCGCGACGAGAAAAAGTATAGGTTATTTATTTACGACGACTTAGGTGAAGACGGCTCTCGCTTGACGCACTTCGTTGTCAGTACCGCCTGCGATTTCCGTAGCCCTGCTGTCGTCAGCACTCCTATGACCCTGAGGCAAATTCTGCGATAATAAATATAAGTTTTTTTGCCTATAAATTGCCGATCTGAGGTCGGCTATAACTCTTTATTCAACTAATCATCTATGAACGAACAAACAGTATTCAAACCGTGCGACCTGGTTATTTTTGGCGCGTTGGGCGATTTGTCGCGCCGCAAGCTGCTCATTTCGCTGTTCCGGCTCGAAAAAGCCAACCTGATTGAGGCCGATACCCGTATCATAGGGATAGATCAACATGAGAACGATAATGCCGGATTTGTCGGAATCATCCATAACAGCTTGCAAGAGTTTTTAAATGAAGTCGTCGATGACCAAGTCTGGGCCAGGTTTTCGGCTAGATTTTCCTACCTGAAAATTGATTTAACTCAGCTGGATCAATATCGGCTGTTGAATAGCGTTATTGACGGACAATCCAGGGTTATGGTGAATTATTTCGCCGTCTCCCCTTTCTTGTTTACCAATATTTGCCAAGGATTGGCTAAGTGCGGGGTTTTGAATGAAGAATCGCGCATGGTCATGGAAAAACCCATAGGCCACGATCTTAAATCGTCAAAAGATATCAACGATGCCGTCGCCGAGGTGTTCAAGGAAAATCAGGTTTACCGTATCGATCATTATCTCGGTAAAGAAACCGTACTCAACTTATTGGCGTTGCGTTTTGCCAATTCCATTTTTACCACCAACTGGAATCACAATACCATTGATCATATTCAGATTACCGTGGCTGAAGAGGTCGGTATTGAAGGACGCTGGGATTATTTCGATAAAACCGGACAGTTGCGCGACATGTTGCAGAATCACCTGTTGCAGATTCTGACTTTTGTGGCGATGGAGCCGCCGGTCAACCTGGAGGCGCACAGCATACACAATGAAAAAATAAAGGTTCTTTCCGCGCTACGGCCCATTACCAAAGAAAATGTCGAACAAAAAACCGTTCGCGGACTGTATACGGCGGGAGAGCTCAAGGGCAAGCCGGTGCCGGGCTATCTTGAAGAAGAAGGCGCTAATACCGATAGTACTACGGAAAGCTTTGTCGCGGTTAAAGTGGCTATTGATAACTGGCGCTGGGCCGGCGTACCGTTTTATTTGCGTACCGGAAAACGCATGAAATATAAACGCACTGAAATCGTGGTTAATTTTAAGCAATTGCCGCATAACATCTTTAAAGAAAGCTTTGAGGATTTGCCGTCGAATAAGCTGATCATTCATTTACAGCCGAATGAAGGGGTGGAAATCCAAATGCTTAACAAAATACCGGGTATCGATGAAAACATTAAGCTGCAAAAAACCAAGTTGGATTTGAGTTTTTCCGAAACATTTAAAAACAGCAAAATTTTCGGCGGTTATGAGAAATTGGTGCTTGAAGCCATGCGCGGCAATCCCACCCTGTTTCTTAGCCGCGAGGAAATTGAGCAGGCCTGGACCTGGATCGATTCGATACAGGATGCCTGGGCGCATACCAATGTTGCGCCGAAACCTTACCCGGCCGGCACCTGGGGGCCTGACGCCGCAGACGAATTAATTGCCGGGGACGAAAGGGCCTGGGAAGAATAACGTAGGGCAATCCCTTGCGGTTGCCCCTGATAGGGTATAGGTCAAAAGGGCAGGCCCCTACGATGCGCATCGATTAACTATAAACAGAAGGAACACTATGCATCCTGTATTAGAAAAAGTAACTAACGAAGTCATTGAGCGCAGCCGTGAAACGCGCGCCGCTTATCTGGCTCGCATCGATGCGGCTGCAAAAAAAGAGCCGCACCGTGCCGAACTGGCTTGCGGCAATTTGGCTCATGCCTTTGCGGCCTGCGCAGCCGGCGAAAAGACCGACTTAACCGGACATCAAAAAGCCAACATCGCCATTATCTCTTCTTATAATGACATGTTGTCGGCGCATGAACCGTATAAAGATGCGCCTGCGCTGATTAAGGCGGCAATCAAGGAAGCGGGCGGCGTTGCTCAATTCGCCGGCGGCGTACCGGCTATGTGCGACGGCGTTACTCAAGGCCGGCCCGGCATGGAGCTGTCGTTGTTCAGCCGTGATGTGATTGCGATGGCCACGGCTGTGGGTTTAAGCCATAACATGTTTGACGGCGCATTGTATCTGGGCGTCTGCGACAAGATTGTGCCGGGATTGCTGATCGGCGCTTTGAGTTTCGGCCATTTGCCCGCCGTGTTCGTACCGGCAGGGCCGATGCCTAGCGGCTTGGCCAATAAAGAAAAAGTACGTATCCGCCAGCTTTACGCCGAAGGTAAGATCGGCCGCAAAGAACTGCTGGAGTCCGAGTCTGCGTCCTATCACAGCGCGGGCACTTGTACGTTCTACGGTACCGCCAACAGTAACCAGATGATGGTTGAGATTATGGGCCTGCATCTGCCGGGCAGTTCGTTCATTAATCCTTATACGCCATTGCGCGACGAATTGACCAAAGCCGCCGCCAGACAGGTTTTAAAATTTACTGCGCTGGGCGATGATTTTCGTCCGATTGGACATATGATCGACGAGAAAGCGATTATAAACGCCATTATCGGCTTATTGGCAACGGGCGGATCGACCAATCACACGATCCATCTGGTCGCCATTGCACGTGCGGCCGGCATCATTATCAACTGGGATGATTTTGATAATCTTTCCAGAGCAATACCCTTTTTAACCCGTATTTATCCGAACGGTCATGCCGACATCAATCACTTTCAGGCCACCGGCGGCATGGGGGTGTTGATTGCCGAACTGTTAAAAAACGGTCTCTTGCATGAGGATATTCTGACGGTTGCAGATGAGCGCGGCATGAAAAATTATGAACAAGAACCAAAATTGATTGACGGCAAATTAATATGGGAACCTTGTCCTGAAGCGTCTTTGGACGCGAAAGTTATCAGTACTGTCGCCAAACCCTTTGCTGTCGGCGGCGGCTTGCATGTTATGCACGGCAATTTGGGCCGGGGTGTATCCAAAGTTTCCGCGGTAGCGGAAAAACACCAGATCGTTGAAGCGCCTGCGATGGTGTTTGACGATCAGGACGATGTGGTTGCGGCCTTTAAGCGCGGCGAAATGGACAAAGATGTAATTGTGGTGCTCCGCTTCCAGGGGCCAAAGTCCAACGGTATGCCTGAACTGCATAAACTGACGCCGTCTTTGGGCGTGTTGCAGGATAAAGGCTTCAAGGTCGGGCTGGTAACGGATGGGCGGATGTCCGGCGCTTCGGGTAAAGTGCCGTCCGCCATCCACATGTGTCCCGAGTGTGAAGAGGGCGGCCCGTTAACCAAAGTGCGCACCGGCGATATCATTCACCTGAACACCCAAACCGGCGAGGTCAACGTGTTGGTAGACGCTGCTGAATTCGATGCCCGCGTTCCGGCCGCCAATAGCGCCAAAGGCCATCATTTCGGCATGGGCCGCGAATTGTTCGGCGCTTTCCGTTTGGGGGCGTCCTCCGCTGAAACCGGCGCCTGCAACCTGTTTGTCGCCGATTAATAACCGAGGTTGCACGGGGCTGATTGGAAGCTGCAGTCCACGAAAACACGAAAAAATGAATGGAAAATGCGGTTAAAACTTAGGGTTTTCGTGGACAATTTGTAACATCACACATAACTATAAAAATTTGGTAAAACCATGACTAAAAATAACTGGAAAATTCAACCTGATGAAGTTTTAAACGCCGGCCCGGTGATGCCGGTAATGGTCATCCAGAATCTGGACGATGCCGTTCCTCTTGCACAAGCCTTGGTCGCAGGCGGCATTAAGGTGTTGGAAATTACGCTACGCACTCCGATCGCGCTGGATGCCATCAAACTGATCAGTCAGCAAGTCAAAGACGCCATTGTCGGCGCAGGCACCATTACCACGCCCGAACAATTAAAAGCGGCTGAAGCTGCCGGCGCCGTTTTTGCGATTAGTCCGGGATTGACACCTAAGCTTTTAGCCGCCGCCCAAGACGGAAATATAGCCTTGATTCCAGGCATATCGACGCTGTCCGAACTGATGTTGGGCATGGAGTACGGGCTGGATCATTTCAAATTCTTCCCGGCCGAAGCGGCGGGCGGCATACCGATGTTGAAGTCTATCGCAGGTCCCATGCCCAGCGTAACTTTTTGCCCGACCGGCGGTATTTCGCCGGAAAATTACAACAGTTATTTGCAGTTAAGCAATGTCGCCTGCGTTGGCGGATCATGGCTGGCGCCGGCGGACGTAGTAAAATCAAAAAATTGGGCCAAAGTGACCGACCTAGCTAAACAGGCCATAGAACGGGCGGTTTCGGTTTAATACCGTATTCGGCACGCGTCGCTTATTAAACAAAAGATATTTTTCGGAGTTTGTCGATAAAGTAACAAACTCCCTTTAAAATACCGACCAAGATTAATGACACTCAATTGGTTTGATAAACCGAACCTTCTGATGACACTACAGACCATGTTCAAAAACTGAGAAAAACCATGACTAAACTGCGCAGTGTTACCTTAAATGAGCAAACCCAGTCTTTATGCGAGTTGCCTATTTTATCCGGAACTACCGGGCCCGATGTCGTCGATATCCAATCCCTGTATCAAAAGACCGGCATGTTTACCTACGATCCCGGTTTTACTTCCACAGCCAGTTGCAGTTCATCGATAACGTATATAGACGGTGAAAAGGGAATACTGCTTTACCGCGGTTACCCGATCGAGCAACTTGCAGAACATTGCACTTTTTTGGAAGTTTGCTATCTGCTGTTGAATGGCGAATTGCCCTCCCCTGAGGAAATGCATAAATTCGAAGGTACCATAACCATGCACACGATGGTGCATGACCAACTGACCAATTTTTTTAAAGGCTTTCGCCGCGATGCACATCCGATGGCGATTATGGTTGCGGTGGTGGGTGCGTTGTCATCGTTTTATCATGACGCATTGGACATTAAATCTAAAAGGGATCGCGACATAAGCGCTATCCGGCTGATTGCCAAAGTGCCGACTATCGTGGCGATGTGTCATAAGTACAGCACCGGCTTGCCGTTTATGTATCCGCAAAACAAGCTAAGTTACGTTGAAAACTTTATGCGTATGATGCTCAGTACGCCTTGTGACGACTTTGAGCCCAATCCTGTATTGGTCAAAGCGCTGGACCGAATCTTGATCCTGCATGCCGATCATGAGCAAAATGCCTCGACTTCAACAGTACGTTTAGCGGGTTCCAGCGGCGCTAATCCCTATGCCTGCATTACTGCCGGAATAGCTTGTCTTTGGGGAGCGGCCCATGGCGGCGCCAATGAAGCTGTGCTCAATATGCTGGAAGAGATTGATGATGTTTCGAATATTACTAAATTTATACACAAGGCCAAGGATAAAAACGACCCGTTCAGACTGATGGGCTTCGGCCATCGGGTTTATAAGAATTATGACCCGCGCGCCAAATTAATGCGTGAAACCTGTCATGAAGTGCTGACGGAACTGGGCTTGCATGATGACAAAATATTCAAACTGGCTCTGGAACTGGAACGTATTGCGCTTGAAGACGAGTACTTCATCGAGAAAAAACTCTATCCGAACGTCGATTATTATTCCGGCATCGTACTGCATGCATTAGGCATACCCACTAATATGTTTACCGCTATGTTCGCGATGGGCCGGACCGTGGGCTGGATTTCCCATTGGGATGAAATGATAGCGGACCCGGACCAAAAAATCGGGCGGCCAAGACAGCTTTATACCGGCCCGACCAGACGCGATATACCGCCGCAGCACATTAAACCCGGAACTTAAAGCATAACGGCCACGAAGACGCGAAAATAAAAAACTTCGTGCTTTCGTGGTTTATCAATTTCCCGCTGAAAATCAATTAAAAATCGAATTCATAAACGCTGAAATGTGTTCGATTTCCTCAACACAAAGCCTATGTTCCATCAGGTAATCATGCCATTCAATGCTGTAGTCCATTGACTTCAAAGTATTAAATGCAGCTTTTCCGGACTCGACCGCGACGATCGGATCTATGATGCCGTGAGCCATAAATATCGGCGTGGCATTATTGGCGGCTGAACGCTCGGACTTTAATTGTTCAAGCGTCGGCAAATAAGTCGACAGCGCCACAATTCCGGCCAATTTATGAGGAAACCTTAAGCCGGCATGAAGCGCAATTACGCCTCCTTGTGAAAATCCGGCCAGTAAAATATTTGTCGATGGGATACCCTTGGCAATTTCCTGCTGAATCAGCGGCTCAATCGAGCCTGCTGATTGATAAATGCCGTCAATATCGACTCTGCGTTCCAGCGACATCTCCAAAATATCGTACCAGGAGCGCATCGCCATTCCACCGTTGATAGTGACGGGCTGGATCGGCGCATTGGGGAAAATGAAATGGATATAGGCTCTGGCGGCCAAATGCAGTTCTGGAACAAGCCCTTCAAAATCATGACCATCAGCGCCTAACCCATGCATCCATATTACAGAATATTTGTGCTCTGATTCAGGCAGTATTTCAATGGTGCTAAGTTGTTCTTCGGAATTCATAAATTCTCCAATTTAAATAAGAATGGCGCAGCTTAGCTCAATGCCAAGGATTACTGTTTATTATGCAAGGATTCGCGATGAAAATACACAACACTGAGCATACAGAAGTTTGATCTGAGAGCAGGTGTTGAATCAGCGGATTTAGACATTATTAAATTAACGCGCCTTATCATTCGTAGAATTGTACGCTTTTATTTATTTTTTCTTCCACACAGTGTATGCGTAATTTTCAGCACTATTTTTCGGGGGGACAGGGATAATTTTGTCTCTTGGTTTGATTAGCGATAAGGATTGTCACGGCTTATTTTCGGTGTGGTAAAATTCCTTCCGGAAAAATTAAAGCCACCGTGGACGCCCGATCATCCACTCCTACAGAGAGAAAATACCATGAAATTTAATCCATGCACTGATAATTGTACTTACGAAGGCACTCACTGCGAAGGTTGCGGCCGAACCCATCAAGAAATAGCCGAAACTAAAAAGATGGTCATGGCGTTAGTCAATTTTGTTCAAACACAAGAGTATGACAACCCTGATGATTTTGTAAACGCTATCGGTCAGAGCGTCTTGAAAAAACTGAAGAAATCCGCGGCAGGAAAATAGCGGCATTTTGCCCCAAATACCCATGACACACATTCCTGAAATGATTGGCTATTTAGCCGCAACTCTTACTACCGCCTCGTTTGTGCCCCAGGCAATATTAACGATAAAAACCAGGGACACCGAATCGCTTTCTTTGGGTATGTACAGCACCTTTACTTTGGGAGTGCTATGTTGGCTTATTTACGGCATTTACCTTGGTGATAAGGCTATTATATTTGCGAACGCAATTACACTGCTGCTGGCCGCATCAATACTTTTTTTCAAGATCTACAATTTGGTATACAAGAAAAAAGCATAATTAAATTTATGCCTGCTGAAGGATCTCCAGAGCATTTCCGTCCGGGTCACGGCAAAATAACGCTTTCCGTCCGGATTTGCTCAAAGTGTAGGTAATGCCGTTTTTATCCAGCACCTCCCGAACCGGTCCTAGTTCCTGCACACTTAAGGCAATATGCCGATCTCGCCCGCCATGCTCAGGACGACCGGTTGTCGGGTCGGGATTCTCCAACTCCAATAAATGAATCTGCTGGGCTCCCAACTGCAACCAAGCCCCAGGGAAACCCAGATCGGGCCTGTCGGTCTGCTGCATGCCCAGCACAGCACAATAAAATTTCAGCGCTATTGCCGTATCGGAAACAACGAGGCTGGCATGATGCAGGGTGAAATTAAAGGTTGGCATTAGGTTATCCAAAGTGCGGTGGAAGATTTATGTGTAGCCGGCGATAACGGTCAAACCGCGTTACAAGTTTTTTACTGTATCTAAAACTTCCTGAGCATGGCCGTCGGGCGTAACCCCATAAGCGGCATCAACCAACATGCCTTCCTTGTTGATAATGAACGTGGAACGAAGAATTGCCATGCTTTTTACGCCATTTTTTTCTCGTTCCTGCCATACGTCATAGCTCTCGCAGAGTTCGCCGCCGACGTCTGCCAGCAAATCCAATTTCAGGCCGAATTTATTAATGAAATCTATGTGACTGGCGCAAGAATCCTTGCTCACCCCGATGACCACGGTGTCTGCTTTGGCAAACTCCCCGGCAAGTTGGGTAAACTGGTTTGCTTCTATAGTGCAGCCCGGTGTGTCATCTTTGGGATAAAAATACAAAACAACGTTCTTTTTGCCTAGGTAATCGGACAAGCTAACCGGTTCATTGAATTGATTTATTGAATTGAACAGGGGGGCGGGTTGGCGTTTTTCTAACATGGTAATCTCCTTGAGAGTTCACGAGCAGTTAAACCTGAAACCGCAGTGTAAGCGCATCGTATTTTTCCTGCAAGCGACCAATAAAGCCCGGAGCAATTAAAATGTTATCAGCGAAGGCGATTATAAAAGTTTGTTTTATTCACCACGAACGACTACACGCTTTCGTGGTGGTAATCTTTTCAGCTTTTTAGCCGATTGTTGTCGATTTATCTGATCTTAGGAACATGCATAAATTAATTTAAGCAATTACCACGAAGAGCATGAAGGACATGAAGACTTAAATCCTTCATGCTCTTCATGGTTTAAAATAAAACTTGCTCAAGTTATTTCATGCACGTTCCTTAATGAGAAATCACGCTTTATTTTCGCCGCCGAATAATTCCAGTAAACGCGGCAGAAAATTGGCCAGTTCCAGCGACATAATGGAAAAATCCACATCAAACTGCTCCGCTTCAGAGTCGGTGTCAATCTCGGATACCTGGTCCTGGATCAAATCAAGAAACTTCAAGCGCTTAACGGCTAGATTTTCATCGATAATAAAAGCCAGGCGATCAGCCCAATTTACCGCCAGTTTGATGACTTCTTTGCCGGTATCCAGATGATTTTTAATTTCCGGCAAACTCAGATCATGGCGTTTACAACGGATAATGCCGCCTTCTTCTTCCGGTGCGCGCAACTCACACTCGTCTTCAATGGTAATGTCGTCCGGCGCCTGATTGTTGATCAGCCACTCGGTCATGACTTTGACCGGTTTTTCGAGGGTATTCAGCGGAACAGCCGGAAGCGAACCTAAGGTTTTGCGCAAATTGCTCAGCAAATCTTCGGCTTTTTTGGCGGAAGCCGCGTCGACAATCAGCCAGCCGCCTTTAGGATCGATATAGGCGTAAGTTTTGCTTGAGAACGTGAATGCTCTGGGCAACAACTCAAAGATAAGCTCGTCTTTGATCGCAGTGCGTTCTTTTTTGGATAATTTACGCCCTTGCTGCTCCTCGGTTTCAAGGATTTTTTCCTGCATCATTTCATTGACTACAGAGGCGGGCAGGACTCGTTCTTCTTTTTTTCCACACAGCATCAAAAAGCCGTTCGCACTATGCGCCAGCTGTTGTGATGATTTACCCAACGGCGAAGTCCAACCGAAAGCAAACTCTTCATGACTGCCGCAAGGGCGGAAAGCCATTTGTTCAAGTTTTAGTTCCAGGTCTGCTGGAGCCAAAGCGAAATCTTCAGTAAGACGAAAAATGCTCAGATTTTTAAACCACATGTGCAACGAATACCTTGTAAATAAAATGATTGCGCATTATCGCAAATTTAGAGGCATAAAAATAAAGTAAATTTTAGATGGCGCTGCATAATCAATACTGCCGATTTTTCGTTTTGATTATTAAAGCGCGCATAAAATACAAGATAGCGCCGATAGAGTGGGCTACATAACGGGGAGGGCGAAGAATCTCCGATGGAAGCGGAAACTCTTTGCCAATTGAAGTGCTCAGTTCTGGTCTACTGCGAAATGGTTTGTTATCGCAAAATGATAGGCCGATGTATTTTGTCTTGGGCACAGGGCCGACTCACGGACGGCCCTGTGGTATTCTGAATATTAACCTTTAGGACTCCGGCTGCCCAGGGTGCTCGGGCACTGCCTTACGGCTCTGCTGGTATTTTTCCAGCTGCTCCTGGGTCAAAACTGTATTGATACGTTCCTGCCTTTGTTTATACAGATCCTGCAGCTCTTTTTTCAGCGGCTCTCTCTTGGCCAGATTTTCTTTAAAGATCTTGTCGAGTTCTTGAGTCTGCTGTTCGGTTAGGCTCAAGGCCCCTTTTAAGTAGCGTAAAAATGGGTCTAATTGCGTTGTAGCCGGATTGCCGGCAGTACTTACCAACGGACCGGACTCAATAGACATATTTTCCGAAGACATATTTTCCGGCTTGGGGGGTATCTGCCGGCAGGCCGTGCCGGCCAACAATACAGTTGCAACAATCACGACGGTTTGCAACAGTTTCATAATTCACCTCGCTTGAATTAATAGGGCCACTATCTAGGCGGCCAAAATATTGTAAATGCACCTATTGCCGCGCGACACTATAAGCCGTTCAGGCGCCTCACAACCCAGCCAACTTTCAACAAGAGCGGGCAGAATCCCTGTCATCGACTTATGTGCTGTGCACTTTGTTTATTTACAGATGCAGAAAGCCCGGAGCGGAAAAAACGCACCGGGCTATGTCAAGACTAGGCCGTCCTTAGCCTCAACCCAAAACTCGGATCGCCCGCAACCTTATCTAACTACCGGCTTGTATACGGTTACAGTACCCGTATAATCGAATTCACCGTTATTCGTGCCTGTCGCATTGTAGGTGATCGCGCATTGGGCGCCTGTACTTCCCGGTGTAAGAAGTTGTTTAGTGACTCTCAGGTAACCGTCATTACCGTCCCATTGACGATACCAAGACAATTCGGTCCATTTTGCGACCGGAAAACCCAGTTTTGAGATAACCTCAAGACCCCAATCGAACTCCCAAGATTGAGGCACACCGGAGACGGTTACAACTCTCTTAAAGTAGTCTTTGATGCTGTGTTCGTCGTAATGAATGGGAGCCCCATTCTGAGGATGCAGGATAGTAAAGGAAGCTCTGTCAACAAAGATATTGTTTAGATTACTCCACTGATGATCGCCGACATACTCGCTAAGTGCGGACGATTTGAGTAGACTTCCAGGGAGCGCGTCAACGTTGACTTGAGCGCCTGATAATTTATCCTCAATCAAAACGGCATGTAAATCCGCGCCGCCGTTGCCGACACCATGATCGATCGCAGCCGTTCCCTCCGTCCTAAAAGCGGAAACATTCAGTGAATAGGTAGCCGGGCCACAGAATATAGAATTGATCTGTGTACGAGCCGCGATCAAACTCAATGAGGATTCCACTAAGGCAAGTCCGGCCCTTTCGGAATCCTCGAAAGTGGGATATCTGCTAAGTCTTTCCGCAGTTGCGACACTGTCCAGCGCCGTTGCCGCCGGATGAGGTGTAGGAGCCGGTGCTGCTAGCGCGGACATAGATCCCAACGCCAGAACGATACCCAATTTGATAGCAGTTAAATTGTTTTTTTTAGTTTGTGTTTTCATAGTAATTCTCCAGTTCAAATATATTCAAATATGGTTATATTTGTCATGTGACTTGATGTAGAAGACAACGCAGACATGACAACCGCACTGTCTACTTAGCCCGTCACTCAATCCATTTTCCTATTACTAATCTAGGCCCCAGGTCCAGTATCCCGGAGCTCTATCATTCTAGGTATGCCGTTGAGTCTTATAAAGGCATTCTTTATAAAGAACTGATCGGCAATCAACTTAAGTTCACTTCCTGTGAAATGGTTAGCTCAATTTTCTATTTAAGTAAATTGACCGACCAGGTTGCAACAACCGCGAAAACCCTGCTACACATTCAGCAGCTCATCTGTTTATCGCGGGTTCCATTATTCTTAATTCTTCCTTAA
This sequence comes from Methylococcaceae bacterium, assembly GCA_044426515.1. Lineage (GTDB taxonomy): Bacteria > Pseudomonadota > Gammaproteobacteria > Methylococcales > Methylomonadaceae > Methylobacter_A. The sequence continues at coordinate 8,780 of JAUGSS010000025.1, read as the reverse complement.
ACCTCCATAGAAGCAATATCAATTAAACATTAAAAATGACTAAAAAATAACAGGCGTCTATCCGGTCAATTACAACCGTTTACATCCTTTAGCCAGCCGGATGCTATTTGCCCGTGACTGTCGTGGGGAAGAATGCTCAATATCTGTCAACGAAGTTAGTGAAAGAGCTAAAGCATACGCGCGAGTGGTTGAATCAGAATGGCGGTAACCGCAAATTTGATGAGAAATATTCGGCAAGGGGGAGGTTGACGGGGGGCTTATGCACCGGACGTGCGCTCAGGCTGCATTCTATCGCTACAGGCAGAGAAAAGTGTGGTGTACACAAATTATTAAAGTTGGCTGGGTATGCAGTACCTGATGACCGATACTGCTGATGTTAGGGCATGTTGTATCCCTTCTCCTCCCGGAATGGCATTGCACTACTTAAGTCAACAGCGTTGGATGGGGCCATCTGCACTGCGGAATGGTGTTTATATCTCAGTGGCGGCGCTGAAGCTTTTAGGATGGTCGGAACTACTTCTCTTTCTGCCGTTCAATTTTATTCAATCGGATTTCCTTTTCGGTGTCATCGGGCTTGGGTACAAAAAGTCTGGAACATAACAAACCCAGCTCGAACAGCATCCACATCGGTACCGCCAATAGTGTTTGCGAGATGGCATCGGGGGGGGTTAAAACGGCCCCAATGATAAATGCCCCGACGATCACATAAGGGCGTTTGTCGGCAAGATCGGTAGGGCTTACTACGCCGGTCCAGACCAAAAGAATAGTGAATATCGGTACTTCGAAACAAACGCCAAAGGCAAAAAACAGGGCTAAAACAAAATCGAGATACTTGGCAATATCGGTCATTACCGCTACGCCTTCGGGTGCGGCGGTGGTCAAAAAACCGAAAACCAGCGGGAAGACCACGAAGTAGGCAAAAGCTACGCCCATATAAAACAGCAGGGTGCTCGCAATCAACAACGGCAAAATCATGCGTCGCTCCCGCTTATACAAGCCTGGAGCGACAAATGCCCAGAACTGATAAAGAATAAAAGGAACGGAAATAAAAACCGCGACGACCAGCGCCAGTTTAAATGGCGTGAAAAAAGGGGAGGCCACATCAATAGCAATCATGGTGCTGTTTTTCGGCATGTGCTGTAACAAGGGGCCTGCCAACAGGCTGTAGATTTCATTGGCGTATGAAGCCAGCCCTAAAAATACGGTCAATACGCATAAAACCGAGCGCAATAAACGGTTGCGCAATTCAATCAGGTGACTGATAAAGGGCTGTGCTCCAGCCTCGTCAAAATTATTTTGGCTCATGTTGTTCGGTATTGTCCGGCGGTAACTGCTCCGTGGGCTGCTCTTCTTCGACAACTGTTCCGGCATTCACGTCGCCCGGTGTTCTTTCAGCTGCCGGCGGTTGCTCAAGCGTAGATTTTAGTGTGTTGGATGTTTCATCGAGCACTTGCCGGACTTCTTGAAGGCCGGACTGCTCTTTAAATATCTGGCGCATTTCTTCGGCTTGCAGCTCCAGTTTAATTTCTTCCTTGACGGAAGCCACCATACTGCGCGTTTTCCCCAGCCAGAACCCTACAACTCTGGCCACTTTGGGCAGTTTTTCAGGACCTATTACTAATAAGCTAACCAAACCGATCAGACAAAGTTCAGAGAATCCTACGTCAAACATAGGTGTTAATCTTTATCGGTTTTTTTTGAAGTGACTTCTCCGTCAATGGCTTCGCCTTTATCTGCGACGGCCTTGTCTTCCTCGCCTTCTTTCATGGCTGAGCGAAAGCCTTTGATGGCTCCACCCAGATCACTGCCTATATTGCGTAGACGCTTGGTGCCGAAAACAACAATGACGATAGCTAATACAACTAATAAGTGAGTAACGCTGAGACCCATTTCTAACTCCAATGGAGACGTTGCGCGGCAACGTCTTGTTTGCTGGAGACCTTGCCATGCAAGATCTTTACTTGTTACGTTGCGCCTTTTCTTCCAGACCGGACAAGCCGAAACGACGTTGCAGCTCCTGCAGTACATCATCCGGTCCCAGCCCTTGATCGGCCAGCAACACCATGCAATGAAACCACAAGTCGGCAGTTTCGTAAATAATCTGTTTTTTATCGCCGCCTTTGGCCGCGATAACGGTTTCGGTCGCTTCTTCGCCGATTTTTTTCAGGATGCTGTCCAGCCCTTTGGCATACAGACTGGCAACATAGGATTTATCGGCAGGTTCCTGTTTACGCTGCTCCAGGATTTGCGCCAGTTGTTGTAATACGTCGCTCATGATTTGTAACTACTCAGGTTAGAAAAATGGAACGCTGATGACGCGGATAATTAAGATAAAATAAGATTTTTCTCGAATTATCAGTGTTTATCATATTTATCAGCGTCATCTGCGTTCTATTGTATTTGATAGCTGAGTCGTAATTATGATTTTTTATAAATAGTGTCAGGATCTTTCAAAATCGGCTCGACAGTTTGCCATTGTCCATCGATCAGGCTGCGGTAAAAGCAGCTTTCCCTGCCGGTATGGCAAGCAATGCCGCCTTCTTGTTCAACTTTTAGCAAAATAACGTCTTCATCGCAATCCAGAAATAGTCCTATAACTTTCTGCCTGTGTCCTGATTCTTCGCCTTTGCGCCATAATCTTCCGCGTGATCTCGACCAGTAAACCGCATAACCTTCGGCGACCGTTAAAGCCAGTGACTCGCGATTCATCCAGGCGAACATCAACACTTTCCCGGTTTCCGCCTGCTGTGCAATAACCGGCACCAGGCCGTCTTCAGTCCAGCGAATATCGCTCAGCCAGGAGGCATCGATCATAAACGCACCTCTATGCCGCGTGTAGCCATATGCTGTTTGGCCTGTTCAATGGTGTATTCGGCAAAATGGAAAATACTGGCGGCCAACACCGCGTCGGCCTTGCCGTCAAGAATACCGTCAGCCAGATGGTCAAGATTGCCGACGCCGCCGGATGCAATCACCGGCACCGTTACCGCCTCGCTAATGGCGCGGGTTAACGGCAAATCGAAACCTTCACGGGTTCCGTCCCTGTCCATACTGGTTAACAGGATTTCCCCGGCGCCGTAGTCGACCATTTTTTTGGCCCATGCAATAGCATCAATGCCTGTCGGCTTGCGGCCGCCGTGAGTAAATATTTCCCAGCGGCCGGGCTGGTCAGGTGAGCTGACTTTTTTGGCGTCTATGGCCACAACAATACATTGCGAGCCAAAACGCTCCGCTGCCTCACGGACAAAATCCGGGTTAAACACCGCTGCGCTGTTAATGCCGACTTTATCGGCGCCCGCATTCAACATGCGGCGAATATCTTCCAGAGTCCTGATGCCGCCGCCTACCGTCAGCGGAATAAAAACCTCGCTGGCCACTTGCTCGACGACATGAACAATGGTATCCCGATTGTCATGGGTAGCGGTAATATCCAGAAAAGTGATTTCATCGGCGCCTTCACGGTCATAACGTCTGGCGATTTCTACGGGATCGCCGGCATCGCGAATATCGACAAATTTTACGCCTTTAACGACGCGGCCATTATCGACATCCAGGCAGGGAATAATACGTTTGGCTAAACTCATGTTATTCGAATGATTCCGCTAATTTTTCGGCTGCTTCAAAGTCCAGAGTCCCTTCATAAATCGCCCGTCCGGTGATGGCGCCCATAATGCCTTCATGAGCAACTGATCCCAAGGCTTTAATATCATCCATATTGGTAATACCGCCGGAAGCGATAACGGGAATCCGAATCGCGCGCGCCAATTTCGCGGTGGCTTCAATATTGACGCCGGACATCATGCCGTCTCTGGAAATGTCGGTGTAGATAATAGCTTCGACGCCGTCTTCCTCAAAATGCTGGGCCAGATCGATTACATCATGTTTGGACAGCTTGGACCAGCCGTCAATAGCCACTTTACCGTCTTTTGCGTCCAGTCCGACGATGATGTGGCGCGGATATTCCAGTGCCATATCCCTGACAAAATGCGGTTCGTTAACCGCTTTGGTGCCGATAATCACGTATTCCACGCCGGCATTAAGATAAGCCTGGATCGTTTCTTCGTCACGGATGCCTCCGCCTATCTGTATCGGCACATTAGGGAAAGCTTCGACTATGGCATGAATTACATCGGCATTTCTTGGCTTTCCGGCAAACGCGCCATCCAGGTCAACCAAATGGATTCTTTTCGCGCCGGCGGCAACCCACTTGCCTGCTACGGCGACAGGGTCATCGGAAAAAACCGTATTATCATCCATTCGTCCCTGACGCAAGCGAACACATTTTCCTTCTTTTAAATCGATTGCAGGTATTAGTAACATAAATTATAAAATCCTCAACGGCGTGTAATCAGTCAATAGTAACTAAACTTGTCCATCCCAATGCAAAAAATTGTTCAGCAGTTGTAAACCGACTGCCTGGCTTTTTTCAGGGTGAAATTGTACGGCAAAAACATTATCTTGAGCCAAAGCACAGGTAAATGCATCCGGATATTGGGTGGTTGCCGCCATTATCCTTATGTCATCCGGCTGCGCATAATAACTGTGTACAAAATAAAAGCGGCTGTCCTGGGGAATATTTGCCCATAACGGATGTTGTTGCAGTTGATGGACCTGATTCCAGCCCATGTGCGGAATTTTGAGTGAATTTCCGTCACTGTCTTTTAATGTTTCGGGAAAACGCATGACATGCCCGGCAAAGACGTTCAGGCATTGAGTACCGTTGTTTTCTTCACTGTCGGTTAATAAGGCTTGCATGCCTAAGCAAATTCCCAGCAAAGGCTTGCTTTTGGCAACCTGTTGAATAACGGCAGCCAGACCTGATTGGTTGAGTGCCTGCATACAATCCCGTATTGCGCCGACGCCGGGAAAAACCACGCGGTCGGCACGAAGAATTGCATCGGCATCGGAAACACAAACAACATCCACTTCAGGCGCGGCATGTTGCAGGGCCTTTACGATTGAATGCAGATTACCCATTCCGTAATCAATTACAGCGACAGAAGACATAAGAAATACAGACTAAAGGTTAGAGGTAAGGTTAAAGACTGCCCTTGGTTGATGGCATGATGCCCGCCATACGCGGGTCGGCGGTAATCGCCATACGGATGGCTCGACCCATGGCTTTAAAGATGGTTTCAGCGACATGATGGGCATTTGCGCCCTTCAAACTATCGATATGCAAAGTCACGCCGGCGTGGTTGACAAAACCTTGGAAAAATTCGCGGAACAAATCGACATCAAAGCTGCCGATCATGGCTTTGGGGTATTTTACTTCATAAAACAAGCCGGGACGGCCGGAAAAATCAATCACGACTCGCGATAATGCTTCGTCCAAAGGCACGTAGGCATGTCCGTAACGGTAAATGCCTTTTTTGTCCGCCGTGGCTTTGGCAAAGGCTTGGCCTAAGGTAATGCCAATGTCTTCAACAGTGTGGTGATCGTCAATATCTAAATCGCCTTTGGCTGCAATGTCCATGTCGATCAAGCCGTGTCTGGCAATTTGATCAAGCATGTGCTCAAGAAAAGGTACGCCGGTTGAAAAAGAGGATTTACCCGAACCATCCAGGTTAATTTTGATTTTGATTTGAGTTTCAAGCGTATTTCGCTCTACTTCCGCAGTACGTTGATCCATGGCTACATGATTTATATTGGAGACTGGCGGCATTCTACTATGACAAGCAAGATTTTGCAGTGTTTGTTATTCATAGCCGGGCCATGAAAAAAGTGCTTTTTATAAAGCATAGACGATTGATAAGCAACCGATTCATTCGCACAATGTCGACGCGGCTCAAGTTGCTGCATCGATGTAGTCTAAAACGTACGTTAATTTAAGCTTTAACCGGCTTTTTTTAGGGGTATTTTCTGAGACAATAGCCTCGTCGCCAAAGTAGAAAACGGATTTTAATCAGTTTCAATAGGACGTTGCCAAGGACGGAATGCAATGCCAACCAAGCAGGCGATTTTTTGCCCCGGAACAGCCCATGTTCCGGGGCTTTTTTATTTATGCGCTTTATAATAATGAGCGTCAACTTTTAATTGTTCTATAACGTCCTCGCTAAACAGCAAGGTACGGAATGATCTGTAACCGTTGCACGGACAGTTCCTACTGAGTTCCTTGCCACATAAAGCCGGGGGGGGGCAGCATGATCAATACGGGCGCGGCCGCTACGCCGATCAGCGTAATCAGCAGTAAAAATACCGACAAAGTTCCGGCGGTTTTGTCAATAAACTATTTTTAATGCAATCTTGCAGCCTCGTTCTTTGTAGTCGGACGGCACTGGAACAAAAGCATGTGCAAAAGCGCCTTCGCAAATAATCGGCGCAAAAAAATTGGGAAGCTTGAATGAGGCAAAATGCATCTGTTGCCGAATAAACCCGAGAATACGCGAAATCAAGGTCATGCCGCCGACAACCACGGTTGATTTAAAAAGCGGCCTACTCAACACCACTCCTGTTATTATCGCGTTAAAAAGTTTGACAATATTAGCGCTTATAATGATAATACACGGTTTAATTAACTTACATCAAGAATCGAGACACTATGGCTAATACAGCACAAGCTAAAAAGCGTGCGCGACAAGCGGAAAAAAGCCGTATTCGCAACGCAGGACAACGTAGCAACTTACGCACCTTTATCAAAAAAATCATTGCCGCAGTTAAGCTTGGCGACAAAGAGAAAGCGCAAGCCGCCTACAACACTGCTGTTCCGATTATCGATTCTGCAGTCAATAAAGGTATTATTCACAAGAATAAAGCCGCGCGCGGTAAAAGCAGGCTGAACGCAAAAGTAAAGGCTATCGCTTAATTATTTTGGCGTCGCCCAATAAAAAAGGCCGGACTCATTGAGTTTCGGCCTTTTTTATTGGCTGCTGAGAGGTTTAAATTATCACCAGATTATCCCGATGTATCAGTTCGGAGTCATCGAAGTAGCCTAGAATGCTTTCAAATTCCGAGCTGCTTTTGCCTGCTATTAATTGGGCATCGGCGTTGCCGTAATTAATTAGTCCGCGCGCAATTTCCAAGCCATTTTCATCTGTGCAGGAAACCAATTCGCCGCGCTCAAACCGTCCCGATAATGCTTTGACGCCGACGGCCAGTAGGCTTTTCCCCTCGTTTTGCAGCATCATGACTGCGCCTGCGTCCAGAATTAACTGTCCCTTAACTTGCAGCTGCCCGGCAAGCCAGCGTTTTCTGGCTGCCAGTGGCTCTATGTCCGGTAATAGATGGGTGCCCAAATCGGCTCCGGCAATTACTGCGGCAATAACATTGTTTGCGGCACCGGCAGCAATAACTGTCGCTGCGCCGGATCTGGAGGCCAGTCGGGCCGCCCGTACCTTGGTGCACATGCCGCCTCGGCCTAAGCCGCTACGGCTGTCGCCGGCCATGGCATCCAGCCGGTCATCGTTAACGCTGATCTCGGAAATCAATTCCGCATTGGGATGCAGACCGGGATCGCCTGTAAATAGGCCTTGCTGATCGGTCAAAATAATCAGCAGGTCAGCCTCGACCAGATTGGCTACCAGTGCCGCCAGTGTGTCGTTGTCGCCAAAGCGGATTTCCTCGGTCGCTACCGCATCATTTTCATTAATAACCGGCACCACGCCAAACTTGAGCAAAGTCAACAGCGTGCTTCTGGCGTTTAAATAGCGCTGTCTGTCCGATAAATCGTCGTGGGTTAACAGTACTTGTGCGGCATGCAGGCGATGCTGCTGGAAATTGTCATCAAAAACCCGCACCAAGCCCATTTGGCCCACGGATGCCGCCGCCTGTAGCTCGTGTAGTGTTTTGGGTCGCGCTTTCATGCCTAAGCGGCACATGCCTTCCGCTACCGACCCTGAAGAAACCAATATCACGTCGATGGATTGCCGTCTTAAGCCGGCCATTTGTTCAACCCAGGCGGTGATGGCGGTCTTATCAAGGCCTTGCCCGCCCTTGGTTAATAAAGAGCTGCCTATTTTAACGACAACCCGTTTAACTTTGGCAAAATCAGTCCTGCTCACTTTTTTCCTGCCGTTGTTGTTCCAAAAAATTCATGATGGCGAACATTAGCTCTTTCGTGCCCTCGCCGTTAATTGCCGCGATCTTAAAGACCGGGCCCGTCCATCCCAATTCATCAATAATGGATTGGCAGTGCTGGTCAACCTCCTCATCGAGCAGTCGGTCTATTTTATTCAGCACCAGCCAGCGGGGTTTGGCGGCTAGCTGGTCACTCCATTTCTCGACCTCATGAATAATTTTTTTGGCCGCCTGTATCGGCGACTCCGTGCTTTCATAAGGCTCGACATCAATCAGGTGCAGCAATAATCCGGTGCGCAGCAAGTGCTTGAGGAATTGTAAGCCGAGGCCTGCGCCCTCGGCTGCGCCTTCAATAACGCCGGGAATGTCGGCAATAACAAAGCTGCGCAGGTCGTCAACGCTAACCACTCCCAGATTGGGGTGCAGGGTTGTAAAAGGATAGTCTGCAACCTTGGGTGTTGCTGCCGATACCGCTCGAATTAGGCTCGATTTTCCGGCGTTGGGCATGCCCAGTAGGCCGACATCGGCAATCAGTGTCAACTCCAGATTAAGTACGCGATGCTCCCCTTCGCTGCCTTTGCTGGCCTTTTGCGGTGCCCGGTTAATGCTGCTTTTAAACCGGGTATTGCCCAGGCCGTGAAAGCCGCCTTGGGCAACCAGCAATGTTTCGCCGACCTTGGTTAGGTCGCCTATAACCTCGCCTGTTTCTGCATCGGAAACCAGTGTTCCTAGTGGTACCGGTACATAGCAATCATCACCTTTCC
>JAUGSS010000122.1:0-1303 GCA_044426515.1 Methylococcaceae bacterium | reverse complement strand
CGAGTCCCCTGTTGGTCTAGCGTCCAGAGCGTTGTTTAAGCTTTTTGTCCAAGGTAGTTTGGCTTTTTCGTGCTTCTTGGCCTAACATGGCGCTCAAAGGGACGCGCCTTTTCGTGGCGGTTTTGAAGGTTTGTTTTTTTTCAGCTTCGGTGGCTTCGCTAATCTTCCGTGAAAGGCGCGCCCCTTAGCTCTACGTTAGTTGCTGCAGGATATCGAGATGAACCCTGAACTTGAACGACTTATAAAGTTTTCAGAGTCATTTGATTATAAACATGATAATGATCGTGAAATTGTTATTGTCGGTTGTGCTTATATAGAAAGTTTGATCAAAGATATTCTAGAGGCCACGTTTATTGATGATCATAAGGAAGTGAAACAACTTTTGAGCGATTCCACTGGCTCTTTATCAAGTCTTGTTCCGAGATCAAGGTTGCTATATTTGTTAGGTGTTATTCCAGAGCTGGTATATAAGGACATCCTTACAATTGGAAAAATAAGAAACCTATTTGCTCACAATGTATCTATGTCATTTGATGACAACGCAGTGTGCCAGTTATGTCGGAATCTGAAGTGGCACATACAAAGCATGATGATGAAACCACCAGCAGGTGCAACAACTCGGGATATTTATCAGGTTGGCGTTAATCAAGTAGTTTGCCATCTTGGCGCATTACCTGGGCTACAGAGGCTTAATCGTGATCAAGGCAACTAACCTCGTTCCACCCGAGTCGTCACCGCTACGCGGCTTCTCTCGGGTTAACTCAAACGTTAGATGTAAAAAAGAGCAAAGATGGTGGCATCTGCCTTTTCACTTCGAATAACCAACCCTCTGATAGATGGCGGAGGCAATGAGTGTCTTCGGAGTGGCAGACTCGTTTCTGCTAGTGGCAACAGGAGAAATCTCATGGCTACTAAAACCAAGTGCAGACCTACGCGCATAACCAGCAAGCCCGGCCCAAAAACGGTAAAGGTTAAAGCCTATACCCGTTCAAAGCCAGCGCCGCTGCCAAAGTGTAAATAGGTGTAAGTAAGGTTGGCAGGTGCCACCATCTTTGCTCTCTTAAATAAACGCTGAAAAAAACATCTAACATGGCGCTCAACCGGAGCGCGGTTATAATGCGGTTTTATTTTTCAGCTTTCCGTGCCGCGCCCGGTTAGCTCTACGTTAGGCATTCTGGAATGAATGTGTTGGCTTTGGCTTGCTTTCATCAGCCTCAGTGGTTACGGTAAGGTTGCGTTTGTGAACGGTTCTGGTATTGTCAGCCATGCGTTTGCGTCATGCGCGGGGTTGCTTCCGGTGTTT
>JAUGSS010000018.1:0-60754 GCA_044426515.1 Methylococcaceae bacterium | reverse complement strand
GATTTTCGAGTTACTGTAAATGTAAGTCTTTGTTCTGTAGAACGGAAGGCCTATATTTGCAGTCAAAATGCAGTAACTTTTTGTACTGGTCGAAAGTTACTGTAAATGTTACTGCATAAACTGTCGAGTGTTAGCGCATTTCTTTGTACTTCACCGGACAATAAAAAACCCGCGAAGCCTTGCGACTTGCGGGTTTATGTACTTCTTTGCACGGCTCTGTACTCATGTTTGGTACCGAGGGCCGGAATCGAACCGGCACGATGTCACCATCACCGGATTTTGAATCCGGCGCGTCTACCAGTTCCGCCACCCCGGCAAAGAATGTGTATTATAGGCAACGCTCATAAAAAATGCTAGTTTTTTTTAAGGTGTATTTGAAAGCTTAATACTGCTAATATCGCCCGCTATGAAAAAAAGTGATTTTAACTACCAGTTACCCGAAGCGCTAATTGCGCAAAAACCCTTGGCAGAGCGTGATGCAAGCCGTTTGTTATGTATGGATCGAAATGCCGGACGGATAACCGATTGTCAATTTACCGATTTAATCGATTTAATCGATGCCCGCGATTTGCTGATTTTTAATGATACCAAAGTCATTCCGGCCAGGCTGTTTGGCAAGAAGCAAAGCGGCGGCAAGGTCGAAATTCTAATCGAGCGCATTCTGGATGATCATCGCGCTATTGCGCATGTTAGATCGAGTAAATCGTCGAAAGCCGCCACCTTAATAGAATTGGATAAAGGCTATTGCTGCGAAGTGTTGGGCCGGACGGATGATCTGTTTCAGCTGGAATTTAAGGGTGATAACAGTTTGCTCACTATCTTGGAGCAAATCGGCCATATTCCATTGCCGCCTTATATCACCCGTGAAGATGACGAATCCGACCTGACCCGCTATCAGACGGTGTTTGCCAGAGAAGCGGGAGCCGTAGCAGCGCCCACCGCAGGCTTGCATTTTGATCAAACCATGATGGGAAAACTCAAAACCAAAGGTGTGCAAAGCGCTTTTGTGACCTTGCACGTCGGCAGCGGCACCTTTCAGCCGGTCAGGGTGGAGGATTTATCCGAACATTTAATGCACAAGGAATATTTTGCCGTGTTGCAGGAGACAGTAACGGCTGTTCAGCAAACCAGAGCAAGGGGAGGGCGGATTATTGCCATCGGCACGACGGCGGTTAGGGCGTTGGAATCGGCGTCCCAAAGCGGTCGGCTGGCGGCCGCTTTTGGTGATACCGACTTATTCATTACCCCAGGTTATCAATTCAAATCGGTCGATGCGATGCTGACTAACTTTCACCTGCCCGAGTCTACCTTATTGATGCTGGTTTCGGCGTTTGCCGGTTACGAGCCTATTATGAACGCCTACAGCCATGCTATCGATCAATCTTATCGATTTTTCAGTTATGGCGATGCGATGTTTTTGAGTTGATGCATTTTACGAGAAATGATCAGTTTTGATTAACTCAACCCGGTAAGCTTTGTAGGCTACGCGTATCTTTCGGCTACAGTGCTTGGCGGTTTGCTGTCGCCCTGCGGGACTGGTCCTCGAACAGGCTTATTCCGGTCTAACAGGGCTGGCATTATTTAGAACAATTACAACATAAAATCCGCTGTGCTAAGGGTGGTTACGCCGGTCAACAAAATGGAAAAATCGGCGCTGGGGTCGGTGTCATTATTGCCGAACAGAATGTGATCGACCTTGTCAAAATATAATGCGTTGGTTTTATTGAAGGTGGGATTAGCAAAATCACCCAGATTCAGGCTTACAAAAGCATTATTGCCTTTAACGCTGGTGTTGGCATCAATGGCGGATAAGTTGATTTTATCGCCTTTGACAAAATCGGTAATCACATCACGCAGAGTATCTATTGCCGAATCCAGAACACTGTTAAACAAAAACCAGTCTTTGCCAGCACCTCCGGTGAGCAGGTCTGTTCCAGCGCCGCCGCATAATCGGTCAGCGCCTTTACCCCCGTCTAATAGGTCATCACCCACGCCGCCCAGCATCAATTCACTCGCATTGCCACCGGTCAGGGTATCGTTGCCTTTACCGCCATAATAAACTTTATAGTCTGAAAGTAATGGGTCTGTTAGTGTGTTAAGTGATTTCCGGAAATTAAATTACCCATCAGCTGGATCGGATTAGGATGTCCCACTTGGGTAGGATTGGGTTACGTTCCAGCTTGGCTTCAATCGCTTGCATCGCCACTTTGGTCAGTGAAATGCCTTTCTGGTAAAGGGTCTTGCTGAGCTTGACCACTGGCTGTATCCCTTTCCAAGTCATGCTTTTTGCCCATTCCAGCATAGTTTCGGCAGTCACCCACTTGGCGCCTTCCAGTGCTGTTCCAACATACCCCAACAGCGCTCAATCGGATTGTACTTGCTGTGGTAAGGCGGATAGTACAACAGTTGGACGTTTTTGCCGATGTGATCGACGAAGTCCACAAGGCGTTTGAGAAACTGCGTGCGCACACCACTGCTTTCAGGTCCATTGTCAAGCTTGATCTGGATATGCGCGGTAGCCGACCGTTCGTGCGCCGGTAGGCTCTCCCACCAGTCCATCAAGCTGTCTACGATGAAGTCGCTGGTCTTGAAAGAGCTTCCGAATGTCAGATAGAGCGCCCCTTTATCCTCGTCTACGATGCCAAAGGGCGTGTATTTTTCCGTGCAACCCATATCATGGTCTGCCGCACGGGAGTCACCACGCGTCTTTCCGCCCCGTGAATAATCCCCGATATTCACCGTGGCTTTACAGTCAATACTGATGCGTTTCACCTGTCCGCCGTCCACTGAATGCCCATTCTTCACCGGGATTCCGTCTTTTTCCTTTATCGTGGTAAAGATGGCATCCGTTTCGGGAAGTTTCTTGAGCGGTTTGGCCTTGAGCACTTTGCGCAGGCGGTAGTTGTTCCGGTTCAAAACAGCCGCCATCGTGCTGGGCGATGGGAGCTGCTCTTCATGGAAACCTTGGTTGCGCAACTGTTTCAACGCTTCCGCTACGGTTAACCGGGTGTACGACAGCAAGGTCCGGAAAGTCGGATCTTGCTGGCTATGGGAGTCTGCCAGCTCCCACAGGGCTTGTGCCACCTCAGGCTGATTTTCTTCCCATAACTTAGCGCCACCGTAAGCTGCTTGTGCGCCTTGGCAAATGACACCTGTTCGCTGTTCGTTCAAACCCAACAGCACAGTTTCGCGGCCCCAACCAAACACTCTCTCCGCTTGACGGGCATTACCCTGGCAATATTTCAATGTCATCACAGCCTGGTACGCTCGTCGTTCCGCCCCTGACATTTTGGAACTCGCTAATTTTAAGTCTTCGATTTGATGTGCGCTCAACGGCAAAAGAGAGGTTTCTGGGATGGATTGCAAGTTCGTTCTCAACAAGTGAAATAAAAATGAAATTCTATCCGGAATGGGTAAGTTTTTCTTCGGAAATCACCTTATTGGCATTGGTGCGCGGCAATCCTGCTGCGGGTACCGGTTGGCCCAATCCCGGACGATTTACGGTCGGCTTGGTGATAACGATGCCGCCGGAATCGGGAAAAGTGATCAAACGATCGATGTCGTCATTTTGAAAACCCACCGCGCTGGGTTGGCGCACTTTGGGTAACACGACTACGTCAAACAGTTCTTCGACGATGCCATCGATATGTAGCCACTGCTCTATCGCTCCGGTGTTGATATTGACGACTACCAAGCCGCATTGCGAGGTTTTGCCTTCGTTAGCGAGGCGGGTTTCCAAGGCCAAACCGGCAAAGGTTTTTGAGCGCAGTTTTGATAAGCCGACCAGTGCATAATCGCCAAAAAAGGCTAAACCGCGCACAAAGCCTGGACAAAAAACCAGAGGCATAAACCGCTCGCCGTCCAAATAACCGAGTTCACCGGTTCCCGAATTGAGCAGCCATAACTTACCCCGATACCAACGCGGCGAATGCGGCATCGATAAACCGGTGGCGATGATTTCATTGCTGGGAATGTGCATGACAATGCCGCCATCGATTCGGTGATTACGCCAACCCGCCGCTGTATCGGTACGACTACACGCGGTCACATAAGTCGGCTCGCCGTTTTGCATGGCTAAGCCATTGAGATGACAACGATCTTCAGCCGCTAATTTGCTGATAAACGGCGGTTGCCATACCGGCTCAAAACTAAAACCGGGGCGTAACGTGGCAAGACAACTAAAATCGGTATTGATGAACAGCAGTTTTTGATTTTTAGCCATCACTACATCATGCATATTTACATCGCCGGTGGTATAAGAAACACTCGGCATATAAAGGCGATCACAGCCCAAATGCGTTTCTCCCGCCGCCAGCCGGTTTTCCAAATGCCAGATTGAATAGCGCGTGCTCATGATGAGGCGCTCACCGTCTGCATAAAGCCCCATCGGTTTATCAAACAGCCGCTCATTGACTGCCAAGCGTCCTTCGGGTTTGCAGCCGATTAAAAACAGGCGATTGGTTTGATAAGTGGTAAAAGCCAGGCTGATTTGCAGCTCGTTTAACCAATGCCAAAGCTGTTCAGAGCCTATCATGGCAAGCTCTGGTTGCGGGTGAGTCGTGCCATGCGGGTTGTTGTCCGGGCTATCGGTCATTTTAGTATCCTGTCAGTTTGGCGTTTAGGTCGCTTGATATTTCGGTTTTCGATGATAAGACGGCGGCGGGAAAACCGGAAATCTGCTGCCATATTATAAAGCATGGGGATTTTGATTCGCGGCGCAGCGCGCCTTGACGGCATTCCCACGCGGCGCGTGGGAACGAGAAGTAAGATGTTTCAGGAACTTTTTTGTGTCACATAACCCTGTGTTTTAGAGAGGTATTTAATATATAAAGGCGTGCCGTGCGCGCCTTGGGCGTTAGGCGCGCACGGTACGCTCTACCTATAGCAGCCGGCATCCCAAACAAGTTCGCGTCTTGCGGGTAACCTTATTAATTGTGTAGCTTAATCACGTTACGAAGATTATGATACAAAATCGCATATTACAATATGCTAATATCAATAATAAATGGAGGTAAGTCCAAATGAAAACGACGACTAATTTGCAACGCCGAAAACTATTAAAATATACCGCAATTGGCATCGCCGGAGCGCTCACTTACCCGAGCTGGGCGCAGACAGGCGGATTTGTCAGAGTCAATACGCCGTCTACCGATTTTCTCCCTGACGTTGAGCTTGAGCTGACCATGAACACGGCGGAGGTAGCCATTTTAAACGGCGAAAAAACCCGTATTTGGAAAATCACCGGCAAGGTCATAACAGGGCCTTCAGGCGTGCTTGACAATAATGACGGCACCTATCTTGCGCCCACCCTGCGCTTCAAAAAAGGCCAGAAAGTCAGGCTGATCCTTAATAATAATTTACCGGCGCAATCGATTTTACATTGGCATGGCTTGCATGTACCCGCCAACATGGACGGCAATCCCATGTACGCCATCAATCATGGCGAAACCTATATCTATGAATTTGAGATACTCAACCGGGCGGGCACCTATTTTTATCACTCCCATGCCCACGGCGTTACCGCCAGACAGGTTTATTCGGGCTTGGCCGGGCTGTTAATCGTCAGCGATGACCAGGAACAGGCGCTGGGTTTACCGAGCGGCGATCTTGATGTGCCGCTGGTGATTCAGGATCGCAGTTTCGACGGGCAAAACCAACTGGTTTATTCGGCGCACATGATGCAACGCATGCAGGGTTTCTTGGGCGACCGGATTCTGGTCAACGGCCGGCCTGATTTTGTGTTGCCGGTGGCGACGCGCGCCTATCGGATTCGGCTGGTCAACGGCTCCAATTCCCGGATTTATAAACTGGCCTGGGATGACGGCACGCCGATCACCGTAATAGGTGTCGATGGCGGTTTGCTGGAAACTCCCGAACAGCATCCTTATGTCATGCTGGCGCCGGGAGAAAGACTGGAAGCCTGGATGGACTTTAGCGGACGGGCGGTAGGCGCCGAGTTGACTTTGCGCAGCCTTAAGTTTGATGCTGCCTCGCACGGCGGCATGGGCATGATGGGAGGAGGCGGACATCGGGGTATGATGGGCGGTGGAGGGCACCGAGGCATGATGGGCGGCGGTATGGGCGGAATGATGGGAGGCATGATGTCGGTCAGTACCTTGCCTTCGGGATCGGATTACCCGATTTTAAAAATCCGGGTCGCCAAAAAGGAGCAAGGCGACAACACGTTGCCGAAAACCTTGACCCCGATCGCCGCATTACAAGTCAAAAATGCTGCAAATGCGGCTAATCCGAGGACCATCGCCTTATCCATGGAGCACATGTCAGCCTTGCTGAACGGCCGTTCTTATAAAATGGACGATGTTCAGCCGGATGAAGTTATCCCGGTTAACAGCCTGCAATTAATCGAGTTCGATAATGGTTTTGGCGGCGGTATGCATGGCATGATGAACATGCCGCATCCGATGCATTTACATGGCGAACAGTTCCAGGTGGTCAAGCGGGAAGTGAGTTCGGGTTTCGAAGATAGCTACACTACCGTGGCCTCAGGGTTTGTAACCAACGGTTGGAAAGATACGGTTTTGGTGATGCCGGGCGAGAAAGTCACTCTACTAAAACCGTTTAATGATTTTAAAGGTTTGTTCATGTATCACTGCCATAACCTGGAACACGAGGATATGGGCATGATGCGGGATTTTCTGATCAAATAGCCCCCAAACGCGCCACGGACGGTGCGTCCTTTTGAGCGTATCTTGCCCCAATTGCGCTTTAACGACATAATCTGTTTATAAAAAAAGCCCGCCGTAGGGCTTTTTTAGTGTTCGGCATCTGGAAAAATTATGCAGCAGGTCAAACCATGAGGGGGGTATCGAATGTTTACCCGGACGGGTTTTAGAATGGAGGGGGGCAGGTTTTTGAGAGTGCCGAGACACGAAAATCAAACGTCGCGCCTCGGTATAGTGCTTTCAGTTAACGGCTTAAATTAACCGTATTTCCGGTTTAATCTCTGCCGCTGAATACGCCCAACAATTGCAACAGGCTCATGAACAGGTTGAAGATAGAAACGTATAAAGAAACCGTCGCCAGGATGTAGTTGGTTTCGCCGCCATGAATGATTTCACTGGTTTGGAACAAGATCATGCCGGACATCAGCAGGATAAACATGGCCGATACCGCCAGCGATAAAGCCGGTATCGCAAAAAACATAGCGCCCAGACCCGCCAAAAATGCGACCAGCACGCCGACCATCAGGAAACCTCCGATAAAACTGAAATCTTTGCGCGTGGTTAAAGCATAACCCGAAAGCCCCAGAAATATCACGCCTGTGCCGCCCAACGCCATCATAATCAATTCATGGCCGTTGCTGAATGCTTTGATATACAGGGTTAAAACAGGGCCGAGCGTGAGTCCCATAAAACCGGTCAAGGCAAAAACGAAAAGCAAGCCCAAAGCGCTGTTGCTGAATTTGTTAGTTAAGAACAACAGGCCGAAATAACCAATCAGCGTAATGATAGGGCTAAAATGCGGCAGATTCATAACCATGGCCGCGCCTGCGGTCATGGCGCTGAAAAGCAAGGTCATCGACAACAGCAAATAGGTGTTTCTCAGTACTTTATTGGTTGCCAGAGCGCCGGCTTCCGAGCGTGAAATAGCAGTATTTAATCTCATTTGATTAGACTCCTTAAAAAATGGTTAATAAAAATAGACCGCTAAATCTTACAAGAGTTTGGCGGCATGGGTAAAAATATTTAGTAGAATAGCGGATTATTGAAATTCACAGCGCCGGATTATGACAGAAAGCACACAAATAACACCTTACCAACTGCTCGGTGGAGAAGCGGCAGTATCGAATCTGGTTGAGCGGTTCTATTTTTTTATGGATACCTTGCCCGAAGCCTCCGGAATTCGGGCTATGCATGCGGCGGATTTATCCGGCGCAAGCAGCAAATTGTTCAAATTCCTATCCGGCTGGCTCGGCGGCCCCGATTTGTTTATTCGGGAATACGGTCATCCGATGTTGCGGCGGCGGCATTTTCCGTTTGCGATAGACGAAGCTGCAAGGGATCAATGGATGTTGTGCATGAATAAAGCGTTAAATGAAATAACCATGAACCCGCAGTTCAGGGAAAATTTAAGCCAAGCATTGCAGCAGTTGGCGACCCATATGATTAATCAGGATAATTAAGCTTAAATCCGATGGCGTGCCGCGCGCGCCTTTTTTGCAAGTCCCCGTGAGAGACCGTCATTTTTAATCTACCCTTTTCATACCATATTCGGCGCAGTGCCCGCGCCACGCAGATGCGAATTGTCGTAACGCTCGGCAAAGTCGAAGTTGTCGCGCCACCCAAGGCCGCAGAGCATAGAATTCATCAATTTGTGCAGCTCAAACAACAGTGGGTCGTCCAAACCTTGGCTAAAATTGAAGCCCATAGTTTGCATCATAAAAAACTGGCTCCTGCTGTTTACAGTCATGGCGCTGAAATTCCTTATCAGGGCACATCGTATAAATTGGCGCTAAGACCGTCAAAATTAAAAAGGATAAAAATCGAATTTTGCCGCGAATTTATTGCCCACGTACCCGAAGCATTGCTTATTAAAGACCCTAGTGCCGAGATCAAAGAAGCATTAATCCGCTGGATGAAAAAGGAATCGAAAACTCAGGTAGAGCAACTGGTGAGACAGCATGCGGACAAAAAGCAGCTGTTTCCGCAGACCATTAAAATCAAAACCCAAAAAAGCCGCTGGGGCAGTTGCGGCATTCATAATGACATCAATATCAACTGGCTGTTAATCATAGCCCCGCCTGAAGTCCTGGAATACGTAGTGGTGCATGAGCTTTGCCATATCAGGATCAGGAACCATTCCGCGCATTTTTGGGCTTTGGTCGGCGAGCATTTGCCGGATTATCAAAGCCGGAGGCAGTGGCTGAAAAGGCATGGCAGTAGTTTGATGATGGGCTTGTAGGAGCATCGGGGACGCTATTTAAGTTATTCTCGTTCCCACGCAGCGCGTGGGAACGAGGGTAACTGTCCGCTATAGTCCTTGAAGTGGTTGAATGTTTCCGCACTACCGGGCGGGGCAGTCTGGCAGATATAGTTTATGGGTAAAGCTCTTCCACCATCAACGTTAAATCAACCGATTCCAAGGTAACGCTCTGAGTCCCCGTGAAACTCTCGCGCTGCCATTCGCTTCGGCGGCGGTAAGTTTCCAGGTAGGGCGAGTCCTGAGATAAAAGCACATACTCTTGCAAGCTTTCAATCGTTTGATAAGCAAGGCGCTTTTCGGTGCGATCAGTGCGCTGGGTGGAATCGGACAATACTTCGACAATCAAGCAAGGATGCTCGTTGTAATACAAATCGGTTTCTTCTTCGCAGCTGACTTGCACATCAGGGTAGTAAAAACGCACGTCGTTACCGCGTTGAACTTTCACTTTCATGTCCGACTGATACGGCTCGCAAGGAGTGCCTTGCAAATGCTGTAATAAGCGCGCATACAGTCGCCCATTAATACGGTTATGATTACGGCTTGCCCCGGTCATTGCGTAAATGAGCCCATTCACATACTCATGGCGAGTGCCGATCTTGTTATCGTTTTCCAGCAGCAGATAAGCCTCGGGCGTAAGTATTGGATCAGGTAGAACAAATGCCGGATTAGTCATATTAACTCCTTATGAAGGACCGTAATTTAATAGTGCATTTTAAATAATACACGCTCGTTTAGGACAGTGTCCATTGCCCTATAAACCTTATAAATTGAGCCGTATCCCTCAGATTACTGATCAAGCAAAGCATGAACTTTATTAGCAAGCGCTTTAACCCCTCGTTGCGTTACTTTTTCGTGATTGCCCTTAAGTTCAATGTCATAGCTTGCAGCCAGTGTTTGGCTTTTTACATTAACCAAATGCGCCATCAGATAGGAAAACAAAAAGCTGGGCTTACTGTGCCGGCCGACGATAATCCAATCGGCGCCAAACTGCTGACCCAGTTTGGCGGCAACATCGTTAAAGCGGAATAAATAGCCGAAACTCGAATTGGCGGCAGCTTGAGCGGCGGCATCGATATGAATGATTTCATAGTCGCCGGTTTGGCCTAGCGCCTGCTCCAGCAAGGGCCGGATCGATGCGGTTCGCAGTTGTTCCTCGGCTGTGTTGGGCAGGGAAGTCATATCGTTCAATTCAAAATCCAACACGGCTATGCGTTGTGCGGCATCGGCGTTGGTTAACAGTATTAGCCCAATAGCCAGTGCTGCTAAGGTTGATTTCAGTAGGTTCATGTGCTGTCTCCCAAGTTCGTTAACAATCAAGTTGCGGTTGTTGCATATCCCGCTCCAGTCCCAGGATGCCTTCCGTCAGGGCATTGCACAGCAATTCGGCCAAGGCATCGCGTTGATCTTCCTGCACATCGATTTCCAGCGTCCATGACAATTCGGTGTCGGCATCATTTATCTTGCGGACTTCTACCGTGCCGACATAGCTTTGTACCGGAAATGGCGATTCGGTTCGGGTATAGCGCAAGCATTGGCGTTGATGATCGATTACGTCTATGTGATCCTTGATTTTAGCGCCGTCGGTTAAGGTCATGATACGCGTTGCGCCTTCGCCGACGCCGAATACCGTGCACTCGTCAATGATAGGAAACCAGCGCTCCAGTCCGCCGATACCGCTAATCGCGGCCCAAACTTGGTCTGCATTGGCAGCGATGGTTTTGCTGACATTCAATTGTTCAATCATAAAAGCTTCTCCAAAGGGGTCTGTTGTGAATGCCGATAGTTTATTAAATCGACAGAGTGCGGTAAGCCGACTTTTGCCCGCAGAGTACGGGCAATTTGCCCGAGTTTAACTGAGCGGCTGTTCCGGGTACTTAAACGGCTCTTATAATGCAGTTCTCGCAGGATGATCCGATCCGGAAGGTTTACCATGAATCTACAGTTCCATTTGCTGTCCCGCATCACGGTTGTCGCGTTGATGTGTCTGTTAACAACCGCCGCTTACGTGCTTTATCAAAGCGACAGGCAAGCCGGACAGGCTACACAGGCGACTGCCGAGTCGCTGGGCAAGCAGTTGGAATTTCAGCTTTTACGCATCAATGCCGGATTCGGGCCGGCTCATAAATTCCCGGATTTTGAACTATGGAAACAGACCGGCAGCATGCCTGGGATTTGCGTCCGCTTTGTCTCAACAGACAATGCTGCCCAGCACAGTCTTTGCAACGGCGCAAAACTAGCGGGCCTCATCCGGCCGGAAATTTTCGAGAGCTTTTACCGCACGGTTTTAAATCCCGGTTTTGAGATCACCCGGCCGATTGCATTCAATGGCCGGGTGTATGGCTCACTCACGGTTACTCCCAGTGCCGAGATGGAAATAGCCCAGGCTTGGGAAAATATCCACAGTTTGCTGCGGCTATCCGCCCTAACCGTTTTGGCCGTTTGTCTATTGGTTTATCTGAGCATCAGCCGCGCCTTACGACCGGCCCGGATTATCGTCGCCGGGCTGGAGACTATGGAAAAAGGCGATTTGGCTTGCCGCCTGCCGGCGTTCGAGCTGATCGAATGGCAGCGCACCGCTACCGCAATCAATCAACTGGCGGCAACTCAGCAACACTTGCTTGCCGAACGCCAAAAGCTGAGCATGAAGCTGATTACTGTTCAGGAAGAAGAGCGCCGTTATCTGGCCAGGGAACTGCACGACGAGTTCGGGCAATGTTTGGCCGCGATCAACGCCGTTGCCGCATCTATTGCACAAACGGCAGAGCAGCAGTGCCCGGCGTTGGTTGACGAAGCCGCTCATATCGGCCGGATTAGTCAGCATATGATGGATAGCGTGCGCGATCTATTGAGGCGTTTACGGCCTGCCGAACTTGACCAACTGGGTCTTGCCGCCGGCTTGAACAGTCTGGTGTCGGGCTGGAATGCGGGCGGCAAAATCCGCTATCAACTGAGCATAGTCGGCGCTTGCGCATCACTGCCGGAGCCGCTGACCGTCACGCTGTTTCGGATTACCCAGGAATGCCTGACCAATATTGCCAAGCATTCGGCGGCGGCGAATGCGAAGGTGACACTGGCAGTCGCCGCAGATGCGGTCATTTTAACCGTCGACGACGACGGCTCCGCCATAGAACTGCCTTTTGCCGAAGGTCCGGGTATCGGCCTGCTCGGCATCCGCGAACGCGTCACGGCGCTGTCCGGACAGCTGACCTTGGCGATTGCCGACCCGCACGGCTTGATTGTTGAAGCACGGCTGCCGATACGGAGGCACAGCAATGATTAGAATTTTACTGGTTGACGATCATGCCATCGTCCGCGAAGGCTATCTTTCGCTGCTGGCAAAGCAGCCGGGTTTGCAGGTAGTCGCCGAAGCGGCGGACGCTACTCAGGCCTATCAGCGTTTTAAAGAATGTAGCCCCAACGTGGTCGTTACCGATATTTCTTTGCCCGGAATCAGCGGGCTGGAACTCATCTCCCGGATCAAACAACGCGATGCCGGGGCGAAGATTCTGGTGTTCAGCATGCATCAAAATCCGGGTTTTGCGCGGCAGGCAAGCCGCGCCGGGGCTTTGGGCTACGTTACCAAAAGCAGTACGCCGGAGGTGTTGCTGCGCGCGATTCATGAGGTCTACGCCGGTCGTCACTTTTTGAGCGCGGACATCGCCCAGTCCTTGGCTTTGGAAAAACTGGGCGGTGAACGTCTTGCGTTGGAAACATTAAGCGTGCGGGAATTTGAAATTTTGCGCCTGCTGGTCGAAGGGCGAACGACAGAAGACATCGCGCAAACCCTGAATATCAGCCCGAAAACCGTGTGCAATTGCCATTATTTGATCAAGCGCAAGCTCGGCGTTGCCGGAGACATCGAGCTGACCCGATTGGCGATCAGGCTAAAGGTGATTAATCTTTTGGATTTATCGGCTTTAGCAACGACCGCCATCGAAGATGAAGCGCTTGGCCTTTAAACTGTTTCGGCCTATATGCTCAGACTTCGATGCCTAAAGACCGTTCGAATTCTTCCGGCGGCATGGCTTGGCCGGTCAGGTTGCCTTGATAGCTGTGGCAACCGTGAAACTCCAGAAAGGCGCGTTGCTGCTCTGTTTCTACGCCTTCGGCAATGATGTCCATGCCCAAATTGCGGGCCATGCCGATGATAGTCTGCACGACCACTGTATCGATGGGCTTGATATCGATATTGCGGACGAAAGATTGATCTATTTTCAATTGGTCAAACGGCAGCTGCTTTAGGTAGGTCAGCGATGAATAGCCGGTGCCGAAATCATCCATAGAAAAGCTCACGCCGATTTTTTTGAGTTTGTGCATTTTGGCAATGGTGTCGTCGATGTCCTCGAACACCAGGCTTTCGGTAAATTCGAGTTTGAGCCGGTCCGCTTTGACGGCGTTCTTTTTCAGTATGGCGCACACTTGCTCGGCGAAGTCGGGTTGATGGAATTGGCGTGCGCTGACATTAACCGCAAGCTGCAAATGCCGGGTTTGTGCATAATTTTCCCATCGCTTAAGTTGGGCGCAGGCCGTTTCCAGTACCCACAGGCCAATAGGTATTATGACGCCAATTTCTTCCGCCAAAGAAATGAATTCAAGCGGCGAGACAAAACCGCGCTCAGGGTGTTCCCAGCGTAACAGTACTTCGGCGCCAATGGTTTCGCCGCTGTGGCGCGCCTGCCGTTGAAAATAGACTTTAAGTTGATTTTTTGTCAGCGCAAAGCGCAAGTCCGCTTCCAAAGCGGTACGTTCCATAACCGTCTTTTGCATGTCCTTGTCGAAAAAACGCAAGGTGTTGCGTCCGCCGGCCTTGGCTTCGTACATTGCGATATCCGCGCGTTTCAGTAGCGCATTGACCGTATGCTTATGATTGATGAACAGGGTGATGCCGATGCTTGGGGTATTTTGGTACTCATGGTCGGTCAGCTGATAGACCTGGTTCAGCGAAACAAGAATTTTCTCGCCTATGTTTTTAGCTTTGGCTGCGGCTTCTTTGGTATTTTTGCTCAGTTCTTCCAGCATGATGACAAACTCGTCGCCGCCCTGGCGAGACACGGTGTCGCCCTCCCGTACACAGTCAATAAGGCGCTGTGCGACCTGTTGCAATAATATGTCGCCCATATCGTGTCCCAGGTGGTCGTTCAGCGACTTGAAATTATCCAAGTCGATGAATAGCAGTGCGCCGTATTTTTGGCTGCGCGTACTGGCTGCCAGCGCTTGTTGCAGCCTGTCCAGCATCAGTCTCCGGTTCGGCAATGCGGTCAGCGGATCGTAGTAGGCCAGTTGTTTGATTTCCTCTTCCGAGGCCTTGCGCGCGGAAATATCGGTATGTAAGCCGACATAGTGGGTGACGCTTCCCTGGTCGTCTTTTACCGCCGTGATGGTCAGCCATTTGGGATAGATTTCACCGTTTTTGCGCTGATCCCAGATTTCGCCCTGCCAGGAACCGGTGCGATTAATGCACTCCCACATCTCGGCGTAAAAAGTCTTGTTATGGCGTCCCGATTTGAACATATGAGGCGTTTGACCCACGAGTTCTTCGGCGTTGTAGCCGGTGATGTCGGTAAAGGCCCGATTGACCCGCAAAATCACCTTATCGGCATTGGTAATCATGATGCCTTCCTGAGATTCGAAGGCGACGGCGGCGATGCGTAACGCTTCTTCGGCACGCTTGGTTTCGGTGATGTCGGTCAGCGAGATGCGCATGACCGGAGGTTGATCGTCGGTCAAAATCGGCAGACAGTCGAGCCGGGCATGGAAATAGTTATCTCCGCGTTTGAGCCTTAATTCGAAGCCTCTTTGTTCTTCCCGCGTATGTTCCTGCGCACTTTTGAGCAGCAGATACCAGCGGTCGCTGTCTTCCTGCGTGATCCAAGCGGAGAAATGGCGGTTTAGCAGAGTATGGCGCTCCGCTCCCAGCAAGTCGGCGGCGGTAAGATTAGCCTCGATAATCTCACCGTCGGCGTTGAGAGTGAGGTAGCCAACCGGAGCGAAATCATAAAGATTGAGATAGCGGCTGTGAGAGGCTTCCAGGGCGGCGCGGGCGCGCTGCAATTCCTCGTTTTGCAGCTCCAGTTCGATCTGGTGTACCCGGAGTTCGTACAGCAGTTCTTCCACAGAGCGAGACATGGGTTCTCTCTGAGCACTGCGGACGCGTCGGTCTACAACGCCGGAACGCGGCTTTAGCGGGTGATTCTGTTTGCTTGACTTGTTATTCATTAAACTCTTCACCGACTTTGAGGTCTTGATTAGCAAGGAATCTCAGCGCTTGAATAGACTCATAGACTTTAAGCGGTCATATTTACGGTGAATTGCAAAACCGAAAACTTGACCGTTCAGGGCCTATACAACAATAAGCACTCCCTCTGAGACCGCCAATCTGACCGTACCGGTCAAAAAATCGGTTGGCGCTATACAAGTGTTTGTAGGATAAGAAGTTCAACGGCTTCAATCAATAAGTGCGGTTACCTATGACTTTGCACGCATTTTTAGTAACTGCTCGCCCCCTTCACTACCGTCCGTTAAAACGTGAAGCCCGCAACGTCTTAGGTAGGCAGTGGGAGGGGCGAGCAGTTACCAAACAAAATGTTATTCGAGTAGGTGGCGCCATGCGCCGCAAAGGGATAGCAAGATTTTTCGTAACTACTCAGTAGGTAGGTAGATAAATAGAACGCAGATGACGCGGATGACTATGATTGAATAAGATTTTGTGAATTATCTCGAAAAACTCCGTTTGTTGCGGTTTCAGGCTTATTTATCGGCGTTTATCATAATCATCTGTGTCATCTGCGTTCCGTTGTCTTTGATAGCTGAGTAGTTACTATTTTTCAAGCATAGGAAAAGGCGCGCACGGCACGGCAGCTGTTCAATTTTTATAAATATAAAAGGCTTTGTTTTTAACGGCGTTTCCCTAACTTAATGGCAGTGAGTGGAGGCCTGGATACGATAAATGCCGGCTACGCCCTATCGGTAACATCCTCTATCGCCAACAGGATTAAATGCGGTGCATCGATTTGACCGATGATGTTGCGGGCATTGAGCAGCATTTTGCGCTGACCGATGATAGGGAAATCATGCTCCATCGAATAGTTGTCAAAAGTTTGATCATGCGACAGAACGGCCCCCAGCAGCTCGCGCAAGGCGGGGATATTCCATTGGCCGTCGCCCAGTTCGTAAATCGGGCGGCCCAAGGTTTCTTCGGCGGTCGTCTGGAAGCATTGGTAAAACGAGCCGCTGGCGGTAATCACCGTCAAGGCCTCATTGAGTACAATCAGCGGCTCGCGCACCGTATTGACAATGCCTTCGGCCAACAGTCTCGCTTCCTGTACCGCTATAGCTCTGGCGCGTTCGGTGATGTTGGTGAAAGTCAGCACCACGCCGTCGATCATGTTTTCAAGGGTTCGATAGGGCTGGATGCGCGCCAGGTACCAGTTGCCGTTCGAAGTTTTCACCTCGCGTTCTATGGGCACCAGATTGTCGAGCACGGCATGGGCGGCGTTCATCAGGTCTTCCCCCTCCAGTTCGGGCTTGATGTCGCTTAATGCGCGGCCCACATCGGAGGCAACCAGGCGGTAGATTTGCGTGGCATCGCGGGTAAAGCGCCGGATGATCAGGTGTTGATCAAGAAAGATAGTGCCGATGTGGATATTGTCGAGCAGATTCTTCATATCGTTTTGCATGTTGGCGCATTGCACAATTTTGTTCTGTAGCTCGGAGTTTACGGTGATCAGCTCTTCATTGATGGATTGCAGTTCCTCTTTGGAGGTCTCCAGCTCTTCATTGGTGGATTGCAGTTCTTCATTGGTGGATTGCATCTCTTCGTTGGTGCATTTAAGCTCCTCGTTGGAGGCAAACTGCTCCTCAATGGTGGCCTGGAGGTTCTCTTTAGTGTAAGCAAGCTCTCGCTCCAGTTCCTCGATATGGCGCAGTTCATCCGGTTTGGAGGTGCGTTTGCGTTTGCGCACCGGTTTGCCGGAGGCCGGTTGTTCTATGTCTTGAAAGCTCACCAGCAGCAGGGGCTGGCGATCACTCGGATTCGACAGGGTGCGTACGCTAAGCAGCACCGGCTGAAAATCGCCGTTGGTCTTGACCGACAGTTCCCGGCTCAGGGTCATCGGTGTACTTTGGCCGACGGTTTGGATAGCGGAGCGCAGTTCCTGTTGCAAGCCTTCCCGCGCCATATCGATAATGCTGAGGCTGGCGTGGCCGGGCGCCGGGCGCAGGTATTTCCCGGTTTCGCCGTAAACGTACAGGATATAGCCTTTGCCATCCGTCACCACCGTGGCGGGGGCGTAGAATTGGAGCAGCATGCGCCGGGTCAATTCGGCCAGGTTGGTTTCCTTGGCGATTTTTATGATGTCCTCCGGCGTTTTGTGCGCAGGCTCTGCCGTCCAGGTCAAATTGCTGGCTAAAACAGCGCGGGTTGAGGCGGGGGAGGGGACGGCGCTGTAGAATTTCCATTTGCGGCTGAGCGGCGTAAACAAATCGGTATGGTTGCCGATGCCTTCCGACGGCGATAGAAACAGTACGCCGCCCGGCTTAAGTGCGTAGTGGAAGGCCGGGATCAGGCGGTTTTGCAGTTCCGGCTCCAAGTAAATCATCAGGTTGCGGCAACTGAGCAGATCGAGCTTGGTAAAAGGCGGGTCTTTGATGATGTTCTGAACCGCGAATACCACCATTTCGCGAATTTCTTTTTTCACCCGATAGCCGTTGTCTTCCTTGATGAAGAAACGGCGCAGCCGCTCCGGGGTGACGTCCAAAGTGATGTTGGGCGGATAGAAACCGGCACGGGCGACGGTAATGGGGTCATCGGCAAGATCGGTGCTGTAAATCTGCACTTTAAACTCACTGCGGTTTTCATCCATGAATTCGCGCAACAGAATGGCAATGGAATAGGCCTCTTCGCCGGTGGCGCAACCCGCTACCCAGACGCGAAAAACATAATTCTCCGATTTGCCTGCCAGCAGTGTCGGCAGTATGACTTGCTTTAGCGTAATGAAAGCTTCCGGGTCGCGAAAGAAGTTGGTGACATTGATCAGTAGTTCCTTGAACAGCGACGCTATCTCGGTTGGATGTTCCTTCAGGTAGCGGGCATAGGTATCGGTGTCCTCGATGTCGTTTTGCGACATGCGCCGCTGGATGCGGCGGGTTATGGTGCTTTTTTTATACAGTGAGAAATCGTGGCCGGTGCTGGTGCGTAACTGTAGCAAGATGCGATTGATGCCGCTTAATGCAATCGGCGGCGAAGGAGGGGGTTGGCGGCTCAGCGTGAGCATGCCGGACAGCAGTATTCCCGGCATTTTTTCCACCGGCAAAATGTGGGTAACATAGCCGGACTGAATGGCGCTGAGCGGCATGCCGTCGAATCTGGCGGTAGCCGGTTCCTGCACCAGGGTGATGCCGCCGGCGCCGAGGATGGCGCGCAAGCCGAGCGTACCGTCGGTGCCGGTGCCGGACAGAATGATGCCGACGGCTTTTTCGGCTTGATCTTCAGCCAGAGAGCGTAGAAACTCATCAATGGGCATGCGCTGCCCGTGCGCTACGGTCGGTATGCTCAGCTGCAAAGCGCCGTGAAAAATGGTCATGTCGCGGTTGGGAGGAATCACATAGACGCAGTTAGGCCTAACTTGCATTTGATCTTGCGCTTCAACCACCGGCATGATGGTGATGCGTTGCAGGATTTCGGTGAGAATGCTGGCGTGGCTCGGATCGAGATGCGAGATCAGTACGAAGGCCATACCGTTGTCCGGCGGGACATGATGGAAAAATTGCTCGAAAGCTTCAAGCCCCCCGGCGGAAGCGCCCAAACCGACAATGGGGAAGCCGCTGTTTTGTGGAGCTTGATTGTCCGGGGGAGCCGAGTGGGTTTTATTCTGGGTCATTATAGAATGCTCTGTTAGCGCTATACTGCGCGTCGGGTAGAGGAATGCTCTGGGGATTTAATAGTGTTTTGCCGGGCTAAAGTCAACTTATTTGCCGGAAATGTCCAACGGCTTATCGGTGTTCTGCTATAAAATCAGTACTTGTTGAAACATAAACTTAATTACACCGGTTCTTTGTCAAAAGCCGTGCAAGCCGGTGATTGAACCCATTAAGGGGACTTATGAAAATTGCATTCGCTTTAATGGTTCTGTTCTTTGCCATTATTATCTATTTAAAAAAACCGGATACCGTATCGACAAGGCCAAGCTCAACAATAACGTCGAATCAGCGCTTGCTACCGGCGGCTCCAATAACAAAGGAGCAGGCGGCCGCAATGATTTCCGAACTCCCTGAAGTCAAAGCCTGGTCGGGTTATATTGAACGCACCAGCGAAGGCAAGGTTCACGGATCAATCATGGTTTCTCCGGAAGAACTGATCACTTCGGACGGGAAGCAATACTGGCCGGTTGATTTCTATGAGAGCCAAATGACCAATCTTCATCGTTGGGCGTCGTTTTTGGTGAGTCTTGATACTCAGGAAATCTTGGTGGATGATTCTGAGGGCGGCATTATAAGTCTTCAGGAATGGCGCGACAGCAAGAAGCCGATGGAACGGATTAGCGGGGACAATGCGCCCTAAGCGCTGTTTAATTTTAACCTATTCACCGAGGAAAAATAATGAGCAATTATGTTATCCGTTGCATGACGCGCCCCGAACTTGATGTAGCGCTCGCTTGGGCAAAACGGGAGGGATGGCGGCCCGGTGTGCACGATGCCGAGCATTTTTACGGCGCCGACCCGAATGGGTTTTTTATAGGTTTGCTGGACGACCAACCCATCGCCTGTATTTCCGGCGTTAAATACGCTGACGATTTCGGCTTTATCGGTTTTTATATTGTCAAACCCGAATGGCGTAATCAGGGTTTTGGTATCCGCTTGTGGCAGACGGCGATGAATTATTTGCAGGGGCGCAATATCGGTCTCGATGGCGTCATAGAGCAACAGCACAATTATCAAAAATCAGGTTTTCATATCGCCTGCCGCCATGTGCGTTATCAGGGCGCTTATAGCATCGAAAAACCGGTATCGGCCGCAGCAATAGTCGAGATAGACAGGGTGCCTTTTAAGGACTTGCTTCAGTATGACAGCCGGTATTTTCCGGCGCCCAGAGCAGGGTTTTTACAATCCTGGATTCAGCAAAAACAGGGTGCGGCACTGGCGATTGCGGCTGAAAACAAAATAACCGGTTATGGCGTTATCCGGGCCTGTGACGGCGGCTTCAGGATAGGGCCTTTATTTGCCGACAGTTATAACGATGCCGAGCCGTTGTTAGCTGCTTTATTAAGCCGGATTCCTCGGAACAGCGATTTTTTTATGGATATTCCGGAGCCTAATCAGGATGCCTTGAAACTCGTTGCCGGCTATAGCATGCAGGCGGTTTTCGAAACGGCAAGGATGTATACGCAAAAAAATCCGCTTATTGATTTAAACGGGCTGTTTGCTGTGACGAGTCTGGAATTGGGATAAAAAGCCCCGTGGATAACCTGTGCAATAAAACTTCATAGACTCTGATCAGAGTCTATCTATACTGCAAACGGTCATGAATTGCGCTTTTTAGAATGCCCTCTCCCGAAGGGCATAAGTATCTACACAACTTTTTTCATTGCAAATACAATGACTTATAAGTCTTCTTGGCTCCCTCTCCTGCTGGAGAGGGTCACTGCCATTAAGTTAAGCGTCTTGACCTCGGTAGGAGCGGGCCATGCCCGCGATATTTGCGCAACGATAGCTGAGTTGTAGCGCTCTCATCGCGGGCATGGCCCGCTCCTACAATGCTTAACTTAATCTGATTAACAAGATGTTTGTTTCAGCCAGAGTACTGTAGGGGCTGGCCTTGTGCCTGCCCACTGGGCAACCACAAGGGATTGCCCCTACGATCATAGGTATTCATCCCGATATAGCAGTGCTAGCTGAAACAGCTTGCTAATCAGGTAACTTAATGGCAATGGCTGGAGAGTATGTACTGTCACGTATTTTATTTAGGCATTCCCTTTGTTAAGGTAAGCCACATCAATTTAAGCTTAAAAAACACTCTTTATTCCGGTTTCACACTTAAGGCGGGGCGGTGTGAATACTCTATGACCGGGAAAATGCAGGCTCTGTTTGCGAATAGGTAAAGCTTGCACTCCTAATCTGTCCCGTTTCAAGGCGATAACCTTTTCCTCCGGTTAATAGCTTATTCATCGTATAACTTTTAAAAGTCAGGTGGCTTTATAAGGTAGATAGATTGACGCGAAATTTTTACCCGATATATTCCATAAACTCCTAAAGGTGCTGTATGAGAAAGGACACAATTGAACAGAACTTACTATGGGCGGAAACGGAGGTGCACTGCTACTCTATTCCGGCAATGGACTTAATGCTCCGCCCTGACCAAAAACAGCTGCATGAGCTGCAAGTACATCAGATCGAACTGGAAATGCGGAATAAGAAGCTGCGGCGCGCTTATGCCGGATTAGAGGCGTCTCGGGATAGTTATGCGGAGCTTTATGACTTTGCTCCGGTCGGCTACCTGACTCTCACGCGCAAGGGATTGATTGTCGAAATAAATTCCACCGCCGCCGAGCTGCTTGGCGTGGATCGCAGAAAATTACTGCGCCGGCATTTTTCCGCTTTCGTGAGCGCCGAAGACGGCGATCATTGGCATGTTTTTTTTTCCGCGGCAAGGAGGCGTAACGAGCGGCAGAATACCGAACTGAAGCTTAAGCGCGGCGACGGTAGCGAGTTTCCCGCTCAACTGGATTGCCGGTGTGTAATGACGGAAGACAGAGGGCCGGAGCTGTATATTGCACTGACCGATATTAGCGCAAGCAAACAGGCACAGAGGGCTTTGCTGGAGGTTGAGAGGCACATCCTGGCTATGATTCTGGCCGGCGCCGATATGGGGTCATGGGATTGGAATATCGAAACCGGAAGCGTTATTTTAAATGAGCGCGGAGCTCAGCTGCATGGCTGCCGATTGAAAGAGACGGATACCGTGTTCAGCATATGGGAAAACGACATTCACCCCGATGACTTCCCCTACTACCATGCTGCATTAATGGCGCATTTACAAAACCGCACCCCGTCTTTTCAGGCTGAATACCGTATCCGTACCCCCTTGGGGGCGTGGATGTGGCTATTGAATCGGGGGACTGTGGTCAAGCGTGATGCAAAGGGGAATCCTTTGCGCATGGTCGGTGTCAAGAGAGACATTACCGAGCACAGGCAAAACGATGCCGAATTGCGTATTGCCGCCATTGCTTTCGAATCTCAAGAAGGAGTGATCGTAACCGACTCTGATGCCGTTATTATGCGGGTTAACCGGGCTTTCACTGAATTGACCGGCTACAGTGCGGAAGAAGCGGTAGGCCATACGCCGCGTCTGCTTAGCTCCGGACGGCACGATAAAACGTTTTATCAACGGATGTGGTCGTCTTTGAAAAAGAACGGCTGCTGGCAGGGCGAGATCTGGAACCGGCGCAAAAACGGCGATATTTACCCCGAGTGGATGCATATTTCAGCCGTTACTGAAGCCGGCGGCCGCATCAGCCATTACGTTGCCTGTTTTTCCGACATCACCCGGCACAAGGAGGCTGCCGCTGAAATTCACCGTTTGGCTTATTATGATCCGCTGACCCAGTTACCTAATCGCCGCCTGTTTCAGGAACGGCTGAGCCGGGCGCTTGCGGTCAGCGGCAGAAGCCGAAAGTACGGGGCGTTGTTGTTTATCGACTTGGATAATTTCAAAACGCTAAATGATACTTTGGGTCACGATATGGGGGATCTACTGCTGACGCAGGTTGCCATGCGTTTGCTGGATTGCATGCGCGAGGGCGACACTGTAGCTCGTCAGGGAGGCGACGAGTTTGTGGTTATGCTGGAAGAGTTGAGCCCGAACCCTGAGGAAGCCGCGATGCAGGCGGAGGATGTGGGCGGGAAAATCCTCGCCGCCCTTAATCAAACCTATCAGCTTGCCAACTACGAATGGCATAGTACGCCAAGCATTGGCGTTGCTTTATTCAATGATCAATTCGAAACCATAGATGAGTTATTGAAACGCGCGGATATCGCCATGTATGCGGCTAAAGCCACAGGGCGCAATAGCTTGCGTTTTTTTGACCCGAAGATGCAGTCTGCGGTTACGGCTAGAGCGGCCATCGAAGCGGACTTGCAGCGTGCGCTGGCGGAAAATCAATTCAAGCTTTATTTCCAGTTGCAGGTCCGCCACGACCATCAGGTCATCGGGGCCGAAGTGTTGTTACGTTGGGAGCATCCTGAGCGCGGCATGGTGCCGCCTTTGGAGTTCATCCCGCCGGCTGAAGAAAGCAAACTTATTTTGCCCATAGGCCTGTGGGTGCTGGAAGCCGTCTGCGCCCAACTTAAGCGATGGGAACATCATGCACAAACCCGGCATTTACAGCTTGCGGTTAATGTCAGTGGGCATCAGTTTCATCAACTCGGTTTTGCCGAACAAGTTTGCGCTGTCGTCGAAAAACATGGTATCCAACCTGAAAGGCTCAAGCTTGAGCTTACAGAAAGCCTGGTACTTGGCAATATTGACGATACCATCTTCAAAATGCAGGAACTCAAGAAAGTCGGGGTATGTTTCTCCATGGATGATTTCGGCACCGGTTATTCATCGCTGGCTTACCTAACGCGGTTGCCGATCGACCAGTTAAAGATCGATCGGTCCTTTGTGCGTAATATTGGAGTGAAAGCCGGCGATGCCGTGATCGTGCAAACCATTATCGGTATGGCCCGCAATCTGGGTATGGAAGTGATTGCCGAAGGTGTGGAAACGGAACAGCAACGCGCATTTTTGGAGCTTCACGGTTGTCAGGCCGTTCAGGGTTGTCTTTTCGGCGGACCTTTGCCGCTGGATGAGTTTGAGCGTTTATTGGGGATTGATGAGTTGTGTGGTTAATCGAAAAACCGGGTCAAAGCTGCGGCAAAAGAGAAGTTGCTATTCACCAGGGTTCAGGCATTAGTTTAAAAATGCGCGAAAGAAGTTGTTCAACTTTGATTTCCAGCCCCTTTGTCAAGGGGCTGGAGCTTTCTTGATTTTATGCTCATGTCTTAGTAATCGATCAGAGCTTGCTTATATTTTGTTATTTGAATTTTTAGTTATTAGTTGGTTTATTGTCCTGCTTTTGCGGCGTTGGCAGCATTGGCAATAACACTTGTAAGTCTTGCGTCACTTTATCGTAGACGCCGAGCGTCCCTGCCAGTCCAGTACAAGGATCCGGTGCTTTGCCTTTGTTTTTGCTTGATGGAGCCGGATCCGGAGTTGGAGTGTTGCTTGGAGGAGCGACCTTGACACTCACATTGAAATATTGAGGCGCAAGAACGGAATCGGTGCCGGCTTCGCCCACTTTTAGAAATACCGTTGCCCCTTGTGAAATAATTTGAGTCGGTAAAGCATCGCCAACCGGCAAGCCATCCATGCCTAGTACCTGCACATCTGCATTACAGGTCGGCGGAGTGGTTGGCGGTGTAGTGGGTGGAGTAGGCTCTGCTTCAGCGATCGGTGGTTTTGTCGGGTTTGCGGGCGCCGGTGGAGTTGAAAGGTAAATCCCCAAATATTGATTTGAGCCTATGCCTACACCTGCAAAAGCAAGTCCGGCGGGAGGTTGATTCTTATTGGGGGACGCTAAACTCGACATGCTGCTCAACATGATTAATGATGCAATTAATGGCTTAAATTTATTCATGAAAGTTCTCTAATTAAGATTGAAAAATACATCTTGGGCATCGAAATTCCGATTCAAGCAGTTGACCGGATTTCTTGTTTTAAGGCTAGTTGCTTTAGTATTTTTAGTCAATTTTTATCCTCTCTCATCTTAAGGTAACTCGGCATAAATAAAGCACTTGTTATTAAATATAATGAAACGCTGATGAATATGGTAAACACAGATATTTAAAGGGAAATTTTATTGAATCATCGTCATCGGCGTTCTATTTTTAAGCGCTGGGCCGTTATGATGATGGCGGTTTATTTTTGTGAGTTACTTAACAGAATTACCGTTTGATCCCGGTGTTCTGAAATATCGCTTGATTGCTCTATACTTGGAGCCTATATCGGGGCACGACAGCCTTCAACGCAACAGTAAGAGTTCAATCCAATGATGAATATCCGTCAATTTATCCGTTTCATTATCGTTGATCCGGTAAATTTAAGTCTTAAGGGCAAGCTACTTTCCGTTGTTTCCAGTTTTAGCGCCATTTTAATTATGACTTTGGTCACGCAGAAATTAACCATAGGCACTGCTTATCCGATTATCGTTGCCTCCATGGGGGCTTCGGCGGTTATTTTGTTTATTATTCCTCACAGCCCGTTGGCGCAACCTTGGCCGTTTTTTGGCGGACAATTGATCTCCGCCATTATCGGTGTCGCTTGCGCCCAGTGGTTTACCGGCATTGCAATAGCTTCGGCATGTGCCGTTGGCGGCAGTATTTCTGCGATGCTGTTATTGCGTTGCCTGCATCCGCCCGGCGCTGCGACTGCACTTGCACCTGTTCTGGCCGGCGAACTGATTAAGTCTGTGGGTTATGGTTTTGTGCTGATGCCGGTGGGTTTAAATGCCGCGATTATGCTGATTATGGCGATAGTCATTAATCGCTGGGTGCTGCGCCATGATTATCCGATAGTTTCCGGCAATAAAAACACGATGGTTCAATCCAGCCAACAAACCGGCATTTCGGAGCAGGATTTGAAGCTGGCGCTGGAAAATATGGATATGTTTATGGATGTGTCGGCCGGAGATTTGCGTAAGCTGCTGACCGATGCCGAGGCGCGCAGTTTTAAACGCTTTAAGGGCAATATTACTTGCGCGGATATTATGATCAGGGATGTACCGGCTGTTGAATACGGGACGGAAGTTGAAGAAGCCTGGAATATCATGCATAAACAAAAACTCAAGGCTATGCCGGTTATAGATAGAGCCCGGCGGGTGATCGGCATCATTACCTGGAATGATTTTTTTAAATTTATTAACCTGAGCGCCTATGAAAGTTTTCAGGACAAGTTTCGGGCATTTATACGCCGTACGCCGGATGTATCAACCAATAAGCCGGAGTCGGTCGGTCACATGATGACTACCTCGGTTAACGTTCTGCCCGAAAACACTCATATCGTCGATCTTATTTCGCTGATGTCGACCCAAGGCTTCCGGCAAATTCCGATAGTGAACAGTGAAAACCGGCTGGTGGGCATGGTTTATCAGGCCAACTTGATTGCCGCACTTTACGATGAACAGTTGGTAACAGATAAGGGCGTGCCGTGCGCGCCATAGATCGATTTAATCCCAAGCAGTAAAGGCGCGCACGGTACGCAATGAATCCCCTCATTCAAATATCAGTCGCCGCCAACTCACTATGCCGCACAGAATAAGAAAAATACACAATCAAGCCAATAACCAGCCAGACCACAAAGCGCAGCCAGGTGAGAGCGGGCAGGAATGCCATCAGAGCGGTACAGGACAGCATGCCCAGCACCGGAAATAGCGGGCTGAACGGCGAGCGGAACGGGCGTTTCATATCCGGCTTGGTGACGCGCAGCACCAATACGCCTAAACACACCAGCACGAATGCGGCCAGGGTGCCGATGTTGACCAGTTCGGCCAAGTCGCCCAGCGGTATAAAACCGGCGGCTATCGCCATGATGATGCCGCACAGTACGATGACGCGTACCGGGGTTTGCGTTTTAGCATTAACTTCGCTAAAGAACGGCGACAACAGGCCGTCGCGGGACATCGCGAAAATGATGCGGGTCAGTCCGTAATACAGCACCAGCATGACAGTGGTAAGGCCTGCGATAACGCCGGTCGAGATCAGCGCCGAAGCCCAGTTGTAACCCAGCAAATTCAAGGCGTGAGCGACAGGCGAGGAGACGTTGAGCTCGGTATAGTTGACGACGCCGGTCAGCAGGCCGGCTACCAGGATGTAGATGACGGTGCAAAAGCCCAGCGAAGTGACGATGCCGAAAGGCAGGTCGCGTTGCGGATCGCGGGCTTCCTCGGCGGCGGTAGACACCGCATCGAAACCGACGTAAGCAAAAAATACCAGCGAGGCACCGGCCAGAACGCCTGCGGTTTTGCCGTCAGGCAAGGTCTGAAACCAGCCGAACGGCATGAACGGATGCCAATTGTCCGGGTGGACGTTGAACACCGCAACAGAGATAAAGATGATGATGGTCAGCAGCTTAACGAACACCATCGCGTTGTTGACTTTAGCGCTGTGTTTTACGCCGATGATCAACAGCAGCATCAGGATCAGGATGATGGCGGTTGCGGGCAGGTTGATCAAGCCGCCGAGTTTGGGCGATTTGGTCAGCATCTCCGGCAACGGTATGCCGATCGCCGTCAGTGCGTTATTGAAATAACCGGACCAGCCGTTGGCGACGGTCGCTACCGCAAGACTGTATTCCAGCAGCAAGTCCCAGCCGATCATAAAGGCGAATATTTCACCGAAAGCGACATAGCTGTAACCGTAAGCGCTGCCGCAGCCGCCGACCGAGGCGGATAATTCGGCATAAGACAAGGCGGCGAAAGCGCAGGCGAATCCGGCGAGCACAA
The DNA here is from genome assembly GCA_044426515.1 of Methylococcaceae bacterium. GTDB lineage: Bacteria > Pseudomonadota > Gammaproteobacteria > Methylococcales > Methylomonadaceae > Methylobacter_A. The sequence continues at coordinate 33,278 of JAUGSS010000018.1, read as the reverse complement.
ATGACAGTATCACCGCAGGCCCGGATTGGGTGGCGGCGGCGACTCCGGTTAAGACAAAGATGCCGGTGCCGATAATCGCGCCTATGCCGAGAAAGGCCAAATCCCATTTAGACAGGCAACGCTTGAGGCCGCTTTCTGATTCATCATCCGAAGTAATGTGTTTGGTGCGAAGAAATTGCATGGGAAGTCTCTTGTTATTTATAAAGGTGGGGATGTGAGTTGTTTAGGCTGAATTATAGGGTTAATAACGGTAATTCCCAAAATAAGTCGTACTCACAGACGGCACTAAGCGTTGAATACGGGTAACAGTCATTCGCGCTGGTGATTTTTTGTGCCGTTAGCGCTTCAATGATGCCGGGCTTTGTTAAAAATAAAGTAAAATACCCGCTTTTTAAATCTCACTCCGTAGATATTAAGTAGACAGCAAAGGTACATAATGAAGAATTATAAAATCGCAGTCCTGGCCGGTGACGGTATCGGCCCTGAAATTACTCGGGAAGCCATCAAAGTGCTCAAACTTATTGAAGAGCGTAACGATGTTTCTTTTGAACTGCTGCCGGCGGCTTTCGGAGCCTGCGCCTATTTTGAATCCGGCGATGCATTTCCGCAGGCGACTATCGATATTTGCGACCAGGCCGACGCTATTCTTAAAGGCCCGATCGGTTTGAGCCATGAGCAATCCAAAACTATTCCTGTCGATAAGCAACCTGAACGCGGCGCGCTGCTGCCTATGCGTCGTCGTTACAACACCTATGCAAACTTCCGCCCGGTTTTTCTGCCCAAGGCCTTGGCGCATTTCTCGCCGCTAAAGCCTGAAATCATCGGCGAAGGCATCGATATTATTATGGTGCGGGAACTGGTCGGCGGCTTGTATTTCGGCACCAAGGAAACCGGCATTAACGAGCAGGGTTTGCGTTATGTCAAAGAAACCCTGGAATACGATGAACATCAAATCAGACAAATTCTGCTGCAAGCTTTTAAGCTCGCGCAAAAACGCAAGAAAGTGCTGCATAACATTCATAAAAGCAATGTGCTGAAATCCAGCGTTTTGTGGAATGAAATACTGGATGAAGTGGCTAAAGACTATCCTGAAGTGGAAGTCATCCATCAGCTGGTTGATTCGGCCGCGACCAACCTGTGTCTGAAGCCCACCCAATTTGACGTGATGGTCATGGAAAACATGTTCGGCGACATACTCAGCGATCAAGGCGGCGGTATCTTGGGTTCTTTGGGGCTAATGCCTTCCGCTTGTTTGGGCGATGAAAAAGCTTATTACGAGCCGTCACACGGTTCGGCGCCGGATATCGCAGGGAAAAATATCGCCAACCCTTATTCGATGATCGGCTCGGTTGCGATGATGCTGGAGAACAGCTTCGACATGGCCGAAGAAGCCAAGAATGTCTGGGCTGCGATGCAAGGCGTGTTTGGCGACGGCTACTCAACCGCCGACCTGTCCAAACCGGGCAGCGGCGTGACGATGATCAGCACCGAAGAATTTGGTGATAAGGTTGTTGAAAAGTTGAGACAGATGCCTAGGGTTTAGTTTGGCTGGGAGACTAGTACTCAGTCAATCCCGTTTTGCCGGTCGAAGTATAAATCCGTTCGTCCTGAGCCTGTCGAAGGATGAGCGGATTTACGCTGAGTTAAGCGATTTTTACACGACATATCGATATTGACTGAGTACTAGCAATACAGGATGGCAGTTACGAACTGCCATCAACCTAAGCAGAAATCCGAATAATCCTAAAAACAAATGGATTAGAGTGTCGAAACCGCTCATGCTTCGACAAGGCTCTCCTGAGCACAGCCGAAGGGCTCAGCACGAATAGTCTCCATACGTTCCAACTGATTTTTCTAGCATGAGCGGCTTGTCCACGCTCATTAACCGGCGAAAAAACATGCTCTACAAATCAAACTTTGCCCCATTGTTCCGTAGACTGTCCTTTCTTTCCCGGTAATCCGGCAACACCTTATCAACTTCATTCCAAAAAGCGTCGGTGTGATCTCTATGATGCAGATGGCAAAGCTCATGCACAATGATATAGTCGATGATCTTGGGCGGGGCCATCATGCATTTCCAATGAAAAGCCAGCTTGCCGTCTTTTGAGCAAGAACCCCAGCGATAGCCTAAGTCCTTGATAGTTACCGACAGCGGCTTAACGCCCGTTTTAGCGGCAAAATAATCGACACGCGACTGCACACGCTCCAGCCCTTTATCCACGAAAAAACGCTCAAAAACAGCTTTAGCTGCCTGCTCGCCGCCTTGATCAATAATATCCCGGCGCAAACAAAAGCGGCCGTTTTTTAACTTTACAGGCTCATCCTGCTCGGCAACCAGCAATAATCGGTAAGAACTTCCTAAATACAGAAAACCTTCACCATTAACCCACTCGCGAATCACCCGTGCAGCATTCATGTCCCGCCATTCGGCAAGGTTCTTATAAATCCATAGTCGTTTACTTTCGACCACAGCGTCAACCTGCTCAGCTGAAAAGTGCCGGGGTGGACGAACGTTTACCAGCCCATCACGCTCGATCACAATGTCGGTGGTTTTGCGTTCTGTGCCGGGGAGTACCTGATACTCGATGTCTCTAACTTTTCGTAAACTCATGGCTAACTTTTTAATAACTCGTCATGACGGTTTTTCGCGAGCTTCATAATCTCAACAGCAATGCGCTCCCGGTTCTGCTTAAGCTCATCTACACCCGACAGTAACACGCAACGTTTCAACTCACTGCGCATCTTTTTTTGCTTGTCGGGATTATGCCAGAAATCGATACTGCCGATAGACTCCTGCAATTGTTCCACCACCTGTTCCATTAATACCTTAAGAGCAGTCTTTGATTCTACCGGTACGCCGCCATCAGCAAATGACAGCGACACAATATAATCATAGAACGTAGTCGCCTCCTTGCTCATGCCATCTTCGCCGCCTTGCCGACCGGCAATGGCGACACCTCTTAGCTTTTCCAGTTCTTTTGCCAGTACCTCCCATTCTCCCTGATGTTTTTCGATCAGGTTTTCGACTTTTTCCGACAGGCTTTTATAGAACGACGGGTCTTCATCAAAATGCACCGTGCAGTGCTTACGAATCGCATGCTCCATCTCGCTGGCTTTCGCCTCATCATTATCGCCTGCGTGTTCATTCAACTTTTGAATGAAATCTTCCGAAAGCAATTCAACCGGCGGCACTTTGGGATTAATACCTAAACTGATCAAATGCTCATTGATCAAACGCTTGATTTTTTCGCCTGCATCGCCCAATTGCAGGCTTTCATCTTTATAGCGTTCCTTAGTTACCCGCAGAATATAACCGAAGCGTTTGGCCGGAACTCTAAACGGGTTTGCCGAGGAGTGAGGTAGGATGACATCCAGACTCAGCAAAAACTTTTTAAAATAAACCTCAAAATTCGCGCGTAACTTCTCATCCTTTAAAACCTTAACCGCAACATGAACCACCTCGGCATCCGCTTGCAAGTCGGGCAATTCGCCCTGCACAAAAGCGGCAATCCGGTTAACGCCTGCCGCGTTAAAATGCTGAAGCAAACGCTGATAACGCTCTTCCAGAATCGGCAGCTCCGAAGTGATATTTTTTAAACCATCGCGCAGCTCTTCCTGCTCCTCGGTTGCCGCATACAAGGTAAGCGCTTCGGTCAGATGATTCGCCAAACCGATATAATCCACCACATAACCGCGAGTTTTGCCTTTCTTAACCCGGTTGACTCTGGCAATCGCCTGCAACAAAGTGTGCTCCTTGATTTTTTTGTCGATATACATCACCTGCTCAATAGGTGCATCAAAGCCGGTTAGCAACATATCGCAGACAATCAAAAAAGCAATGCCGGTGTATTCTTTATCGGCATCGTCCAGATCAAAGGGCTTGCAAAAATTGTCCACCGCATTAAAGGCCTTGGCCTGTTTACGCACCCGCGTGACAGAGGCGGCTTCATTGGTGCCGTCAGACGAGATAATGACGGCGGCTTTCAAAAAGCCAATTCGGGCAACCAGGTCCGCATCGACAACGGCCAGCTCTTGCTCATGTTTTAAGCGTTCAATAATCGCTTGCTCAATATAAAACTGGTAACGAATCGCCGCCACCTTGGAATGGCACACCACCTGCGCCTTAAAACCATTCGGTAGAATATTATCGACATAATGATTCACCAAATCGCGGGCAATCGCTTCGATGCGCTTTTCCGCCTCCAAAATATCCCCGGTAGCGCCGTATTTTTTCTTGATCGCCAGCAGTTCTTCATCGCTACGCTCTTTAAATAAATATTCAAATTTATTTTCAAAGGCGCTTTTTTCATTCAGCGCGGTATCCGCTGTTTTGCCTTCATACAGAATTTGCAAGGTCGTCCCGTCATTGACGGCATCCATCAACTTATAGCAATCGATATACTCGCCAAAGCGCTTGACGGTTTTCTTTTCGCCGTGCCGCTCGGTAATCAGCGGTGTGCCGGTAAAAGCGATTCGCGTCGCATTCGGGAAGGCTTCAAACAGGTTATCGCCAAAATCGGAACCTTGGGTACGGTGCGCCTCATCGATCATAAGAACGATGCGCTCTGAATCGTTGACAACGCCAAAGGTTTTGCCGCTCGGTATCGATTGATACTTACCCAAAGCTTCCGCAACCAGCTGCGGTAGAACTTGTTGGCGCTCCTGGAATTTATGCACCATGACCATATTAATGTCCGAGGTGTCGGCGCTTAAATGGCCGCGCAGTGCTTTGGTGTTCTCAATAATATTGACGCGCCCGCCGATTAAATTTGCCGTTTCTCCCAGTTGATCTTCCAGGTCGGTACGGTCATTGACCAGCAGTATTTTAAAGTCACTCAAATCTTTTAAAGCCCGGAGCATACGAGCAACAAAAACCATGGTCAGCGACTTGCCGGAACCCTGGGTATGCCAAACCACACCGCTACGCGCCATCGGGCTTTCGCCTTGTCGCAGCCGTTCGATAATTTTACAGGCCGCCCGGAATTGCTGATAACGGCACACCACCTTGATGCGAGGCCCGCCGTCGGTATCCATAAACACCGTACAAGTCCGTAAAATCCTGAGCAGGTTTTCCTTATTCAGCATGCCCTGAATCAACAACTCCTGTTCCCGCACGATGCCCAAAGGCGCATCGAATTCGGCATAGTGTTCAGGCCAGATTGATTTCCAGGCATAAAAATGTTCTTCGCCGGATGTGATGGTGCCGTAGTCGGCCTGCTCGCCCCGGCTGCGAATCAACAACAAACTGCTGTAGAACAAGCGCGGCTCGCCTTCCTTTAAGCCCGCTTCATGGGTTGCCCGGCGCGCATTACGATAGCGCTGTAGCTGGATAAACGCCTCGTGCATCGGATTGGCGCAATTTGCTCCCGCCACCTTGCACTCGACAATAGCCAACGGAATCCCGTTCACCAACAGCACAATATCGGGAATGATGAATTCTTTCACGCAACCCGGCGTATTGACCCGAAACTGGTTGATCGCATGAAACCGATTGTTTTCAGGCTGGGCAAAATCGATCAGCCTGACCACCGGGTCTTGCTCGCCGGTCAGTTCATTGACATCAACCTGCGCTTTAAATAATAAAGCCTGAATCGCTTCACTCGCTTCCAACAAGGTGCGATTGGGCTGGCGTAACAGCTGATCGCGTAAATCATCCAGTTGTTTGTCAGTCAGCCACGGTTGCCCGTCATCAGTTCGGTTAATGGCCCGCACGGATTCACGAAACACCTCCGGCAGCAACCATTCCCGGAAGCTGGTGCGCAGACTCTTAGCAGGATCGGTAGGGATCATCTGGCAGCCTTGGTCGATAACCGTCCAGCCTAAGGATTCAAGCTGGTTAAGGAACGGCTTTTTGACTTCCGAGTATTCAGACATGGGGTGGTTCCTGGGGGGCATGGGTATGTAGGTTAAAACTAGAGTGGGCTTCAATCAGATTCAGGTAAAAGTAAATCCGTTCGTCCTGACCCCATTCGACCAGATCATGACAGGCTTCGGCTACGCTCAGGACTAAAGGCCTTGTCGAAGCATAAATGGCATTCATTCGATCATCCAACCATTAGTTGATCATTCCAAAATCCCGTTCGCCCTGAGCTTGTCGAAGGGTGAGCGGGATTTTAGAATGATCAACTGTCATTTCTAGGATAAACAGATTTACTTTGGGCCAAGCGGGAGACTTCCGCCCAATCGCCACGCATCATGGCTTCTTTTTTCTTACGACTCCAACCCTTGATCTGCCTTTCAGCCGATAAGGCTTCTTCTCGAGTGGGACACTCTTGCGACCAGATAAACTCCAATGGACGGCGCGTTAAAGTGTAACCAGCGCATTCTCCTGCCTGATGTTGACCGATGCGCATTTCAAGATTGTCGGTGTGTCCTGTGTAATAGCTACCATCAGCACAGCGAAGAATATAAACCCAAAACATTTTGTTTATCCTTAATTTTCAGATGAGCATATTCGCTTCCGATTGCTATTTTTCTCCGTTCGTCCTGAGCTTGTCGAAGGATGAATGGAGAAAAATAGCAAGTCCGCCCAATTTAGCAAAGCTTTCCGGTATTGTTACTATCACAATTCACATAGAGCTTATCTAAACCCTCTTCCCAACTTAAATTGGTTTGCATGGGGTTGTTTCCAATGTTGGCGCATCGTCACCCACCAGGACCGGGCGGCCGTCTTGCCAGATCACCGCATATTGGCCGAGCCGCCTTTTTTTGTCCAGATTCTTGCCGACGGCTTCTTGCAAAGCTTTGAGTATGGCTAGCGCTTCCGGGGATGGTGGGACGGATTTAATGATCATGGGTTGGCCTGCTCAAGAAGATACTGGTAATGGGCGGCATGAACAATGCTGAGTAATCCGCCCTGTTGTATAAAAATTTAAAGTGGACAGCTAAGGCTAATCCGTTCGTGGTAAGCATTTCAAACCCCGCTCACCCTTCGACAAGCTCAGGGCGAACGGGGTTTGAAATGCTCAATTGCTGTTTTTTCTAGTAGTCAGTCAGTATTGTTTTGTCAAGTAAAAGTAAATCCGTTCGTCCTGACCCTTCGGCTGCGCTCAAGGACTAAAGGCCTTGTCGAAGCCTGTCATGAGCTTGTCGAATGGGATGAACGGATTTACGCTGAGCTAAACGATTTTTATACGGCATATTAATATTGACTGAGTACTAGGATAATCCAGCAAGTCGGCATCAGACAAGCTCCTGGTCGGGTTTGTCAATCTTGACCGGGACTTTGCCGGTGAGCAGGTCTTGCATGAGCCCTAATTTTTCCATTATGAATTTATGATTACGCTTCCTTTCGGCTTCAATGATTTCAGCAACTTTCATTATTTGACCGGCAATAAGTTTTTGTTCTTTGATACTGGGTTTTGGAATAATCAGTTTCTTGAAATTACCTGAATTTATCCTTGGTCTAGTAACACCTTGCTCGTATTTTCTAATCTGTACTCTTGCTGGTTCTGTATTCAAATAGAGCATGACAAAAGGATTTTCTGCTTCATCAACCTTGCATCTCAGTCTAAAGCAGTCAGCCTTATTTATTGCCGGTGGTAAATTGTCTGGATATAGGCAAGCTCGACCAACAGGGTATCTGTCCTCCCCAAGCCCTGCGATCAAAATATCTCCCGATAAAACTTTATTACGTAAGAGAAAAGCCGCGTGTTTATCTGAAACATAAGCCCTGTCATTATCGTTATAACTGGTAGCCTGAATGTTTTGCAGACGAACAACTCTTACACCTGGATCAATTACATAATGCTCTGTTTTAAGGTTTGAACCAAACGGCCCATCTATTAAAGATTCCATAATTGAACTTATCGAATCAAATTCCCACTCTACCGGAATCCAACCAACAGGCGTTTCTTGGTAAAGCTCCGGCGCTTGTTCGCGGGGTGGGCGCAATTTGCCATCGGCGGTAACGCCGCGAGTAAACAGGTCGTGCATTAAACCTGCTTTGATTTTTTGGTATTTGGCGATTAGGGATTCGGTTTTTTCAATCGCTGTGTCGATGCTGTTGAGGATGGCGGCGATTTTATTTTGTTTATTAATCTGTAGATTAGGGATTTTAAATGCATTTAAATCAGCAGAACTTATTGCCAAAAATGTTGATCCCTGACTTCTGCGATGTAAAAAAGAAATGTTGTTCTCAATCACATACTTCAAATACATTGTTTCGGCTAGTCCAGATTTAGCTTTGATCGCAGCTAGCCCTCGCCCAATGCAATAATCTTGATCTGAAAAATTAGCAGTCCCAACAGGGGCGCGAACACTGATCAGTATTGAATTATTCTTCGCTATTCTTAGAGGCGGATTGCAATAGACTTTAGGCAGTGGATGTCTTGCTCCAAATTCCGCACAACCTTGAAGAAATGGCAACCCAATCTCTTGGTTGTTTACAAATATTGAATCAGGTGACTGCCCCATCGTAATGTCTGCAACGAAACACAAACTCACCCATTCGGCTTCACTCATACCCCAACTCCACCAAAAACGCCTTCAACTCTTCCGCCGCCTGATCGCGTTCAGCCTCAATCTGCTTGGCCGTCACCGCGTACTTGCTCCAAAGATTCTCAATCGCCGCCACACACTGCCGCTGATCGGCCCGCAAATAAGCCTGATAGGTGTCCATCAAACTCTGCCTCAGCCGTTCAATAATCACGACACGGGCTTCATCGTTACTGATATTGGCCCGCGCCTGCTCGACCAATTGCTGTTGCTTGTTTTCGATGGCCCGGATGTCGGCTTTTAAGGTTCTGGCATCATCTTCCAGTTTCTTATGCGCTTCCAAGCGTTTTTCAACTGCTTCGGCCAAGGTTTTCGCCAGTTGCCCGGCTTCCATCGCTTGTTCAACAATGGTCGTCCATTCCGATTGCAAACCCGTTTGTTGCGCCAAATCCATGATTCGCCGGCCGTTGGCAAACACAACATCTTGTAGCCCAAAACCTTCGGCGCAGTAATAATTTTTATTGGCGCTCTTGGGCAGCGAGCCCGACACTTTTATCTCGGTAAAAATATCGGAGGACGCCGCCTTGAGTGTTTTTAACTGCGCTTTCCAGTCGGCATTCAGGTTCTTCAATTCCTCTTTTAGCGATTTAACTTCACTGCCGGGTAACACGCCGGTTTCTTCACTGTCGTCAAAGTCCTCTTCATCGGCGGCGGCAAACAAGGCTTGCAATTCAGCCAAGCGGGCGCTGTCTTGCTGCATTTTTTCCAACACTTCGGGGAATTGGCTGATCAGAATGTCGTGATCGGGAATCAGTTCCGGCCCCCAACCGCTGGCGGCTATCGATTTTAAATCGGCTTTCAGCAGGTTGATGTAGTTGGCAAAAGCGCCGCGCACCTGATAGTCGGTTAACAGGTTTTGACCGCCCAGGGCTATGCCTATGCTTTTAAGCAAGGCGCGGCGCAGGGCGTAAACGTTGCCCATTAATTCGCTGTGGTTTTCAGGGTCGGGCGCCAACGCTGTAATAAACGGCAAATTCTCCTGCCACCAAGCTTCTACTTGCTGCATAAAGGTTTGCTGGCGTTCAATGACGCCGCTGAAAGTGCTGATATGTGCGGCAATCGCCCGTTTGTCGGCTATCGCTTCGCTGAAATCATGATACTTGGGGTCGTATATGCCGAGGCCCTTTTCTTGACGGGACAGTTGAAGGTTAAGCCGTTCGTGGTGAGCTTGTCGAACCATGAGCGGCTTAACCGTACACCCTTCGACAGGCTCAGGGCGAACGGTTGAGCCTTGGTCATGGCCTTGTTCTAAGTGTGAAGCCGAACGGGGCACAAAGCAGTTTTCACGCAAGCCTCGATAGTTGTCCCAGAAATGCGCCAAGGCGTCGATTTCCGTGCTCGGCACGCCGCCATGCAAATGCGCGTACACGTCCTGAGGCTCCGGCGGAGGAGCGTTATCGACATAACGGCGGATGTTGCAGTTATAGTCTTCGGCGGCAATTTCATCAACCGGCACTAGGCGCGCATAAGCCGGTACGTTTTCACCTTCACGGTAGGCCTGGACGATTTTGTCTATATCTTCAGGTCGCAGGAAGTTCTGGGCTTTGCCTTCCTTGTATTCGCGGTCGGCATTGATAAACAATACCTGCTTGCGTTCCGCCGCTCCGGCTTTGTTCATGACCAAAATACAGGCAGGAATGCCGGTGCCGTAAAACAGGTTGCCGGGCAAGCCGATAACGGCTTCCAAATAGCCTTTAGTGATAAAGTACTTACGCGCTTCCCGCTCTTCGCCGCCGCGAAACAGCACGCCGTGCGGCATTACGCTGGCCAGTTTGCCGTCAGCTTTAAGCACTGACAGCATGTGCTGGACAAACATCAGGTCGGCTTTTTTGCCTTTTTCAGGCATAAACACGTTAAAGCGGCCAATTTTCCCCATTTCTTTTTTGCTGTAGTTTTGGCTGAACGGCGGATTAGCCACTACCCGGTCAAAGCGTTTCAATTCATTACGCTCATCAAGATGGGCCGGATTTTTCAGGGTATCTTCCTGGCGAATATCGGCATGGGAGATGCCATGCAGCAGCATATTCATTTTGCAAATAGACCAGGTGGTGCCCATTTTTTCCTGACCGTACAAGGCAAGGTCGGAATCATCGCCGCCGCATTCGCGGATATAGTCGCGAGCCTGAATCAGCATACCGCCGGAACCGACCGTCGGGTCGTAAACGCTCATATTCGGTTGCGGATCGCAAATCTCGACGCAAACTCGCACCACTTCCGCAGGGGTGTAGAATTCACCGGCTTTTTTACCGGCCGAATCGGCAAAGTATTTGATCAGCCATTCGTAAGCCGAACCCAACAGGTCGGGGAATTCAAAGTCTTCATCACGCAACGGGATTTTTTCAAAATTCTGGATAAAGTCGGCCAAAGTGTCATCATCCAAGGTACGCTGGCCGATTTTGCGGTTGAAGTTGATGCCTTTTAAAACGTCTTGCAGCGCGTCGATATTATGATCTTCAATCGCTTCCAGGGCTTTATTCAAGCCGGTTCCGACGTTTTCTTTCAGGTGTTTTACGGCGCTCCAATGCGCTTGAGGAGGCACATAGAAATATTTGCCTGAGAAATTATCGATGTCTTTTAATTCTTCGGCTATATCGGCTTCTGAAAGGCCTTGCTCTTGCAGTTCCTTGAGCAGCTGTTCGCAACGTTGATCGAACAAATCGCTGGCGCGCTTGAGAAACAGCATACCAAAAATGTATTCTTTGTATTCGCTGGCATCCATATTGCCGCGAAGATCGTCGCAGGCGGTTAGTAACAGGTTTTCCAAGCGCGTGAGTGTTAATTTTGCAAGTGTCATAGCTTAGTTTTTAAGAGGAAAATCCGGAATGGTTGTTTTTCGTCAGGTGTTGTAGGGTGGAAGGTTTTTTGCCGGCGTCTTGTCCTTCTACAGCGTTACTTTATTCACAGCCGAAGGGATGTCTATCTAATTGATAGTTGCGTCTTCCAATACGGCATGCTTGCTGGCGGCCTAATTCATAAAGCACATGGCGATTTTCATCGATGACCGAAAAGGGGGATTCTCAATTGCGGTTTTTAGAATTAAACAATAGCGGGTTTTTCATAATGAGAATTTCTAAGTGTAAACAGAGGCTTTATAGTGAGTACTTGGCCTGTTTTGAACATTAACCTTCAACCTATATAACTGACATAAGCCCGATAGCCTGCGAAAACCGACAGCATCAGGAAGATGATTCCGCTGATCTTGTGCAATAACCCTAACGGGACTTTTTGCAGGATAGTGCGGCCGGCCAGAATGCCCAAGGCGGATGTTGAGGCCAATGCGGTCGTCGAACCGAACCATACGGCTATAGGTGCGGCGGTACTGCTTAAGGCGACGACGGCCAGCTGGGTTTTGTCGCCGAATTCAGCCACGGTAATCAATAAAAAAGTGGTGAAGAAAATACCGTGACCGCTTTTTTCCTTAATTTCCTCGTTTTCATCTTCCGTTTCCAGGCGCAAGGAATGAATGCCGAAGGCGGCAAACAGGAAGGCGACGATAGCCGCAACGATATGTTCCGGCAACCAGCTGGCAATGGCGACGCCAAAAACAACGGCCAGGGTGTTCAAAAAAGCAAAGGCAGCGATAGCGCCCAGCAAAACCGGCATGGGTCTATGCCGGGATGCCAATGTCATGCATACCAGTTGGCTTTTATCGCCAATTTCAGCCGCTGCAATCAGGGCAAAGCTGGTCGCTGCCGCGGCTGACATCTCGGTAAAATTGCCGGTACTCAATAATGATAAAAAGTGCTGTAAAGAGCCGTGAAGGTTGTCGAAAATATGTGTTGTGCCCACTGACATTAGAAAATGTTGTAAATAGTTTTGAAGATGATCCATTTTATTTCCTGAGAGCGATTTTCCTGCGTACCGTTGCAAGGTGCGGATAGCTCACCCTGCAACGGCATTGATAGATAAGGTGTTAACCCAGCATATTATCCAAAGTCATCATAATGATGAATCCGATCATCAAGGCAAAGGTAGCATAGCGCGAACGGCCGTCGGAATGGGTCTCGGGGATGATTTCTTCGCTGATCACAAAGAGCATGGCGCCGGCGGCAAAGCCCATGGCTATCGGCAGGATGGGTTCGAAAACGGTGACCATGGTAATGCCGAGCAAGCCGCCCACCGGTTCCACCAGACCTGTTAGTGTGGCGATACCTACGGCCCGCCATTTGTTGTAGCCTAGTCCGACCAAGGGCAGGGCGACGGCCAAGCCTTCCGGAATATTTTGCAGGGCGATGGCGATAGCCAGAACCACGCCGTTTTTCATTTCACCGGAACCGAAACTGACGCCGACAGACATACCTTCAGGAAAGTTATGGATGGTGATCGCAATGATGAACAACCAGACTTTTTTCAGCGAGTTCAGATGGGTATCGGAAATGGAGTCAAAATGCACATGCGGCAGCTGGCGATCGGCGTAATGCAAAAATAGGGCGCCGATCAACATGCCCATGGAGACGATATAGATGCCTTTGCCCGGCCAGACCAGGTTGCCGTAGGTCATGCCGGGAACCAGCAGGGAAAATGCGGTCGCCGCCAGCATCACGCCGGCGGCGGCTCCGAGCATGCTGTTGAACAGGTTTTTGGAGATGTCTTTAAAAAACAGAGCGGGTAAAGCGCCAACGCCGGTCGCCAGCCCGGCCAGGATGCTGGCAAAAAAACCGATAACAACAATCCGGCCGAAAATTAAATACAAACTGCCGAATACCACCAGCTGTGACAACAGGAATAATCCCGCTATTGTCGCCCAACGTTGTAGCGGCGGCATAGCCAGCAGTTTTTGATAGTTCTCGCCGGCTTTTATCACGGCTACCTGGCCTTCAATATAGCGTTGCAATTTAGTTATAGTTTTTGTTATTAAAGTCATACGGTTTACCTGCATCAGCTTGTTTTGGAATGTGTGCAAGGCATTATAACCAAATACCCATGGCTTGGGGGTGTTTGTGGCGGGTCGTAGGCCATTCAGTGCGGTAGGGTGTATCGAGGAGCGAAGCGCAATACTTACCCATGATGCGCTTCGCCGCCGTTTAGCTGCTCCGGGTTATCGGCGAGGGGTTCTTACAAGTGCCGGTTAAAAGTGAAGTGGTCATGAACAGACGAAATAAGAATGATGTCACCGCAGGTGTTTTGCACACTTCGCTGCTATTTTCATATATTACTGTATTGTGAGGGGCGTTATTTTTGCTTCTTTCATACGGAAAGCAATTACAGGCCGGACTGAGGAGATGACCCGCCTGCTCAACTCAATTTCTTGATGATGTTTACATTTGCGATTGTAAATAATTTTCTAAGCCCACTTTTTCAATCAATTCCAGCTGGGTTTCCAGCCAGTCGACATGCTCTTCTTCAGACTCCAGAATATGGGCAAATGTTTCACGCGAAATAAAATCGCTCACTTCTTCGCAATAAGCAATCGCTTCTCTGAGCAAAGGGATGGCAAGTTGCTCAAGTTTTAAATCACAACTGAGCATTTCCTTAGGATTTTCACCGATCATCACTTTACCGATATTTTGCACGTTAGGCAGACCTTCAAGAAAAAGAATCCGCTCGATGATTTGATCGGCGTGTTTCATTTCGTCAATGGATTCGTGATATTCCTTTTCGTTAAGCTTTTGAAAGCCCCAATTTTTGTACATTCTGGCATGGAGAAAATACTGGTTGATCGCGGTCAGTTCATTTTCCAGGGCTTTATTGAGGAGTTCGATAACTTTGGTGTCGCCTTTCATAGTAGTTTCTCTCTATATAATTACAAAACAGGTTGATTGATTGCCGGAGGTAAGGGGGGAACGGGCGCCATTTTTTGCTCAAGCAAAGCGATGACATCTTTATTGCATTTTCCGCAATCTTTGCCTATCCCGAAACAATGAGTTAGCTTTTTTCGTGTACACACGCCATTGTCAATAGCGGTTAAAATCTGCGAGTCGGTGACCGCTTTGCAAACGCATATATACATGGCCGTTACCTAGCGTCTTCGCCGCTGCACCGTTTGCGGGTCAGCCGTGATTTGACGGTAAATTTCCACCCTGTCCCCGTCCTTTACCGCAGTATCCAGCGGGGTGATTTTGCCGAATATACCCACTTTTTGGCTGGCCAGGTTTATCTCGGGATAAAGCTTTAATACACCGGACAGATTAATGGTTTCTTCTATTGTGCTGTTATCGGGCACTTCCAGTCGCATCCATAGTTGTCTATCGGATTCTGCGTAACAAACTCCAACGTTCATGATGACTCCTCAGCGAAGGCTGCTGCGGTTGATACGGTTACAGATAGTTTTACTTTTCTTTCGGCAATTTTTTGGTCGATCAGGCGCTTACCGACAATCAAAAACGCCAGCATGATGAATCCGCCGGGCGGCAGCGCCATTAATAAAAAGCCTCTGTAATTGGGAATGACGGTGACTTCCAAAAAACTGAACGATTCTCCCAGCAGCAATGAGGCATTGGCGAATAATGTGCCCGATGCGCTTATTTCTCTTGCCGCGCCGAGAGCGACCAGGACAAGAGTAAAGCCCAAGCCCATCATCAAACCATCCCATAGCGCATGTTTTACCGGCTGTTTGGAGGCAAAAGCTTCGGCACGGCCTAATAAGGCGCAATTGGTGACGATTAAGGCAATGAACAAACCCAGCACTTTATAGAGTTCATGCGCCCAGGCATTCATTAAAATATCGACTAAAGTCACCAGCGCGGCGATCAGCAGCACAAAAATCGGAATACGGATTTCGCTGGGAATTAAGTGCCGCGTCACTGAAATAAGGCCGTTGGAAGCAATGATAACCACCAGCGTGGCAAGCCCCATGCCCAAGCCGTTGGTGGCCGTTCCGGTTACCGCGAGTAAGGGGCAAAGCGCCAGATTTTGTCCGAACACGATATTGTTGTTCCAAATACCGTCGGCGGCGATTTTACGATAGGTTTCCGATAAAAACATGGGCGTGTTCCTCAAGGATTAATCAGTTGTTCTTGATGTGCTTTGAATAACTGCAAGCCGCGATAAATGGCCTGTACCGATTTACGCGGGGTAATGGTCGCACCGGCAAACTGGTCGAATTCGCCGCCGTCTTTTTTAACCGCCCATTTTGCCGGCGCTAAATTGTCCAGGGAGCGTCCGACAAAGTTTAATATCCAGTTTGATTTTGCGACTTCTATTTTATCGCCGAGGCCCGGAGTTTCTTTGTGGCTGAGCACGCGAACACCCAAAATATTGCCGTCGCGGTCCAGGCCCATAATCATGTTGATGGCGCCGGAATAGCCGTCGGGCGCGGTGAGTTTAAAGCATACGGCGCTGACTTGGCCGGACTGTTTAGCGATATAAACCGTGGTTTCGCTCGCGCCGATGTTGTATTCGGCGGACGGAATGATCAGCGTGTCTTGCAGCATGTCGTTGTCATAAAGAGCGGCGGGCACCACTTCTTCCAACGATTTTTTTAAATCCTCATCGAGTCGGCGTTGAATAGTGCCTTCGGTACTGCAATTGGTAACGCCCAGCAGCACACTGGCAAGCAAAGCGAATCCCGCTAAAACGCCGGTTTGAAATTCCAGTTTGGGTCTAAGTCGTTCCAGGTTAGACGGTTCCAGCCAGTTTTTCAGGAATTCCCGGTAAACGGCGATTTTTTCTTTTAAGCGTTCGAGGGTGGCTGGGTCAAGTTTCATGGCTTACGCTCTGGTTTAAACATTTTGATCACAGGTATAACTAAAAATAGAACGCAGATGACGCAGATGAATATGATGAACACAGATAAATCTTATTGAATCATAACCATCTGCGTCATCCGCGTTCCATTTACGATTTCGGTATTTCAAGCGGCTTGCCTTTGCGATTGCGTCCATAGATCCGGGGGCGAATATAATGATCGATTAGCGGCGTCGCCGAGTTCATTAACAACACCGCAAACCCCGCCCCCTCGGGATATGCGCCCCAAGTCCTAATAACGAAAATCAGCAAGCCGCAACCCGCACCGAACACCAACTGTCCGGTAGGCGTATTCGGCGAGGTGACATAATCGGTGGCAATGAAAAAAGCCACGCACATCATCGCGCCTGAATTCAAATGCAGCAGCGGACTGATGTAATGCTCACTATCCATGCCATGAAAAATCCCGGCCAGCAGCGCAACGGTTGATAATAAAGACACCGGAATCTGCCATTGAATGACGTTTTGGCGGATTAGCCAGACGCCGCCCAAACCCAGCAACAGCGTCGAGGTTTCGCCCAAACTGCCGCGCGACCAACCGATAAAGCTAAGAAAACCGGAGTAATCCTTCAGGATGTCGGTCAATAAACGGTTCTGGGAAAACTCGGTTTTGATAAAACCCAGCGTGGTCGCGCCGGTGCTTGCGTCGACAGTGTCCAGGCCTGAAAAAGTAATGTGCCAGCTTTCGGCCAGTCCCGGCGAATGCGAAAAAAACAACGGCGATACATTGGCCCAGGTGGTCATTTCGATAGGAAAGGAAATCAGCAGTGCGACTCGGGCTAACATAGCGGGATTGAACAGGTTTTGCCCCAAGCCGCCGTAAACCTGTTTACCTAAAATAATTGCCAGTCCGGAACCGACCACGCCTATCCACCACGGCGCCCAAGGCGGTAGCGTTATAGCCAGCAGCCAGCCGGTTAGTACGGCGGAGCCGTCCATAATGACCGGTTTGACGACTCTCCCCGCCAGCCGTAGGCATAAGGCTTCAAAAACAACCGCCGACAGCACGGTAATAATAAACAGATTGAATGCGGGCCAACCGAAACATAACAGTCCGAACGCTGTCGCCGGCGATAGCGCCAGCATGACTTGGCCCATGATATGGCTGACACTGTTTTTAGCGCCGACATGCGCGCCGCTGCTGGGTTTCATATGCGCAATCATACCACCGCCTCCTGCTCGGCTTTTAGCCGCTCCCGCTCTGCTTTAGCCGCTATTCGGGCCAGCTCGTCTTCGCGTTGCTGTTGAGCAATGCGTTCCATACGCGCATTACGCGCATCGATTAAGCGTTTGGTTTGCTCGGATTTGTGCTGCGCCTGCTGTCTGGCCACCACCTCACCCGAGGCATATTTAAAATACTGCACCAGCGGGATATTGGACGGGCAGATATAAGAACAGCAACCGCAACTGATGCAGTCTTTTAAACCTAAATCCACCGCCGCATCCAGTTGGTTAATGCGGATATTGTTCGCCATATCCAAAGGCCTAAGTCCCGCAGGGCATACGCTGACGCAACCGGCGCAACGGATACAGGGTTGTTCGTCGGTGTTTTTGAGCTCGCCTTGGCTTAATGCCAGAATGCCGCTGGTGGCTTTAACGGTAGGTAAACCCGTATGCGGTAACGAGTCGCCCATCATCGGGCCGCCCATAACGATACGGGCGGTTTCATCCGAATTCACTGCGCAAAAACTGAATAGTTCGGAGATTAAGGTACCGAAAGGAACTTCTACATTCATCGGGCGTTTCACCGCACCGCCCGCTACGGTGACAATACGGCTAAGCAAAGGCTGTCCGTAGCGAATCGCTTTATGGACGGCATAAGCGGTGCCGACATTATGGATCGTCACGCCGATTTCCGATGAACGGCAGCCGACCGGGACTTCTTTGCCGGTGACATAACGGATCAATTGCCGATCCCAACCCATCGGGTAGCGGGTGGGGATTTGGATGACTTTAATCGGCGCATAAGCTTTGGCTGCGGCTTGCATCGCAACAAAGGCAAGCGCTTTGTTGTCTTCAATCGCCACCACCGCATGCTCGGTTTCTATGCCGTGCAGCATCAAGCGAACGCCGTCGATAATCTGCTCGGCGCGCTCCTGCATCAATCTGTCGTCGCAGCATAAATAAGGCTCGCATTCCGAGCCGTTTATAATCAGGGTATCGACATGGTTTTCGCGGCCCATATTGAGCTTGACCGCAGTCGGAAAGGTGGCGCCGCCCAAGCCGACGATACCCGCGGCACCGACGCGCAAACTGATTTCTTCGGGATTAAGCTGGAATGGGTCGTCAGCAACCTGTGTTTTGATCCATTCGTCTTTGCCGTCGGTTTCCAGCACGATGGTGCGGATAGGCAACGCGGACGGATGCGGTGCGGGATAATCGTTAACATCAAGAATAACGCCCGAACTGGGGGCATGGACAGGCGCGGAAATCAGGCCCTGACTGTAGGCTAACAATTGCCCTTTCAGCACTTTTTCACCGACTTTAATCACCGGCTCTGCGGCTTTGCCGACGTGTTGTTGCAACGGAATATACAGTTTTTTCGGTAACGGAAAATCAGTGACTATCGGCAATGCGGCGGTCGTGGTTTTATGCTCTTCTGCATGGACGCCGCCACGAAAGCTCGGTTTTTTAAAAAAATTTAACATACGGCATTACTCCTTGTTCCCATAGCTTGCACCGGAACATTCAGAGGTTTAGCCCAGCGCCAGTTACGTAAGGTAACCTCAACAGGGTGCATTTGCAGGCATTCGGTCGGACAGACTTCGACACATTTTTTGCAGGCGATACAGGCATCGGCAACGACCGCGTGGATTTGCTTGGGCGCACCGACAATGGCGTCGGTAGGGCAGACTTTAAAACAACGGGTGCAACCGGTACAGGTGGCTTCACTGACTCTGGCAACCAGTAATTCGGGTTCCTTGACCTCGCTTAAATCAAGATCCAAGCCTAATAAAGCGGCGATTTGTTCAGCCAGGGCGCTGCCGCCCGGAGGACACATCGTTGCCGGCGCGCTACCTTCGGCCAAGGCTTCGGCAGCCGGCCTGCACCCCGGAAAGCCGCATTGACCGCATTGCGAACCGGGCAACAAGGCTTCCAGTTCATCGACAATAGGGCTGCTTTCAACTTTTAAATACTTACCGGCAATACCCAGCAACAAGCCCAGAAACAGCCCTAATAAGGTCAAACTGACAATGGCGGATAAAACATACATGGTTTTCTCCTGTTAATGTGTGCTGTAAAGCCCGGCAAAACCCATAAACGCCAGCGATAAAATCCCGGCGGTAATAAACGCAATCGGCGTGCCTGCAAATAATGACGGTACCGCCATTAATGCCAGCCGCTCGCGCAAACCGGCAAACAGCACCATAACCAGGGTAAAGCCGAGCGCGGAACCAAAACCGAAAATCATACTTTGCATAAAGCCGTAGTGTTCTTGCACATTGAGTAAGGCTACGCCCAAAACCGCGCAATTGGTGGTAATCAGCGGCAGGAAAATCCCCAATATTTGGTACAGCACCGGGCTGGTTTTATGAACCACCATTTCGGTGAACTGCACCACGGCCGCAATCACCAGGATAAAGGCGAGGATGCGTAAAAACTGAATATTAAAAGGCGCCAAAATAAAATGTTCCAGCATCCAGCTGGTCATCGCGGCCAAGGTCAGGACAAAGGTTGTTGCCAAGCCCATGCTCAATGCCGAATCCAGTTTTTTCGAGACGCCCATAAACGGACATAAGCCGAGAAATTTAACCAGAACGACGTTGTTGACCAGAGCCGTGCCTAATAAAAGAAGAAGATATTCACTCACTGTTTTTTCCAGGCTGTTTTAAGGGCTGTTTGCAAAAAACAAAGCATCAATTATGCCAACTCGATCAGGTTGCAGATCTAGCGAGTTGGCCGGTCGAACGCTCGGTATAAACAGCCAAAATCAGTGCGTGAAAAACTGTTGTAAGTAATACATAGCGACAGCGATAAAAATAGTTGTGTCGTAAACCTTACAATGGCTTCTGTTTTATAAACTCCGCCGCTATTCTGATGTTGTTTTGGCGTCCAAAGCCGGTTTTGGATGAAAAATATGTACGCGGCTAGCTTTGTATTCCCGTATCAAATCCAGTTGCTCTCGTTCTCACGCGCTGCGCTCGTCTTTATACACAAGTGTCCGCGAGGCATCGTCATCTTAGTAAGCCTGGAGGCATTCGCGTAGGGCGTGCCGTGCGCGCCTTGGAGAGCTCAGAGACCGGCAGGATTTGTTCTCGTTCCCACGCGCCGCGCTCATTGTTATACACAAATGTCCAAGTACCCCTCGTTCCCACGTAGCACATGGGAACGAGGGGTACGAGGGTGCCTTTAAGGGATCGGAGCATCCTTATGCTGTTGTGTACGAGGGGTAACTTTAGCCAAGTGGCCGTTGAGCAGCTCGACACCTATAACGCTAGCGTTTCAAGTCGCTCAACTGATTTCATGCGCGTTATAAGGCGCGCGCGGCACGCCCTACAGAAAATGCGCAATAAACAAACTAATCGGCGTTGTTTTATGTCAAGACAAAGAGCAACATCTTACAACTCTCCCGCAGATTTAATTACCATCAGGCAGAATATCCGCATTAATGTTGGCGTTATATTTGCTTGGTAATTTTAAAGCCATCTTAAAGCCCTCTAACACTCGGCCATAACTTATGAAAAAAAATTCATTGCGATTTTTACAGACGCATACCAACATGGCGAGCGTCATCAGCGAACTTGCACCTGATTTATTTGGACAAAAGCATATTAATAATGGGGAAAGGATGCTTTACAGCCTGTTTGTTGAAGCGGTTGAACAGGTGCCGATAGCCATCTCCATTACCGATAAAAAAGCCAAAATTCTTTACGTTAATGAAGAGTTTTCCCGAGTCACCGGCTATCAGCCTGCCGATATTCTCGGTGAAAACGAATCGATATTATCGGACAAACGCACCCCCAGAGAAGTCTATTACGATCTATGGCGCACCATCAGCAGCAAGAAAATATGGCGTGGAACTTTATGTAACCGGCATAAATCCGGCGAGCGTTATCTGTCCGATTTGACTATCGCCCCTATGTTGAACGAAACCGGGGCGATTACGCACTATATTGGCATGCACAGAGATATCACCAAAACCTACGAATCCGAAAAAAAGGTCGTTAATCAAAAATTATTGATCGAGTCGGTCATTAACTCATCGCCTATTGCGATGGTGGTGCTTGATGATCAGGACCGGGTGATCTTGGATAACCATAATTACAAAGCCCTGGTCAGCGATCTTGATAAAGGCGAACCTGCCACTTATTTTTTACACTTGTTACGGGAGGAAATGGGCGATTTATGGTCGCAACTACGAAGCAAGGAACAAGGTTTTAATCACCGCGAATTCAGGGTGGAAAGCAAGGGTAGTCAGCGCGTCCGGTGGTTTTCTTGTGCCGGCAACTGGTTTGTAGAAAATGAAGTCAATGCCGACGCCTTTTTTGAGAACGCATCCAAACAGTACCTGATTTTAACGTTAACGGATATTACGAGACAACGCAGACAAATGGAGGAGTTGCATGTTCAGACCCTAAAAACGGTCATGGCTGAGGATGAACGGGTGCGCGGTATTCGGGAAACCTTGCTCGGCGCAATGCACCAAATTCAAATGCCGATGAACCAAATTAGGGCGGCCGAACAGATTCTACGGCATAAGCGTGACGATCAGCACGCCGGACTGTTGCAGATCTTGCAACAGATTCAGCAATCCGGCGAAGAAGCGGTGACGACCATGCAAAAATGCATACCCGAGATTCTGCAAACGGCCGTTATTCCGGTCAACCTGAACCAGATTCTGCATGAAGTGCTGTTGCTCACCAACCAACGGATCTGGAGTAACGACATAGAGGTGCATTGGCAACCGCTGGCTGAGTTACCGGCCATGCTGGGGTCTGAAAATCGTCTGCGCATATTGTTCAAGCAATTGGTCGACAATGCGATCGATGCCATCTGCGAGTCGGGTGGCGCAGAGCAGCGGCTTAAAATTACCACCGATATTGATGCCGATTTGATTCATGTCAGCATTGAAGACAGCGGATCGGGCATCCCGGTTGAAAAGCGGGCAAAAGTATTTGAACCTTTTTACACCACGCGTCCGATGGGCGGCAATCAAGCCGGTATGGGGCTGGTCATGGCAAAGGAAATTGTCAACCAGCATCAGGGATTTATTGAAATAGACCCGGATTGTGCTCAGGGCTGCCGGTTCAAAATCAGTTTTCCTCTGCGCAGACAAGTACCTAAGGGGATAGAGTAATGACTAAACGATTACAACTGATCGAAGCTGAACTTGATACCTTGTATATCATCAGTCAGGTATTAAACAGTACCCACGATTTGCACGCCAAATTACAGGCGGTATTGGAGATACTGCACAAAAGATCGGGTATGCGTTCGGGCATGATCACCCTGCGGGAAATTGAAAGTAACAGCATGATAGTCAGTGTCGTCCATACCAACGGCGGCGGTAAATTCACCGAGCCGGTCCGCTATAATCCCGGCGAAGGCTTGATGGGAGCCATACTGGATGAGGGCAGCACCATCGTTATTGAAAAAGTGTCTGAAGAACCGCGTTTTTTAGGCCGTCTGGGCTTGTACGATCCCGAATTGCCTTTTATCGGTTCGCCTATTTATATAGAAGAAGGCGACACCATCGGCGTGCTGGCCGCCCAGCCGGATAACAGCCTGTTTCTGGGCGAACGCGCGCGATTTATGGAGATGATTGCCAACCTGATTGCGCAAAGCGTCAAAATGCTGCGGGGCATCGAACGCAAACAACGCCATCTGCTCAGTGAACGGGATCAACTCAAACAGGCGTTGATCAAAAACTACAGCTTTGAAAATATCATCGGCCATTCGTCGCCGATGCTAAAAGTGTTCGATTTAATCCGTCAGGTTGCCAAATGGAATACCACGGTATTAATTCGCGGCGAATCGGGTACCGGTAAAGAAGTGGTCGCCAATGCGATACACTTTAACTCGGGCTGTTCCGGCGGGCCTTTTTTAAAACTCAATTGCGCGGCCTTACCCGACACCTTATTGGAATCCGAACTATTCGGCCACGAAAAAGGCGCGTTTAGCGGCGCTGTCAGCCAACGCAAAGGGCGCTTCGAATTAGCCGATAACGGCACCTTGTTCCTTGATGAAATCGGTGAAATCACCGCATCGTTCCAGGCTAAACTGCTGCGCGTATTGCAGGAAGGCGAATTTGAACGGGTTGGCGGCACCCAAACCATCAAAGTGAATGTGCGCATCATTGCCGCGACCAATCGCGATCTTGAAGAAGAAGTGACTAAAGGCGAGTTCAGGGAAGATTTGTATTACCGTCTTAATGTCATGCCGATTCACATGCCTGCCTTACGCGACAGGACCGAGGATATTCCGCAATTATCCGAATTCCTGCTCGGCCGGATTTCAGAGCAGCAAGGCGGTCGGCCTTTGGAAATCAAGGAAAGCGCGATACGCATATTGATGAAACACAACTGGCCCGGCAATGTCCGCGAACTGGCAAACCGGCTGGAGCGCGCCGCAATCATGAGCCCAAACGGCATCATCGATCGCGATGTGATGGTCAGCACCGGCCTGGAAGATGAAATCGGCACCGCTATCAGTCTTAAACCGCAAAAAGCGCCCGCGATTGATTTTAACGATGAAAACATGGATGACCGGGAGCGGGTCATTGCCGCTTTAGAACAAAGCGGCTGGGTGCAAGCCAAAGCCGCGCGCCTGCTGAATATGACGCCAAGGCAAATCGCTTACCGGATTTTGACTTTGGATATTACCATGAAGCAAATTTAACCAGTTTGGGAGCAGCAATGACTATTTTATATGTGCAACACGATTATGCCGTCTTCGGCTTTGGCGAAACCCGGACAGACGCCATAGCGATGGCGGCGCAATGGCTAAAAGACGAAACCGGCAAACAAGGCTGTTCGATTGATTATGCGGAAAGTTTATTGGTCAGTTCGCCAAAACCCGGACAGATGACGCTTTATCAAACGGATGAACATATCCCCGGCGATGCGGAAAACTGGGGCGGGGAAGAGTTGTTGGATTGGTATCATGATGTGGCTTGAGCCTGGAGATGTCTTTACGCCTTCAACAATAAAGAAACGCTTGGCGATACTATAAAGCCATGATTAAAACCGTTGCTAATAAAGAAACGGCAGCGGCTTTTCAAGGTCTACCTGTTAAGCGATTTCCTGCCGATATACGGATTAGGAAACTACAGCAACTTCACCTATCCTCATTATTGAGGACTTGCGGATTCCGCCAAGCAATCGGCTTGTCTTAACAACCTTTTCAATAAATCAACGCCGATTTCCTGTTTGTGCGGGGTCGGCAAAGTTAATACCAAGTCGCCTTTTATCCTATCAAGGCTGTTTACCGCCTTCGTAGGATGTAATTCTAAAACATTTCGTGTATCCTTTTTTGCCGGCCGATGCCGGGTAAACCCTATTTTGTTACCCTCTGCCTGATATAAATTAAGGTAGCTATTCGGCAGTTACAAAGGAAAGAGATGGATCGAAAATATTTCGACCTGTGCGCTTAGAATGAATCGATTAATCCACAAAAAGTACGCTTATATTCGAAGATATATAAAATAGGGTTTTCATTTTTAGGCGGGACAGTAGTAGGCGTGCCGTGCGCGCCTTTTCCGGGGTTAAAAATACACTTAATTTTGTTGTTAAACCCATTGGCGCGCGCGGCACGCCCTTGTTCAATACAACAGGCTGATTTATTTCGTGCCGAGGAGCAAATGTCTGTCCATGCAGTCGTAGAGGTGCCTATACCTTTGGCTTTCGTGGATAAATCGCCTAAATCGTACAGGTCGAAATATTTTCGATCGTTTAGAATCATAAAATCGCAATAACACCATGCAAAATCCCACAACAAACTATCTAGTCGGTATCGATCTCGGCACAACGCATACCGTTGTCGCTTACGCCAAAGCCGATAATACCCATCAGGAAATACAAATCTTCCAAATCGAGCAGTTGATCGCTCCCGGCCAAGTTGCGGCAAGACCGTTGTTGCCGTCGGTGCGTTATCACCCTGCAAGCGGCGAATTGTCCGAGGCCGATCTGTCGTTTCCCAGCGGAACGCCGGCAGAATACGAAACCGCCGTCATCGGCGAAGCTGCTCGTTTGCTGGGCGCCAAAACCAAGGGGCGATTCGTTACCAGCGCCAAAAGCTGGCTGTCGCATCCGTCGGTTGACCATGGCGCCGACATCCTGCCGTGGGGCAGCAGCGATGACGTCAGCAAAGTTTCACCTATTGCGGCCAGCGCCAGTTATTTGTTGCATATTCGCACGGTCTGGGGACATAAATTTCCCGATGCGCCGCTGGAACAACAGGACATTGTGATTACCGTTCCCGCCTCGTTCGATGAGGCGGCCAGATCCCTGACATTGGAGGCCGCACGGCTGGCAGGGTTACATAAAGTGCGGCTGTTGGAAGAGCCCCAGGCGGTTTGTTACGATTGGTTGAGGCGCCATGCCGGCAGCATTAAACAAGCGCTGGCGAATGTGCATTTGCTGCTGGTTTGCGATGTCGGCGGCGGCACCACCGATTTAACGCTGATCAAAGTAGAGCAGGGCGAACAGGAGCCTAAATTAACCCGCATCGGCGTTGGCGACCATTTAATGCTCGGCGGCGATAATATCGACCTGGCCTTGGCGCATCTTGCCGAAAGCCGCTTAGGCAATGCTGAAAAACGCCTGTCGGCGGCGGACTTGTCGCAACTGATCGAACAATGCCGAATCGCTAAAGAACGCCTGTTGGCAGACGATGCGCCGGAACAAATTAACGTCACCTTGCTGGGCGGCGGCTCTAAACTGATCGGCAGTTCCCGTTCTGTGGCGTTGTCTAAGGATGAAGTCAGGCAAATTGCGCTGGATGGTTTTTTCCCGTTATCAGGCCTTAATGATTTGCCCGACAGAAAACGTAGCGGCGTGGTCGAGTTCGGTTTGCCGTATGCGGCAGAACCTGCGGTCAGCAAGCATATCGCGGCATTTTTAAAGCTGCACAATGCAGCCTCCCGCGAGGCCTTCGCCGCTCCTGCTCCCGGCAGGCCTGCGGCATACACAGCCTCCATGGCGATACCAGGCGAAAGCAGCGTACCCGATGCCGTGTTGCTTAACGGCGGTGTATTTCGCAGTCAGCCGATTACCCAGCGCCTTGTCGATTTAATCCGGTCATGGCGCACCAGTCCGCCGGTATTGCTGGAAAACAAGCACCCCGAACTGTCCGTCGCTTTCGGAGCGGTCAGTTATGCGATTGCGAGGCGGGACAAAAAGCTTAAGATCGGCGGCGGCTCGGCGCGCAGTTATTTCCTGCTGGTCGAGACCGACGATGCTATCAAACAGCAAGGCATCTGCATCTTGCCCAAAGGCAGTGAAGAGGGCGATGAAGTCATCTTGAAAGACCGGCGTTTTGCGTTGCGTTTAGGCGTGCCGGTGCGCTTTCACTTGGTTTCGTTGTCTGGAGACGGCGTTTTCAAACCGGGCGATGTCACCGAAATTACCGACTTGTTTCATTCCCTGCCGCCGCTGGCGGTGGCATTCGAAGGCGATGATAGCAGTCCGAACGCCGAGGTCATCGTTGAATTGGCGGTTACCCAAACTGAAGTCGGTACGCTTAAAATTCAATGTATTGCCGTTGCGGACAGCAGCCGGCGTTGGGATGTTGAGTTTCAAATCAGGAAAAAAGCGGCGGCTTTGCCGACGGATGCGGGTTTGCCCGCTAATTTTAATCAGGTCGCCGAACAGATACAGACCATT
This sequence comes from Methylococcaceae bacterium, assembly GCA_044426515.1. Classification (GTDB taxonomy): domain Bacteria; phylum Pseudomonadota; class Gammaproteobacteria; order Methylococcales; family Methylomonadaceae; genus Methylobacter_A. Next base: position 6,273 of record JAUGSS010000018.1, on the reverse strand, counting down.
TTCGGCGCCAAATCCAAGCAGGTTGACCCCAAAGCGGTAAAAAACCTGCGCGCCGATCTGGAAAGAATCACCGGCGCCGCGCGTACCGAATGGACCACGTCGCTATTAAGAGCCATGTTCGGCACCTTGTTGGAAGGAGCAAAATACCAGCGCCGCTCAGAAAATCACGAGCGCATCTGGCTGAGTCTGACCGGTTTTTGCTTACGTCCGGGTTTTGGTTATCCGCTGGACGACTGGCGCGTCGAGCAGTTATGGAAAAGTTATCCGCAAGGCATCCAGTTCGTTAACGAAACCCAAAACTGGACCGAATGGTGGACGCTGTGGCGGCGGATTGCAGGCGGTCTGGATGCGGCGGCGCAGGAAAAGATTTTTGCCGACATTGCAAAATTCCTGAATCCTGCGGCAGCAAGACAACCCGGCGTCGCCAAGCAAATCAAGAATCGCGGTTACGACGATATGGTGCGGCTGGCCGCAGTTTTGGAACGCCTACCGGTTGCCAAGAAAATACAACTGGGCGAATGGCTGTTAAAACGCCTGGAAAAAGCCGGCGAGCCCAGTCAAACCTGGTGGGCCGTGGGCCGTATCGGGGCAAGAATGCCGTTTCATGGCAGCAGCCATAATGTCATCCCTGCCGATACCGTCTGCCTATGGTTACAACAGATATTGGCGGCAGACTGGAAGAAAATCCCGCAGGCAGGCTTTGCTGCTACACTGATTGCTCGCATGAGTGGTGACCGGGCAAGGGATATTGACGAAACTATGCGCATGCAAATCATCGAAAAACTAAAGCTGAGTAAAGCGCCTGCATCATGGATCGACATGGTCGAGCAGATGAAAGAGCTGGATGAAAAAGAAGAAAAACAGGTCTTTGGCGAGGCATTGCCGCCGGGATTAAAACTCATCAATGAAGCGTAGCATTTAAAGAAGGTCACCATGAAGTTAGTCAGTACCGTCATCATCGCAGGCATCATCCTGCTGTATTTTATCGATTCGGCGTTTAAGCTTAATACGTTTGACCCGGAAATGTTAATTCACAGCGGCCTGAGGTTTTTTACCGGCTTTCTGGTTCTCGGAATCGGGGTTTTTTATGCGCATAAGATCAGGCTTAAATTTGCGCTTTGTTTGGTGTTAGCGCTGGCTTTGGCCGATGACATTTGGGATTACACCCGAAATGTTAATAGTTTTAACTTTGAAGTTTTGTTGCACAGCCTGTATATGATGGTATGGGGCTCCTTGACGGGGTATGTGCTTATGAAGCGATGGCTGAATGGGCGGAGGCCGGAATAAGGCCTCCGCATATGAGCGCGACGCATGGGTTGAGATAGACAGCCTCCTGCGGGTTTCTCGTTGCTATTTTTCGTATCACTCATAACTTCGTTAATGGAAAATCATGACTGAAACCGATGTCATTATTATCGGCGCAGGCGCATCGGGCCTGATGTGCGCAATCGAGGCGGGTAAACGCGGCCGTAAAGTGCTGGTTGTGGATCATGCCAACAAGGCCGGGAAGAAAATCCTGATGTCCGGCGGCGGCCGCTGCAATTTCACCAATTATTCCATTGAGCCGAATAACTATATTTCGCATAACCCGCATTTTTGCAAGTCGGCGTTGAGCCGTTATAGCCAATGGGATTTTCTGGCCTTAATCGGGCGATACCGAATTCCTTTCCATGAACGGGATCACGGGCAGTTATTTTGTAATGAAAGCGCCAGGGATATTCTGGATATGTTATTGGCGGAATGCGCCAAGGTTGGCGCGGTTATCCGGCTGAGTACCGGCATCGATTCAATTGAACGATTAAATGACCGGTTCCATCTTCAAACCAACAACGGCAATTTTACCTGCCAGTCATTAGTGGTTGCGACAGGCGGTTTGTCGATACCCAAAATGGGGGCGACACCTTTGGGCTATAAGATTGCCGAGCAATTCGGCATTAAGGTATGGCCTACCAGCGCCGGCTTAGTTCCGTTTACCTTGCAGCCGGAAGACAAAGAAAAGTTTTCGCCGTTATCGGGCATTGCCGTGCCTTGCACAGTCAGCAATAAAAGGCAGCGTTTTAGTGAAAATGTATTGTTTACTCATAGAGGCTTGAGCGGCCCGGCAATTTTGCAGATTTCATCTTATTGGCGTACCGGAGAGGAAATAGTGATTAATTTGTTGCCGCAGCTAAATCTGGAAGCAGAGCTGAAATCGAAACGCCGGCAAAAGCTCAAAAACAAGTTAAAAACGATTTTGGAAGGCTATTTGCCCAGGCGGCTGATCGGTGTGTTTTTGCCTGAGAATATACTGGATTTGCCGTTACAGGATGTGTCGGATAAACAGATTCAACAGGTTGCAGACCGGCTTCATGGCTGGACGATTAAACCTAACGGCACTGAAGGTTACCGCACCGCCGAAGTGACTTCCGGCGGTGTCGACTGCGATGCGGTTTCTTCCAAAACCATGGCAAGCAAGCACGTACCGGGGCTTTATTTTATTGGCGAAGTATTGGATGTGACCGGTTGGCTGGGCGGCTATAACTTCCAGTGGGCGTGGTCGTCAGCTTGGTGTGCAGGGCAATATTGTTGATGTGTAGGCGTAATAAAGTTTGGACGATAGTATGCGGCGGGAGCGAGACCCGGATAAACTGGCGTTCCGCTCGGCGGATAAACAATGCACCCAATCGACTTTAGCTATCTGAAAGTATTTTAAGGAGCGAAAATGATAAAACGACTATTTTTTGCTGCGGCAATGATGTTAACGGTTGTCTCCGGCACGGCGGGCACAATCACGAATGGAACTTGGTCGCCGAGTGGCTGTGGCATCGAACCTGTGGTTCCGGTTATTGACCAGAGCAGCGTTGAGGCTTACAACCAAAGCGTTAAAGCAATCAATGATTGGCAGCAAAAAGCCAATGCCTATAACGGCTGCCTGATTAAAGAGGCTAATGCCGATAACTCGCTGATCGCCAATTCCGCAAACGACGAACAAGCCCGGTTGCGGGCGGCCATCGAGAAAATCCAGGCTGAGACCACAGCGGCTAAGGGCCTGTCCGTGAATAACTGCTACGCATTGGCATGTAATGTCCAATTAAATCATCTTGTTATTGCGAACAACTTGTTGCACTTATTTTTGGACAAGCCCTAAGGCCAAGTTGGATGAAAAGTAAAATTAAGGCTATATCCGGCGAAGAATATACCCGGCATCTCCGAGATAATGCTGAAACATCACACTCTCGCGAAGGTCTAAGCATTACACAGCATGACACTAATGACTGCCGGCAACATTGTTGCCGCAAAAGCTGATTATTGGGTGAGTGGCGATAGCGATCTATTAGCTTTACGAAAAGACTATGCCATTATCACTCCTGCCCAATTCAGAGTTTGCGAATCCCAGCGAGACACCGGGCTTACAGCCCCGTCATGTATATCGAGTTAGAACTCAATCACGACGATCTTGATTTTCCAGAGTAAAAATAATCGGCACGATGACCGAGCTGGCTATAGGCGTTTCGCCATGCATGGCCGGTGTGAACCGCCATTGTTTAATGGCTTCAATGGCCGACTCGTCAAGTATGTCATAGCCGCTGCTGCGTTCAATTTCGACTGCGGTGCTTTGCCCCTCTTCGGAAACTTGTACTTTTAGCATCACTTTACCTTGCCACCCCCTATTTTTTGCTAAAGAGGGGTAGTCGGGCTTGGGGTTTTCCGAATAGTCGGCGCTGATATTGGCTTCAATAAACGGCTCTATTTTAGTCGGCGGCGCTATGCTGGCCGATGCCCCCGCAGTCTGGCTGTTTTGTGCAACCGGTTGCGCTTCAAGAACTTGCGGTTTCACTGCAAAATCAGCAGGCTCCTGCACGACAGGTCTTTTTTTCAGCGTCGGTTTGGGTTGCGTTTTTTTCGGCAGCGGCTTTATTTTGGCAACAGGCGGCGGTGGAGGGGCTTACAAGTGTAGGTTTTTAAATAAAAGTGTAACGAGACATAGAGTTGCAGTAAATTGATGAGTGCCATCAAAATCTCTTTACCGGAGCAACCGCTATGTCTCGCCACCCAGAACTGTACCCATGGATCGATACCGTTGTCATGCGTTTTCCGTCGCTCAGCAAGCCGCAGGCTTTGGGCCTAGCATTGTGGAGTTTCGGCATGGTCATTGCCCGCTCGTGCAGTTTAACCGCTGTGGCCGATGTATTGGCACCGCTCATGGGACAGTCGTACAACACGTTGCGTGAAAGGCTGCGAGATACCTACCGTGAAGCGGGTGCGAAAGCTGGAGACCAGCGTAACGAACTCGATGTTACCGAATGTTGGGCAGCGTGGCTGGCGTGGCTATTGGATGGCTGGTCGGGTCAACAGATAGCCATTGCCATGGATGCAACAAGTTTAGGGGATCGTTTTGTGGTGTTGGCTATCAGTATTGTGTATCGTGGCTGTGCTGTGCCCGTTGCCTGGAAAGTTTTAAAGGCTGAAGAGAAGCAGGCCTGGAAGCCGGAATGGCTGGCATTATTGAAACGGTTTCAAGGTCTTGTGCCCAAAGACTGGACAGTCATCGTATTAGCGTATCGTGGCTTATACGGGAAGTGGTTGTTTGAAGCCATCGTCGAACTGAAATGGCATCCATTTCTGCGCATTAACACGCAAGGCTGGTTTCGTCCCGACCATTGGTTTCACTGGCAACCGTTTTCCCGTTTGCTGCCAGCCAAGGGTCTGCGTTGGCAGGGACGCGGAACCGCATTTAAGGGCAAGAAGTCCCAATTGCGCTGCACGCTGCTGGGCTACTGGGGCGAAGAACATCAAGATCCTTGGCGGGTGCTGACCGATTTGGCACCCGAATGCGCCGATGCCTGCTGGTACGGATTGAGAGCTTGGATAGAACAGGGCTTCAAGCATAGTAAGCGGAGTGGTTGGCAGTGGCAACACACACGTATGAGTGCCCCGGCACGGGCCGAGCGATTGTGGATGGCGATTGCTATCGTAACCTGGTGGCTGTTGTCTGTCGGTGGCGAAGCGGAAGCTCAAACCGACACGCCGTTAGACATCAAAGAACTTTCGGTTCCTGACGCGGTACGGCGGCGTGGAAAACGCTGGCGGATAGTGGGCATTTTCCAACACGGTTGGTCTTTGATTATTGCGGCTTTGCTTAACCATCAGCTTCTTCCCGTCAAGCCCGGACGACCGGAAGCATGGCCCAGACTGCTCGATAGCTGCGAGGCATCTTTCGCTGCTTGCGTGGTGGATGCGCCGTGAGTGAAAAAACCTACACTTGTAAGTGGTGTCGGGGTGGATATTTTTATCAATCCCAATAACTCGTTTAATAACGACCTGAACCGTGGCGATGTTATATAGAGTCCGCAGTTGGTAAAGCGGCAAAGCTCCCTCTTCCTGCGGGAGAGGGCCAGGGTAAGGGTATTTCAAATGTCGCTTTACTAATTCCGGGCTCTATATGACCATCCTTCATGAACTGGGGCATGCGTTAGGATTGGAACATCCGGTTCCCTATAACGCCGGTGATGTCGGACTTTTTCTGACAGAAAACGCCAATACCAAATATTCCGTTATAGTGAAATATGATGCTAAATTTGGCGGCTGGTGGACGCCCTCCAAACCTATGCTCTACGACATTTTGGCGATCCAAACCTTGTATGGCGTTAATACAACCGATCCAGTCGTTAATAATACTGGCGATAAAGCCTACAAATTCAAAACCGGCGCCGATGCCATTCAAGCGATATGGGACAATGGCGGCACTGATGACACCATTGATGCCCATGAACAAAGCGATACCGTCACCATCGACCTTCGCCCCGGCCATTTCAGCTTTGTCGGTAAGAACGAAAGTACCAGCCAACAGCAAATCGCCATCGCCTACCAAGTTAAAGACCAAGAGAATAATTGGATAGAAAACGCCATCGGCGGCAGCGGTGCAGACAAATTGACCGGCAATGACGCCAATAATAAACTTACCGGCGGAGCAGACAACGATACCCTTGAGGGCGGTCAAGGCAATGACACCCTCGAAGGCGGCCAAGACTTCGATACCTATGTTTACCACACCGGTGATGGCAACGATGAAATTAATGATGAAGACCATTTAGGCAAGCTCATAGTCAACGACCACTTACTGGTTGCCAGGCACAGCAAGGACGATCCGGCCAATGTCTTTAAAACCACCGATGGCGATACGTTGTCGTTGGTTCAGAACGCGCTCACCATCACGCTACATAACAGCGGCGGCACAATTAAAGTGCTGAATTTCGATAATTTGGATCGTATCAGCAAAAATCTTGGCATTGA
>JAUGSS010000132.1:0-13213 GCA_044426515.1 Methylococcaceae bacterium | reverse complement strand
TAGGAAAAAATTGCCGAAACAAACGCCCCGTCCAAGCGCCGGCCGAAATAATCAATTGATTAACCGGGAATCGGCCGGACGTGGTATTGATCGCGGTAATAACGTTATTGTTGAGGCTAATTGAGGTTAGCTCGCAATGCTCTATCAGCGTGGCGCCTTTATTAATCAGGTCTTGTTTCAGGGATTTAACCAGCCGCGGGTTGCGCGCTTGGGCGATCTCAGGCAGCCAAAGCGGCCGGTCGGGTAGCGTGTTAAGTGTGTCGAAAAAACCGGCATCGGCAGGTTGGCATAAAATATCGTTAGCGTCGCACCAATTAACCGCCGCAGTAAAGTCGGGATTTTTAGCGATCAGTAAGCCGCAGGGAGTCCATTCCGGGTCTATCGACGTTTCGGCGCTCAGTTGCGAAGCTAAAGCCGGATACAATTTCAGGCTTTGCAGCACCAATCGGGTAATCGCATCCGCTTGTCGCCAGGGATAAAGCGGCAGCAAAATACCGCCACCGGCCCAGGACGACTCTTGGCCTAATTCATTTTTTTCAATAATACTGACGCAGGCGCCGGCTTTAATAAGCTCGCGGGCAGTGAGCAGGCCGATAATACCGCCGCCGATGAGGGTGATGTCTGGGGTTGAGGTCATGGGTAACGGTAAATACCAATTGAAGGGTTGCGGTCGTTTTCTGGTTTCATTATACCGCGAACAGTGCGGAGAATTTTAACTGTGGCTTGGATGTATAAGTTGAATAGTTTGTTGTTTTTCGCACACAATCATATGTTAAAAGTTAAGATTATCTCTATAGTTATTGATTCATAAGGATTAATTAATATCAAAAAAATGACTTTAAAACTTGTAGGGATTTGCTTTAGCTGCTACTATTACGCCCGGAAGATGAGCTTTGTTGTATTAAAGCAAATTTTTGTAAAATAACAACCTCATGAGGGGGATAAAAATGATCAATAAAACTAAACTCGCGCTGGGCATTGCGGCAGCAACATTAACAATGACCGGTGCATTGGTGTCTCCGCAAGCGATGGCGCACTCAAAAGCGGATCGCGTTGCAGAAGCGGCAAGCAATAAAGCAGACGCATTGGAAGCGCAACTTCAGGCCATGCAGGCTGAATTAAGTCGTTTAAGAGCGGAAGTGAACCGTCCTGCTTCCAGCGCAGAAGCCGAGAAAGTTCAGGAACTGGATCAGTGGATGACCTCGGTTAAATCGGCTCCGGCAGAAAGCAAAAAAAGCAAAGACAACATGGTATTCTTCCGTGGCGGTTATGGTCATGCCAATGCTAATAGAGGCGGTACGTTGGATCCTACAACAATCGCAGGCACAGGACTTGGCAACCGAAACGGCTTAACTCAAGGCTTAACTGGCAGCAACGGCATAGGCGATCAAGACTCATGGTATTTCGGCGCTGGTTTTGATTTCAGCCTGAACGATAACTTGTTTGGTCTTATGGATAAAACGGAAGTTTTGGCTGAACTATTGGTTGATTACAGACAACTTGGCGAAAAACAAAATAACGGCCTGTCTGCTAACGAAGTAGCCGTAGTAAATTCATTAGGCTTTAATTTACCTGTCGCCAACACCCAAACTGCAACTGTCAATCAGTTGACTGTAGCGGCTTCTCCAAAAGTAAAATTCTTCAAAGGCAGTGCATTCAGACCTTGGGTCATTCCTGTAGGCTTTGAAATAAACGTGATCAGCCCTCCCTCTGATGCTATTACTGTATTGAATCCAGGTATGCAGTTTGGCGCCGGTGCTGACTACAAAATCTGGAAAGATCTTTATGTCGGTGCTGATGCCCGTTATCACTATTCTGCCGATGATGTGGATGGTGTTAGAACTGATGGCGTTACCGCCGGCGGTTACCTCGGTATAGGTTTCTAAGCTAAGCGCTTAAAAACAAATCCAAAAAAAAGGAGGGCTTCAAACCCCTCCTTTTTTTTGCCTAAAAAAACAGAAGTTACGCATTCTCATTTTGTTCAATCCTTATTATGCATAAAATCTATTATTCAGTTCCGATCACTTCATAATAACCGCTTGCCGCTTTGCCCCCCAAGTCCCCGGTTTTGGCTTGAATACCCCGGCACAGCGTTCGCCGCAAAAGCGGCAATTTCCCGACGCATCCAGATTCCAATCGGACAACTCGTACCAGTCACGGCCTATCAGTAATTTTTTGCAATTGTGACAATAGGTGCTGCCTTTGGATTTATCATGCACATTGCCTACATAGGCATAATGCAGACCATTTTTTACAGCACAAGCCTGGGCTTTTAATAAGGATGAATGCGGCGTAGGCGGTTTGTCGCGCATCTTCCAGTCAGGGTGAAAGGCGGTAAAATGTATCGGCACATCCGGTCCCAGATTTTCGAAAACCCATTGGGTCATGGCTTCCAGCTCCGCTTGGGAATCGTTCTCGTCGGGAATAATCAGGGTGGTCAGTTCGAGCCAGACCGAGGTTTCATGCTTGATATATTTAATCGTTTCCAATACCGGTTGCAGATGGCCGCCGGCGATTTTGTAATAAAAGTGCTCGGAAAAGGCTTTTAAATCAATATTGACGGCATCCATCCATTGATAAAATTCGACTCTGGGTTCCGCGCAAACATAACCTGCGGAAACCGCCACTGATTTTATGCCCAAACTACGGCAGGCCTGAGCGGTATCAATCGCATATTCATGAAAAACCACCGGGTCGTTATAGGTATAAGCGACGCTGTGGCAACCATGATCCCGTGCCGCCCGGGCAATCGCGTCCGGCGACGCTTGGCTCATCAAGGTATCCATTTCTCTGGATTTGCTGATGTCCCAATTTTGGCAAAAGTTGCAGGCCAGATTGCAACCGGCGGTGCCAAAAGAAAATACCGAGGTGCCGGGTAAAAAATGGTTCAGTGGTTTTTTTTCAATAGGATCAATAGCAAAGCCGCTGGAGCGGCCATAGCTGGTCATGACGATCCGGTCGTCCAGATTCTGCCTGACAAAACACAGGCCGCGCTGGCCTTTATGCAGCTTGCAGAATCTGGGGCAAAGGTCGCATTGCACACGACCGTCTGCCAGAACGTGCCAGTAATGAGTTCTTACGGTATCTTTGGTAACAAAATCAGTCATGACTATTCTCCTGGTTCCGTTAATAAACCGCCACTTTAAATGACTTTATTATTTACATACATAAGGGGCGAGCAGTGTTTTTGGTTTATGGATGTTTATTTTTCCAGCATGACTTATTAACGGGATAAAATAAACCATTTTCATAGACTTAAGTAATGATACTTATAGATGCCTAATAACTTTGGCTCTATCATGCCGCCCCACCGATAGGGTGTTGGATTGCAGTGTATAGTGCTTTTCATATTGTCACAATTAAGTGTTACTATCTTGCGGACTGAGACTTCATAACCGCCACCGAATCTTTCCGGCAATTGCTGTTTGCTTCATGCAGTTGTAAGGATTAAATAACAGGACACGCTAATGAATAGAAAACCCGCCGTAGCAGGTTCTTTTTATCCTGCGAATCCGGAACAACTCCATCTGATGCTGGATCAGTATTTGAATGATGCGGCAAGCGATGAAAAAGTTCCCAAAGCCATCATCGCACCTCATGCCGGCTATATTTATTCCGGTCCGATCGCCGCCACGGCATATGCACGGCTAAAAAAAGCCCATGACCGGATAACCCGCGTGGTGCTTATCGGCCCTTCTCACCGCGTCGCCTTCAGGGGCTTGGCCGTGAGCAGAGCGGAAACATTTACTACGCCTTTAGGTGATGTCCATGTCGATCAGACGGCAGTGCAGGCTATAGTCCGGCTGCCCTTTGTCGAATACATAGAGCAGGCGCATACCTATGAGCACAGCCTGGAAGTGCATTTACCTTTTTTACAGGAAGTGCTGGATAACTTTGAAATTGTGCCTATTGTGGCCGGCGATGCCTCGCCGGAGCAAGTCAGCCAAGTGCTTGATGCGCTGTGGGGAGGTGATGAAACGCTGATTGTGATCAGTTCCGATCTGAGCCATTATCATGATTATGTAACTGCTCAGCAGATGGATAAATCAACCAGCCAAACGATAGAACAGTTGCAGTATGAGCGGCTCGCCTCAGAATCCGCCTGCGGTAAAGTGCCTGTCAGCGGATTGTTAAAACTGGCCCGGAAAAAATCACTGTCAATTACCACCATTGATCTGCGCAACTCCGGCGACACCGCCGGAGATAAAGCTCGCGTAGTAGGCTACGGTGCTTATGTCATTGAATAATGCGCATCGGCAATTACTGCTGGATTTGGCGAAAAGCTCCATTGAGCATGGTTTGCAAACAGGTCGGCCCTTAATAATCAACCTGGACGATTATCCGGAAGAATTGACCGAGCTGCGCGCCACTTTTGTTACCTTAGAGATAAATCACCAATTGCGCGGCTGCATCGGCATGCTGGAAGCGGTTAGACCGTTGGCCGAAGATATTGCTGAAAATGCATTTTCAGCCGCTTTTAAAGACCGGCGCTTTCCACCGCTGGATGCCGGTGAATTGGATGACCTGAAAATACATTTGTCGATACTCACGCCTGCTGAGCCGGTATCGTTTAGTTCCGAACAGGATTTATTGTCTCAATTGCAACCCGGCATTGACGGCCTGATTTTACAAGAGGGCAACCGGCGCGGCACTTTTTTGCCGTCGGTTTGGGAGTCATTGCCGGAACCTGAGCAATTTTTACGGCATTTAAAGCAAAAAGCCGGATTACCGCCTGACTATTGGTCGAAAACTATACTGATTTATCGGTATCGGACCGAAAGAGTCGACTGAAAAACCTCGCCGTTCTTCAAGTTCATCGGCAACGCTGTTGACTTAAGCGGTCCGGAGCGGGGTCGAAGCGAACAACCTGCTTGGCTCCGGCTCCGCTCTTTGTGAAAAAGGGGATTAAAGGGTTAACTAGCTCTCAAGGTCAACACAGTGCAGATAAGCCATACGATCAAAAAGCAGCACTATCATTAATGTCAGTTGAACAATGATGTTGAATATCCATGCTATGTTTTTCATGATCATGTCCTCAAGTCGAATTTATTAATTTATGCTTAGTCACTAACATTCTTTATTTTGTTATCGACCGGCACTTTTGTTTATTAAATCTCTGTCAATCGGCAACAACCCTGCTTTTTTAATAATTTTCCTGATTAGTAAGATGTTTCAGCTAGCACTGCCCTATCGGCATGAACACCTATGACCGTAGGGGCAATCCCTTGTGGTTGCCCTGTGGGCAGGCACAAGGCCCGCCCCTACAACACTCTGGCTGAAACAGCTTGCTAATCAGGTGGTATTTTGCCGAGTGATCTCTATATTGCTCAAAAATAAGTTGTTTGGATTCATAATTTTTAAAGCATAAAAAGCGCCAATTATTTAATTTACTTATTCGACAGTATGTTAGGTTTTTCCGGCATGCCACGATTGGTTTTAGACAGATTGGGCGGCTTTTTAAGAAATGACGAACCGGTTAGTGCCAAATCATTCGCCGGTTGGAAAATAGAGCACAGATGACATGGATAAACTGGAGATTTTTGAGTTAAAACCTCTCATTAGTAACGGGCAGCCATACAAGGCGTTGATTAAAAATTCACCACGAAAGACGCGGAATTTTATCCTTCGGTGAATAAAAACTTTTAGTCCCTATTATCTGTATTCCACGCTTAATCAATTTAATGCTGAAATGACTTAAAACCACTCCAAGCGATACAAATCAGGGCGTCGATTTGCCAGATTTTGAGCGGCGCCGCGGGTGCGCACTTGTTTTAATAAATCCAGATTAACATCGGCAATTAGCGTCATTTCGGTATTAGGTGTCGCCTCCGCCAAAATCGCATCATGTGGAAAGGAAAAATCGCTGGGACTAAAAATGGCCGCTTGCGCATATTGAATGTCCATGTTCTCCGCATACGGTAAATTCCCGACACTGCCGGTAATCGCGACAAAGCATTCATTTTCAATGGCGCGGGCTTGCGAACAATAGCGCACCCGCTGGTAAGCGTTTTTGGTGTCGGTCCAGAACGGCACAAAAATTATTTGCGCACCTTGGATAGTCGCCAAGCGGGCAAGTTCGGGAAACTCGGAATCGTAACAAATCAATACCGCGATCTTGCCGCAATCGGTATCGAACACTTTTAACGCATCCCCGCCCTGAACCCCCCAACAACTGACTTCATCAATGGTGACATGGATTTTGTATTGGGCTTCAAAAGTGCCGTCGCGCCGGAGCAGCCACGACACATTATAGAGTTCATGGGCGCTATATTCGGGCATAGAGCCGGCAATAATATTAATATTGTAAGACATGGCCATCTCCAATAAGCCGTTTCTTATCTCACTGGTAAAACCCGCTAAGGCGCGAATGGCGTCGGGAGGACTTTTATCATTAAACAAGCCCATCAACGGCGCACTCATGTATTCGGGAAAGAGTACGAAATCGGCATGGTAACCAGCTACCGCATCAATAAAAAATTCGGCATGCTTGAGCAACTCTTCGACACTGGTTAATGTGCGCATCTGCCATTGCACAACGCCTAAACGGATGATGCTTTTGGAGCCGCCGATTGAAGGCATTTTTTCTACGTAATCAAGATTGACCCATTCAAGCAGCGTCGCAAACCCTTTCGAATCGGCATCGACAGGAAGATAACCGGTCAACACTTTACGGACATGGAAGCCGTTAAACAGCTGAAATGAAAGCACCGGGTCATAAATTTCCCGATTTTTGACTTCTTCGATATAACGCACCGGCGTTAATGTATCGGCATATTTGGCATAGCCGGGAATTCGGCCTCCGGCAATAAATCGGCGCAGATTCAGATTCCGGCATAATTCTTTGCGCGCGTCATATAATCGTCGGCCTAAGCGTAGCTCCCGGTATTTTGGATGGACAAAAATATCGACGCCATACAAAGTGTCGCCCAACGGATTATGATGGGTCAGATAACCATCACCGGTAATTTGAGCATAGGTGTGGACATCGCCAAAGCGGGCATAATCAACAACCATACTTAATGCGGCAGCCACTAACTGGCCATTATCTTCAATGACAATCTGGCCTTGAGGAAAGCGGGTAATTTGCGAAGCGTACTGGTCTTTCTTCCAGGCGCCGCCCAAATTACCGTAGACGTGCTCCATTAAAACCGCAATATTGTCGTAATCGTCAAGAGTTAGGTGCCGGAGCAGAAGCTTATGTTTTTTAATTTTTTCTTTTTTCATAGCCAAAAAGTATAACTTTACTTTTTGACGACTTTATTACAGCGGCTTGCTCAACTTGATTTAGCCTTCGTTTATGCTCCCAAACCTACAACTCTACTGCTCCACGGTCACGAACGCTATTTTAGCGATCCCGGCATGTTGCACCGTGGCCATAACTTCGGCGACTTTGGCATAGACGACATCTTGATCGGCGTATAAATGCAGGCCGATTTCAGGATTCTTTAACAGCTCGGCCTTCAATGCCGTTTCTAATGCGTTAAGATCGGCGAGCGGAAGCTTATTCAATGTTATGCCCCCCTGCGCATCAATGCCCAATTGTAACGGCTGCTCTTTAACATCCGCTGTGGTTTCGGCGGTTTTCGGCAAGGTCACATGCACCGATTGCGTGAGTAGCGGCGCGGTTACCAACAAGATAATCACCAGCACCAGCATGACATCGACAAGGGGCGTAACGTTAATTTCACTCATCGCTCCTTCGTCTTCCGATTGCGGTTTAAAAGCCATAGTTACTCCTTATCGATAGCATTCGCGCTTAAGGCGATGTGCATAAAACTGACCACGAAATTTTCTAAACCGGCACGTTGTTGTTTGGCGCGGCGTAAGAAAAAGTTATAAGCCAACACTGCCGGCACGGCGACCGCGATACCGATTGCGGTGGCGACCAAAGCGTCGCCGATAGGGCCTGCGACCACATCCAGGCTGGTCGAGCCGCTTGCCGTGATGTCATGCATCGCGTGCATGATGCCTAAAACCGTACCGAACAAGCCGACGAACGGCGCAGTGCTGCCGATGCTTGCAAGCAAGGTCAGGCCGCTTTCCATAGCGTGTTGCTCTTGCTGCATTTGAACGAGCAGTGCGTGTTCCAGCAATTCGGCCGGAACACCGCAATATTTGAGGTTCTTGCCGGCAGCTTGCCGGCTTTCGATGATCCAGGCAAACCCACGCCGGGCAATGCGCGCTTGCGGGCCTTTAGCTGTCTCGGCGGGCAGGTTTTTTGCCTGTTCCAGATCGGGCGCGTCCCAAAACGCCTGATTAAATCGCCGGTTATAATAACTATTCTTGGTGAATTGCCAGGTTTTGAACAAAATCAGTGTCCATGTCGCCACCGAAAAAGCCAGCAAAGTGTATAAAGTACCGTCGATAATAATTTCCGGTGAAATATGGTTGGGCATTAAAGTCTCCTTTTTAGGTATTCAAAATAAAATTCAGGAATTCGGTCTCAAACCTATCGTAACTCGCTATTAATTACAGGCGATTAAAGTTTTTTATTCACCGTGAAGACACGAAGAGAAATAAAACTCAAGCTATACGATTTAAAATAAATCAATGAATCCAGGAAAAGCACGCTTATATTCGAAGCGATATAAACGGGGCTTCCATTTTTAGGCGGAACAGCCGTAGATACCGTGCCGTGCGCGCCTTCTTCGGGCTTAAAATACACCTTAGGTAACTGGCAAAAAATAAACCACAAATACAATGGAACGCAGATAACGCTGATAGTTATGATTAACGCAGATTTTTCATGGTTTATCCGCGTTTATCATAATCATCTGCGTTATCTGCGTTCTCGGCAACTGCTCCTGCGTTGCTCTACCTCCTGCATCCATGCAGTCGTATTTTTGGTTGATTCATTGTGCAGTTTATTTATTGCGAGTTGCCTTACTTCGTGATTAAACCCTTTGGCGCGCGGCACGCCTAATACAACAGGCTGATTTATTTCATGTCTTTCGTGTCTTCGTGGTGATAGTTTTTTAGGTTTTTAATCATCTGGTCAATTTAAATTGCAGGGTCTGAACCGCGCGCTGTTCAACCGCCACGCCGTTAACTATTTTTTCTTTAAATGTCCATTGGTTAATAGCTTTCAGCGCGGCGGCATCAAAAATTTCAGCCGGTTCCGCCTCAACAACGACGGCGTTTTCAACGGAGCCGTTAGTGGTGATAGTAAATTCGATTTTAACCCAGCCTTCGATATGACGGTCGGCGGCACGAGACGGGTATTTAGGCGGAATCCGTTGCAATGGAACGACACCGGTGCTGATTTTCGGCTCATTGCTGACGACAGCAGGCGCAGGACGACTGACAACAGGCGGTGTGAAAACCGGCGTTACCGGGGCGGCAGGAGGACTAGGAAGCGGCGGTTTTGCTTCAACAATAGGTTGCGGCTTCGGCAGTTCCGCCTGTTTAGGAATATGCGGCAGTGTTTTCTTGACCTGCTTCTGGACCGGTTTTGGAACGGGTTGCTTTTTCGGCGGTTCAGGTTTTGGTAGGGCAGGTGGAGTTACCGCCGGGGCTTGCTGAGCCGGCGTGGAAAGTAGCGAGACTTCCATAATCACCGGTGCCGGCGTTTGGGGATGCGGGTCCGGCTTTAACAACCAAGACCCCAGCCATAAGTGCAACAGCAGCACTAAAACCAATAATAAGCCACCGATAACGCGGGGTTGTTCTACGTCGGTTAAGGTTTCGGATAACGTTGGCTTTTGCGGCACTACCGGACTCTCCTTGTTACCCGAAGGTGTTAAATGACGCTTAGACAGGCTGTCTTCGTGACTGTTGAATGAAAATAGAGAAAGTATTGATTTTTTAAACATTGATGCTGCGTTTGTTATGCTCAAAACCGGATAAAGCGGCCATAGCCGTACGTGCGTAGAACGTGAAAGACTTAGATGGATTGCGTTTGTTTCAGCAGTTTAACTCTTGCAAACTGCCAAATCATCGGCATGATCGATACGAAAACAATGGCCAAAACGATTTTCTCGAAATTGTGTTTGACCCATTCATTTGAGCCGAGAAAATATCCCGCCAAGCTAAGGCTGGTAACCCATAAGGTAGCGCCGATGATGCAAAAAGTAATGTATTTGGCGTATTTCATGCTGCCCGCCCCGGCCACAAAAGGCGCAATCGTGCGGATAATGGGGATAAAGCGGGCAATAATAACAGCTTTGCCGCCATGTTTTTCGTAGAATTGTTCGGTTTGGGTAATGTATTCGCGCTTAAAAAATAAAATTTGTTCTCGGGATTTGACGAAATTGCCAAAATGCTTGCCGATGAAATGGTTGACATTATCGCCCAGTAAAGCCGCACCGATGAGCAGCGGAATGATGATTTGAATATCCAGTTTTCCCGTTGACGAAGCCAACAAACCCACCGCAAAGAGTAAAGAATCGCCGGGCAGCAGCGGCATCACGATTAAGCCTGTTTCGACAAAAATGATTGTCGCTATAATCACATAAGTGAACATCTCGTAATGCGCCAGAAAATCTTGCAGTGTGGTCAAAGGGTCTTTGAGCAAATGTAATAAGAAGTAAATGATGTCCATAATGGTAAACCTTATGTCGTTAAAAGAGATAAGCATAAAGTACGCATCAAGACTTGACGACTATTTATTATCAACCCCTGTTAAACGGTGTTTTAGGGGCTTCCGAATTGGCTGCGTAAGTTATCAGCACCGGTAGTAACAAAATTCCGCGCGGCGACTGTCTCAATATGACAGTCCATGCGGTTTTAGTTGCCGGCAAAGGCTCCACTACGGGGACGCTTGTTCATAATTCCGGGAATAAAAAACTCTACGGGCATAGCGGCAAGCATGGCCTGGAAGGCGATTTCAATTTTGTCGGTGGGGAAAAAGAACGGCCCTTAACAAATAAGCCAAGAGACATGTAGGCAAGACATGAAAAATAACCGGCAGGGGGTTGTTGACGAGTATCGTTTAAACTCATACCCCTCTCACTTCATTACAAAACCTCTCTTTTACAACAAAACCTTATAAGTCCTGCTTCTCGGCGTATCAATCCTCTTAAACCCAATGCCGAAAACTTGGGGTCTCTGTGTAAACCTTTTTTATAAGCATCTTCAATTTTTACAGCCTCTTCGTTGTCTGACGAAAATTGATTTTCAGATAATTGCTGTGATTTATGCGCAAATTCCAAAGTTACATTAAATACTTCTGCTTTTGCATTAGTCATGCCTAATGCTGTGGCAAAGTCTTTTCTTTCAATGCTCACCGCGATTTTTGTTTTGATGCCGATTAGGTCGGCTTTATGCACCGAATAAGTAAACAGTGATTCATCAAAATAAATTACATCAGGATTTACCGATAAGCGAAACAAAACATCATGGTGATTTTCAATAATCAAATCAGTGTCTTTAAACAGTTCAACCAGTTGCATTAATTCCGCTTGCAGCACCGGATTATTTTTAACATCAATCCAGCCATAAGGATGAAAAATAATATTTTGCTCAACCGTCGCAAATTCAAAACCACGACCATGTGCCGCCAACCCCAATAAAACGCTCAATTGCTTGGGCGTTAAAGCCACATCAAGCGGTTTTTCCTTACCTAAAGCACCGGCCAACAGCGGCATTTCTGCATCAATAAGCAACGTCAAACCGTATTTTGATTTAGGCGGGTCAAATAAATAACCCGCCGCAAAACTATCCGGCAAATGCTCCAAATTGTCTTTTAATGCCACACGGTCATCGGAAAAATCATTAAACAGGGCTTTGAGAAAAGCGATTTTGCCGTTTACTGTTTCACCTTTTGCGATTTCATCTATAGAAAACCACACTAAGCGCCCATCCGATTTAATTTTTTGTTGAAGAAACAAATAACCTTCCAGTGTCAATTCAATACTAAAAATATCAAAATAATATTCTGTTAAAGCATGATTAGGAGCGGCACCTTGGACTTGTTCATAGGGTTTTAAACTACGCCACAACTTAAATCTGTAATGTGTATTGAAAATTAATTCCGCTTCTTCATGTAATTCCCGTTTTAATGTTTCACCAATTGCGTCTTTAATAAGCGCCGTATTGTTTGACTGCAATTGTTGTAAGCACCGTTTTTTATCACTGGCAAATTCAGGAATATCACGCTGATTTAAGCGCCCACCGATTAAACCATAATCACCAGCCTGTTTGTCATGCCGTTTTTTTGTATCTTCGCGTTGATAAAATAGAATTTGGCCATCCAGTTTAATAATGCTCCATGCCACATAAATATAACGGATCGGTGCCGCGTTAAGACTGGCGTGGTGTTGATGACGCCGATTTTCAATCACACTGAGAACGTCGCGTTGCTGATCTTTCCTATCATTAGAAATACCTTGGGTATTCCAAAAATTATCGGTAAAAAAGCGTGATTCATGGTCGCTCATCGCAGTTAATAACGACGTTGCCAATAATTGCGCAGGAAATGAAACAAAACTCCATTCGCCTTTTTGTAGGTAGACGGTATCTAATACGGCTAAGGTATCGAGCAGGGTTTCTATTAAATTAATAGTATTTTCAGCAATCGCAGGCTCAAGCTGGTGCTGGTGACAAAGCGCGTTAATTAAATCTTCACGCGGGACACAGTAAAAGTCGCCTTCTTCTTCGGCGTAACGGGGGAGATTTTGCAGAAGTGTTTTGATGAGGTCTGTTGTCATTATTTAACGGAATTATCGAGTAACTAAAATCTGGTTCACTATGCAAATTGCTCTACATCTTTGAATTCGTGCAAAGGAATAATCGGCCCGGCATCGGCTAAAACAACCATGCTATTCACGCCCATGCAAACCCCATTCAATATCTTCCCTAATAAACCGCTCGTTCACCGCTTCTTGGTGGGATTCCAGATAGCGGCGGATGGGTTCGGCAATCAAATCATCGATATTATCGAACCCGCCTTGGTCAACCCTATTTTGCGCCTGTTGCCAGAGTTGGTCGGGGATTTCGGTTTTAACGGTTGTGGACATGATGATTATACCTCCCGCTCTAAAGGATCATCAGCTAAACAGCCATAGGTTTGATTGATAAAGGCCAACCAGTTTTGCCGTTCCATCGTTTCTTTACTCGACTGAATAATCACCATTAGCTCGACATCTTGATTAGCGTATTCAGCGGGTAGCGTTAAATGGAGCTGGGCGTTGTTTTCTATGTGGGTGGTGAATTGTAGGGTTTTCATGGTTTTTCGCCTTATGAAAAACTGCGGTTGTAAATATGCCGAGCTAAT
>JAUGSS010000084.1:0-56293 GCA_044426515.1 Methylococcaceae bacterium | reverse complement strand
CAGGGGGGATTAGTAAAACCTTCGCATAAACGCTTAGTATAGACGCTATTTTTCAAGATGTAGTGCCACTTGAGATTTTTTTGATTCGTAAGATTATGATTATATGGTTATTTTATTTTGGCGTGTTAAACTTGGGTTAGGGTGTCGTCGCCTGATCCGGCATCAATGCTGTCGTTGCCGTCACCGGCGTTGATGGCGTCGTTGCCTGCGTTGGTGCGGAATTCGTCGTTGGTGTTGGTTACGTTTTGGGTGATTGAGTCGTTGCTGCTGCCGGTGAGTAGCAATAATCGCTCCATGCCGGAGACCTTGACTTGGTGGGTTGCACCCAGAGCGTTGACGATCTCGTCACTCAGGCTTGAGCTGGTCGCATTTTTGCCGTTGACCCAGGTGACGGCCTCGAACCAGGATGAGAAATCAGCAAAGAAGGTGTCACCACCGCCCTTGCCTTCGTACTTCGTGCCGTTCTGGTAGACTAGGAAGTCGGCCTTGTCGCCGCCCGAGGCACTAATCGTCTCCAGATTCTTCCAGATGACCGCAGAGGATGTGCTGTAGTACCCGCCATCCGGTTGCCACGAATATTTATATTGCACCGGATTGGCTGCAAAGCCGTCCAGCAATTTGTCAATAGTTGTATCACCCGTGTTGTGTATGCCAAAATCTATCCAACTCAAATCTGTCTTTTGCACAGAAAATATCAGATAGTTGTCGTTTCTTTTGTCGTTGGCGCTCCAATCCAAATTCAACGTGTCGCTGCCGATACCACCATCCACAGCATCAAACCCCGAACTCCCAGAAACATTGATTATGTCGTCACCGCTTCCCGCATACAGACCATTGTTCCCTATACCCCCATCCAACGTATCATTCCCCCACATCCCCAACAGCCGGTCATTACCATCCCCCCCACGGCTTTCTCATAAAAAACGCGTTAAACATGTAGTACAATCCGAGTCCCTAAAATTTTGGCATGATATATCGATATATGGATAGCGAATTACTTGGTAGTGGAGAACAAATAACCTGTTTCGTAGATCTGTTGAAAAATAATCTTGTTTGACATGGGACTTCCTTCTGTAATTAGGTGGTTGTTTTGCCAATTCGTCACCATCCATCTGCTGCAAACTGTGATTTCGTTGGGTGATTTTTGTATTATAGTGGTGCGTTTATTTTGTGTGAGCGTTTGTGGTTTGCTGCAAAATCAGCTCTTCCGTCAGCCCGGTGATTTCAATAATTGCTTTAATATCAATACCTTTTTCTAACATTGCTTTAGCTGTAATTAATTTTCCTTGCTCTAATCCTTTTTCCCATCCTTCCTTTCTTCCTTCCTTTTTTCCTTCTTCTCTCCCTTCCTTTCTACCTTCTTCCCATCCTTCTTCTCTACCATCTTCCCGCGCTGTATCAAACGAATTTTTTAAATCCCGATAATATTTCAAGCTATCTTCATATTGCAGCAATTGTTCGCGGTTAAACTTCGCGATTTCAGCCACATCAAACAAGCGCTTAAATATTTTCTCGGTTAATTTAGGCGGTATTTTATCTAACTTTTCTAAGTGCCTTAGCACATACAACCACTTTTCAAAATGCGTCTCTATTTCCGACAACTCTTTTTTGAATTTTGGCATCTCCAAATAGACAAACGTTAATTTATTATAAAAAATCTTATTGGTTTCAATATCACTGAGTTTGACAAAATACTTATATTTATCAGGCTCGTTTTTATCCTCATCAAACACAAAATCTAAAA
Source organism: Methylococcaceae bacterium (assembly GCA_044426515.1). Lineage (GTDB taxonomy): Bacteria > Pseudomonadota > Gammaproteobacteria > Methylococcales > Methylomonadaceae > Methylobacter_A. The sequence goes on along the minus strand of JAUGSS010000084.1, from coordinate 54,549 downwards.
TGGCGATGGTATAAACCGCTTTCAACTCATAATTCCATTCACCTTTTTGCGCTTGTTCCTGAATGGGAAAGGTTGAGTAATACAACGCTCTATCTTTAAAAAAATTCTGCTTGGATTTTTGTAGCTCAACAATAAATTTTTCCCCTCTTTCATTTTCGCAATATAAGTCAAAAATGGCTTTTCTATCTATCTCGGTCGAACCTAACTGCTCGCTCTTTAAAAAGGTTATGTTTTTAATTTCGCCTTGTTCTTCGCGTAGTAATTCATTGAGAAAATCCAGCAATAAATCTTTATGAGCCTCTTCGCCAAACAAGCGTTTAAACCCGTAATCAGTAAAAGGGTTGATGTATTTTTCGGTGAGATACATTGTCATGTTTTTATCCTCTTAAAAAAAGCGAACTGGTCCGCCAAAATAATCTCGGCAATATCTTTAGCGATGGCAATACTTTCGGAAACGGTAGCGCCTTCGGCAACCAAACCCTGAATGTCCTGGCTGGTTGCCACATAGTAAGTTTCACCGTTTTCACTATGTTTTTCTATATCGAGTTTGATGAGGTGTTCCATAAGTTTATTTTCTCAATGGTGTGACGGGGTGTTTTACTATCTTGACTAAGTTTAATCCGTGAATCTGTGGCGGTTGGTTTTTTGCAAGCCACCTTATTGAAGCCATTCAATGGGAATTGACGAAAATCGTTGCATCGCTAAAAAATCACTATCAAACGTTAATAATTTCTTCGCGTAAATTTGCGCCAAAATTAAGTGGATAATGTCATTGATGCTTTTGCCTAAATTATGTTCACAGGCCATGTCTGCCGCTTGTTTGATAACGTCGGCGTTGATTTCACCCACTACAAAAGGCAAAAATTGTTGGCAGGCTTTTGAAATATAGTGCTTGTCGCGTTGCAGTTTGGACAAAACAAACACTAATTCCTGAATAACCAGCGGCGAAATAACAAACTGATTGGCGTTAATGGCTTGTTCGATGCGTGACTGGGCTAAAGTCATGGTTGCTTCATTTTGATTGACTAACGAATGCACTAAAACGTTCGTATCAAAATAAATCATTCCATCATCTCATTGATAAGTGCATCAATATCGATAGCTGGATTGATAACTTGATTTTTTGCTTGCTCAAAGAGTTCTTTTATACCTGTTAAATCGTTTTGTTTGGGTTGGGGTGTTAAATGATTGACATAATTTTGTAGCCAATTGGAAAGTTGCCAAACGTCATGTCGAGGTAATTGCTGAATGAGATTTTCGAGTTCAATAAGTGTGGTCATGAGACTTCTCCTGTGTTTAAAAAAAAGCCAAGATAGCGTCAAACTGGGGCTGGTTTAGGCAAACTATTCGCCGCACATCAGACGCTACGCGCCGCCGCAATGACTGCTTGGCCTAATGCCAAACCGCCGTCGTTCATCGGATACCGTTGCGGTGATAGTACGGTTTTACCATGCTGCTGCAATTGCAGCGATACGGCTTCCAATAGCAAGCGGTTCTGGAATACGCCGCCGCTAAGCACTATGCAGTCGGCGCCGGTTTGCAGACTGAATTCGTTCAACAACCCGACTGTCGCGGCGGCCAGGCTGTGGTGGATGCGCGCAGCAATGCGGGCTTTATCGACACCCTGCTTAAGGTCAATCAGCACCGCTTGCCATAACCCTTGCCAGCTTAACACCGACAAGCCTCCGTATCGGGCAACCGAACAAGCTTGCGGATACGGCTGCTCATCGGCAAACAGCGGCGCCGCCAGAATTTCCAGCGCAATCGCGGCTTGGCCTTCGTAATGAACCTGTTCGCTGTGCAGGCCGAGTGCGGCGGCGAAGGCATCGAACCAGCGACCGCAAGAGCTGCTGGGCGGCGAGTTGAGATTTTTGCCGATCATCGTCGTCAGCATCGCGAGCGGCTTGTTGGTCAGCAGTTTCATGATGTCCAGATCGGCATAATCTTGTTGCAACGCTTGCCAGTCGAAATAATGCAGCAGTTGCGCATAGGTATTGCGCCAGGGTTCGCGCATGGCTTGAGTGCCGCCGGGCAAGGCAACGGTCTGGAAATGACCGAGCCGGGTGTAACTCTTGTAATCCCCCAACAGGAACTCCCCGCCCCATAATGACCCGTCATCGCCCAGACCTAAGCCGTCGAAAACAGCAGCCAATACCGGCGGTGCGTTCAAAGCGATACCGTGCTCGGCCAGACAAGCGGCCAGATGGGCATGATGATGCTGCACCGGCACTAAAATCGCCGCTTCGGTTTCGGCCAACGTTTGTCCGTATTGTGTCGATAGAAACCCTGGATGATTGTCGACGGCGATATGCTTGGGCTTAAAGCCGTAAAGATGCATATACAGATCGATAGCGTTGCGGTAATCGCACTGAACCGCAACATTTTCCAGATCGCCGACATGCTGGGCAACAATAGCTTGACCGTTTTTAAGCAAACAGAAACTGTTCTTAAGTTCCGCGCCCATTGCCAGAATAGTGCCGGCCTGTTCGAAACCGGACGGCAACGCCAGCGCTTCCGGGCTGTAACCGCGCGCCCGGCGCAGCAAGCGCATTCGACCGCCCATCGGCCGCATGACCGAATCATCCAAGCGGTTGACGATGGCCCGATCATGCAGCAGCAGGTAATCGGCGATGCCAAGCAGTTTTTCCCGCGCCTCGTCGTTGCCCGTACATTGCGGTTCGTCGCTGATATTACCGGAAGTCAATACGATAGGCGCATCCAAATCCTGCAATAACAGCGTGTGCAGCGGCGTATAAGGCAACATGAAGCCGAGCTTGTCATCCTCCGGCGCAACGCCGGGCGCAACCGTTTCGCCTGACGCCGCCAGCAGCACAATCGGCGCGGCTTTATCGTGCAGGGCTCGTGCTTCCTCTTCGTCCATCCGGGCGTAACGGGCAATCGTGCTTATATCGGCCATCAATGCAAACGGTTTGGCATAACGGCGCTTGCGTTCACGCAACCGGCTGACCGCAGCCGCATCGACCGCATTGCAGGCCAAATGAAAACCGCCCAAACCTTTGATTGCGACAATGCAGCCTTGCCGGATCAGTTCGGCGGCCTGTTTTAGCGGATCGGTGCAATCCAGTTGCTTCCCGTGTCGATCTTCCAGCCAAACCTTGGGACCGCAGGCCGGGCAACAATTGGCTTGGGCATGAAAACGGCGGTCGGCGGGATCGTCGTATTCCTGCCGGCATTGCGGGCACATCGGAAATTCCGCCATGCTGGTATGACAGCGGTCATAAGGCACACGGCGGATAATCGACAGCCGAGGCCCGCAATGTGTGCAGTTGGTGAACGGATAACGGTAACGGCGATTGCCGGGATCGGCGATCTCGGCCAGGCAATCCGGGCAAGTAGCGGCATCCGCTGTAACAGGCGTCTGCACCGTATTATGTTGACGGCTGGCGACGATGCGAAACTCATCGCTGTTCTGCGTCTTGTCCAGCGCATCCAGCTCCAGACTATCAAGCCTAGCCAGCGGCGGCAGTTGCAGCGGGATTTGCCGAATAAAAGCCTCAAGGTCTTCGTCGCTGCCGAAAGCATGAATCATCACCCCTTGTTCATCGTTCCAGACCTCTCCGCTAAGCCGGTGCTGCCGGGCGAGACGCCAGATCGTCGGCCTGAAGCCTACGCCCTGAACAATGCCTCGAACCCGAATCGCCTTGCCGGACATTAACAGATACGCGGCAGCTGCTCGCCGACCGGCCAATCGACGATGCGCCGCCCGCCAAACGCCGTGCGCATTTGCACAAAATGGTGATCGTCGGCAATCACTTCGCCGATGATCGCGGCATCGCGGCCCAGAGGGTGTTGTTGCATCACTGCCAGCAGGGACTCGGCGGCAGCGGCATTGCAGATGCACACCAGTTTGCCTTCGTTGGCGACGTACAGCGGGTCCAGGCCGAGAATTTCGCAGGCGGCTTTGACTTCGGATTTGATCGGAATCTGCGTCTCATCGATGACCATGCCGACGCCGGATTGTTGTGCCAGCTCGTTCAGCGCCGTTGCCAAACCGCCTCGGGTCGGGTCGCGCAAACACAGGATGTCGGCGGGCGCGGCGGCGACCATAACGGCGACCAAAGAATTCAACGCGGCGGAGTCGGAAATAAGGGTGGTTTCGAATTGCAGGCTTTCCCGTCCGGCCATGATCGCGACGCCGTGATCGCCGATCGAACCGCTAACCAGAATCGCACAGCCCGGTTCAGCGCGATTGCCGGAAATAGTGACGCCTTCGGGCACAATACCGACTCCGGTCGTGGTAATAAATACCCCGTCGCCTTTGCCGCGCTCAACCACTTTGGTATCGCCGGTGACGATAGACGTACCGGCATGTTTGGCGGCGGCGGCCATGCTGATGACGATTTTCTCCAGATCGGCCAGTGGGAAGCCTTCTTCCAGAATAAAGCCCGCCGCCAAATAAAGCGGTTGCGCCCCGGACATCGCCACATCGTTGACGGTGCCGTGCACCGCCAGCGAGCCGATGTCGCCGCCCGGAAAAAACAGCGGCGAAATCACATGACCGTCGGTGCTGATAACCAATCGTCCCGCAGGTACGGTAAACAGGGCTTGATCGTTGCGCTGTCTCAGCAAGTCGTTGTCGAAATGCTTGATGAACAATTGATCGATGAGCTGGGCCATCGCCCGCCCCCCACCGCCGTGGCTTAAATCGACTTTGCCGGTTGATATATTTAATTTTGTTATGTAGGGATTTGCCATAGGAATGATTATTCAGCGGGTGATAATTTGATACACGGTGTTTTACTGCTTTTGCCAAGTTTCAAACACTTCAGTCAGCTCAATAGCCAACTCAGGGAATAAATGCGGTGCGGCGCGGTCATCATCCGTGTACATGTGCTTAAGTTGATAACGCCCCTTGTCATCCAAGACAAATTGATGAATCGCTTGGTCATTGGGGTAAACAATCCGGTATTCCAACACTCCGCTTTGTTGATAGAGTTCATATTTAATTTGCATCTCCGGCTTGGAGTTTCCTTTGGATAAAATTTCAATAATCCAATCGGGCGCACCATTACAGCCTTGTTCGTCCAAAATTTCAGGATTGCAAATAACGCTCAAATCAGGCTGGACAACAGTATGGATGTCCTGACTGACTAAAATGGATTTTTTACGATCATATAGACGCACAGCGAAGGGTGCGGCATAAACGCGGCATTTTTTATGTTTAAAAAAGTTATGCAGCAATGTCGTTAAATTTGCAGAAATATCCTGATGCTTCACATTCGGCGCAGGCGACATCAACATGATTTTGCCTTTAATTAACTCAAGCGCTTCATCTAATTGCCAAGTCGAATAATCGGCATAACTGTAAGTTTGATTTAAGTCTAATTGCGATAATTGGGTAATTTTAGGCATTTGTTTAATCCTATCTTATTCAAGACGACCAACTTAAGGAGGATAATCCGAAGTAAGATTATATGTTCAACAAGGGGAATGTACGCTGGTTTTTGAGATGGCAGTCCACCTTTCTTAGGTAACCAGCAAAAAATAAACCACACACAAATGGAACGCAGATGCCAAAAGTAGGCGCCTCTAGGCGACGCTGATAGCTATGATAAGCGCAGATTCTTCATGGATTACCCGTGTTTATCATAATCATCTGCGTTCTCGGCAACTGCTCCTGAATTGCCGGAATAACCTTACGAAAAGTTAAGTTGATCCTTCCCGCTGTCACATTTTGATCGACTGGAACGCTATGTAACCAATGGTGTTGAAAATTCGGCTGCATTATCAATAGAGTACCGCTACGCAATAATACCCGGCCATGTTCCGCAGACTTTTTATGCCGGAACGCAAATTGCCGTTCCGCACCGAATGTCAATGAAGCGATAAAAGGTTGCTCGCCCAATTCCTGCTCATTATCCGCATGCCAACCGACATGATCGTCGCCGTTTCGATATAAATTAACCAATACCGAATTAAACGAGAAATTTAACTGCGATTCGACTTGCGTTCTAATCTCTGACAGCAAAGGCGTCCATGCTCGGGTTTGCAGCAGATTATTGCTATAGCTGTAACGAATCCCCGGATCGGCATGCCAAGTCTGTAATCTGGGCAGGATAAATTGCCGTCCGGCGACAGCATACCGATTATCGGGCCACCGATGTTCGTGCAGCAAACACCGATAGATGCGCTCGCATTCGGCGGCAGCGTAAAAGTCTTCAATGATTTCAAACTCGGGGCGGTTTGCCATCAATCTTACGCTTCAGATTGTTTGTTGATATGCGCTGCCAACGCACTGTCCATGGTCGTCACATGCAGTCCGAACCATTGCGGGAGACGGTCTTTGACAAACGCACGGCCGAATGCAATGAGTCCTTTATCAACCCGCGATTTAAATTGCTTGAACTCCCCGAGTACCCGTTGATGTTCGCTTTTGTGCTCACCCTCTCCCGGAAAAGAAAACTGCTTCATCAGTTGGTTTTCCCGTTCAAAATGCTGCCCGGTCTGTTCGTACAATTGCTGGAACAAGACGGGGAAATTCGCATTGTCGGCAACATCCAGCTGGTTTAACAGGCTGATAAAGTCATCATGATCGTTATCAAGCGGATCATAGTCCACGATAAGTGCGCCGGTCTTTTCGATCAATGCCATTTTATGTTCACCTCGTTATTAGAAAAAGCCAAGTACACAGCTCGGATGGATATTGTTACCCCGGTTTTTCCAGCAAGCAATTAAAATGCCACGCCGTTTTTATAGCCGATACAGCGATGATGACTGTGTTTTTAAAATGCATGCTTGTTGCTTGTCGGAACAATTTGTCAGCAATCCATCAATTCCACGCTACGGTATTTGCAGGAATATAGGCTTTAAAGCGGCCAGATTTGCCAAGATCGGGTAGGGAGTAACGGGATTGCGTCCGCTACCTCTCCCACACCAGCCGGCGTTGGTCAATGTCGAGGGCTTGAGTCCAAGCATAAAAATCTTGTTCGTAACCAAGCATTGGCAACCTCGTACTTACTTGAGTTTTAATATAATAATTATCATAACATGGCATTACCGTCATTATATAGCGCAATAATTACCATATTAAGACCTAAATTATCATAATATTACTTATCGTGCGACTAGCTTTATGGAATAATATGCCTGTCATCAAAATTAACCAGAGCAAAAATCATGAACAACCTAAGCCAAATCGGCAAAGCCAAAAGACTCACCGAAGAAGAGGTACACGCAGCCGCAAAGGAGCTGAAAGAGTCGGGAATCAAGACCAGTAGCCTAGAGGTCTACAAGTTTCTCGGTCGAGGATCATTAACGACTATCACTAATTTTTTGAAAACGTGGAACCAAGAAGGAAACGTAACCGCCCTGCCCGCTTTGGTCAATTTGCCGGACACCTTAAGCAAGACGGCGGAACAATTGATTCTTAAGCTATGGGCAGAATCGCAAGCATTGGCCGAACAAGAGATCGCCAGCCGGCGGGAAAAGCTGCGCCAAGCCGAAGCAACTGCCAATGAAAAAATAACTGAGACTGAGGCGTTCAGCGAAGAGCAAAGCAGGCAAATTGAAGTGCTGGAAACGAAGATAGAAGCATTGAAAAAAGAAAAAAACGAAAATCATACATTTTTCTTAAGTGAGGAAAAACGCCTACAGATGGAAATTGCCCAGGCTAAAAAAGGAGAAACCATTTTTGAACAACGTCTTATCGAATGCGAAAAGCAACTTAAGAAAGCCGAAGAAAAAATAGTCCGGCTTGAGAAAGTAAACGAAGAATTAAGAGAAAAAGCGGCCAAGCTCGAAGGCGAGCTTGCGGCATGGAAGAGCATCAAGCCGGAAAGCACACAATAAACCTCCGTAGAGCCGAAAATTCAAGCCAAGATAGAAAAGCGGCCGACCGGTAAGTAGCGAATCGAAACATAATTAGCAAAACAAATAAACATAAAAAACCTGACTAGCCGCAGGTCAATACGCATAGCCGGGTAAGTTTGCGATTCCACCCGATTCCATCGTGAAAGATCGAGCGTATTGCAGTTTATCCGGCCTCATCAAGCCCTTTTATCAACAGCATTGCCCATATCATCGGTTTTGGACGCTTTCTTGGCTACATACATCTTTTCATCGGCTTGCCGGATCAGGGCATCAGGCTCTCCGTATTTATCGGGGCCGGTTTGCACGATGCCGACGCTCAGCGTTACATTTTTCAAACGCTGGTTGATTTCAGCGCTGAGGCGAATGCTGTACAGCTCCCGAGCCTGCTCTTCTTGGCAGTTGGGCAGTATTAAACAAAATTCGTCACCGCCGTAACGAAAACAGCAATCTTCTTCACGGGAAATTTGCTTGATCGCGGCACCCACCGCGCGCAGGATATGGTCGCCTTGCGGATGGCCTTGGGTGTCATTGATGGCCTTGAATTCGTTAATGTCCATATAAACAATAGATATCGGCTCGCGGCGCCGTTGAGCAATCCGCAATAGCCGGGTCAGGGTTTCGTTCAAGTAACGCACACTGAGCAAGCCTGTCAGCGAATCGATGCGGGTTAACTCTTCCAGCTGTCGAGTACGTTCCCTGACCTTTTCTTCCAATGCGCGGGCATAACGCTCGGACTTTTCCTTGGAAATTTCGATTTCCGAAACCAGGCTGCGGATATAGGTTTCAAATACCAGCGTTATATCGAACAACAGCAATTTGTCGAGCGCAGCAAGCATGGCCTGACGTTCTGACTTTTCGGTGAGCGTTTCGAAAATGATTTCAAGCAGCAGGGTTTTGAGCGTGTTGATGGCTGAGAGATACAACTTCGGCTCGACGCCGATGCGCTTATGCACCAGGCCGATCCTGAGCCGATTGTTCACATACTCGAGGTCGTACAGTCCGCTGAATAAGTCGAGCACATACCTGCGCTGCGCATTCTTCAGGCGATCCAGCGTATCCGCGTCACCGATCAACAGCGCGATTTCGGCTATGCTGGTCTGCATTTGGTAAAAAGTTTCCACCAAGGCATCGATTCTGCCCTCAATGGTCGAACGAAAGTCTTTCAGGCGCTGGAAATCCTCGTCGGACAAGGCGAGCAGCGATTTACGATTCTCGATATCGAACTCAGTGATCCGCATCTGCTCGAGTAAAGATTGATCGGTTTGTTTCAATTCCATCTCCTAATATGTAATTTTCAGATTTAACTTGGTACTGCCCTTAGGAACATGCATCAATTAATTTAAGCAATTACCACGAAGAGCATGAAGGACATGAAGACTTAAATCCTTCATGCTCTTCATGTTCTTCATGGTTTAAAAATAAAACTTGCTCAAGTTATTTCATGCACGTTCCCTAACAAGGGGTACCCGCTAAAAGTGTCGACATTTTATCAAACTATAACGGGTAACCCCGATAAACGAGAATAACGTAAGAACCCTCTAACATAAAGCGGGCTTGTTGAATCCAGCCGACTATCCCGTAACCGAAAAATAATCATAGCTATCGCCATTCGACACGCCGTCAACCCGATCCGGAAATCGCCGACTTTAACATTATGAATCGCAAGGTATTCGGATTCATGCCGGCCGCTTGCCTCGAAAGTGCGCGTTATGCGTTCGCAGGCCACGAGAATCAATTTCACTCATGCGTGAATTCTCCTCAAGAAGCGCGCAAAGACAACATAAAAACCCCGTGTTTTCCTGCGTACTTCGTGATAGATTCGACTATCGGCACACATTCAGTTAAAAACCGCTGACGCCTGTAGGCTTCTAATTCAGCCCAGATACCAAACATGGCTGTGCATCCAACCGGGGAGATATTTTATGGTCGACAGAAGACACTTTATCAAGAAGTCCGCAAGCAGTCTGGCAGCGCTCGGCGGCTTAGCTTTGTTGCAACGATCGGGCCTGACTACGGCTACGGAGGAATCAACAATCCTGGATGCCCTCCCCGGCAAAGAGGCATTGGTCAAACAAACTTACCGTCCACCCAATTACGAAACGCCGATCAATTATTTCGATGCGCCGTTTACGCCCAATAATCGCTTCTTTGTGCGTTACCATAACGCCGTCATTCCCGAGGTAAACACCAGCGAATGGCGGCTGCGCATCGGCGGCGATGCGGTTCGCACTCCGTTGGAACTCAGCCTTGAACAATTGCGCAAGGATTTCGAACAAGTCGAAATCGCCGCCCTTTGTTTATGCTCCGGTAATCGCCGGGGCTTGTTTCAACCGCCTGTCCCCGGATTACAATGGGGTTCCGGTGCGATGGGTAATGCGCTCTGGCGCGGCGTTCGCCTGAAAGACGTACTCGCGGGAGCCGGGATCGACAAATCCGCGCTGGAAGTGAGTCTGGCTGGTGCCGATTCCGGTGTACTGCCGACAACGCCGAACTTTGTCAAAAGCCTGCCGCTGGCGAAAGCGCTGGATCAGAATACCCTGATCGCCTTTGACATGAACGGCAAACCGTTGCCCCACTGGCACGGCTTTCCCGCCCGCCTGATCATTCCCGGCTGGACCGCCACCTATTGGATCAAGCATCTGACGGCGGTGAATGCCATCTCCAAACCCTTCGACGGCTATTGGATGCAGACCGCTTACCGCATACCCAAGGATCGCTTCCCCAGCGGACAATTTAGCTCTCAGGAAACCGGGACGAACATGCCGATCACCGAAATACTGGTCAATTCATTGATCACCAACCTGATAGACGGACAGACCTTGCCTAACACCCAGCCAATCGAAATCAAGGGCGTAGCTTGGGACGGCGCCGATGGCATCGCACGAGTGGAAGTTTCCACCGATGGCGGCAGCAATTGGCATCAGGCGACCCTGAAACAGGACTACGGACGCTTTTCCTGGCGCCAATGGCACTGGGCCTTTGAACCTAAACGTCCAGGAACATACCGAATTATGGCGCGAGCCACCAGCCATTCCGGTGCCGGCCAGCCGCTGGAGCCAATCCCGAATCCTTCCGGCTACCACCACAACGCCGTGCAGAAAATCACCATCCAGCTGGCTTGAGGAGAACATGATGCGAACGCTGATTTTGTTGTTATCGTTTTTAGCCGCCACGGCAACGGCCGGGGAAAACCGGATATTCCTGAAGGACAGGCCCGGCAAAAACCAAGTCGTCGCGCAGTGCGCAATGTGTCACAGCCTGGACTATATCACCGTACACGCCAGGATTTTGGATCGGGCCGGCTGGGAAAAAACAGTCGGCAAGATGATCAATAGTATGGGGGCGCCGATCGATGATGCCGATAAACAGATCATCATCGATTATCTGGCACAGAATTACGGGAAATCCTAAAAAACCGCAGTTGGAAGCTGTGAAAGCCGTTTTTTCCTCGTTCCCACGTGCTACGTGGGAATGCAGTGCTGGACGCGCTGCGTCCCGTATACGCAGATGTGTTGCCCGTGACTCGCGGCGCAGCGCGCCTTGACCGCATTCTCACGCGGCGCGTGGGAATGAGGAAAAATATGTTTTGCTATGTCTAAAACCAATTACGCTATTGCTCGTTTTCGGACTCACATTGCAGCGCTTAAAATTTGCCGGTACATTGTTACTGTGCCAAGATGAAATACCCTATCATCATCCTACGATCCTAAAACAAAGAACGATTCAAATGAAATTCGATTGCCATCCGGCGGGATTCCTATACATGCTTACCCTACGCTCGATTTGTTTATTCACTGTGCTGTTTATTGCGCTGTTGCCGCCCTGTGCCGTAGCCACGCCAAACACGCATATTTCTGTCATTGTGTCCCTGGTCGACAATGTCTCACAAGGCATCGTGCCGGTGCCTTCGAAAATCGGCAATGGCGATGATCCTCACAGCAATCTCTATTGGGGAGCGGCTTATGGCGTAAAAACCTTTTTAAGCAAAGCGGACGGTTGGCAAAAGTTGGGCTGCGCTTATGATATTAGCGATACTATCTTGGAACGCTGCCGTTTTGCCTGGAAGGATAAGCTCACCGTTACCGCCGATGCTTATCGCGGCAGCCGGATTGACCAGGCGATGCTTGACTTTATGCAACAAGCAGCCACTCCGCCCAATGCGGCAGAGCGTGAAATGGTGGTGTTCATCGGCCATGACGGCTTGATGGACGAACAAAACCAGCCAATCATTGAACGCTTTCCAAAACATGCCGGGCACGATAAACAAGCCGTTGTCCTGGCTTGCCTGAGCGATGAGTTTTTCGCAGAACATTTGCTGGCGGCAGGTTCAAAGCCGGTAGTAACCACTTTTAGCTTTATGGCGCCGGAAGCCTATGTATTGGAAGCGATTGCCCGTGGTTTTGCAAACCAGGCGAGTGAAGCGGAATTGCGCAGTTCTGCCGCCGCTGCTTACGCCAAATACCAGCGTATCTCAGCCAAAGCGGGAAAGTCGGTTTTTGGTGCAAATAGTCAAGCCAAGCCTATAAGGTTGAGCCTACGATAAGATGTGCCGAAGTTGGGCTGGGCTTTAAACCCCTTTTAAAACATATTTTACGAAACGTTTTGCAACCTTATTGATGAGAACCTTGAAGACTACCGCGAGCATCCGTTTTTTGGCTTCTTTGTTGCTGCTGTGGATTTGCGCGGCCGATGTTTATAGCGACGAACGTCAGCTAATAGCGTGCGCTTCCTCCTATAGAAAATTGAGCAACTTGAAGTTGCAGCAACCGCCGAGGCGGGTGCTGCTTGTGCCATTATTGAGCAGGGATCCGCACACGACCGAGAGCCCAAGGTGGTCTGAGCAACCCGCCCGCACCCTGGAAGCCTTTTATCGGAACCGGTTTAATGCGGAGGTTACGCAACTGCGGGATGTCTGGAGCTGGACGGATTATTACCGGCAGGTCGAGCAAATAGTGCGGCAATCGCCTCCTTTCGACCGGGTTATGTTCATCAGCCACGGCGGTTTCGACGGCCCGGTACTGAAAAATGCCGTGTTTTGGCAAAACTTTCAAGAAACGGAAGGCAAAGGCGAATTACTTCAGCTTTCCGAGGCGCAACCGGGACTTGAGAATGCGTTGTCCATCACCTACGATGTCGAAAAAAGCCGCGTATTCAGCGACTATATGGCTACGCGCTGGCCGGAGTTGGCGCCGATGAAATCGGACGACATCCTGCATCGGCTTAAAGAACTGGAAACACGGATACAGCCGCTGGATCCTATGTGTTTTCAAAATTACTGTTCGCCGGAGAAACTGGCTACAAGCCCCGAACAGCAGCGCGGATACCGGCTCGATCTCTGTGAACGGGTTTGCCGCGAGCCCCTGTTCGAGCAAAAGACATCTGCCGAAATATCCCCGGAACGGTTCTTTCATTTCACAAACTCCCTGAGTTCGCTGGTAAAGACAGACGGCCTGATTTTCTTCGGCGCCTGCAACCCAGGCAGTGCGGCTCCGGTAAAAGTGCTGGAGAAGGATGAAACCGAGTTGTTAATCAATTCAACGCTTGCCGGCGGGCCGCACCAGAGCTACGTGCATCTGGTCAGTGCAGCAACCGGCCGCATCACCGCCGGTCCGATAGGACAAAGCAGCGCCGAGGATATTGTAAATCGAGTTATCATGTTTGAGACCGGTCGCCCTCAATACAATTTATGCGTCGTTGCTCCACCGGGCTTAACGTCTAGCCGCTAGTTTTGAGCATCCTTAACCCCCGTCAAACATGGTTATCTCAAACGGCCGATTGATTGGCCTTTTTTCGACATGACATCGGTATGAGCAAAGAGTCCAACACAGGATAGCAGTAAAACGTCGGCAAATATCAATGATGTTATTAAATTCAATTTCCCTGTTATAGTTCGTGCCGCAGCACTAAGGTCTAATGAAAAAGGAAGCCAGCATACCGTATTCTACAATCGCCGGATCGCTGAATTATTGGTTGTGGCGCGGTATTGGCCGTTTGGCCTTCAATCGTATCGTGGTGACCGGAAAAGAATCTCTGCCGGTCGGCGGCCCGGTTTTATTTGTCGCCACGCATCGTAACGGTGCGCTGGATGCGGCCCCTTATGCGCTTGCTGCGCCGGATGCCGTGCCGATGATCTCGGCTCAGCTGCACCGTTTACCGCTGGGACGATTTTTATTCCGGGGCATAGCCGTGGCACGCGCCAAGGATAAGGCGCGCGGCATCAAAGCTGACAATCTCGGGGCCGTGGAACAATGCGTGGACGTGCTAAAGGCGGGCAGGCAGTTGTTTATCATGCCGGAAGGCACCAGCACGCTCGGCCACCGACACTTGCCGTTTAATCGCGGCGCGGCGCGGATTGTCGGCCGGGCGATGGCGGACGGCATCACCCCGAGCATCGTGCCGCTGGCCGTTCATTATGAAGACCCGACCTGTTGGCAAAGCCGGGCGGAGGTGCTGATAGGAGAGCCGATACGTCCGCAAACCGCTGACGAAATGGCGTTACAGCAACTGATTAGCGATGCTTTGGAAACGGTTGGCGCTAATTTTGCCGATGTACAAACGCAACGGCTGGCCGAAAAACTGGCCTATGCTTGCACCTTGGGCACCGACCGTTCCTATGCGCGAACTTTGAAATCATTCGAACGCCCTATTCCGCCGGATTTGGCCGATGCCGCGCACGAGCTGGAACAAGTCGCCAAGGATAACGCTTTGTTTCTTCATCAAGGCCTGCCCTTGGTGCCGGTCGGGTCGTGGCCGTTATATCCGGCCTACTGGCTGATTCTGGCGCCGGTCATATTGTGTTTTAGCCTATTGAACTTGCCGGTTCTGACGGCAGGCTACATCGCAGGGCGGACGCTGCCGGACGACGCGAATGTCGTTGCCTTTTGGCGCATGGCAATCGGTTTGCCGGTCGCTTTAGTTTGGCTGCTGATTGTTAATGTAGCGGCCATTTCGATGACTGAACCGATCCGGCTTGTGTGTTATTGGGCGATCAGCGCGGCCGGAATAATGGCTTGGTACCGCTTCCGCAAACTATCGATCGCGCTTGGCAACGGCCTATTCCGCCCCGCAGTTAAAACGGTTTTATTACAAACCTACCGCAATTTATTGAACCGGATGCCGCATGTATAAACTCTTTGAACCGCCGTTACGTTATTTCAGCGTTTATTTAGCCGCCCTGACCGGCATCGAAGCGACACACTTTACGATCTGGAGCCTGCTGTTTTGCTTAATGCTGGCCGTCATGGCCGGGCTGGCGCAAAGACATGCCAGGCAACGCAGTTGGAGAGGTTTGGCGGCCATTTGCGTCGCTCTCGGCATCGGCATGAACGTGTCCTATCAGGCCATGGCCGGGGCCGTTCCCGCAGTCAGAACAGCGCGCTTCGATGCCGAATTGCTGGCCCTGGACCGCTGGTTGTTGGGAGAAACGCCGTCGGTTTGTCTGCAACAGTGGATCAGCCCATGGCTCACCGATTTGATGAGCGCTTGTTACTTGTTGCTGATGCCGCTGTTGTTAGTCAGTTTGTTGCGCTATTTTTTCCGACAGCGGGACTTGCTCGGCGAATTTTATACCGGACTGTTCACGGTTTACGGCCTGGGCTTCCTCGGTTATTTAACGATACCGGCCGCAGGTCCGTGGCTGGCCTATCCGGAGCTGTTCAACGTACAACTCAGCGGCAGCGCGGTGACGATGCTGAACCAAATGATGGTCGAGCAAGGCAGTAATAAGGTCGATGTCTGGCCAAGCCTGCATGTGGCGGTCACCTTGTACGTGCTGGGCTTCGCCTGGCGGCATCACCGGTTCGAGTTCTGGCTATTGCTGTTGCCGGTGCTCGGGCTATGGCTTGCCACTTTTTATCTGCGCTATCACTATTTTGTCGATGTCGTCAGCGGCTTGGCGCTGGCCTGCTTCGGTTTGTACGAAGCCCGCCGCCATGCCGCTCATCCGGCCATTAACCCACTCGAAAAGGATGCCCATGTCCCTGTTATTTGATTTCACCCATCCCATCGTCCTCGATCCGAACGTCTCAGGCGGCAAAGGGGCGAATCTGGGCCGTATGACCCAGAACGGCTTTCCGGTTCCGCCCGGCATAGTGCTGACGCCGCAAAGTTATCACGCCTTTATGGCCCAGGACGATGACCTGGACAGCTTGTTGCGTAAATTGCCTGTGGACGATCCGGCCGCTTTGGAACGCGCTTGCGGCGAACTCTGCGGCCGCTTGTCGCAATGGCCTATGCCTGAAGCATTGCGCAATGCCATCGAACAGGCGCTTGCCGAATTTCCCGAGAACACCGCTTTTTCGGTGCGCAGTTCGGCCACGGCCGAGGATTTGGGCGGCGCGGCATTCGCCGGTCAGCATGAAACCTATTTAAACTGCGTCGGCATCGATAACATTATCTCGCGCATCCGCGATTGCTGGGTCTCGCTGTGGAGCGCCCGCGCTATCGGTTACCGGCTACAAGCCGGGATCGGCTTGATGGATACGGCGATGGCGGTGGTCGTGCAGAAAATGGCATTCAATCGGGTCGCCGGTGTCGGATTTTGCATTAACCCGATCAGCGGCGATCCGGCACAACAAGCCGTCGATGCCAACTACGGCTTGGGCGAGTCGGTGGTGGGCGGCGAATATCCGGTCGATCACTGGCTGTTGGACAAACCGTCCGCTCAGGTTGTGGAGGCCGTCATCGCCCATAAAACGGTGCGTATCGTCGCCGACAGCCAAGGCACCCGCAACGAGCTATTGCCGAACGATCAAGCCGACGCGCCCTGTCTGAACGAACGGGAACTGGCCGCCCTGTCCGACCTGATGCGGCGGGTGGAGAAATTTTACGGCTATCCGCAGGACATCGAATGGGGCTTCGAAGGCGAGCAACTGTGGCTGTTGCAGGCGCGGCCGATCACCCGTATCCCGCCGCGCTGGACCCGTGACGAATCGGCCGAACGCTTTCCTTCGGTCATTACGCCGCTGGCCTGGGACCTGGTCGAAGAAGGTTTCCATCAATCGCTATCGCATTCGTTCGAGCTGATGGGCTTGCCGCCGTTTCACGGTAAATGGTTCGCGCTGTTCGACAACTACGTCTACGGCAACCAAAACGCCGTCGAAGTCTATGCCGAAGGTACCGCTAATTCGCTGAATGTACGCTCGATGGCCGAACTGGTGGCGGCCTTGCCGATGCTGCGTAAACGCTATGCCTGGGTTCAGGAACTGCCGTTGACTTGGTCGCGCGATCTGGACCGCTATTTGCTCGGTCTGGGCGAATTAATGGCCGAGCCTTTGGCCGGTCGTTCCATTCCCGAGTTGTGGGATTATGTATTGCGCGTCAAGCAACTGGGTGCCGACTATTTCCTGCCCAATATCGCCATCTCCATCACCCAGCGCACGCTTTACAAGCTGGTGTACAGCATCGTTGCGGCAGCGATCGGCGAAGCGGTCGCGCCAGCCACCTTCGACCGCTTGCTGGCTTATTGCGAAACCAAGACCGGTTTCGTCAACAAAGAGCTTTACCGGTTGGCGCGGCGGATTGCCGAACGTCCCGATCTGGTTCAATCGTTGCGGACTATGAGTGGACAACAATTTCTGGATGCCTGGGGATTTATCGAGGAAGCGGACATCGACGCCGCTTTTCGCCGGTTTCTGCAAGATCACGGCCATCGGGAACTGGAATTCGATCCTTATCATCCGACCTGGCTGGAGTCGCCTTGGCTGGTGATTGAGAACCTGAAAATGATGCTCGATTCTGCGTTGGAGGACCCGACCGAAAAGGAACGGACACTTAAAATCGAGATGCTGGAAACCGAGCGGCAATTGCTGGCGGGATTGCCGGACGATTTGCGTTTTCCGGTTCAGGAGTTGCTGAGGCTGGCGCGCGTCTATACCGCGCTGGACGACATCGAGCATTACCAAACTACGCGGCTGACATTGCCGTTCCGCAAAGGGCTGCGTGCCTTGGGCAAAGCCTTGCAGGACAAGGGTGTGATAGAGGAAGCCATGGATGTGTTTTTCGCCAAAGCCCGGATGTTGTCGGAAACCATCGAACGGAACGATGAAGCGTACTGGGCCGGTTTGTCGGAAACCATCCGCAAGGAAAAACAGGCTTACGAACAACATCGCTCGACGTCGCCGGCCTGGGAATTGGGCAAAGCACAGGCGTTTCCCTTATCCAATGGCGATTTTATCGGTCTTCCCGGCAGTCCCGGCGTGGCGCGCGGGGCGGTATACAAAGTGCTGTCCCAGGATGATTTCGCCGATTTTCCGGCCGGTGCGGTGTTGGTTGCCCGCACCACCAACCCGGCCTGGACGCCGTTGTTTTACAAGGCATCCGCCGTCGTCACCGAAAGCGGCGGGCCATTGTCGCACGGCGCAGTCACCGCAAGAGAAGTCGGCCTGCCTGCGGTAATGAGTGTGCGAGGGGTGCTGGAGATGTTAAAAAACGGCGAAATGATTACGGTAGATGGTACGGCCGGTCGAGTCGGTTTGGGCTGAGCAACGTAGCCGGCCTGTCCGGCAGCTTATGGAACTTCCGCCAATGCCGGCAGCAACTGCGGGGTAACTTGCGCCAGCCATGTTTTAATGCGCTCGTCGGTTAAATACGGTTGGGTGCGTTGATCCAGCACCAAGCCGACAAACTGATTATCGACGACGGCATCGGAATTTTCGAACTTATAGCCCTCGGTACTCCAGCGGCCAATGATATTGGCGCCCTGCCCGTAAAATAACCGGTAAAGATGAATCAGCGAGCCGGCGAAACGATCGGCATACCTCTCCTGATTGCCCAAACCGAATAATGCGACACGTTTGCCGGACAGGTCTATGCCGTCCAGATAAGGCACAAACTCCTGCCAATTAGCTTCCAGACAGCCGGTCGATAAGCCGGGCAACTCGCCAATGCCGTAACTGGGAGTGCCCAAAATCAGCGCATCATACTGCAACAATTCGTCAGGACGGGTACGGTTGATGTTTTTTGGTTTGTCGGCAAACTCTTCACCTAGCTGTTTAAAAATAATTTTGGCTACCAGCCGTGTGCTACCGGTATCAGTGCCGAAAAAAATGCCGATTTTGCTCATAAATCACCTGTGCTCAAGATTGCAGGACTAGACTGTCCAGCCCGTTCATTTGAGTACCAGCAAATTTCGATCCAGATTTTGTCAAAAAATTTTATAATTCAATATCAGTCACATAGCCTTTTATGGCGCATGCAATAGCTTTAGCGGGATGCATGCATGCCGACAATTACAGCGAGTGTCGGTATGTTTTGCTACAGAGGGAATTCTACGAACTGCCATTAAGGAACATGCATAAATTAATTTAAGCAATTACCATGAAGAACATGAAAGACATGAAGACTTAAATCCTTCATGTCTTTCATGTTCTTCATGGTTTAAAAATAAAACTTGCTCAAATTATTTCGTGCACATTCCTAAGTTAAGACAAGGCCATTGAAAACAAATTCACAAAGTTCTTGCAACTGTGGCGTGTGCCGCGCGCCTTTCCCGATGCTTGAAAAATCTTGCAGACCCTTTGGTGCGCACAGCGCACCCTCGCTCTGCATCCATGGCGTTCGTGATGATTTCTTTAAGTTTTTTAACCGCATTTACCTACCGGCATCGCACAGCAATTTAGTCATCGCTTCAAAATCGAATAGATTGATGCGGTCTGTCAACACATCGGCTAACGGCGCGTCAATGGCTCTAATTTGTTCAATCACCGTCAGGCTTTGCTCTACATCCAAACTCATTGCAGCTTGCTGTAACTCAGACAACAGCGCGTCGGGCAGCTGGTTTAAACACTGAGCATTAAGCAAGGGCTCGGCAGCGTTTTTCTGATTAACCGGCTCATCGTAAATAAACTGCACCCCCAGGTGCTTTGTCATGCAAGCGAAAATCTCGGCATCGCGATAGGGTTTACCGACAATATCATCGACGCCTGCATTTAAAAACTCTTGCCGTTGTTCGGTAAAAACCGATGCGGTGACCGCAACAATTTTCACTTTGCCGCCGCCGGGTAATGTACGAATTTTTTGCGTGGCCGTGATGCCGTCCATAATCGGCATGCGTCTATCCATCCAAATAAAATGCGGTTGCCAACGCTTAAATTGCTCTACGCCTTGCTGCCCATTCACCGCTTCAAGCACTTGAAAACCGGCGAACTCCATCAACTTTTTTAATAACAGCCGATTTTCCAATTGATCTTCAATAATCAAAACACGGTAAACCGGCTGTCCTGCCGCCAATCCCCTCACCTGCTTACCATCGAGAACTAATTTGTCGATAATCCCCGATTGGTCGACCTTGGTCACGGGTAACGTTAAGATAAAGGATGAACCCTTATTCAATTCGCTGGTAACGCTAACTTGCCCGCCCATTAATTCCGCATATTGTTTGGTAATCCGCAACCCTAAACCGCTGCCTTGCTGATCGGATTCCCTGCCGACTTGAACAAAGGTATCGAAAATAAACGGCAAATCCTGTTCGGCAATGCCGATGCCGCTATCGTTAATCTCGCAGATGAGTAAGCATTGCCGGGAATCAGGTAAATTGTCAGCCATTAAGCGTACGATAACATGGCCTGTTGCGGTATATTTAATGGCATTACCGATCAAATTAACCAGGATTTGCCGTAATTTTGCTTCATCGGCATTAACAAAACGCGGGAAATTGGACGCTTGATCCAATAACAATGCCAAGCCTTTGGCTTCAGCGCGTTCGTGCATCAGGTCAATGGCGCCAAGAATTAACGCGCCTAAATCAAAATTACCGTTTTCAATGACCACGCGCCCCGCTTCAATTTTCGCCATATCCAACACATCGTTAATCAGTTCCAGCAAGTGCTTACCGCTGTTGTTAATAATGTTCAGGGTCTCGCGTTGCCCAGGGCTGAGGTCGCTGTCTCTTTGCATTAACTGGGAAAATCCCAGCACGGCATTCATCGGCGTGCGTAATTCATGACTCATATTGGCTAAAAAAATACTTTTGGCACGATTCGCCGCTTCCGCTTCATTTTTTGCCGCTAATAGTTTCTGCTCGGTTTGCTTGCGAATAATAATTTCTTGTTGCAGTAAGTTATTGAGATGCTGCAAACGGGTATAACCGAGAATTTCATTTTTTAATACCAGTGCGGCGTAATTAAAAAACAGCGGCAATTGATTATACAAATCGCGCATACCGATAATCAGGCCCTCCATTTTAAACACACCGATTACGGCCGCACCGACTTTGAGCGGATAAACCCAGGTGTACGCATCGGTGAATGCCGCTGTCAGCATGCGGGTATCGCTAAAATCATGCTCATATTCGCTGGCGCTGCCTGTTGTGAAAGCGTCGGCAATACGCTGATCATCCAGTTGTTGCAGCTGTTTTTTGATGCCGTAAACATCGGCGCAAAAAATATCCGCATCGATTTTGTAATACAAAATGAGGTTAGACCCGCCGATCACGTCGACAATGGAACGCAACATATTATCGACGAGATTTTCCAGTCCTGAGGCTTCACTCACCTTGCTCATCAACTGCATGACCAGCTGTTGATAGGATTTATCCAAGGCGAGTTTGGTAGCGCGTTGCTTGAGTTTATTCCACTCGGCAGCGGGGATGGTAATCAGCTCATCGGACATGCAAGCTATCCAATTTACGCTTGATAGCGGTTTGTAAGACGCTTTCGAGATGATCTAAAGCCACATCGCGCCATTGCACAGGCAAATCCAGCATAGCGCTGATATGTAGCGATTCTTGGCGGAAATCATCGGATTGCGGTGTGCGCAGGCACAAAAGATAACGGTGCTGTTCCTGAAAAATATCGCGGATAACGCTAATATTGGCGCCGAACGTTTTAGCAATAACAACATCCCAATTGTGCGCCCAATCATCCAACAGGAAGAATGCGCCTTGACTAAGTTCCCGATTAAATTCTTCCGCACCTAACAGCATTTCAATACAATTTTGCCCCAACGTCCGCAAAGTGTGCGCCTCATTCAGCATGTCGTCCATTCCCGGATGACAAGCTCCGTAAAAGACAAGGGTTTGCTCATGCGCATGCCGTGCTAAACCGGCCTGTAAAGCACAAGCCAAGCTTTTAAGATCAATATGTAACGAAGCCGGCAAGAAATCGGTTGTTAATGACCAGTTATTTTTTGCAATTAAGAAACGCAGTTCTTTTTGCAAAATACCGCAACCGACAAGACTCAGTGTTGAGGATGACATTGATTTAATGATTGTAACTACTTAGCAGTTAGAAAAATGGAACGCTGATGACGCTGATGGATATGATGACCACAGATAATTGAATAGAAATCTTATTGAATCATAATTATCAGCGTCATCTGCGTTCCATTGTATTTGATGGCTGAGTAGTTACAAGTTCTTTATGTTTCAGTTTATCAGTATGCATCTGACCAATCTGTGGCTGAATAATTATAATTAAAATTGCCCAAACTCATAAACGGCATCAAACATCGCCCTGATATTGCGTTCAGGGATTTTATACGGCATTGAAATGGTGCCGAAAAGAAATTTACCGCCCGCCATGCCCGCCGCCAGCATGCGTTTTACTTCCTGCCTGATTTGCTGTTCCGACCAATCAATGAGCTTAATGTCATTGATAACACCGCACGTTAGTCCGCGACCGCCGATGATTTGCTTACCTGCGGCAATATCATCTAAAGGGCTTAAGTAATAAGTCTCTATGCCGATTTGCGCAATAATGGCTTCAATAACTTGATTAAACCGCGCCCCGCCGCAGTAATAAACTATGCCCTGCGTGCCTGCGCTTAAATCTTGCCGCATCCACGGTATACCGGTTTTGATAATGTATTGCAGCGGCACAAAATCGGTAGAACCAAACGGATTGGCATAAACAATGACATCCACGCCTAATGCCCTTAAAGCGGCAATATGCCGCTGACAGAATAAGGAACACTTGCTTAATAATTCATCGCGAAGTTCAGGCGGCCCCATGAACAACAATTCAAACCATTTATCCATCCCCATTAACACCGCCGGCAATGCCATACTGGCGGTAACATAACCGCAAATCGGATAACGCCCGCCGACTTCGCGTTTTAATATTTGCAAACACTTCAATTCTTCGGCAAAAACGGGGTGCCGGATAATATCGTCCGGAATTTCTAAATTATGAATGTCGTCATAAGATTGAATAACGAAATGATCAATATTGGGCGGCCCATCGGGCGAAAATAAAATTTTCCGGCAGCCTAACAATTCAGCTTCCTTGCCGACATAAAACAGGCTCCACACGTTATCGTAGCCATATTTTTCCCGCATTTTCAGCTGCCCTTCGGCAACATATTCACCATTTTGATAATAATTAGACAAAGACGTTAAACCCACTTCTTTAACCCCTTGATCCAATAAATTGCAAAATACCGGAATGCGATCCGCCTTTTCACCCTTTATTGCCGCTGCTAATCTATCCATTCCGGTCATCATTTGCCTATCCCCACGATTAAATCCTTAATGACTTTGCCTGCTGAAATACCGTCGCTTGCCCAGGCATCCGCCTGCACAACTTTGTAAAGATCCGTATCCCAGGTATAAGGCGCGCCGCCGACAATGATTTTAATACGGTCTTCCAACTGACGTTGTTTAAGCAATTGCCGCACGGCAAGACAACCCTGCTCACTGCGGGCGGTATGTACCATCATCGAGGAGATGGCAATAATATCGGCATTCTGTTCCTGAGCGGTATCGACAAAGCGTTCGGCACTGACATTGACGCCTAAATCAATCACCTCGATCATCAGGGAGCGCAAACAGCCGCTGACGATGCGTTTGCCCAGCGTGTGCATATCGCCGTGCGATGTGCCGATGACGACGCGGCCAACGGTTTCCGGGCTGGTTTGAAACTGCGCGACCATTTCATCGGTGATTTGGGAAGCGATTTGCGAGGCCATGAAATGTTGGGCAAGATTGGCGTCGAAATCTTCACTGATGGCTTTAATCATCAGTTCCATCGAAGGAATCACCACTTTAAAAACAATATCCTCAGGAGTAACACCCTGGGCGAGGGCATCGTGAATGACTTCGAATGCCTTATCGCGATCCGTATCAAAAACGGCTTCGCTATAAGCCGCGATAACATGTTCCAGCATCATAAAATTCTCAGTTAAGGTAAGCCGTTTTATTAGTGCGTTTTTAACTTATTTAGTCATCGCTTCAAAAATCGAATTGATTGACTGACTCGGCCAACACATCGGCTAAAAGTGCGTCAATCCGTTTTCGTGAGATGAATAATCTGATCGAATTGGTAGTGTTGGACCAACGCATGTAAAGCATCGGCAACATCGGGAGCTAGCGGACGAATTTGAGCAATGACCGCATCAGTTTCTTCAGTATCCAGAGTCAGGGCCGCTTCATGTAGTTGCTGCCGTAACTCCGAGGGTAACTTGGTCAGCATTTCAAGCGTAACGGTTGGAATGGAGGCGGATGTAGGTGAATTATCCCGATAAATAAATTTAACCCCCAGATTTTTTGTTAATGTAGCAAAAATTTCCGGGATGTGGAAAGGTTTGACCAGTAACGCATCGCAACCCGCATTGATGATACTGCTGTGTTGTTCTCTAAAAGCGCTGGCAGTCAGGGCAATGATTTTAACATCATGGCCGCCTTTTAATTGCCGGATTTTTGCGGCGGCTTCATAACCGTCCATCACCGGCATGCGCATATCCATCCAGATCAAATGGGGTTGCCATTGCTCAAACTCGCTAACGGCTTCCTGGCCGTTTTCCGCCTCGCGTACTTGAAAGCCCGCTTCCGTTAGTAGCTTGACCAGCAGCAAGCGATTGTCAGAATTATCATCGACGACCAATAGCCGCCATTGCGGCTGATCGGGAGCAATGCCGCTCACAGGGCGGTAGTATTCTTCAACAGTAATATCGTCTGCACTCGCGTTAGCGACAGGTAATTCGAACTTAAACGTCGAACCGACTTCTAAAACACTGGTAACACTGATACTCCCCCCCATCAGCTCGACCAATAATTTAGAAATAGCTAAGCCTAAGCCGGTGCCATTTACATCCGAATTTTCCGGGGATAATTGCACGAAAGGCTTGAACACTTCCAGTTGCTGGTCTGAGGCTATACCCGCGCCACTATCTGTCACTTCTATAGTCAGCATTATCATGGCGGCAATGGGTAAGGGCCGGGCATGAACGCGTAATATGATTCCGCCTTGCTGAGTGAATTTTATTGCGTTGCCCAATAAGTTGATCAAAATTTGCCGTAATTTTCCACTATCCGCTTGAATATATTGCGGCACATCGGAAGCAATTTCCAAACTAAAGCTTAATTGCTTGTTTATTGCACGAACGTTGATCATACCGCCAATATCACCTAGCAGATTGATCAAATCGAAAGCCTGAATATCCAGTTCAAGACGGCCGGCCTCAATTTTTGAAATATCCAACACATCGTTAATCATGCTAAGCAAATGAGCGCCGCTGTGATTGATGATGCTAAGCGTCTCTTTTTGAGCAGCCGTTAAGGTTTCATCCTGACTCATTAATTCGGAAAACCCCAAAATGGCATTCAACGGTGTGCGCAATTCGTGACTCATGGTCGCTATAAAAGTGCTTTTGGCGATATTGGCGGCTTCGGCGTTATTACGCGCCAGTACCAATTCGGCCGTGCGCTGCTCCACCTCTTCCTCCAGGCGGCTCTTAAAGCCTATCAACTGTTGTTCCGCCTGCTGCTGTTTTTTGATCACCTGCTGCAGCTCCTGGTGGTATTGATTAGCCGCCACCAGTTGCCCGGTCAAAATCTCCGCCTCTTTCTGCTTGCGCTCATTGATCTCGGTGGCGGCCAATTCCAGCGCAGCGTTTTTTTCTTGCAGTTGTTGATATTGACTATAGAGGCGCAAAAACACATGAACTTTAGCCCTCAAAATGTGATCGTCTAAGGGCTTAGTCAGATAATCCATCGCCCCCGCGCTATAGCCGCGCATTTTATCGCTGGTTTCTTTATAGGCAGCGGTCAAAAAAATCACCGGCGTGTCCGCAGTGCGGGCATCGGCACGCAGTTGTTCACAGACTTCATAGCCGTCCATTTCGGGCATTTGCATATCGAGTAAAATCAGCGCGTAATTCGTTTCAAGCGCCATCGTCAACGCATCAAAACCATTACCGGCTTCGTGCAGCTCGGCATCCATGCCTTTCAAAATAACCCGTATCGCAAGCCGATTGCTTGGATTGTCATCGACAACCAGAATTTTGGCTTTTTCCGTCACAAGCTTTCATCCACTGAGACCAACAGGCTAATAATGTCTTCCATGTCGGCAATATAATCCACATCGACCTGCTTAATGACGGCATTAGGCATGGTACTGAACTCCGCATCGAGTGGGTTTAATACCATACACAAACCGCCCAGTTGTTTAACAACCGCCATACCCTCTGCGCCGTCGGAGTTCGCGCCGCTGAGTATGACGGCAATTAAACCGGCTTCGAATACTTCCGCGGCACTTTTAAATAACACGTCAATACTGGGACGCACGGATTTAACCGGTTCGTCTTCCGACAAGGCGAAGGAAAATCGGCGGTTTTGTTCGACCAGCAGGTGATAATCGGGCGGCGCGACATAAACATGGCCGGCAACAATAGCTTCCTTGTCTCTTGCCATCGTCACAGGCAAGTCGGTTACGGCACCCAACAGTTGCGCCAGATTACTTTCGTAACCTTGAGGCAGGTGCGCCACTATCGCAACAGCCAACGAGTAGTCTTTTGGTAAAGCCGCTAAGAGTCGCTTTACAAGCGGTGTACCACCTGCCGATAAACCGATGACTAACATTTTATACATCAGGATATACCAATGACTTTACGATAGAGTTGTAATGAACCGTCCAGCAATTCCAGCTGCGGATGTTTTTCCGGCAAGTCTACAATATTTTCACCGCGCCCAATCAGCAAATAGCCACCACGCTCCAGGCTGCGCACCAGTAAATCGACAACATGCTCTTGTAAGCCGTCGCCAAAATAAAGCAAAACATTACGGCATACCACCAACTGCATTTCTTTAAAGACATCGTCGACAACTAAATTATGCTGAACAAACTCTATCGGTTGTTTAAACTCATCGCGAATAACAATGTCATTGTTTTTCTCAGTAAAAAAATCGGCAAAGTCACCGTTACCGCCTGCATGCGCATAGTTATCGGCCCAAGGTTGTTTGTAGCATAGCGGCCAACAACCCAACTGCGCTTTATCGAGAAACAACGGATTAATATCGGAACTGAAAATGCGGCTTCTTTTTAACAAGCCGGTTTCATGCAGCAAAATGGCCAAACTGTAGGCTTCTTGTCCGTAGCCGCAGCCTGCTTGCCAGATATTGATGCGTGGAAAACTGGCCAGTTGCGGCAAAATAGTGGTGCGTAAATAATACCAAACGCCAGGATCGCGAAAAAATTCCGAGGCCGGCACAGAAATTCCGTTGATGACAATTTGTGCTGCCGCCTCTTCATACAGCACTATCGGTATCAGTTGCGATAAATGTCCAACGCCAAAATCCTTCATTAACCCTAACAATCGGCGTTTCAGTGACGCTCTGGCATAACCGGAGAAATCATAACCGTAGCGTTCGTTCAGCGCATTCAGCAGCAGATCGACTTCCACATCCTCGATATGATGGTTTTTCCATTTGATTAAAACAGTCATAAAACGTGCTCAGCGCCCTCAAAGACAATGGGACGCAGATGGCGCGGATAATTATGATTAAATAAGATTTTTATTGAATTATCTGTGTTCATCATATTCATCTGCGTCATCGGCGTTCTATTTTGGGTTGCTGAGCTAGCAGCGTATTGATCAAGTCGGTTAAGGCATTTACATCAACCGGTTTAGCTAAATAGGCATTCGCGCCTGCTTCCAGGCACAGTGCGTCATCGCCTTGCATAGCCTTGGCGGTGATCGCGATAATCGGCAATTTGTCATGACCTAACGCACGAACGCGGCGTATCAACTCATAGCCATCGACTTGAGGCATCATGATGTCGGTGAGCATCGCGTCAAATGTTGTTTGCGCCAACAGTTCCAATGCTTTTATGCTGTCGGGCGCAACCTCGACCGCAAAGCCTTTACTTTTTAACACTTTGGTAAGCGCATAAAGATTGCGTGCATCGTCATCAACCAGCAGTAATTTTTTGCCCGCCATTGTCTGTTCCGAACCTGCCGTAGCGGGGCTGCCAGCATAGCGTAAGACATGTAACACTTCCTCACGCAAACGGTCACTTAGCGCATCCTTGGTCACGATACTTTCGGTCACACCTTTCAGCTCAAACACTTCGTTTTCAGTTAATTCGCGCGCCGAATAGATAATGATAGGCGGCGGATTCAAATGATGTTGCGCCTGTTTTAGCCAATCGAAACCGCTGATGTCGGGTAGTTGTAAATCGAGAATGATCGCGGCGAAACGATGCGTTTGCAACAGTTGCAAGGCCTCGCCGCCGGTTTCGGTAGCAACGATGTTTATCGCGGTGTCTTTCAGCAGATTTTCGACAAATTGTCTATCGATAGCATTGTCTTCAATCAATAAAATCTGCTGAACAACGCTATCTTGCGTCACTTGTACCATCGTTTTTAGTGAATGGATGATGGTATCGCGGGTGACGGGTTTTTGCAAAAAACCCAACGCCCCCAAGTTTTTTGCCTCTCCGGTATCGACCGCACCCGACATAATAAATACCGGAATCCCAGCGCTAGCCTCGTTGGTTTTTAATTGCCGCAACAATTCCATGCCACTCATGCCAGGCAAGCCCAAATCGAGAAAAATCCCGGTAAGCTGCATTTCAGCAAGTGCCGATAACGCTTGTTCGGCCGATTCGACGGCTATGGGGATGAAACCTAATGTGCTAATCATGCGGCCTAGAATTGCCAATAAACGGGTGTCGTCTTCCACCAACAGAATATTACCGCCCGCAACCGTAGTCTCTGCGGCAACGGCTGAAGATACCGGCGTGGGCGTATACGATTCGGTAGGCGTTTCAGACGGCATAAACAATTTGCTTAGGCGTATAAAAAACCGGCTGCCCTGCCCTATCGTACTGGTAACGGAAATTTCTCCGCCTAACAAATGCGTCAAATTACGACTGATCGCCAGCCCCAAACCGGAGCCGCCATACTTACGGCTGGTTGAGCCGTCCAGTTGTTGAAATGCGCCAAAAATATGCTCCAGTTTATCAGGCGGAATACCGATACCGGTGTCAACCACTTCGATCTGTAAATCGTCGTCAATTCGGCTGATCATAACCTTTACCGAGCCGGCATCGGTAAATTTAATGGCATTGGTCAGCAGATTTGACAGCACCTGCGTCAACCGCTGCCTGTCGGTATAAATAGTTTCGGGCAGGTCAGCGGCGAGTTCTATCGCGAAGGATAAATTTTTGACTTCCGCTTGCGGTAAAAACACGCGTTTTATATAAGCCGCCATCTCATTCAAGAAAAAGGATTCTTTGACTAGCTCCAGTTTTCCCGCTTCGATTTTTGACAGGTCGAGAATATCGTTAATCAAAGTCAATAGTTGTGTGCCGCTTTCACTAATAACGCCGGCCGATTCGATTTGATCGGCGGAAAGGTTGTGCTCGTCATTTTCCGCCAAACTCTTGGACAAGATTAAAATACTGTTTAGCGGTGTCCGCAACTCGTGCGACATATTGGCTAAAAATTCCGATTTATATTGATTAGCTTGTTGCAGTTGCTCGGCTTTTGCATTGACTTCGGCGAGGACGTCTTTTAATTGCTTACTTTGTTTCTCCAGCAATTGATTTTTCAGTAAGGTTTCTTCTTGCTGAGCGCGTAATTCCTCTTGGCTGGATTTCAGTTCTTCATTCTGCGACTTCATTTCCTCCGTTTGACTACGCAACTCTTCGGTAATTGTCTGCAATTCAGCGTTACTTTGTAACAAAGACTGTTGCTGTTCGAGCATTATTTGATCGGCTTTCTTTTTATCGGTGATGTCACGGGCGGCGGCAAAAATGCCCATGACTTCGCCTTGGCTATCGCGGTAAACGCTGGCGTTATACAGCACATCGGTAATTTTGCCGGTGGCATGACGAATGGCCAATGAATAATCGGTAACAAAACCTTTGGAGAACACCTGCTTATAACCGGCACGGGCCTCATCCGGTTCGGTGAAATAATCGCAAAAATCACTGCCGATCAGTTGGTCTCGCCTTACGCCGGTGACTTTTTCGGTCGCCGCGTTCACATCCATGATTTTGCCGTCGACACCGATAGTGACTAAAGGATCGAGACTGGCTTCAATTAAACTACGCGCATAACCCGAACTGGCGCGTAACTCGGCGGCTTGTTTACTGGTTTCGGCCAACAACAGGGAATTATGTTCAGCGGCTTGCAAATTGGCAAAATGCAAGCCCAAGGCTGCGGAGGCGGCTTTCAGAAATGCGTGTTGTTTAGCCGGCAATGAACTGGTCGCGGCGAGTTCCAGCACCGCCAACACTTCATTTTTATGAACAATGGGATAAATGATTAATTCATGCGGGGCAAATTCCGCCAGGCCGGTGCTGATAATCGTTAAACCGGCCGGTACCGGCGATATAACCAAAGCTTGATTACTTTTCGCGCACTGCCCCAATAAACCGATGCCCAACTCAAAACCGGTCTCGGCTTGATTGCTGCGCGCCAAGCCGTGGCTACTGATGCGTTGGTAACGCCCTTCGTCCAGCAAATAAATCGCGCCAACGGGAACGGCCAACAAATCGCATAATAAATGCAAAATCCGTTCTGCCGCCTTGTTGACTGAACTTTCCACCGACACCGCACTGGTCAATAGCGTGACATTTTCACTGAGCCAATGTTCCTGCTCCACTTGTTGCACAATGGTATGAAAGGTTTCCGCCGCCGTGGCAATCTCGCCGATTTCGTCGCTACGATTTAATTCGGGTACGTTGATTTGTTCGCCATTCGCCAAACGCGTTAGCGCATCGGTGATGCGAATCAAAGGCCGCGTTACCGTCCGTCCGCCCCATACCCCCAAACTTACGGCAAGCAGGATTAAACCCGCAGTGATAAACAATAATACGCGCTGGAGATTATTGTATTCGCGCAATACTTCGGAATGTTCGATTTTGGCGATAAAGCCCCAAAGTGCCTTATCGCCTAATGCATTGGCAAAAGGGGTAAACGGTTTAACCATCGCGACAATTTCAATACCGCGATAATCCGGCGCGATCAGGGTAGCCGATTTGCCGGCCAACACGGTTTCCGAGGGCCTCGTTTTAATCTGTCTTTTCAAGATAGTGCTCTCCTTGCTGAAACGGGAATCGGTCAACATCCAGCCGTCCTTACCGACCACAATAACCTCGCCGGTTTCACCCATGCCCGTTTTGTCTGTCATCAACTCGCTCATCCTGGAAATGGGCAATTGAATCGCCAACACGCCCAAAAACTGCTGTTTTTCCTGATCGAATACCGGCATCGCAATAAAGGTGGCAGGCTGCATGTTGCTGGGCGCGTACGGTGCATAATCGGCAAAGCCAAGCTGCCCTGGAATAGCATCATGCAGCAACGGCGTGACCGCTCGCGCCAGTCCCGAATCCTTCCAAGGACCTGTGCGTAAATTGGTGGCAAAATCGCTTTCTTTTTTCAAACTGAACAGCACATTGCCCTGTGCATCAATCAGGAACATGTCATACCAACCGTAAGCATCATAGGGATGGGTAAAAAATCGCATAGCGATACGGTGTATTTTGTCGTAAGCGGCAAGTGACGTCGGTATTTGCAAGTTCTGGTAATCGCGTCCTGTTGCCAAGTAATTTTGTTGCAACAAGACTTGGGCATTGTCGCCCAATTGGTGAAATTCCACGCTCAATTCGTCTAACAAGCTGATCGTAGTCGGTTCGGCCGCAGCAATGGTTATTTGTGCCTGTAACGTATCCAGCCAACGGCTCAGCGCACTGTATCTGGCTTCCAATACCGCCGCCAAATTCTCCTTTGCCGCTGTTTCCAAGGCATCCCGTGTCAAAGACGAAGTGACGAGCAAAGCAATGACCATAGCTAACGTGGTCTTGGACAGCATTAATAGCAACAATCGAGCTTGAATTTTCACGCGCTTACCTGATTTTTAACGGCGGTTTTGGAAAATAAGATAACTATAGGCAATTTATCGTTGCTTCGATATGAAAGGCACAACATAAGCCTGCTGGAAGCGATATAAGTTGCAAGGGTTCACAGTCCCGTTCGGCGAGAAATTGCGCTGGACATTGCTGCGGTCTGCTTACGCATTCAGCGCTGTTTGTCATTATTCATAAAAAGGTGGATTTAGTTAAACAAATCGCCCTACTCCCCTTTTCTAAAAGGGTAGACTGAATTCAGGGCATGAACATTTTGGCCGGCTATTCCTGTTGCGCATATTGATTCCGAATGGCAATAAACTCACCTAAATGATCAAAAAACAGCGTAACCATATCAGGATCGAAATGCCTGCCTTTTTCTTGTTGAAAAATCTCTAAAATCTCTTCCAGGCTCTTCGACGGCTTATAACAGCGCATAGCCCCCAGTGCATCGAACACATCGGCAACAGCCGTGATGCGTCCCGCGACACTGATTTGTTCACCTTTGAGACCTTTGGGATAGCCGCTGCCATCCCATTTTTCATGATGTTCCAAGGTAATGGTAGCAGCCAATTTAAATAACGGGCGTTGCGACATACTGAGCATTTGAAAGCCGTAATGGCAGTGCATTTTCATAACCTCCCATTCTTCCACTGTCAACTTGCCGGGCTTATTCAAAATACTATCCGGAATAGCAACTTTGCCGATGTCATGCATCGAAGCGGCTTGTTTCATTAGCTCCAACTCTTCATAACCATACAATTTAGCTAATAAATACGAATACTCGGCGACACGTTTTACGTGCTGTCCGGTTTCATGGGAACGGGTTTCGCAAATTTGCCCCATGGTAAAAATAAGCTCTTGCTGGGTATCGATGATTTCCTGATTCAAGGCCTTAATTTCACGAATGCCGAGCGCTATTTTTGCTTCCATATCATCTTCATAGGCTTTTAATTGCAAATGCGTGGCAACGCGGGCTTTGACTTCTTCAAATTGGAAAGGTTTATTAATGTAGTCGAGACCGCCTACATTAAAGGCTTTGATTTTATCGGCAACGTCATTTAATGCACTGATAAATAAAACCGGAATGTTCTTGGTTTCCGGATTGCCCTTTAGCGCCGCACAGACTTCATAGCCATTCATGTCAGGCATTTTAATGTCCAGCAGAATTAAATCCGGCTTCTTCTTGGCAACTGCTTGTAATGCCAGAACACCATTGTTGGCAGGACGTACTTTATAGCCTTCTTCTTTGAGTAAGGTCGATAATAACTGTAAATTGGCCAATGTATCATCGACAATTAAAATGTCAGCTGTATATTCCAAAGGTAATCCTTGATAAAAATAATTTTGATAAACCTAAAATTTTCCGGCCTGAACGATTGGAATAAATCAATGGGTCCACGAAAAGCACGCTTATATTTGAATAGATATAAAACAGGGCTTTCCATTTTTAGGCGGGGCAACCGTGCCGTGCGCGCCTTCTACCGGGCTTAAAACCTGCTCGTGTTAAACCCTTTGGCGCACGCGGCACGCCCTGCCTGTTCAATGCGGCATGCTGATTTATTTAGTATCTTTCGTGGATAAGCCTTTTTTAAGCTAATCGTACAGGTCGAAATTTTTACATAAAAATAACATACCGTAATTAATTCCCCTACACTAAACCAACACGCTTTACCGCCCATCAGCCGCTTCGGTAAGATGAATAATCCGGTCAAATTGATAGTGTTGAGCCAACTCTTGCAAAGCATCGCCAACATCAGGGACCAAAGCATGAATTTGGGCGATAACCGTGTCAGTTTCTTCAATATCCAGGTTCAGCGCGGCTTCATGCAATTGCTGCAGTAACACCAGGGGAAGTTTGCCCAGCATTTCAACTGTCGTTTCCAAAATGGGCAATGATACGGGAGCCGGTCTATCTTGATAAATGAACTTAACCCCCAGATATTTTACCAGTATGGCAAAAATTTCCGGTGCATGAAACGGCTTGTGCAACACGGCGTCGCAACCTGCATTGATGATACTGTCGTATTGTTCCCTGAACACGCTGGCGGTCAGGGCAATGATTTTAACGGCATCGCTGCCCGCCAGTTGCCGGATTTTTCGGGTAGCGTCATAACCGTCCATAAACGGCATACGCATATCCATCCAGATTAAATGCGGTTGCCATTGTTCGAATGCCCTCACCGCTTCCTGGCCGTTTTCCGCCTCGCGCACTTCAAAACCTGTTTCCGTCAGCATGGAGACCAGTAATAGGCGGTTATCGGGATTGTCATCGACAACCAATAGGCGCCAGTGCGGCTGATCCGGCGCAATGCTTTTAACCGGATGCCACTCCTCTTCAACCGCAATATCGTCAATAGTCGCTATAGAGACCGGCAATTCGATCTTAAACGTTGATCCGACGCCGACAATACTGGCGACGCTGATACGCCCGCCCATCAATTCGACCAATAATTTAGACATGGTTAATCCGAGCCCCGTGCCTTTTACGTCGGCATTGGCCTGTTCTAATTGCACGAAAGGCTTAAAAAGCTCTTCTTGTTTGTCCTCGGGTATGCCCAAGCCGCTATCGATAACTTCGATAATAATCAGCAGCAGCATCGCCTCGGCCGGCAAGACTTGGCTATGGGTACGCAGAATGACCCCACCCTGCTGAGTGAACTTTATCGCATTGTCCAATACGTTCACCAGTACTTGCCGTAATTTGCCGCTATCCGCTTTGATATACTGCGGACTATCGGAGGCTATTTCCAATTTAAAACTTAGCCGGCTGTTCGCTGCGCGCGCCCCGATCATATCGCCGATATCCTGCAATAGTTTAATCAAATCGAAAGGCTTGCTATCCAATTCAAGACGCCCGGTCTCAATTTTGGAAATATCCAGAACATCGTTAATCATGCTGAGCAAATGCGCCCCACTGCGATTAATAATAGCCAGCGTCTCTTTTTGTGCGCTGGTGGCGGTTTCATCGTGACTCATCAGTTCGGAAAAACCCAAAATTGCATTTAACGGCGTCCGCAATTCATGACTCATCGTGGCTATAAAGGTACTTTTGGCGATATTGGCCGCTTCGGCGGCTTCTTTGGCGATTAATAGGGCCGCGGTACGTTCCTCGACCAGTTTTTCCAGGTGATAACGATGCTGTTCAAGTTCCTCTTCAACTTTCTTGCGCTCGGTAATGTCCCGGTTGCTTGCCCTGCGGCCTCGATAGTTCCCTTCACCGTCATAAATGGGTTGACATGAATGGGCAAGCCAACGTTCTTCGCCAGTACGCGTAATGATGCGGAAGTCCTGCTGGTGAGCCTCCTCGGTCAATAACTGCTCACGCAAGTGTTCGGCGACCGACGCCCGGTCTTCCGAATGCGTGATGTTGACCAGCAATTGGGGATCTTGCAGAAACTGCTCGGCACTATAGCCGGAGATACGTTCGCAGGATGGCGACACATAAATCAAACAGCCATCCGGGGCAATCCAATACTCCCAATCGTAGGCATAGTCGGCTACCATCCGGTAGCGAAGCTCGGCTTCACGCAGCCGGCGATTTTGGGCTTCCAAGTGCTGTTGCGCGATAAACAAGCTCAAATGGGTGGTGACCCGCATCAAGACTTCCTGGGCGTTCAGCGGCTTGGTGACATAATCTACCGCGCCCAGCTCAAAGCCTTTGACTTTTTCCGCCGTGTCGGCAACTGCACTGGCAAAAATAACCGGGATCGCCCGAGTGGCTTCGTTGGCTTTCAATCGGCGGCAGACTTCAAATCCGTCCATGTCCGGCATGCGAATATCCAGCAAAATCAGCGCCGGCGGTCTGACTTGCACAGAGCGTAGCGCAAGTTCGCCATCGCTGGCTGAACGCACTTGATAACCGGCCTCGGTCAGTATATCTCTTAAAAACTTGAGATTTTCCGGGGCGTCATCGACAACCATGATCTCGCCAACGGATGCCGGTTGACTGTGTTCACTATTCATCAAGATTCCTCTCTTTTCAGGCGATCCAAAATATCCAGCAGTTCCTTGTATTGGAAAGTTTCCACCCGGTGCCGCAGATCCGCGCCCAAGGCATAATCAATA
Organism: Methylococcaceae bacterium; assembly: GCA_044426515.1. Classification (GTDB taxonomy): domain Bacteria; phylum Pseudomonadota; class Gammaproteobacteria; order Methylococcales; family Methylomonadaceae; genus Methylobacter_A. The sequence continues at coordinate 18,583 of JAUGSS010000084.1, read as the reverse complement.
TCGCCGATAAGCCCGGCGATTCGGCCGCTGCTGTCTTGATCCAAAAGCTCTACCGCCCGGTGCAATTTATTTAACAAGTCCGGCGGAAGCTTGCGCAGGCCGGCCTCCACAGATACTTGGAGGCGCGCTTTTTCGGCTGCTTCCGCATAGAGGAAACGAACGCGCAGGTGCTTGGTCAGCGCATCGAAAATCTCGCTTTCCCGATAGGGCTTGCGCACGCAATCGTCGCAACCGGACTTTAGGATTTCCAAACGCTCTTCTTCCAGCGCGTGGGCGGTCAGCGCTACGATGCGGACTTCGGAACCGGCTGCATTTGCACGGATGCGGCGTGTTGCTTCCAAACCATCCATGACCGGCATGCGAATATCCATCCAGATTAAATCGGGTTGCCACTGTTCGAATTGCGCCAGTGCTTCCCGGCCATTGAACGCATCGCGCAGTTCGAAACCCAAGGGTTCCAGTAGTTTATGCAGCAGCAGCCGGTTTTCCGCTTGATCCTCGGCTATCAGCAGGCGATAACAGGGTTGTCCCGGCACCAACCCGACAACCTGCCCGCGTTGCAGGCCAACGGGAATAGCGGCGTCATGCGGCGCGGCGGACAACAGGAGCGGAATTTCGAAATAAAACACCGAACCCTTGCCCACTATCGAGCTGACATCAAGACTGCCCTGCATTAACTCGACAAACTGCCGGCTGATAGCCAATCCCAGCCCCGTACCGGCCTCTACCGGCGCTTGTTGGCCCAATTGTACGAAAGGCGTGAATAAGCGCAGGCGATTTTCCTCGCTAATGCCCGGCCCGGTATCTTCCACCACGAAGCGCAAGCTCACGCCTTGCCTGGTTTTCCGGCCGGTCGGTTCGACCCGAAGCACGACCTTGCCCTGCCGGGTGAATTTGATCGCATTGCCGACCAAATTGGTCAACACTTGACGCAACTTGACCGCATCCACAACAACATAACGCGGCAGGTTTTCCGGCAATACGATATTGAAATTCAAGCCTTTTTCCACTGCCCGCACGCTCAACAGGGATTGGATTTCATGCAGCAGCTGATGTAAATCGGTAGTCGACTCTTCCAGCACCACCCGTCCCGCCTCGATCTTGGAAATATCCAGCACGTTATTGATTAAACCCAGCAAATGCTCGCCGCTGCGGATGATAATGTCCAAATTTTCCGTCTGTTCCGGGTTAATTCCGGGAGCGGCGCGCATCAGCCTGGAAAAACCGAGGATGGCATTGAGCGGGGTGCGTAACTCATGGCTCATGTTGGCCAGAAAAACACTCTTGGCGCGGTTGGCGACTTCGGCCTGTTCCCTGGCTTGGTTGGCGCGGGCGCGGGCGCGATGCATCGCTTCAGTAATGGACGCAATCAGGATACAGTTGACGGCAAAAACCGCAGCACCCAACCAGTCGCCTGAATCATCGAGGAAAGGCTGGCCGGTCGGCGACCAATAGCTGATAACCAGTACCGACAGTGCAGTCGTCAGCACACCGGGAAAAATCCCGCCGTAAAGGCCTGACAGCATAACCGCCGGATAAAACGTTACCCACGGAATGCGCAATTCCAGCCCCTGCAAAGGCCAGAGCCGTAAACCGGCGGCCACCATTACCACGGCGACGGCGACGCTATAATGCAGCCAGATATTTGGGGTTCTCATTTCTCGTCCTTAGCCAGGCTTGGTGAGATGTTGGCGGTTTCAGTGCGTACAGCCCCGGTAAGATGAATAATCTGATCGAATTGATACTGCCCGGCCAGCTCCTGCAAACCGTCGCCAACGTCGGGGGCTAGTGCGCGAATTTTGGCGATAATAGCGTCAGTTTCCTCGGTATCCAGATTCAGCGCGGCTTCGTGCAACTGTTGCCGTAAATCAACAGGCAGCTTGCCCAGCATTTCAACGGTCGTTTCCCGGATCGGCGATGACAGCAGAACAGGCATATCCAGAAAAATAAATTCAACCGCCAGATGTTTGCTCAATGCGGCAAAAATTTCCGGGATATGAAAAGGCTTGTGCAGCACCGCATCGCAACCCGCATTGATGATGCGGCCGTGTTGCTCCCTAAAAGCGCTGGCGGTCAGGGCGATGATTTTAACGGCATCGCCGCCGTCTAACCGGCGGATTTTTGCGGTCGCTTCGTAACCGTCCATCACCGGCATGCGCATATCCATCCAGATTAAATGCGGTTGCCATTGCTCAAAGGTTTTAATGGCTTGTTGACCGTTTTCCGCCTCGCGCACTTCAAAACCGGCGTCTGTTAGGATAGTAACGAGCAATAACCGGTTGTCGGCATTGTCATCAACGACTAATAAGCGCCAGAGCGGCTGATCGGGTGCAATGCACTTAACCGGATGCCACTCTTCTTCAACGGTAATATTATCAACGCTGGCGATAGCGACCGGTAATTCAATCTTAAATGTTGAACCGGCGCCTAAGATACTGGTGACGCCGATACAGCCGCCCATCAGCTCTACTAAGGATTTGGAAATGGCTAAACCCAAGCCGGTGCCTTTCGCGTCTGAATTTTCCTGCACCAATTGCACGAAAGGCTTGAATAACTGCTCTTGCTTGTCTTCGGCTATACCGGTTCCGCTATCAGCGACTTCGATGCTCAGCATTATCATAGCGGCAGTGGACAATGGCCGGCTATGCGTGCGCAGTATGACCTCGCCCCGCTGGGTGAACTTGATCGCATTACCCAACAAATTGATCAGGACTTGGCGTAATTTTCCGCTATCCGCTTTAATGTACTGCGCTATATCGGAAGCGATTTCCAATCTGAAACTTAACTGCTTGTCGGCCGCGCGAACATTGATCATGGCGCCTATATCCTGCAGCATCTCTATCAAATCGAAAGCCTGAATATCCAAGTCAAGACGTCCCGCCTCAATTTTTGAAATATCCAACACATCGTTAATCATGCTGAGCAAATGGGCGCCGCTGTGATTAATAATACTCAGCGTCTCTTTTTGGACGGCTGTGGCGGCTTCATCGCGGCTCATTAACTCGGAAAAGCCCAGAATCGCATTTAACGGCGTGCGCAATTCATGACTCATGTTCGCTATAAAAGTGCTTTTGGCGATATTGGCGGCTTCGGCGGCTTCCTTGGCAATCGATAGCGCAGCCGTGCGTTCTTCGACCAGTTGTTCCAAATGGTCGTGGTGCCGCTTCAGTTCAGCTTCGGCTTGTTTACGTTTGTCATTTAAGCGGTACTCGCGCCGATAAGACAAACTTTGGCCGATTAAGCCGATCAGCCAGATGAGGCTATGAGACAAGGCTAATTCAGTACTTTGTTTTTGCTCTTGCCGCAGATAACTGCTTAAAAAGATAGCCGTGCTGATTCCGCCGCGAATATCGCCGACTTTGTAGCCTTGAACGGCATGGCACTTCAGACAGCCTTGCTCAACGGTGAAAGGTTGCATCAATCTCAAATAGGGCTGCCCCTCTATCTGCTGCACTTCCATTAACTCTTTACCGCCCTGCTCGAAGCCTTGTAAGGCTTTAGTTTCCCAGCCATCGGGAGCATTGTGGGGATTAAGCGGCTTTAAACTGGTCAAATGACTGCGATTGCCGTATTCATCGCCAAAGTTGCTTTGCAGTTCACGCAATATGTAGGCAGGATTCATTAAGGTCAACTCCCTGCCCGTTGTGGTGACCACATCGCGTTCAGGTAGTTTAAGATAAGGATTAGGCGGGGTAATTTCTGTCGGCGGCACATAAACACCACCGTGGGAAGTCGCCCATTTGCGAAAGATAATGTCTTTGTTCAGACTGGCGCGCGCAGCGGCTGCGGCAGTCAACAGCGTATTGTCATGGAGTTGGCTGATATTCCAGATCAGCGATACGGCAATCAGTCCACTCCACACTATAAAGATAAAAATGTATTTGCGCAGCTGAATACCAAATCCAGGTAGCCGGAGTAATTTGCTGAAGTTAGGCATTGCCGCTACCCTTTGGATTTCGCCGTTTTAATGAACATCCGCCGCCTCGGTAAGATGAATGATCTGCTCAATGCGAACATCGCCATTCGTGTCAGTTCAACCCGAACCCAACCGATAAGGCGCTTGCCCGCCTTGATCGGAACCGCAACATCGACCGGATTTGACTTATCCGGCAGAATTTGCGGCTCTGGCTACCGCCCCAGCAAGCGCTGCCTTATCGCATCGCTGAAAAACCGGCCGATATACTCCGGCTTGGTCGAAGCCAATACTTCCCCTCGAGGTGAGAGTACGACGACAAGCTTGAGCTCTTGCAAACCGGCCAAATCATCGGCCAACACCCAAAATGAACGACTGAAGGCAAGCGACTGCGCCCAATCAAATGCGTGCCTGGTGCCTTGGTGGTAAAGAAAATTTCGTTGAAAGCAGCGATCTAACGAACCGTTGTGAACTTCTGAGCTATGCTGTTCATGTAGCCCATGATCGATCCGTACACTGCCATCAATCTTTTGCGGATTGTACAAAGGATAAATACCGTTATCCGGGAAGCTTCGGATGACAGGAGGACGGGTAAGCGCTTTCTTCCGATTTAGTGCAGAACGGTGTAATGGTAAACATTACCCACCACTTTATGCCGCTTCCGATGCTGTTAAACATGATGCTTACTCCCGCAAATAAAATGGTTTGGCTTGATAATAATGGCATTGGCCTGTTTTGTATAGCCCTGTTGAAGAGCGCGGTGGCAAGGCTTGCCCGGACACAAAGAAAATCTCCGTTTTCATAAACGGGTTGAGGCTCTCCCTGTCAGGTTATCGGAGGTAGGTTAAAGACCCCGATCATCAATAGCAGCTAAGAATTCCCCCGGCAATCCGAATTGATTATGATAACGGGATGACTAAACCGGCATTAAATCGGTAAAATAGCCGTTTTTCATTGTCCAGCTCCTTAAAATATAATGCGTACTACTCAATTCCCGCTCAACACCGTTAAAGAAACACCGGCCGATGCTGAAATAGCCAGCCATCAACTGATGATCCGCGCAGGCCTGATCCGCAAACTGGCCGCCGGTCTTTATACTTGGTTACCCTTGGGACTGCGGGTCATGCGCAAGGTCGAAAAAATCACCCGCGAAGAAATGGAAAAAACCGGCGCGCTGGAAGTGTTAATGCCCGGCCTGCAACCTGCCGAGCTGTGGCAGGAAACCGGACGCTGGGAACAGTACGGCCCGGAACTGGCGCGCTTAAAAGACCGTCATGACCGCGATTTTTGTCTGGGGCCGACGCACGAAGAAATCATTACCGATCTGGCGCGCAACGAGATCAAAAGTTACAAACAGCTGCCTATTACTTATTACCAGATTCAATCCAAATTCCGCGATGAAATCCGCCCCCGTTTCGGTGTGATGCGTTCGCGTGAATTCATCATGAAAGATGCCTATTCCTTTCATTTGGATCACGAATCGTTGCAGCTTACCTACGATGCGATGTACCAGGCCTATACCAACATTTTCAATTATCTGGGCCTAAAGTTTCGCGCGGTTATCGCCGATTCCGGTTCTATCGGCGGCGCGGTATCGCACGAATTCCATGTACTGGCCGATTCCGGCGAAGATGCGATTGCGTTCTCAACCGGCAGCGAATATGCGGCTAACGTTGAAAAAGCCGAAGCGGTGGCGCCTGCCGGCTCGCGTGGCTTGGCTACCGAACCAATGACACTGATTGATACGCCCAACCAACACAGCATCGAAGAAATCAGCGGCTTTTTGAATGTCCCGGCCACGCAATGCCTTAAAACTTTGATCGTTAAAGGCGAAGAAGACACTCTGGTTGCGCTGCTGTTAAGAGGCGACCATAACCTTAATGATATTAAAGCGATAAAAATTGACGGTATCGCCTCGCCGCTTGAATTCGCTAGCGATGAACAAGTAGGCGGCGCCTGCAACTGCAAGCCCGGTTCTATCGGCCCGATAGGCTTAAACATCAAGATCATTGCCGACCGTAGCGTAACCTTGATGTCCGATTTCGTTTGCGGCGCCAATCAGGACGGCAAACATTATAAAGGCGTCAATTGGGAACGCGATTTGCCAATCCCGGACCACGTTGCCGACCTGCGCATGGTGGTTGAAGGCGACCCCAGCCCGGACGGCAAAGGCCAAATCACGCTGGCTCGCGGCATTGAAGTCGGCCATATTTTCCAGCTGGGCACCAAATACAGCGAAGCCATGAAAGCCGGCGTCATCAACGAAGGCGGCAAAAACCAAATCATGACCATGGGCTGTTACGGCATCGGTATTTCCCGCGTGGTTGCAGCCGCCATCGAACAGAACCATGACGATAAAGGCATCATCTGGTCGGCCAATCTTGCGCCTTTCCAGGTCGCGTTGTGCCCGATGAACATGCACAAGTCCGAGCGCCTGAAAGCGGCTTCGGAGCAGTTATACCAGGACTTGCTGGCGGCCGGAATCGATGTGTTGTTCGATGACCGGAAAGTCCGCGCCGGCTTTATGTTTTCGGATATGGAACTGATCGGCATCCCGCACTGCATCGTGGTCGGCGATCGCGGCCTGGATTCCGGCACGGTTGAATACAAGGCCAGAACGGCTGAAACAAACGAGGAAATTCCGTTTGCGGATGTAATTGATTTTTTGAAGGCAAAGTTGGGTTAAAGAGGTAAACGGCGAAGGACACGAAGAAATCAATTTTCGTGTCTGTAAAGGCCCAGACTTGATATGACGGCTACAAAGAATAGTCTCAATTGAGTCTGGCTTTGAATGGCAGGTAAAGACCCAAACCAGTCACTCAGATATTTTTTAAAGATATCGACTCCGCTCAACCAGGACTTTGAACAATCCGAGTCAGCTCAGATTTACTTGCCATATCAGAAGATGTTTGATCTAGGACTCATGCTGATCGATTGGCAGCGTAACCGTGAAAGTTGAGCCGATACCAACGGTACTGTCCACATCAATTGTACCGTGATGTTTAGCAACAATCCCCCAAACAATCGAAAGCCCGAGGCCGGTACCCTTCCCAACGGGCTTGGTTGTAAAAAAAGGATCAAAAATTCGTTTGAGGTTTTCCGGCGGGATACCCTTACCCGTGTCGCTAATCAAAATCTGGATCGCAGTGTTATCGCTTGGGCATATGCGGGTAGTAATAGTGATTGTTCCTTTTTCCTCAATCGCATGTCCAGCGTTGACCAGCAAATTCATAAAAACCTGGTTGAGTTGAGAAGCAATGCAATGTACTTCTGGAAAATCGTCACTATAGTTTTTAATGACTGTGCATTTATATTTAAGATCATGCCAGACAATATTCAGCGTTGACTCAAGCCCTTTGTGTAAATCGGCGGGCTGCCACTCCAATTCTCCAATTCGAGAAAAATTTTTCAAATCCTCTATGATTTTTTTCATCCTTGAGAGGCCGTCTTTCGACTCGGCTATCAGTTCAAAAATATCAGACTTCAGATATTCAAAGTGTTTTTCTGTTTGTAACGCGATAATGTTATCGAGATCCTCGCTATGAATAACAGCTTCGCAAGCGCTGGTTATTTCTAAAATATCCTTAATATAATTTTCAAAAGACCCTAGATTGGAATAAACAAAGGCAATCGGATTGTTTAATTCGTGGGCAACGCCAGCAGCTAACTGACCAACCGTGGCCATCTTATCCGATTGTAATAACTGCTCCTTCGCCTCAGCCAATTGTACGATTTTTTCTTCGTATTGTTTACGATCAGTAATGTCTCGCACTGTTGCAAGAAGAACGGATTTGCCATCCAGTTCCATGGCGCTTAGCACGACTTCGGCCGGAAACTCTTTACCGTTATCGGCTCGTCGATGTAACCATTCAAAACTACAGTTTCCCAATTCTAAAGCTTTGGCGATCATTTCTTTATTACAAATCAATGAATCTCTGCCACATGGCTGCTTAAGGGGAGAAAAGTCACTCGGTTGCTTGGTATAAAATTCCTCTTTGGTTTCGCAACCAAAAATAGCCAAGGTTGCTTTGTTACAGTCAAAAAAACCTTGTTCGCCCCAAAGCATCACCGCTTCACTGGTCGAGGTATAGAGTGTACGAAACTTTATTTCGGATTTGGCAAGTATGTCTTCGGCCCTTTTACGTTCAGTAATATCCCGCAGCGCAGCCGCGATTAATAATCCATCCGAAGTATTGATTGGGCTAAGGCTAATTTCAACAGGAATTTGTCGACCTTCCCGAGTTATGATAAAAAGTTCTTGCTGTTTGCCAAGCGATTCAGTCTGAGTATTACTTATATCGTTTTTACTCAATTTATCACGTATATAACTGAGTCCATCTTTCAATAAAATATCAACCGATTGCCCTAACAGCTCGCTTTTACTATAGCCAAGCAAGTCTACAGCTTGATGATTCGCTATATTAATCAATCCGTTGCTATTGATGATCAGCATTGGATCCGGTGTTGACTCAAGTAACTCGCGAAATTGCAGTTCACTGCGTTTTAATTTCTGTTCTATCTGCTTACGCTCGGCAATTTCAACCGACAATTGCACATTTTGTTCTTCAAGTTCGGTTTCCGCCAACTCCTGACTTTCTTGTCCCAGAATAACCCACCAAGCAAAAATACAGATCATTATCGCCAGAACAAAAAACAGGGTAAGCAGGTTTAGTTTTAACGCAGCAACAAATTCAGGAGACAATGAATTGTTAATGAGCTTATAAGTCGACCAGAAGATAATGCTTTCGATCCCAAGCGCAAAACTAAACACTTTGGCGAATCTGGCAATTCTAAGACTTGCTAGCGTTGAAAGCCTGTGATTGAAAATAATCCCTATTACATAAGTTGCAAATTGTTGATAAGCCGATGCCTGCTTAGGTTTGCATGAATCCTTGCAACTGGAGTCAAGGATGCAGCACAGTGAGCAGATAGGTACATCATGAAATGTGCAATAGGCAAAATCCGTTTCAGCATACTGCCGATCGCATACGCCGCAGAGATGTAATCGATCCGAGTTTTCAAAACTCACGTTATGTCTGGCGATGTAATACTTTCCGTTAGTCAGTTTAGCGATAATGGGAACCAGCACAAAACTGATCGTTATCGCAATCAACCATGAGTAGGCTTGGGCAAAAAGCCCAAAAACACCGGTGAAGGCAATAATGGAGACTATCGAAGCAACCGACATACTAACAAATCCGACTGGATTGTAGTTGTAGAGATGAGCGCGTTTAAACTCGACTATGGGCGGACTGAGCTTTAAAACTTTGTTTATGCTTAGATCGGCGACAACGGCAAAAATCCACGCAATTGCGACATTGGAATACAGTCCGAGTACTTTTTGTAAGCCTTCGAATACCCCCATCTCCATGAGTAGTACAGCAATACCGATGTTGAACACCAACCACACCACACGTCCCGGATGTGAATGTGTGACTCTGGAAAAAAAGTTTGACCAGGCTAAGGACCCTGCATAAGCGTTGGTGACATTGATCTTGATTTGAGAGGTAACAACAAAAACTGTGCTGACAAAAAGGGCAAGACCGGGATGCTCAAACACATAGGTATAAGCGATGTAATACATATGTACAGGTTCTTTTGCTTCGGTATAGGCTAAGCCAGCTAATATGGCGGTGGACGCCAGCAACGCTCCAGCCAGTTGCTTTAAACACCCTAATACGATCCAACCAGGGCCTGCCGTCAGCAGGGAAATCCACCAGCTTGCGCGATTGCCTTTGTTTTTATCCGGCATGAAACGCAGATAATCGACTTGCTCACCAATTTGAGCAATCAACGAAAATGCAATTCCGCTGGCGATACCGAAGTGATAGGGATCGAATTCCTGACTACCTGAAAGTTGCCCTTTAAAATTGCTTAACGCCTCTAGCGTATAGGGGGCTTTGGTATACAGAAAATAAAATGGGAGCAGCATCAATATCAACCAAATAGGCTGAGTCCATAAATGCAAGCAGTTGATCGCGGTGATGCCGTAGAAAACAATAGGAATAATGATCAGCGAACACAGCAGGTAGCCCAGATATAACGGCAGCTCAAAATATAATTCAAGCGCCTGAGCCATAATAGCGGCTTCTAAGGCAAAAAAGATAAAACAGAATGACGCGTAAATTAACGAAGTGATCGTTGAGCCCACATATCCAAATCCCGCGCTACGAGTTAATAAGTCAACGTCGATATTATAACGTGCGGCGTAGTACGAAATGGGGAAGCCTGCCCCAAATATGACGATTGATGAAAAAAGAATAGCCCATACGGCATTAGTATAGCCATAGCTGAGTAATAGGCTCGCCCCAATAGCCTCTAGCGCTAAAAAAGAGATGCTTCCTATAGCCGTATTAGCAATTAGTATGGGCGACCATTTTCGAAAACTGGAGGGTGAATAGCGGAGTGCATAATCTTCAATGGTTTCAGTCGCAACCCATTTATTATATTGACGACGAGTTTTCTCGACAGAATGTTTTGTCATTATTCACTTGATAAGAAGATAAGTATAGACGCCTATTGTAACAGATGGTTTTAAATGGATTGGTTACGCTTGATAATATTGATTATTAGTGGATGCAAAAAAAACAAATTTTGAACGGCAGGTTACGGCCGGCCGATTACAGTCATCGCTGTCAGGATGAGTTCTAGCTAATTTTTAATAAAGTCTGAACTTTTACACTTATTGCTGCACAATCAAATTCAACGTCCTTTCCGGCAGACTATCGGTAGTCGCGCCTTCCAGATGCAAGCGCGCATCTTCATGTACGGTCGTCATAAACCGGATTAACTGCATCTCGTGCTGCATTTTCTGTTCAAAATCTTCGGCTTCCCACATTTTATTCAACAAATATTTGGCGTGATGATGAATAGTGAAGGCGACCGCCTCGGGCAAATGAGTATAGCTGGCCTGAATTGAGGATTTAAGTTGATCCAACGCGGCCAGATACTGTTTATAGTCCTTAACATCCTGCCTGCACTTGGTTTTAAACATCGACAGTTCGGCATCGTGTTTAGTTTTCAGTAGGCTGATGTCATGCTCCAACTGTACGCTTTTCTTTTTTAATTCGGCTTCCAGGGCTTTCTCGGCGAGAACGCGGGCATGCTTGAGCTTTGCTTGACTCCCCTGATTGGCCTGCTGCCATTTCAGGTTTTCATCTTTGATCGAATACAACAGCTTAATAAGGGTGTTTAAAATAGTCATGCACTAATTAAGAGTGGAGATTTTTTGCTGCAATTTCAACAACGCTTCAATGTCTTGTTGATTCCGATAGCGGGCATTGTCTTGTTGCAGTTGCTGATAAGTTGTTCCCGGCAGCTTTGTTTTAATCGCCAGCAGGTCTTTATCGATAGCTTTGGATAAAGATCGAATGTGCTTGCGATTATTCAGCTTCAACAGGCGTTTTCTGTTTAGTTCGTTAACATACTTTATCTGCAGGGTCTTAAAATAAAACAAGCGCTTAACCTGTTCCTGCCGAGCCTGCACAAACCACAACCGCCGCTGCACCCGCTGTTTAGCCGAAAAATAATCCAACACCGAACGAATGATTATTTTAGCAACGCCCCATAAGCCGGCGATGATTAACACAACAAACGCGCTTAACAGCATGGCCGATCCCAGTGCAGTTAAAATACCCGGCAGACCGGGCACGTCTAACCACAATAACAACTCCACCAATAAAAATACCGGTAATGAAGCCGAAACCAACAACAGGGAAATTCTAATAATCAAAATGAAAACCGGAAAGTCAGCAATCTAGCCTTGGTGAATGGGTTGGGTATTGTACTCAACTTTTTGCCGGAGCATAGCGGGCACATGATATGCCCTACTCGCTTTTCGTGTATAACTACGGTTTTTAGGTTTATTCACCACGAAGGACACGCAATGTTATTTTCTTCGTGCCTTCGTGGTGAATTTTTTAGTTTTTAATCGAGTCCGTGCCACCCGTGTTCTAATGCTGAATAATTAGAGTTGAATTCGTTCGGCTATAGCCTGTTCCAGATATTCGACTTTCTTTTTCATGTCCGCGTCCGAGTCAGCATAGCGCGCCGCGATTGCCTGGAATTCTTCCTGTAGCTCCAAAAAGGCATCCACCATGTCCGGGTCGAAATGGCTGCCTTTGCTCTCGCTGATGATTTGCGCCGCTTTTTCGTGCGACATGCCACTCTTATAGACACGACGGCTGATAAGTGCATCATACACGTCTGCAATCGCCATCAGACGCGCCGAAATGGGAATATTTTCACCGGCAAGCCCCTCCGGATAACCACTGCCATCCCATTTTTCTTGATGACCGTAGGCAATTTCCTTGGCCATTTTGAGAAATTCAACTTCGGCGCCGAGCGAATCTTCGGCGTTCTGAATCGCATCCCGGCCCAGCGTCGTGTGGGTCTTCATAATCTCCATCTCATGAGGCTCAAAATGTCCGGGCTTAAGCAGGATGCGGTCAGGAATGCCAACCTTGCCAATGTCATGCAAAGGGGCGGATTTAAACAGCATGTTAATGTTGTAGTCGGTTAAAAAGTACGCAAAACGAGGATGGTTTTTCAGTTTTTCCGCCAATACCCTGACGTAATACTGGGTACGGCGAATATGATTGCCGGTATCGGTATCCCGCGTTTCCGCCAACGAAGCCATCGCCAAGACAGTCACATCCTGGATCGCCATGATCTCCTTGGTGCGCTTGGCTACCTCATCTTCAAGGTACTCCGCTTTATCCTTCAGAAAATCCTGCATTCTTTTCATGCCGAGATGGGTCTTAACCCTTGCCAGTACAATGGGCGGGCTAATCGGCTTGGTGATATAGTCGACCGCTCCCAGTTCCAGGCCTTTGGTTTCGTCGGCGACCTCGGATTTTGCGGTCAGGAAAATGACGGGGATGTCGCGCGTCTTGGCATCGGCTTTTAAGCGCTGACATACTTCGTAACCATCGACCTTGGGCATCATGATATCGAGCAGAATCAGGTCCGGCGGCGTATCCGATTGTGCGATCCTGAGCGCTTTCTCACCGCCGTTGGCCACTTTGACCGTGTACTCACTTTTGAGCAAAGCGCTCATCAAAGCCAGGTTATCCGGGATGTCGTCCACCACCAGGATAGTTGCTTTTTCTATGAAATCCAGCGTGTCAACCATAGTTTTTCCTTACTTAATTTGGAATGTTGTTGAGATGCTGTAAAGCCTTCTCGAAATCGAATTGCTTGATGGCCGACTCCACCTTGGAGAATGCCTCTATCCCCAGCACCAAGCGCAACAGATCGAGGTTTTCCTCCAGCACGTCGGCGGCTTCGCTATCATCGTTGGCTAAAAATCGGCCCAGCCGGCTTAACACCTCGCTCGCCGTTGATGTGTCCGGCGCTTCTGCAACACCCGGCAATTTATCCGGGGGCACGGCAACTTTTAGGGCGGCAATCATCGCCGATTGCGCCTTTTCAAATGCCGCGATTTCAGCTTCGAGGAGTTCCCGTACGCTACCGTTCTTGATCATTGCTTCCAATTCACCTGCCATTTTCTGCAAACCGGAAGCGCCTATATTGCCGCTCACCCCTTTGGCGGAATGCGCTATCCGTTCCGCCGCAGCATAATCGCCGGCATCAAGAGCCGCTCGAAGTTCAGACGAAGTATTTTCCTGATTGCTCACGTATTTGCGCAACATCTTCAAATAAAGCGGCGTTTTACCGAGTACGCGCTGCATGCCAAGCTCAACGTCCAGCCCGTCGATAGCCGGTAAATCGCCGACCTGTTGCCGGACAGCTGTTTTTTTAGAACCCTTCGCTTTTTCCGCTGTGACCGCCGCATGCCTGGGTTTGATCCACTTGAGCAAGGCACGGAACAATTCATCCGGATCGATCGGCTTGGCGACATGGTCGTTCATACCGGCCTCGGCGCATTTTTCTTTATCCTGCTGCATGGCATTCGCCGTCATAGCGACGATGGGCAAATCCCTGTAGCGATGATTTTTGCGGATTTCGATCGTCGCGGCCACCCCGTCCATGATCGGCATTTGCATATCCATCAATACAATGTCGTAAGCGCGTTTGGCCAACATGTCCACAACCTCCCGGCCGTTATTGGCAATATCCACTTCAAATCCGGCATCGGCAAGCAGGCCCATTGCGACCTCCTGATTGAGTTCATTATCTTCCGCAACCAGAATGGATGCGCCCTTGATCACACCCAAATCTTCCATGATGTTGGAAGCATCAGGCTCGCTGCTGCGTTCCTCATTGCAGTGCCCACCCAGCACCCGTATCACCGTATCAAACAGCATCGAAGGATTGACCGGCTTGATCAGCACATCTTCCAGCCCTGCGTTTTCCACTTCCTTCAAGACTTCTTCACGCCCGTAAGCCGTGACCATCACCAGATTCGGACTGCTTTCCAGCGACAGTTCGCAAATCGCTTTGGCAGTCTCGATCCCATCCATGCCGGGCATATGCCAATCGAGAAAGATAATCTCATAAGGGTTAGTTGCCGCTGCCGCCTCGACTGCTTTCAGTGCTTCCCGGCCTCCCGGCGCTTGATCAACCTTGAAAGACATACTGGACAACATTTCATCAAGTACATTGCGCGCCATTTCATTGTCGTCTACCACCAATACGTGGCGGCCGCACAAATCGGCTTCAGGGATCAGGTTTTTGATTTTACCGGTCGCCTTGCCCAGCTTCGCGGTAAACCAGAAGGTGCTGCCCTTGCCGTATTCGCTATTGACGCCGACTTCGCCCTGCATCAGCATGGCAAGCTGCTTGGAAATAGCCAGTCCGAGGCCGGTGCCGCCGTATTTTCGGCTGGTCGAAGTATCCGCCTGCTGGAAAGATTGAAACAGCTTGGCCTTTTGCTCCTCGGTCAGACCGATACCGGTATCGCGCACGCCAAAATAGACAAGCACGTCGTTCTCGGTCTCTTCCTGCACTTTGACGGTAATGACGATCTCGCCTTGTTCGGTGAACTTGAGCGCGTTGTTGGCGTAGTTGATCAGGATCTGCCCCAATCGCAGCGAATCGCCGTTAAGGCGCTTGGGCATCTTCCGGTCGATATCGAAAACCAGTTCCAAGCCTTTGGCGCTGGTTTTTTCCGAGATCAGGTTGACGACATTATCCAACACTTTATCCAGATCGAAATCGGTATGTTCGATGCTGAGCTTGCCGGCCTCGATCTTGGAAAAATCCAATATATCGTTAATAATGCCTAACAGATGCTGCCCGGAGCCCTGGATTTTCTTGACGTAATCGCGCTGCCTGGGAGTGAGATCGGTTTTCAGCGCCAGATGCGACATGCCGATAATCGCATTCATCGGCGTACGGATTTCGTGGCTCATGTTGGCCAGGAAATCCGACTTCATCTTGGTTGCCTCCTCTGCCGCCAGCTTGGCTTTCAAAACTTCCCTCTCAACCTCGACGCGTTCGGTAATGTCGCGCACCGAAACGCAGACACAGAGGTCTCTGTTAGCCAAATCCGGTAATTTGCTTAAGCCGACCTCTACCGGAAATTCGCTGCCATCCTTGTGCACTCCGCGTAATTTAAGCCGGGCCTCCATGGGCCGCGACTCCCTCTCCGCCATAAATTGCGCGCGCATGTCCGGATGCCGGTCACGGACATCGAGTGGAACCAGCTGGTCGACACTATGTCCAATCAATTCAGTGTTGGTGTAGCCAAAAATGCCTTCCAGACTCGGATTGCACAGAATGATCGTGCCTTTCCCGTCCACCACAATCATGCCTTCGGGGGCGGATTCAATAATACTGCGGAACCATATCTCGGTTTCTTTAAGCTCGGCTTGCTGCGCTTCCATCTCGACGGCCTGTTCTTCGAGTTGAACGGCCTGAATTTCCATACGGCCTGCTTGTTCCAGTGTTTCCTTAAGCAGGCGCTGGGTGTTGATGTTGCGCTCAAGAATCCGGATAGTCATTGCCAAAACCGGCATCAAGGTATCAAACAACAAGGCCGCCCGTTCATCGAACGGCTGAAAAGATGCCAGTTCCAGTACACCCACTACTTCGCTCATGTGCATAATAGGCAATACTGCGATTGTGTTCGGCGCCGCTTCTCCAAGTCCTGAGCCGATCTTGATGTAGTCCTTCGGCGGATTGGTGAGCATGATGGGACGCTTCTCCAGCACGCATTGTCCGACCAAGCCCTCGCCGAGGGCAAAATCCTGGTTGATACTGTGTCCACGGTAACCATAGCCGCCCACTAAACGCAGTTTGTTTTCCGCATGGATATAAAAAACGCCGTGCTCGATGTGCAGCAATGGGCATATCGCAGACATTAATTGTTGCGAAAGGTCTACGAATGTATCGGCCTGCTGCAACTTGGCCGATATTTGCGCCACATGGGTCTTGACCCAACGCTGTATTTCCATGTTGCTGCATACATCCTGCAACACCGTGAGAGCCCGCGCTATGGCGCCAATTTCGTTGGTATAGTCGGTATAGGGGATGACTTTATCCAGCTTGCTGGCGGCCAGGTCTTCAATGGAGACGCGCAGCCGGTCGGTAGGCCGCTGGATGGAGCGTCCCAACACCAGCCCGGCTATACCGCCAATCACCAACCCTAACAGCATCAGTATCAGCGAAATTTGGCGGCTTTGCTCACCCAGTTGAGTCAACGCCTCAGCCGTCTGGCGCGCCCCCTCTTCCTTGCTGCGGGTAATTGCGGCAAGGGTTTCGTCGGCGGTGTTGGTAACATTGGTGAACTCGGGGGTGGAAATGTAAGTCACTGCCTCGCTGACCCGGTAATCTTCTTTCTGCAACAGCAAGATCGCCTGATTCATATTGCGGTTGTATTGCCCGAACAGGTTATCGAACTCAGCCAGCAACCGCTTGTCTGCCTCGCTAAAGATACGCTTACGGGCTTCGTTGAGTTCCATTTGCAAGATAATCTCTGCTTTTTTCAGCCTGACCACGGCATTTTCCCGTTCGGTCGCGTTCGGGGCCAGCATCATTTGCCGCAGGCTGCGCCCCATCAGGATGAGGTTAATATTGGCTTCCTTGATATGTGAAATCCCGAGCAACTCCATCTCGTAAATGCTGTTGGATTTCTCGCTCACCACGCGCAGGCTGTTGATGGCGCTAACCCCGATCAGCAGGGTGATCAATAGGCAGACGCCTAAGCCCATTAATAACTTGGTGGTCAGTTGCCGTTTTTCCAGCGCAACTATAAATCGTTTCATAACGAAGCCTTGTCTAATATGTTTAAATTTTTATCGCTCAATCAAGGGCGCTAATTGCGCCGAGACATCTCTAAAATACACTGTTTTGACAAAGCCCTCCTAAGCGGTAGCCGAAACGTAACTGACTTTTAAAGATCACCTACGTATATTAGCCTATGTTCCCTTGAGTCGGTATAGCCTGTGGAAATGAAAAATAGAATACAGATGACGCGGATTTGGCTGATAAGGTAACCTGCAAAAAATAAACCGCCGCGGGTCCCATTTATAATCGGGGAATCTGCAGCAGCTTATAACAGAGGATATTTTTTCAATTATGCTGTGAACGGTTTTTTTCCAATTCACCCAAGGTACGCTGTGTTAATAACAGGTAAATCGGCTAAAAATTTAAAAAAGAAAAGATTTTTAAAACACTGCCCGCGGTTAATGAGAAGTTACAACACAGGCTATATATGTCATAGCTGATCCAATGGGCTCAACACACCCCTGCCGCCTTTATTCAACACATGGGTATAAATCATTGTTGTAGAGACATCGCTATGCCCCAACAATTCCTGCACCGTGCGGATGTCATAACCCACCTCCAGCAGATGTGTCGCAAACGAATGCCGTAATGTATGCGGCGTGGCCGGTTTGGTAATCCCTGCTGCCTGTACCGCTTTCTTCATCGCCCGTTGCAATAATTTCTCGTCAATATGATGACGGCGCTCCATACCGCTGCGCGGATCAAGCGAATAACTTCCGGAAGGAAAAATATACTGCCAACACCATTCCGTTGCGGCATTCGGATATTTTCGCGCCAGCGCATCCGGAAGAAAAACATCCGTCTTGCCGATACGCTTGTCGTCTTCAAACAACATCCGCCGCTGTTCCAAATGCGTCTGCAACCCCGTCACCACCGAAGACGGCAACATCGTTACCCTATCCTTCCCGCCCTTGCCGTCACGGATCAGAATCTCACTACGCTCAAAATCCACATCCTTAACCCGCAAACGTACGCATTCCATCAAGCGCATCCCGGTTCCGTACAACATATTCGCCATTAGCCCATACACGCCTTTCATCCGCGCCAGCACTTCCCTTACCTCCGTGCGAGTTAACACCACCGGCAAGCGCAGCACATCCTGATGCCGGTGCTGAATATCGGTCTGCCGGACAGCTTTGTCGAGCAAGGTACTAGAGAGGAATTGCTGGCGTTGTGCGGACTGGATACGCAGGGGATTGTTGTTCAGATTGAGAAGTTTTGCGCGTAACCTAATTATGTAGAGATATAGGTTGCGGTTGAGGGCGGTCGACCGCCAGCCCAACCTATATGACTACAACAACGTTTATTTTTGAAAAATGCACAGTGAAAAAGCCTCAGTTTTTTCCGAATTTATATTAATTTATCCAAAGGACTGGTCACACCTTTACCGCCCTTATTCAGCACATGCGTATAAATCATCGTCGTGCTGACATCGGCATGACCGAGCAACTCCTGCACCGTGCGAATATCGTAACCGCC
>JAUGSS010000187.1:0-3154 GCA_044426515.1 Methylococcaceae bacterium | reverse complement strand
TCAAAGTCAGAGCCAATATGTTGGTTCATTTCGTACCCCTCAATATTTTTAATCTATCCTTGGCAAGTTCTAATTCCTACCTAGGTACGCATCTTTCCGCATTCAACGGCATGCACAGCATACCCTACCCCGCTAAAATCTCATTCAGAGCTCGACCCAGCTCATCCTGAAATGCCTTAAAACTAGGCATAGCAGAAGCCCTGTCCACGTCAAAAGGATTGTTTTCTAACCACTCGCATAGCTCAACGGTAGATTTGTGTTCGCCAAATGCTTCATCAAGCTTATTCTTGGCTGAATTTGGGGAATCGTCGTTTCCAGGTAAGTCTTCAAGCTTGTCACATCCTTGGTAAGCTTGGTTTTTGGCCGTACAAAGTAACCATGCTTCCGATTTTGGCTTCGGCAACATCGGAACGCCTCTGGTAAATTTAGATCTCTTGAAGCCATCAACCATGGACTTCCACTTTGCAGCCCAAAGCACAGCCTTGGTCGAGCGGGTACCATCGCAGTCGCGAAATAAAATCGCTATAGCTTTATCCTTGCATGTAGTTTCCCTTTCAAGAGCAATATCCCCAAGCATCCATGCGTTTATATAGAAATATCCAGTCTCCTGGTCACGCTTCTTGCCGACCAATGACACTTTGCGGTTTTCATTTTTTCGGATCGATTCTCGGTCTTTCAAAGCCAATTCGCTGACATATTGGAATACCCCCGGAATGGTTCTCGGCGAATAATTCAACAGTTGTTGAAGCATCTGGTCTACCAACACAGCCATAGGGCCAACCTGAAATTGTTCATCCGAACAGATACTCTGTGCGTTGTTACATTGACCAAGGTCTGTGGGGCCTTCACCGCTCAAAATCACGATCATTTAGTACGATCCTTCTCTTCTCGCTCCTTTTCGTCGAAAGCGACACATTCCTGAGTCAGAGCAACCAAATCGGTGTCAATAAACGCCTCACCAGGTCCCATGTAATCGAGTTTTTCGCCAATTCTAGGAATGCTGAAAAACGGCCTTGCGCGAGTTTCGCCCTTATCATTTTTGTAGATGAACTGAACCGACTCACGAGCAGTTGCATCTTCCAGATAATTCAAAATCATCGGACTATGAGTGGTTACCAAAATTTGTTGCGTCGAGTTAATTAGGCTATCGACCAGCTTCTCAACGATTTCCGGGTTAATGCCATTTTCAATTTCATCCAGGAGAATAAGCGAATGATTCGAAGATGATTGGGCCAGAATGGCTAATATTCTTAATAAGCCATCATTGATATGCCGCGCCTCTGTTTCGATTTTCTGTTGTTCAAATTTTTCGATGATAGTCAGTTTTTTCCAGCCTGATTGTTGGCTGGACACCTTGTAATCTTGCAGATTAGGGTAAAAACTTTGCAATAACTTAATTAATGAATCACGTTTTGCTCCCTTAACGCTATATAGAAATGCGGACAGTTTTTCCCCGCCCGGCCCTATGTCCACATCCGTGGTTCGAGCGCGTTTACGCAAAAGATTAGGTGACAATAATTCCAGAGATCGAATCCTACGCATGGCATCACGGAATTCTAAAATGGGAGCAGGTAACTCGGAATCACGAAGTTGAGAAAGAATCGAACCTTGGTATTTAAAGGCAATATCGGTATCACTATTTTTACCTATTCGATATTGCTTGCTTTTTACATTGAGTTGCTCGCGCCCATTCACCTTAATCCCTTCCGTTGAACACAACAGCTCGTGCCGATTAAATCCACATTGCCAGCTAATCTCATCGCCCTTTTCTGTTTGGTATTTAACACCAAGCCAGATATTACTTTTCGATTGAAGCTTGCAATTTAACTCTTGTGCTGTCCATTCCCTTCGTGTCAGCCAATCATCAACATTGCCTACCATGAGTTGAGCTATAAAATCGATTGCTTGGAGCACCGTACTTTTTCCAGCGCCATTCATACCAATCAAACAATTAAATTTACTCAATTTAAAATCGAAATCCGCTAAGGATTTGAAATTTTTGACTCCAATTCTCTTTATCATCTTAAATGCCTACTTTTGACTACCTTCGACTCTGTCGACAAATTGCCGAATTTGTCATAGTTTACCTTCACCTTCTCATCTTGGTCGAACTGGTTACGATATGTGCGTAGTATCATAGATGAGATCGCGCTCCTAATTATTAAAAACTGCTTTCTAGCCGCGCTCTTGTACTTGAAGATTAATCCAACCAAAATCGTTGTACCAGCCATAAAAATGCCATGCTCAAATGCAGGGAATGCTGTTTAAGGCATCGTTCAGTGTTTCAGTGTCGAGCCATTACGAATAGGGCGGGAATTAGCCAAAAACATCACTCCACCGGAAATATCAAATAATCCGTCCACTTAACCTCGCCGCCCGCTTGCTCTTCGTTCGGCAGCATCGCCACATTCCAGCCGCCGCCCAAGGCTTTGACCAGCAGCACAGAGGCCGCCAGCCGTTCGCCCTGTAGCTGTACCGCAGTCTGCCGGTTGGTCAAGGCGGCGGTTTGCGCAATGATGACATTCAGGTAGCTGATAGTTCCCGCCTGATACTGATTGATCGTTAATCTCAGCGCCTGATCGGCTGCGGCGACGGCTTTATCCTGCACCTGCTTTTCTTCGTCCAGTATGCGCAAGGCGGCCAGATTGTCTTCCACTTCCTGAAAACCGGTCAGCACTGTTTGCCGGTAAGCCGCGACAGTGGCGTCGAAACTGTCTATCGCTTGCTTGTACCGGGCGTTTTTAGCGCCGCCGTCAAACAGCGTCAGCGCCGCACCGACCGGACCCAGCGCCCAATAGCGGCGGGCTGCGGTGAACAAAGTATCCACGGTGGAAGACTGGAAACCGTTGGTCGCGGCCAGATTCAATGTCGGAAAATAAGCCGCCTTGGCTACGCCGATCCGGGCATTGGCGGCGGCGATGTTACGTTCGGCGGCGGCAATGTCAGGACGCCGTTCCAGCAGCTCGGAAGGCAGCAGCAGCGGAATCGGCGGCTGCACCTCCAGCGGCGCAGCAGCCAAGGATAATTCGGCCGGAGTCTTGCCGATCAATACCGCAATGGCATGTTCCAGTTTCGCCCGCTGTACGCCGAAATTAATAGCTTGGGCGCGCACCGATTCCAGTTGGGTTTCGGCCTGCACCCTATCGCTTTTGGC
>JAUGSS010000203.1:0-9226 GCA_044426515.1 Methylococcaceae bacterium | reverse complement strand
ACGATGCGAGCCGGTCCGTGAGCCTTTGTTCCGTATCCTGGGGTGGTCGACGAGGTTGAAATTGCATCACCCACCGCGATTGCTCCGCCACTCGTGTCGACGAGGGTGTCGATTTGTCCCACGAGACCGACAAGGCGATAGTTAGGATTCGTGCTCAAATCTTCCGTTCCGTCATTTCCATTGTTTCCTATAAAAACTGGATTCGTCGAAATAACGCCCATGGGATTCGTTTCTCCTGCTTCACAGCGTTTGACGTGTTCCGCGCTTGATACGTCACTACAAACCATCTCGCTCGCCGTGAGCGCGTTATCATTCGTCGGAAAATATTCCGCAAAGTCTGCCCCGCTTCCTGTGAATCCGAAATCCGAGAACACGTGGCCATCACTTGTTACTCGAAATGTCGTTACTGCAGATGTATTAACGTTTGCTCGGAGAATAATTGCATCCTTCGTGGCGCTGCCTGCCTCGCCGATATCTATATCGAGGGCGTTCGCCCCTGTTACATCTGCTCCATGGGCACTGACTTGTGCCTGGGTTATGTACAGACCGACTGCAGAAGCTGAATTTCCATTCTGTATAACATTTATTGCTCTGCCTCCGTCACCTGCCCCAGCATCGAGCTGCTGAATATCTGCAAGAGTTCCGTCGAATACAAAACTTGTGTTATTCGATTTACGAACCAGGATTCCGCTTCCTGTCGTCAACGTCGCGTCATCAATAGTCAAAACTTTTCCCGCCCCCGTCGCAGAAGTAATCGTCATTTCATCGGTTCCTGTTGTATCACCGAAGCTCACGCTCCCCGTCGTGGTGATTAATCCTGTCGCACCACCAATGGACCATACTGTTCCCCCAACGAGTGTTGTCGATGTTGATGCATGCGTGTTTCCAATAACAATCGTATCGGCACTCGTATTGTTTGTTGAAATATTCACTGTATCGGTTCCATCGTTTCCTGCGCCTCCACCAATATTTATTGTTTTTAAGCCGGAACCATTTCCAAGATTGACCGTTGTTCCTGTCGATGCAATATTCAAGATAGATGATCCTGGAGTCCCTGCATTAAGAAAATTAAACGTCGTGGCAGTTGACGTGATGTCTCCGCCGTTTACCGCGAGATCGTTCGCCGTTGTCATTAACCCTGCACCACCAATAGACCATGATGTCCCACCAATAATTCCCACCGCAGTTGCCGCGTTTGTATTTCCTATAGCGATAATGTCAGCACTCGTTCCGTTCGTTGCAATGCTTATCGTATCTGTTCCATCTGCGGTAACCCCTCCAATATCGAGGACCTTTGCGCCAGAGCCATCTCCAAGATTTACCGTCGTTCCTGTTGACGCGATATTCAGAACCGAGGACCCAGGAGTTCCTGCATCAAAAAGATTTATTGCTAACGCACTTGAAGTAATATCCCCACCATTCACCGCAAGATCATTCGTCGTTGTCATGAGTCCACTCGAGGCAATGCTCCAATTATTTCCTGTTATTGCTGTTCCCGAGCCTACACCTCCAATAGCAATAGCTGTTGCGCTCGCGCCAATATTTACATTCGTTGACCCAGCACCTACGTTGGTAACCGTTGCAGTAGAACCCAAATTCAATGTTGTTGCAGTCGATCCAAGATTGAGCGTCGTAATCCCACTCGTTACCATATTAAAAATTGATCCACTCCCAACAATATCTCCACCACTCACCGTCATGTCCCCGTTCGCAACAACGTCACCCTCCTTATCAACATCGAACTGCGATACTCCACCGACTGCGATACCGAAGAGTTTGAAGTTTGCGGTGGTGCTTGCGGGATTGATATACAACGATCCTTGGTTGACGCCAGTTCCTTGAGGGGCTCCGGTGACCACGAGATTTCCGTTTGCATCGGTGACCGGAACAATCGAGCTCGTTCCGCCAGTTGTTGAGGAATCGTATCCATCGAGAACATCAGAATTCATTGCATAAGGAGCTGCGAGCATTTGTTTTCGAGGAGACATTGCGGCGTCGCTTCCCACGGTAATTTCGAGGTAGACGGAGGCATTATTTTGAAAAACTGTTGCCGGGATTGCAGCATAGGGCGTTGCCGCTGCTGTGTCTCCGAGTGGTTCGGAGAATAGTCCGGCAGTGAGTGTCACGGTTCGTGCTGCAGGAGAAATACATGTTGAGGAGTTGTTTGACCATAAGCATGTTCCACCAGATGAAGCATCGAACAATTTAAAAAGAATTGATGACGTCGCATCCGATACCGGAACGCCGTTACTGTTGAGTAATCGGCCTTGATACATGATGATTCGTGGCGCCGTTGCTGCGCTCACCCTCGACAATCCTGCGTAGCCAGTACTCACCAGGACGCATGCAAACAAAAAGCCGGCAAAGAACTTCTTTGCGAGCGATGTCATTGAAAAAAAGTTCCGTCCGTTCCTCCTCATAACGGCTTTGTTGGTGTCAACGGAACGTCAATCGCAATTGCGTCGGGTTCCGTCTTTGCTCGGTAGTCGATTGGTCGCACAATGTTTTCGTCGTACCCTTCTTTGTTGGTGCGAACGAAATATTCATTTGGACCAACAAGGAAACTGTATCGTCCGAGCGAATCGGTCAACACGGTTTCCACGAGCTTATTATACGCTGGTTCAAAAAGCCGGACGACGGCATTACCCACAGGCACCTTATTCGTCGCGTCATACACAATGCCCCAGCCCTTTGGTTTCTTTGGTTGCGCCAAACGCCAGAAGAGCAGGAAGACCACCATCTGCACAATTGCGAGCACTGCGGTCAACGGTGACGGTGCAGCGGTCCAAACGAGAACGGAAAGAAGCACCCCAGAAACAGAAAGGAGTCGCTGGACACTTCGAAGCATCTTTTTCACGTTCATTCGGCGAAGCGTAACGGCAGACGAAGCCTCGATAGGATCGAGCGGAACATTCACGCCGATGGTCGCATCTTTATCTGAGACGGTGATGTATTGGCCGGTATAAACGTCAAGATACGGGCCATCGTCTTTGACGTCCTTCAATACTGTGCTCGGAAAAATAAAACCGTGCTTCGCAACCACCATGCGGTATTGTCCTGGATTGACGACGAGACAATATTTTCCTTGAGCATCAGTGACAATGGAACGAACGAGCCGATTCGTGACTGCATCGTAAAGTCTCACCGTTGCGAGATCGATGGCGACCTTCGATAGCGAATGATAAATGACGCCGAAGGACTTTCGCTTTCGTCGAGCGATGAAGAGGAGAGGGGACGTGAAGATGAATTGAAGATACGGAAGTAAGCTGAATGATGATGCAAGAATGATCGTCGTCGTTGCTGCGGCCGCCACTGTTAAAGGAATCGCAACATCCACCGTTGCCTTCACCTCGGGAAGCGCTTGAATTGCCGCGAGAGGTTCGAGGATTTTTTGTACCGCCAATGAAGCCTGTGCAATGACACGGCTTACTTGAGAAATGGTTTTTGCGATTTGTGTCGCTGGAGCCTGGAGTACCGTCGGAAGTGTCGCGATAGTCTGTGCGACTTGTGGCGATACTTCTGGTTCCGCTACTGGCGGAATTGATTCCGTCGGCGTTTCTGTGGCTGGAGGAGTCTCTGGTGTTGGTACTGGAACTGTTGGCTCTGTTGGCGAACTTCCGCCACCGGATCCGCCTGATGGCGCAGGAGAAGGCTCACTGGATGGTGTTCCTGTTCCGGTATTTGACGGCGAAGGACTGCCTCCTGTCGGCGGTGTTTCGGCTGGTGACGTTTCCGCCGGAGAAGTCTCTGCTGGCGGTGTTTCTGCAGGAGGAATCTCTGCGGGAGGGACTTCTGCTGGTGGTGTTTCTGGTGGTGGAGGTTCAACAGGAGGAACTTCCGCCGGAGGAGTTTCCGGTGGTGGTGTCTCGGCCGGAGGAGGCGTTGATCCGCCGCCGCCGCCTCCTCCGCTGCTTGGTACTGGAACTGTCGCGGAGACAGAAGCCGAACCCGCCGTCGTTGTTGCCAAAATAATCGTTCCTGAATTTCCGCTTGTTCCGGCGATGTTCACAAAATATGACGTTGCAATAGAAGGGTTCGTGATTCGATTCACTCCAGAGCCAGAAGCGGATGCATTTGTTCCGATTTCAATAGTGATGACACTTGCTAGAGCGATTGCTCCGCCGTCGCCGGGACAAATGGAGAGTGTCAACGTCTGACTCGTCACTGCCGCCGATGCCTGCTCCGTACCAGTACAATCTGGCGCGGTTGTGAGATCCACGCCGTCATCGGTGAGATCGACATCGTCTTCAATAATGGAGGAAAGATTGAATCCTGTTGGAAATACTATCTGCATTGTCTCACCGAGCGCCATGTCGTCCGCTAATGTGATGGTAAATTTATGATTCGATGCTGCGAAAATCTGTGTCGACGAAGGTTGATCGAATCCATCGGTGATTGTTGCTGCACTCGCTATCAACGGAAAAAATGCCGTGAAGACAGCAAGAAAACCAAATCCTAATTTTGAAAAACGATTCTTCATGAATACTTCTTCGCTTCTCGTCCGTCATTGCGAGGAGAATGTAACCATTCGACGTGGCAATCTAGGTTCATATGAGCCTAGATTGCTTCGTCGGATTACCTTCTCGCAATGACGAAGAAAGAAAAACTATGACCGTACTCTTTTTCTTCGATGGAGTGCCGATATAAGTCCTGCGCCGGTCGCAATGATTCCTCCAGCAACCATCAACGGCCACCATCGGCTTCCTGCCGGGAGAGGCTTACATGAGTTGATGGAGAAATTCTCGTCTTCGATTCCCAACGTGAATGAACCGACCGCCCACCATGGAAGGGGAAGAAGATCAACATTCCACGACCGTGTTTGATTGCTCAAAACGCGATGACGTGACGGATTAATGTTCGATTGTGCAATGCGTAAACCGAATGGCCCACGAAGCACAATATTTCCGTCAGCCACTAGTATACCCTGTCCCGCATTCGTCATCGTTATTTTCGCACCCGAGCCATCCGGTCCTCCCCCTGCCAAGGGGGAGATAGAGGGGGTCGAGACATCAAAACTTACACATTTTCCCATCGCCTTTTGATCCCCGACAGTAACAAAAACGAGTGTTGCAGAGCCATGATTTAATGAAATTTGACCGGAGAGTTTTTCCGTCGCAACAACCGCAATCGTCACCGTTTCGTTCCGCGCACCTATTGGAGGACTCACCGTCAAAAGTACGGATGCAGTTTGATGCGGAAGAAGATCGAGTGATGTTCTTGGTAATGATACCCACGATCTCACATCGTTATTTAATACTGCGAGCTCGGGCTGATCTTGGCCATCAATAAACCTCGCCGACATCAATGATATCTCCACCGTTTCCGATGATTCCGCAGTATTTTCAATAGGAATCTCAATCGTTCGCGATAACCCTGCGTCGATCTGAACATCTCGAGATGAGGGGAGGGAGGCAGCAAGAAGAGAGGAGGAAAGAAAACTCATTCCAAGGAAAATGATGATACTCAAGGTAAAAAAAGATGCGAATTTACATTTCCCCATATGCTCTTCTCATTTTCTCGATTGCGCCCACAACGTTTTCTGGACATCCATTGCACCACTGATCTGGGAGAAGATTTTTTTCTTGGCTCATCTCTTCGACCTTCATCCAACGTGCCATCGACACCTCGCCGTCAGGAAAGGTGAGACTATCGACATGAACATCTTGAAGAAGAATAAAATTCTCGAAAAATTTCTTATATTTCTCGTCCTTTACCCGCTCAACAAAACAAAGATCCGATGACTCAACCTTGATCCCAGATTCTTCTCCAAGCTCTTTTACTGCATTTTCAAGAAATGAAATGCCAAGAGGAACGTGACCGCAGAAACATGATTGCCATTTTCCAGCACCGCTCATTAAGTGATCCGCACGTCTCGAGCAAAGAATCTCTCCTTGAGTGTTCACCACCCAAATTTTCGAAACACCGCACCAAAATTGAAAAGGCTCTTTTTTCACCTCAGAACGAAGCTGTCCATCGAGTGGATTTCCGTTGTCGTCAAAGCATTGAAGAACCTCGTCGAGCATAGGAGTCAAGTCTTGAATTGTACACTTTTGATCGCATCTTCTGTTTCTTTTGCACATCCACTCGTCCATTGCTCTGGGTACAATTCTTTCTGTTGACGTGCTTCGTCAAACGTCATCCAGCGCGCTTCGGTGACTTCACCGTCGGGGAAAGAGCATTCTCCTGGCGCTATTTCTAGAAATACTACAAATTGTTCTTCGATCTTCTTATGCTTTTCATCTTTCATGCGCCGAAGAAAAATGAGATCCGATTCTTCGCGAATTACTCCCAATTCTTCTGTGAGCTCTTTGTACGCATTTTGCGCGAATGATATTCCTACAGGGAGATGGCCACCGAAACAGGTCTGCCATTTTCCAGGATTTCCTGGACAATGAAGTGCACGACGAGAGCACAGTATTTCTCCTCGACCATTCACAGCCCAAATCGCCGAACCACCGTGCCACCACTGCTCTGGCTCTTTCTTTACTTCTGATCGTAGACGTCCTTTAGTAGGATTTCCATCATCGTCAAAACACTGGAGAATCTCTTCGAGCATAGGGTAAAAGTGTAAAATTCAAGACCTGACCCCTTGATGATGTTTAATAATCGCCGACAAAAATCGCCGTGAGCGTTTGTGCGTAGGAACCGGCGACTTGAGAAGAGGAGATGGCGGTCTTGAGGGTGACGAATCCGCTTGACTGAGTGGCGTTTGTAGGAACGCTTCCGACGAGAGTGGGGTCTGTCGTGAAGGCGGTGTCTTGGGTGTCGAAGGTAGATGTCGCGAGGGTTGAATCTGAGGATTTTCCTCCGTATTCACTGGTGCCGGCGGTGACGGAGCCATCGGAAACTGCAGGGATCGTGTCGGGACCGTCGGTGAGGTTCCCGTTACTGAACATATACATCGAAAATCCTTGCGTGATATCGGCGGTTGCAACCCAACCAATCATGCTTGTTGATACGAGTGACGTTGAGAGCGTCCCGAGACTTGGCGATACATTGGATGACATGCGATAGACGTAATCATTTGAGCCGTCGATGGTGGGAGTCAGGCCGGAATAGGAAGAATGAACGGTGATATTTGAGCCACTAATGTTCGTAATGTGCGCCATTGCTGATATTTGAGAGGCGCCTTCGTCTTGAATGATCGCAATCCAATCGCCAATGGTGAATCCGGATGCGGTTGTGACGGTAACGGTGTTTGACGAGAAGGCTGTTGCAGCGACCTGAGTACTTCGATCTTGAATATATGACACGAAATCGACGACGGGATCGTAAATTCCGGCACGAAACCCCTGATCAAGGCTATAATTCGTCGATGAGGCACGACTACCCTCGCCCGAACCACCAGCGCTATCACGAATTTGATAGGACGCCGATGAGCCTACTCCGCCGCCACTCGAAAGCTCGTCCCAGTTGATTTGATAGTTGGTTGATGACATTGCCGCAAAAACATTCGACGAATGCGCAATCAAAACTCCAGCAAGAAGAAGAGAAAGGAATGATTTTTGAGGAATTTTTTGATGACGGGACATAGAAAATCGCTCTCGATTGATTCTATTGTACCATTATCCTCATTCTCTTTCCCGTCAGCGCATCTCTTCCCGCTGAATTTTCTCAATGAGAGGTTCCGATTCAATCCGAATTTTGAAATCGTCTTGAATGACGAGGTCGAATGTCGTGTGATGTGGTCGAGTCACTTTTTCCATCAGAACTCCTTTTAATTCAATCTTTTTAACGAGATTTTCCACTGTTCCCAATTTTGGATAGATTTCAATGTGATCAAATCCGGATATTTGACTGCCGTCTGGCTTTTGATCTGAGAGTTCTAGAAACCAGATATCACCTAAAATTGAAGGGAGAGGTTGTGTGAATTTGATGATGGCAATACGACGTTTTGAAATAATGGATTGATAAACGAAGACGCTTTCGTGTTCGAACATTGCCCGAAGTGATTCGAATTCTTCTGATGAAGCGCACTTAAAGCAGATATGATCTGCAGAAGCAGAAGAAACAATAAATTCACTCCATTGATTAAACACCGCAATCCACTGCCGGGATGAATCAAAAAAAGTATTGATTGAAGAAGTCATATCGAGGATTTTACCATGGCTCTTTCCATGCTCTTTTCTTGAAAACCCCTGAAAAATCAGCACTGTTTTTAAACTGTGGATAACGTTGGGATAAGTGTGTTTAAAAGACGTTTTTTTCTGTTTGTGTAGACCATTGTAGACAAACTTTATAGTCAAAAAGTGTGCTTATCAACAGCTCTCGAACGATTTTTCAATTGTTTCACGTGAAACAATTGAGTTTTCCTTTTTCCTATTTCCTATTTCTTATTCTAGATGGACTCCCATGATCTCATACTGCTCATCGGAAAAATAGACTCTTCGCTCTATCATTTTATCTATCCGCTTGGAATAGCCCCCCCTACCTGATCACTCCGAGCGAAGTAAAGAATCTTCGATGAGCCAGAAATTCTTCACTTCGCTCAGAGTAACTGAGAGCCAATGAAGAGAGAGCTTTTTACGACGTACAAGATAAGCAGATTTAAAACACCCTTCCGTAGAATCTTCGTAGAATTGTTTCACGTGAAACAATTCTAAAACCCTCCACAGACTACATCTACAATCGTTTTAAAAAAGTGAGGCGATTTGAAAATTCGAGAGCCCCTTACTCCATTCGAAAAAGCAACAATCAACAATCGACGCACAACATGGGATTGTTTCACGTGAAACATTTTCTCTCCTTGATCATTTCTTTGTAAAAAATTTTCGGAGATCCCTCACTTCGTTCGGGATTACTGCTTTCCAACCTCCTGAAAAATATTCATTTTTGCCAATATTTTATGCATGAACACTTAAATTATTTCAAGGCTGTGGATATTACTGTGTATATATTTTTCCTCTATCCACATCCTATTTTTACCAAACTCAAGGTCATTTTTTGTCTCTTTTCTCGTTTTTCGCCTCCTGCAATACCGGTCCAACAATCTATCCGCCGATCTTATTCTATGTCTTATCTCATCTCTTCTTCTTATCCACAGCCTTAATTACAATCATTTTTCTCCTTCTTCTTTTTCTCAGATTCAACTCTTTTCTCTTATCTTTTCCATAAAAATATTCATTTTTGCCAATGTCTTTGCATGAACACAGATTTTATCGTGCCCCATGTGGATAAATATTCCCTCAAAACAACTCCCCGGGAGAACAAAACCCGTGATTCTTTA
>JAUGSS010000202.1:0-15772 GCA_044426515.1 Methylococcaceae bacterium | reverse complement strand
CGACCATTGTAACCTACCCAGTCAACTTGTCAACATCCTTGCTGACTTTATTTTCAACTACCGCCTCTTTCAAAGCACCCTGCCCCGAAAGAACTGCGCATTATACAGCCTTTCTACTCTTCGTCAAGCGGTTATTTTTACGAATGTTGATTTACCGCTCACCCTGGTTTATATATTCAACCAATCCAAATATCTTGCAACACCCTGTTCAACAGTCAGAAAATCCTTCGTATATCCAGCCTCTCTTAATCCGGAAATATCAGCTTGCGTATAACTCTGATAAGCTCCCTTTAAATGCTCAGGAAATGGAATGTACTCAATACTCCCGTCTTTATGCCAATCAGTCACTGCCTGAGCAACAGCATTAAATGTTTCCGCCCGCCCCGTTCCTACGTTATAAATTCCGCGTTGCTCCGGATGATCCAGAAACCACAAATTAACATCCACAACATCATCAACATGAACAAAGTCGCGCTTTTGTTCGCCGTTAGCTATACCATCGCAGCCTTCAAACAGCTTTGCCTTTTTTTGTTCAATCACCTGACGATTAAAGTGAAAAGCGGTACTACTCATAGCGCCCTTATGCTGCTCTCTTGGACCATAAACATTAAAATAACGAAAGCCGACAATCGGACTTCTAGTTTTAGCTAATAAAGGACGAACATATTGATCAAATTGAAATTTTGAGTAAGCATACATATTGATAGGATGCTCGCAACTGCGATCAACCTGAAAGCCATGCTTGCCATTGCCGTAAACCGAAGCGGAAGAGGCATACATAAAGGCGACATTTCTTGCGAGACACCAATGCAACAAGCGCTTGGAATAGTCGTAATTATTCATCATCACAAACCGCCCATCCCATTCCGTTGTTGCAGAACAAGCCCCTTGATGAAAAACCGCCCTCACCCCATCAAAAAAATGAGCCACGCCAATTTTCTCTATAAACTCTTCCTTGTCCATATAATCGGCGATATCGAGATCTGCTATATTATGCATTTTTCGCCCATTAGCGAGATGATCGACCAGCAATATATTGCGCTCGCCTCGCTGATTTAATGCGCGAACAAGATTACTGCCAATAAAACCCGCACCACCTGTAACAACAATCATTCCCTTCCCCTCGCTTTTTTAATCATCGCAGTTGTAGACTGCCCGTCAACAAACTGCAAAATCTTTACTTCGCCACCTGCGCGGATCACACATTCGCCACCGGCGACTTGCTCCGAGCTGTAATCGCCACCCTTGACGATGACATCCGGCAACAATCTGCAATACAATCTTTCCGGCGTTTCCTCTTCGAATGAAACCACCCAATCTACGCAGGCTAATGCCGCCAAAACTATCATCCGTTCCTGTAAGCCATTAATAGGCCGAGACTCCCCCTTGAGCCGCCTGACTGAGGCGTCGGAATTCACGGCCACGACTAATCTATCTCCCAACGCCTTTGCCTGCTGCTAGTAAGTCACATGTCCGGCATGTAATAAATCAAAGCAGCCATTGGTCATAATGATGCGCTCTTCATGGGCTTTGGCGCCGACCAATATTTGCGCCAACTCATCTTCCGACACAATACCGTATTGGGAATCCCTATCACCGTGCATTGCCCGCGTTAACTCCTGCATTGATACTGTTGACGTACCCAGCTTTCCGACCACAACGCCTCCAGCCAGGTTAGCCAGATACATTGCATCATGCAATGCCATTTCCAGTGCTACGCCTAGAGCCATCACCGCAATAACCGTATCTCCGGCACCGGTTACATCAAAAACATCTTTGGCCTGGGCCGGCAATGAATGCACTTGGTCATCTTGTATCAACGTCATTCCCGCCTCGCCGCGTGTCAGTAAAAGCGTCGGGATTTGATACTGCCGCAACAGCATCCGGCCTTTTTCTACCAGATCTTCTTCATTTTCAGAAACGCCAGCCACGGCCTGCAATTCAGACAGGTTTGGCGTTATCAGGTCCGCATGGGCATAACGCTGATAATCCACACCTTTCGGATCGACCAAAACCTTAATACCGGCTCGCTTAGCTTCAAGGATGTAGCCTGAAACATCCGCCAAAGTTCCTTTGCCGTAATCCGAAAAAACAACCGTATCGTTTTCAGGTAGATGCTTAAGTAGCCTCGCTAACAAAGCATCCGAGTCAAACTTAAGTAAGGTGTCTTCAAAATCAAGCCGAATGAGTTGCTGATGCTGCGCCATAACCCGTAACTTACAGATGCTACGAACTTTCCGCTCAACTACAAAATCGCAGGCCACCCCTTCCGCCTCCAACAATCGCCTAAGTGTTTCGCCTTCGGCATCATCGCCGACAACCCCCAACAACGTAACCTTGCCGCCTAATTTGGCAATATTAAGCGCTACATTACCCGCACCACCTACGCGATCCTCGATAGATTTAACTCGAACCACCGGTACAGGCGCTTCCGGCGAAATACGCGCAGCCTGCCCGGACCAATATCGATCCAGCATCACATCGCCTGCGACTAAGATACGAGCCAGCCCAAACTCAGGCGCCGTCACCAACATCAATGCGCCTCCTCAATCACGCCACACCACCAGTGACCTATCAATATATGCGCTTCCTGAATTCTTGCAGTTACATTCGAGGGAACAATAACCGAATGAGTAACCAGGCCGCTCAATTCACCACCTTCACGCCCAGTCAATCCGATAACAGCTATACCTTTCAACCTTGCAGCTTCCACCGCGTTTAATATATTTTTACTGTTCCCGGAAGTGGAAATGGCGATCAAACAATCCTGTTCCTTGGCAATGGCCTCAACCTGACGGGAATAAACCGTATCAAAGCCGAAATCGTTGGAGTGCGCTGTTAAAATTGAACTATCTGTGGTTAACGCAATTGCAGCCAGCGCCTTACGTTTTTTTTGGTATTGCACCACCAGCTCCGCAGCGATATGCTGACAATCAGCAGCACTGCCGCCGTTGCCGCACAACAGTATTTTGCCCCCCTGCTTTAATGTCTTAATCAACAACCCTCCGGCGGCTTCAATCGCATCAGAGCAAGTCGCCAACCGCTCCATCATGGCCTTATGCTCGTCAAGCTCGGAAATAAATGTCTTCAAAATAATACTCCTAGACAGTGTCTGAATTTAATACTTCGGCAGGGGCGACCGACTGATCGGCCCTACGATGTTCTTTAAATTGCATGGAATGCAAACGCGCATAAGCTCCATTTTTTGCAATAAGCTCATGATGAGTACCTCTTTCTACAATACGCCCATGATCCATAACCAAAATCATATCCGCGCTTTCGATGGTTGATAACCGGTGAGCAATAACCAGGGTCGTTCGATTACTCATTACTTTTTGCAGCGCCGCCTGAATGAACCGCTCTGACTCGGTATCCAACGCCGATGTTGCCTCATCCAATATCAGGATAGGCGCATCTTTCAACAATGCTCTGGCCAAAGCCAACCTTTGCCGCTGCCCTCCGGACAACTTAACGCCATTCTCGCCTATTTCGGTGTCCAGCCCCTGATCCAACTTAGCGATAAATTCCATCGCATAGGCGTCTGTTGCAGCCTGCGTTATTTCGGCCCGAGTTGCTGCCGCCAGCGATCCGTAGGCTATATTGTTGGCTATGGTATCGTTGAATAAAGTCACCTGCTGATTGACCAGCGCTAATTGTTTTCTCAAGTTTGCCAATTCATAAGCGTTTATTTCAACACCATCCAACAATATCTCCCCGCTATCATGCGGATAAAACCGCGAAACCAAATTGGCGAGCGTACTTTTACCGCCGCCGGAAGCCCCTACCAACGCAATAGTCTGCCCCGGCTCGGCCTTAAAATTAATGTCGATAAGCGCCGGTTCATTTGCGCCCGCGTATTGAAACGACAAGTTTTTAAATTCCAGAGCGCCTTTGCATCTTTCGGCCTGGTAAGCGCCATTATCCAACTCGCCGGGCTCATCCAAAATTTCAAATAACGATTCGGCGGCCGCGATGCCTTTTTGAATATCGCCATTTGCATCGCTCAACTGCCTGATGGGTCTGGGCAATAAAAAAGCCGCCGTCAGATAGCCGACAAATTCGCCGACACTGGCTTGCTTCATGAAAAACAAGGCCATATACATTAAAAATGACAAAGCTACAGCAATAATAAACTGCATAATCGGATTGTGCACCGCCATCGTCGTGGCCAGCTTTAGCGACTGTCTCCGGTTATATAAACTGCTTTCCAAAAACCGCCGACGCTCGTATTCTTCGCCGCCGTAACTGCGTACTACCCGGTGTCCGCCCACCAGCTCCGAGGTAATGTGAGTCATATCGCCAATGGATTCTTGTATTTTTTTGCTGATCCTCCGAAGACGCTTGCTCACATAACTGACCAGCACCACGATAATCGGCGCTATAGCGATAAAAACCAGCGACAACATCCAGTTTGAATAAAACAAATAAATTAATAAACCTATGGAGGTAAAGCCTTCGCGCACAAAAGTGCGCACCGCATCCGTGGTGGCTTGAGTGACCTGTCCCACGTTATTGGTTATCCTCGAAATCATGTAACCACTGTTATGCGCATCAAAATAGGTTGTCGGCAATCGCGTATACTGATCGAAAATTTCACAGCGCAAAGCATGGACAACATTGGTCGATACTTTAGCCAAAAAATAGTTGCCCAAATAAGCGCCAATCCCATGCACCACGATTAAACCGCTAAACAATAGCGGCAAATAATTCATACCCTCCCGTGTCTCGGTTTGCAGCGTGTCGATGATATGCTTGATCAATGCCGCAAATAAGGTTTGAGTGCCGGAATACATCAGGAAACCGACAATACTGATCGCAAAAAGGCCGCGATGCGGCTTTACATAGGCCAATAACCGCTTATATATTTGAGTGCTCGCTTTAGGATTTTTTTTCATTTTTCTTGAATATTTCATTCGCCGAGCCGGCTCCCGGCCGGCTTGCGGCATATACGCCATCCCTGATGATAGACAGGTAAAACTCTCATTTTTGCAGGACCGTCCGATCAGAGCGGCAAAGAAGATACTGGGAAACACCTTTTTTGGCGACAATAAAATCCCGCTGCTCCAAGCGCTCCAGTAATCGTTGATAATTAAGATCTTGCTTGCTTTTATCATTATGAGGATGCCACAGATGCAGCACAGGCACCGCAAATCGCCCTTCCTTGCGTTTGATACCGGCATGTATCAAACGAATAACCAAATCGGAATCCTCAAACCCCCAGCCTTCAAAAAGCTCATCAAAACCATCCGCCTGCAAAAAATCGTTTTTCCATAGCGCCAAATTACAGGTCATGGCTTTTTGCCACTTGTTGGGCTGCAATCGCCTTAATCTCCCTAAAGGAAGCCGGATAAAAGCGGAAATTCTATTGATCTTTCTTTGGCACCAAAGAGAAATGAAATAATTCAGCGATTTTTGATGTAATGGAATATGTTTTTCAATGACTTCTTGAGTAAACAATTCGCTTAACAGCACCCTGTTTCCCGGCACAAAATATCCAGACTCCGCCAACTGCCGATGCCGGGCGATAAAATCAGGTCGAAGAACGCAGTCGCCATCAATAAACAGTAAATATTCACCTTGGCTACTCGCAACCGCCTTATTCCTGATCGTTCCCGCTCTAAAGCCCTGATCCTCATGATGCACGTATTGAATTGGCACCGGACTTTTAGTGCAATAAACCTGGGCCAGCGCCTGATTAGCAAATGAAGAGCCATCGTCAGCAATGATGATTTCAAACCCTTTGTCTTCTTGGGCAAACAAACTGTCCAGACAAAGTTCTAATGCCGCAGGCCAGTTATAGGTGGTAACAATAACAGAGATTAAGTTCATTATTTATAGGGTTGCCGGTTTTGCAATTCCAGCAATTTAAGGTATTTGTAATAAGCGCCTTCCGCATTGGAAATTGACAGCATCAACCCTTGCCGTCCATCCAGAATGGCTGCTTTAAGACAATAAGTGCGAACGAATGTCCAAAGTCCTTTTAAGACGGCCTTGCTCAGCGATGAACGAACACCTCGTTGATACAGCAAAGCGGCGCCCAAGGTTGAATAGCTGTCTACCTTATGTAAAACCTCATCCAGGTTTATAAAGGCGTCATGCAGCAGCGGCGAATGTACGCGGCCGACCTGCCCCTGAACGATAATGCTCTCATGCACCACTAAATCGGTAAATTGTCCGTAATCACGCCGAAACAATCTTAATACATAATCGGGCCACCAGCCGCCATGGCGCATTTGTCTGCCGCAATAGCTGGACAGACGGGGGATTTCGTAGCCTTTATAGTGCTCTTGCAGAAGCGACTGTTCAATTTCCGACCTTAATTCAGGCGTTACAACTTCGTCGGCATCTACAGATAAAATCCAGTCGCCGCAGGCTTTATCCAATGCGCGTTGTTTTTGAATACCGAACCCCGGCCAGTCGGTTTGATAAACCTTATCGGTATATTGCCGACAAATCGCTACGGTATCGTCTTCACTGCCTGAATCCAGCACGATAATCTCATCAGCCCAAGCCACCGATTCCAAACAGCGGCCAATATGAGAAGCTTCATTTTTGGTGATGATAATTACGCTAAGCATCGCTTGATATAATTTTATTGTCCGGGCCAAGAGCGGCAAAACACAGGGCTATCATGCCGGCATACCAGTGCCCTTCGGTGTGATCAAAGAATGGCGTATTAAACAGGCTGGTAATAAGCAAAGACACCAACAGCCCTTGAGCAAGCCATTTATCTTGATCGGGCAATTTTCTTGCGCAATAAAACTGACTGCCAAGAAATCCCAAATACACCAATAACCCTATTAAACCTAACTGAACGCCAATCATCAGAAATTCATTATGCGGATTTTTCGTTATAAACGGCTCACCCTGGGCAATCCGCTGATATTCTTTGGCAAAACTACCCGTGCCATGCCCCAACCAAGGCTTTTCAGCCATTAGTTTTAATGAATATTTCCAAAAAGTATAGCGCTGTCCCATAGACGATTCAGTTTGCTCAGGGACGGGTTGTAAAAAAGCTTGAGTATTAGCAACGCCTTCGGTAATTCGGCCGGCTTTATCAGAAAAATTAAGAAAAAGTGTTAACAAAACAGCGACAGCAAGTACTGTGAGCAAACATTCTTTAACAGCCAGACGCTGCATGGCAAATAATAAAATTAAGGCAACAATAATGAGTTGTCCGGTGCGACCTTCTATCACAAAGAAGAGATTGTATATACACAATACGAATAAAGTTAAATACAGCTTTGCATAACGTTTATCGTCATAAAATTTGTGCGCGCAAAAAAAAGCAAAAAAAGCGATAAAAATACCATGGGTAATCCGGCTCTTGAAGCATGCATCGACATGTCCATGCAAATTAAGAATGCCGAAATCCATTAAATACGAAACTAACAAGGTAATCACTGAAGCCGTAATAAACGTACTCCATGCCCAATATCGATTACGTTCTGTTGTCAAAAACGAAATTAAAACGGGTATGAAAAACAACTCCCGGTATTTGCTTGCCATCGAAAAAGCATCGCTATTAGCTGCATCGCCATAACTCAAACCTACGACAAAACAGCCATATAACATCAGCGCCCATAACGCTACAGGATATTTTTTCAAAATGCCGGGCAAGCCTATAAATTGGGCGGAAAGCAGCCATAACAAACCCAGCACGGCCGAAAAAATAACCGCCAAGCTGGTTGAAAAATAAATCGAAAAAATAAATAAAGCGATCAATACTCTTCCGAAATTCAACAATTGCAGCTGCACTTTATAAGCTAAGTTACTATTAATATTCATGTTTATTGAAATAACGAAAGAGTGGCTTTACAAACAGCATTTTAACCTTAATCTTAAATTTCTGTTGCGCCTATTTATTGTCGATTTTATGTAGAGAGGTTATAACCGGACTTTGTTTGCCTTGGCAAAGAAGCTAACGCTTTTACGATAGCTTGCTTAACCTGCTCGGACGATAAGGTATCGAGGCATAAACTTCGACTTTGTCGATGCCGGTCGCAACCTTCTAAATGACAAGGCACACAATCCCCTGTACCTTGAATCAAACTGATATTATTCAGCTGTCGACTGCCTGTTTTATCAAAGGGATTGGTGCTCTGATTAAACCCGCTGGGCCAAGGCGCCCATTTTACCGGATTGGTCGGCCCATAAAGCGCAATCACGGGAATTCCGGTTGAGGCAGCCAAATGAGTGATACCGGTATCAGGACCGATATATAGTTTTGCCTGGGCAATAATGCATGCCAGCTGGGCCAACGAAACCAAGCCGGCCAGATTAACCGTATCCTCGGGAAGTTGACTTTGGATATTGGCGATATAATCCATTTCCTCTTGAACAGGCCCTCCCGAAAACACCAGCTTTAATCCCAAGCTTTTAAGATAGAGACCCACTTGTATCCAGCCCTCGACAGTCCATTGCTTATATGTCCACTGGGGATGCGGATGCAGCACGGCAAAGCCGGTATTATCCGCCAAAAAAGGAAATTGCTGTACTAACTGTTGAGCATTGCCGATTTGTGGCGGCACCAGTGAAAAACACCGGGGAATATTCATCGAGTCCAGTAATCTCAAGTGCTGCAACACCGTATGTAGATTGTCGTCATACTCCGTCCAGTGTTGCACAAAAAAACGCTTCCACCAGCCGGTGGTGTTTTTCGGCGGCACTACGGCAACCCGTAACGGCGCTGCAAGCAATGCGTACAAAAAGGGGCGATCTCCGGCCTGGGTCGAGACAGCAAGGTCATACTGCCGAAATAATTGCCTGAATAATTGTCTAAGATCAACGAGCTTAGGCCGATTAGGCGTAGTAACAATATGATCAATATCCGGATTGCCTTCGAGCATGGAAGCTGTATTAGCAAACACCAGCACATCAATCCGAGCATCAGGATAAGCTTGGCGCAACGAGCGTATTAGCGGAGTTGTCAGCAACACATCACCGAGATATCGCATTGCAATGACTAATATTGTTGTCGGCGTTGGTCGCAAGGATTGTTTGCTATTCATTGTCTCGCTTATACATTATCTGTTTCTTTAACTAAAGTTTAGGAGTTCAAAAAAATACAGCAACACATTGATAAATAAATAGAGTATTTATAAAAAATTAATGCATTTCATCACGGGCTTGATTTATCCAAACACGTTGAGTCATGCGTTGTTTGCGTAATTGCTCCAATTCTATATCATCGGCATGGAGCAACCAAATTGATCGGGAAGCGACTTTGACTTGCCGACCGGTGATTTTCCCTTTGCATAACCCAGCATAAAGGGTAGGTTAGGGTGATGAAAATCAAGGACGAGCGACGGCTATGCGGGTAAAAACAAACTCCGAAACTTTAGTATAGAGTCCAGAATTAATATAGCGACGTAAAGTCTGGAGGGTCCGCAATCGTTCCCACGCTCCGGCGCGCTGCCATTAAGTTAAGCGTCTTGATATCGGTAGGAGCGGGCCATGCCCGCGATATTTGCCCAACGATAGCTGAGTTGTAGGGCCCTCATCGCGGGCATGGCCCGCTCCTACAACGCTAAACTTAATGGCAATAACGCCAACGATGTCGCTTTACTCACTTCGGACTTTATATTAAAGCCTATCTCGGCTTGACCTCAGAAATGCCAAGCAAAACGCAGGAATTCGCCCACTGATTAAAAACGCTGGACGCTTTACAATTTTTCTAAAATCGTTTCCAGTAGCTTCAGGAAAGGTTATCCTTTGGCAATTATATTCCCCTTGACTTAAAGATCGCCTTTTCAAAACCCGCCTGAACCGTTGAAGTAATTAATATGCAAAAAACACCCCATTCAATCGATCACCCTTATCGCCTGCAACCTAAAAAAGCGTTTTGGCGCAATGTAGTACAAGATACTTATCCTTTAGATATCACCGATTGGTATAGCAAAAAATTCTCCTTGGAAGAAAAACGCATTGCAACGGCA
Organism: Methylococcaceae bacterium; assembly: GCA_044426515.1. GTDB lineage: Bacteria > Pseudomonadota > Gammaproteobacteria > Methylococcales > Methylomonadaceae > Methylobacter_A. The sequence continues at coordinate 5,834 of JAUGSS010000202.1, read as the reverse complement.
GGCAGCTGTTTTGCTCAGCATATTGGACGCGAATTACGCGAACAAGGCTTCAACTATGTTGACCTGGAGCCCGCCCCCGATTTCTTAAACAAATCCCATTGGTTAAACTTCGGCTATGGCATGTATTCCGCCCGTTACGGCAATGTTTATACGCCTCGCCAGTTGCTGCAACTGACTCAAAGGGCATTAGGCGAATTTTCACCCCGTGAATCGGCTTGGAAAAAAGACCATGGCTTTGTCGACCCTTTCAGGCCCACGATTGAACCTGAACCTTTTGCCGGCATTGACGAAGTTGAACTTCATCGAAAACATCACCTACAAAGCGTTGCCGGACTTTTTGAAGCTGCCGATGTTTTTGTGTTTACGCTGGGACTCACCGAAGCATGGCTTTCGATTCAAGATGGAGCTGTCTATCCTGTGTGCCCGGGCACAGCCGGAGGGGAGTTTGATTCGGTTAAATATAAACTGGTCAATTTTTCATATCCCGAGGTGCGCAAAGACATGGAGGCGTTTTTTAACCGTGCCCGGCAAATTAATCCGAAAATGCGCTTTTTATTAACCGTAAGCCCCGTGCCGCTGACGGCAACCGCAACGCCGCAACAAGTTATAGTCGCAACAACATATTCGAAATCAGTTTTGCGGGCGGTAGCGGGCTTTCTTGCTGAAAAATATGCTTATGTCGATTATTTCCCTTCGTATGAAATTATTTCCTCTCACGTCATGCGCGGACAATTTTACAATCCTGATATGAGATCAGTCGCCCAGGCCGGCGTTGATCATGTTATGCAGCAGTTTTTCAAAGAACATATCCCGCCGGCAAAGACTGCGGAACACGGGGATCGTTCAGAAAAAAGCAGCGAGGATATAGCCTGCGACGAAGAATTGCTTGCTGCTTTTGGAGAACAATAATGCAAGTTTTAATCACCGGCGACAGCCATACCGGCGTACTCGAAAGAGCCAAAAATCTTTTAATCAAAAAAAATGAATGGCCGGAACAAATCGACCTAACGGTCAAGCCTCTTGGGGGAGGCTATATTTTCTCCACGCCTTTTTTTATTGACCGGGGCGACCATGCTGAAATTTGCAATCCGGAATACCGTGAACAATTTGACCGCTTTCCCCCCGCCGAAATGGACAATACCGAGGTCGTTTACGGTCTTGCAGGCCCTTTACATACCGGACGCGTACGTAGAAGCAAGGCTTGGTCGAAATTTGTCCCGTCACAGTTCGCAGTCAATGAAACCCCGGTATCAAACGCTTTACTGCGCCAGGTTATACTGGACGATTGCCAGTATTTATTGAAATTCATCGATATTATTTTGCGCACCCGGAAAAAGATTTTTGTGATCGAAGCGCCAAAACCTTTTAGACACGACTCTTCATTGAACTCAACCAGAGCTGAAGTCTACAGCTATATTGACAGCTATTATCGAGAGGTCATTAGTCAAGAACTCAGCCTTCGGAAGGTTCCGATAATTAAAGTCAGCACTGAATGCTACGATGAAAAAGGTTTTATGCTTGAACGCTATCGAAACCGCAGAAAAAGTGATATGCATCATGGTAATCTGGAATTCGGCGAGTTGATGATGAAAAATATCCTGGATTTTTTACTGAATGAATAAAAACCTGATTAAGCCATAGCCCATACGGGTATGCTTTAGTTCCTTAAACCGAGCGCTTAAAAATCTTTTATCCACGAAAATATGCAGAGCACGAAAGATAACTTCGTGTTCTGCATATTTTCGCAGTGATGATTTCTGTAAGCTTTTCACCGAACTCAGCTGATCTGTGCGTTTTTTTAAACCACATCAAAGCCTTCCAATAAGCCGATAATCCTGCCCCTCTATTTGTTGCCGCGCAAAGTTTCAGCCAAACAATAGCCGCCGATTTTTTGCGATCAACTTAAGACTAAAATGAGAAGTACAATCATGTCCTTACGTTATGTTATTTGTTTAATTTTATTTTGCCAATGTGCTGTCGTCAGTTGCGGAACACCGACAAACGTCTCGGCGGCAACCCCACCTGCTGCCGCAGAAGAATATCCGGATTCTGATAAAACGCCCAAACAGAGCAATCAGAAGAGCAGTTTTATCATTGTCTATAAATCGGTAGGCCCAATAAATTTAAGGCTTTACGTTTATCAGCCTAGCGCAGCCAGATATTTAGACGATAAACAAACCGCTATCGTTTTTTTTCATGGCGGGAGCTGGACCGCCGGCTCCCCGATACAGTTTCAACGTCAAGCGCTCTATCTTGCCGAGCACGGCATAGTATCGATTACGGTGGAATACCGAGTGAAAAAAAACCATGGAACTACGCCGTTTGAAGCGCTGTCAGATGCTAAATCAGCCATTCGTTGGCTTAGGGAACATTCGGCGGACTTGAACATCGACCCCCATAAAATTATTGCTTCGGGCGGATCGGCAGGCGGGCAGCTTGCTGCGGCAACCGCCATTATCGATAACTATAATGACTCGACCGATAATTTGGCTATCAGCTCAATACCTAATGCTTTAGTTCTATTTAATCCGGTCTTAGATACGCAAAGGTGGAAAAAGAGGTTCGGCGTAAATATGCTTGCTGTTTCGCCATTACAACAATTGAATAAGCCCTTGCCTTCAACCATTATTTTTCAGGGAACAGACGACAAAATTGCACCTTATCCGACAACCGTAGAATTTGTAAATAAAGCACTTTCGCTTAAAAGCCCGGATGTCCGCTTAATTGCCTACGAAAAACGGCAACACGCTTTTTATAACATCGATACCGGCCCGGACAGTGATTTTGAATCGACATTAAAACAGGCTTATGATTTTGTTCTGAGCCTTGGCTGGCAACCTGAGCAATAATGATTTTTCACTCATTCGCATGGACAGTTAAATTCCGGCATCCTTGCCAAACTCAAGGTTTGTTGGTGTTTTCGCGGACAGTGATTTAATCAGCGTAAATCCTGAGCCAGTAAACCGGCATTACCGCCTATGGCGGCGGTATTTGTTGTGACTGTCTGCTCGATGGCGAAACGACGCAGATAATCGGGGCCACCGGCTTTGGGGCCGGTGCCGGAAAGCCCCATGCCGCCAAAAGGTTGTACGCCGACCACAGCACCGATCATATTCCTGTTGACATAGATATTGCCGACTTTTACCTGCTTCCGGATAGTATTGATAACCGCATCTATTCTGCTGTGTATGCCCAGCGTCAAGCCGTAGCCGGTCGCATTGACTGCGGCAATGACCTGATCCAGCTCCGATTCGCGGTAACGAATCAGGTGCAATACCGGCCCGAACACTTCCCGGTTCAATTGCGCCAGCGACTGTAGTTCTACCAAAGTAGGCGGAAAAAAGCTGCCGTGCTCCAAACCTTCCGGCAGCGGCAATTGATAAAGCAGGCGCGCCTGTTTTTGTATGGATTCCAGATGTGCAGTCAATGAAGGCAATGAAGCACGATCAATAATCGGACCGATGTCGGTTTGATAAACGCCGGGATTGCCGAGGCTTAATTCCCGCATCGCGCCTATCAACATGGCTATGGTTTTATCGGCGACATCCTCTTGCACGAATAAAACCCGCAACGCCGAACAACGCTGACCGGCACTGTTGAAAGCCGAAACAACGGCATCCTGAACCAGCTGTGCAAGCAATGCCGAACTGTCGGCAATCATCACATTCTGGCCGCCGGTTTCGGCAATCAGCGGCACAATATTCTGATGATTCCGGGCCAACTGCAGGTTAATGGATTGCGCCGTTGCACTGGAGCCGGTGAAAGCAATCCCGGCAACCCTGGCATCGGAGAGCAGATGCTCTGCAAACACGCTGCCGCCCACCGGCAAAAACTGCAACACCGGTTCGGGGATTCCGGCCTGATGCAATAACCGGATACAATGCATCGCCGTTAATGCAGTCTGACTGGCCGGTTTGGCGATAACCGTATTACCGGCGGCAAGAGCCGCGGCTATCTGGCCGATAAAAATAGCGATAGGGAAATTCCACGGACTGATGCAGACATAGACGCCGCGTCCGTAATGATAAAGCCGGTTTTCCTCTCCGGTAGGACCGGGCAACCTGATCGGGTCGCCGAATAAGTCCAAGGCCGACTGGGCATAATAGCGGCAAAAATCGACCGCCTCCCTGATTTCCGCCAAAGCGTCTTTAATGGTGCGGCCGCCTTCCCGTATACATAAAGAAACCAATTCCAGACGATGCAATTCCAGAAGATCGGCCGCCTGCTGCAAATACCCGGCACGCTTAGCGACAGGGCAAAGCCGCCAATCGGTAAATGCTTGAGACGCGCCGCTTAGCGCCTCTTTAATAACCGCCGGTTCTGCGTCAATAACCGAGCCGACAATTAAGCGGTTATCGCAAGGATTAACGATAAGCCGCTCCTCACCGGAGCCGGGAATACCGTTTATTAACGGCATTGCCGTCCACTGTTTAGCCGCCAACGCATGCAACTCTTGCTGCAACGATTCCAGCTGCTCAGGGTCGGCTAAATTCAGCCCGGATGAATTTAGCCGCTGCTCGCCGAATAAATCGCGAGGCAATACGATCAGGGCTTGATTGATCGCTATTTTGGCCGCCGCTACCGGATCGCTAATCAGTTCGTCGATGCCGATATCCGGACGGCTGATTTGATTGATAAAAGACGTATTGCTACCGTTTTCCAGCAAGCGCCTGACCAAGTAAGGCAGCAACTCATGATAAGCGCCGACCGGCGCATACACGCGGCAGGGAATCCGCCAGTTTTGAACTTCGAGGATTTCCCGGTAAAGGCTCTCGCCCATGCCGTGCAAGCGTTGGAATTCATAACCCGGATGTTGCTGTCCGAGTTGATGGATAGCCGCGACAGTATGGGCGTTATGGCTGGCGAACTGAGGATAAAACACATCCGATCCGGACAAAATAACCTGCGCACAGGCCAGATAGGATAAATCGGTCGCCGATTTATGGGTAAACACAGGGTAATCGGCAAGGCCGTTTTCCTGCGCCCGTTTTATTTCGCTGTCCCAGTAAGCGCCTTTGACCAGACGTAAAGGAATTTTCCGGCGTTGACTTTCGGCCAGTTTGGCCAGCCAACGGATCACCGGCAGCGCTCTTTTTTGATAAGCCTGCACGGCTAGACCGAGTCCCGGCCAAGCGTTTAAATCGGGATGAGTAAAAACGGCGGCAAAAACATCCAAAGACATGTCCAGGCGTTCGGACTCTTCCGCATCGATAGTCAGCGCAATATGGGCGGTCCGGGCCGTCTTCGCCAATACCAGCAATTTATCGGCCAGTTCTTTGACCGCACGCACATGCTGCAAGGGTTCGTAACGGGGACATAGCGCCGATAATTTTATCGATATGCCCGGATTAGCGTAAATATCGGCAGCCTCCGCATGTCCTGCCAGCGCATTAATAGCCGAACGGTACGCCTCGAAATAACGTTCTGCATCATTATGCGTTAATGCGGCCTCTCCCAGCATATCGAAAGAATAGCTGAATAATCGGTCCTGCCCGCTATGCCAAACGGCTTCCGGCATGGATTCTGCGAAGACAAATTGCAGTGCCAGATGCTGCATGGCTTGTTTTATCGCGTTGCGTATTAACGGTGCGCCCAGCCGGGATAGCAGCTGTTCGAAGATCAAAGAGCCATGATGCGCTTCAAAGTCCCCGGCAAATAACAGGGCTCGTGTGGCTACATTGACCAGCGGGGAATCGCTGTGTTGTAGATGGCTTTGCCAGTCTGCGCCGGTGAGTTTTTCCTGTAAAAACAGGTCTTGAGTACGGCTATCGGGGATACGTAGTAAGGCTTCGGCAATGCCCATTAAAACAATGCCTTCATGGGAATTAAGCTGA
>JAUGSS010000049.1:0-7727 GCA_044426515.1 Methylococcaceae bacterium | reverse complement strand
TTTCCCAATTATTTTTAGTCAAGTTTAAGCTGACGTAGGTTGCTTTGATGAATCTCAAAAATATCGTAAAAATATTAACTAATTGAATTATATAAATTAAATAAAATAAAAAAATGCAACATAGGGGTGCGGAATGTCGGTATGAGGGCAATTATCCGACAAATCAAGAATGACTGAGTACTAGGTCAGTTGGCAAAGGTGGAACAGCGTTATATGGATCGGGATTATATAAGTCCAAAATCTTACTATGACACCCCAAACAAGGCACAAGCCCCAACGGATCAGCCCAATTAATCGGATTCCCGCCCACATACCCATATGTATTGATTCCACCATGTAACCCAAGCTATGCCATTATTTCAATCGCTATCAGCTTCAATGCGGGTAAGCTTGCCCTCTTTAAAGAAAAACGAAATTTGTGCAGCCACTATTTCTTCTTCCCCTTTCTCAAAACTGGAATCCTTTGCTACCGAGTTAATCAAATCTCGCACTTTACTTTCTGATGCGCCAATACTGGTTGAATTTACAACTTTTGCTAACAAATTGCGTTGCTCAGCGATTTGGCTTGCATACTGCTTTTGGTAATCAAGAGTCACAGATTGATCAATGATTTTAAAAGCCAACCAAAGAATAATCCCAATTAGAAGAACGCATATAACCCAAGGAACACGAGTAATTACTTGCATGATGAGCCCTTCTGGCAGGCTGTAGCAGCGGCTTTACCAAAGGTTTTACAATTGTTGTTTAACAAATCGTACTTAGGATGCTGACGTTTAAACTGTTCAGCAAAATTAATTGTTCCTTTGTAATCAGAGTTTGGGTAATACGTTCCGGTTGCATGGACATCATGTCCAAAATTATGAGATAGGAAATCGTAAAGATGGTTGAGTGAATCTTCTGTAGGTGAACCGTCTTCTCCAAAGGAAATGTTCGGGATTTTTCCGCCACGAACAACTCCATTGTCGTCACCATAACGGCCAAATTCGTAATATTTAGTATCGCCAGAATTTGGATCAACTGAAACAACCGCACCATGGCCCAAAGGTAACTTTCCAATCGGCGTAGTTACAGGGTAGTAATCGTAGTTGATATAGATAGAATCTAAGCCAAGCGGATCAATCGCATTAACCGGATTATTCCTCACATAGGTGTAAGTATTAATCCCACCCCACAACCCAATCGGATCACTCTGCTCGTATCCCCCTATCCTTGGGTTGTAATACCTCGCCATGTTGTAATGCAGCCCGGTTTCCTGGTCGTAATACTGCCCCGGAAACCGCAGATTGAAGACGAAGTCGCCCAGGCCGGACGGATTCTGATTAGGCAAACTGTTGCCGAAAGCCTCGGATTCCCAGCTCCACATAACTTTGTTATCAATGGGCCGGGTAATCTTTCTCGGCGTACCCAGATGATCGGCATGAATGTAGTAGATGTCCGGCGTTGCACCTGAATTTGCCGAAGGTTTCAGCACCGCCACCGGCAAGTCGCCCAGCCAGATGATTAATCATAAGTAAACCCCCAGCTCTGCTGGGGGACTCACAAAGTTTGACAATTACGGGAATCATCGAGAGTCTCCTTATCTGTGAACCGCCTAAAGTTCAAAAAGATAAGGAAACAAACGATGAATACACCAGAGAGTTTAAAGCATACAAAATGGGAATGTAAGTACCACATAGTCTGGATTCCAAAATATAGAAAGAAAAGCCTTTATAAAGACTTAAGGCAATATTTAGGGGAGATACTAAAAGATTTAGCATCGCAAAAGGAATGTAAGATATTGGAAGGACACTTGATGTCAGATCATGTCCACATCCTGATCTCGATTCCCCCCAAATATTCAGTGTCACAGGTTGTTGGATTTATTAAAGGCAAAAGTGCGATATCGATAGCACGAACCTATACAGGACGAAGAAAGAACTTCACTGGTCAGAGTTTCTGGGCAAGGGGGTATTATGTTTCAACAGTAGGTAGGGACGAGGAAACGGTGAGAAATTACATCAAGCATCAAGAAGAAGAGGATAAGCGAATAGAGCAACTCGATTTATTTTAAGGCACCACCACCTTTAGGTGGTACATAATTTAACCCGCTTTGAGCGGTTCACATTTTCAAGCCTCCGGCTTTGCCGGAGGTTTTTGACTTTTTAAAGAAAGCATTTTTAATGACCATTCTTTCTCCTTGAAAATCTTTTTTGGATACGGGGAGATAAGTTTGGGTACTAAAAGGCTTAAAATATACAGTCGAACTCTCCGGCAATGCACAAGCATGGGTTCCGATAATTACTCCTAAAAATAAAATGATTGTAAGTAGTAAAGAAAGCAAAAATTTCATGGGTAGGTTGTCCTTCGTGGTAGACCAAATTCGTCTCTGATTAGATTTTCAGTTGCAGTAACATTCTCCATTCGATCTGGGCTAGGTCCATCATCTAACCCAGTGGCAGCGTGTCCAATCTCGTGGCCTAAAACAACTACTGTTGGTGCAGCCTGTGGTCCATCTTCTGTATTAACAACCGGATGATAATTGGGATCAACAACAATTGTTTTAAAACCATCTGAATAAGAAGCCCTGTCTCCTCTCTGAAGAAAGTTATCAGCTTTGTTAGTGATTAGATATTTTTCTGGTGAATTTTCTAGCGCTTCACAAAATTCTTTCCCTTTCTTAGTTTTTTTCAATTCTTCATATTCTTTTTTTAGTTTTGAGATTGCTTTGTTTGATCCTTCGTATACTACTTTTAACCCCAACGGATCAACCGAATTAACTGGATTCCCTCCAACATAGGCATAGGTATTAACTCCTCCCGCCAACCCAATCGGGTCACTTTGATCAAATCCTCCTATCTTTGGATTGTAATACCTCGCCATGTTGTAATGCAGCCCGGTTTCCGCATCATAATATTGTCCTGGAAACCTCAAATTAAAAACAAAGGTTCCCAACCCTGAAGGATTTTGATCCGGCAAACTGTTACCGAAAGCCTCGGATTCCCAGCTCCACATGACTTTGTTATCAATGGGCCGAGTAATCTTTCTCGGCGTTCCCAAATGATCGGCATGAATGTAGTAAATGTCGGTTGTGGCGATTGTTGGGATTGTAGGTTTCAGCACTGCCACCGGCAAATCGCCGAGCCAGATGATTTCCTGTATCAGTTGGCCGGTGGTGTCATATTCGCCGGTCAGATGGCCTTGCTCGTCATAGAAATACTGGGTGGTATTTCCTCCGTTGGTTTTGCTCGCACGCTGACCGATCGCGTCGTAGCCGTAGCTGACGGTTTGCCCGGTTGCTGTGTCGGTGGTTGCGATGCGCCTCCTGCTGAGTTATAGCCGTGGGTGAACCTGCCGTCGCCGGTCAAGTTGCCCACCGGATCGTAGCTGTAGTTGACGGTTTGCGCGCCGCTCTGGCTTTGCAGCCGGTTGCTATTGGGGTCGGCGCTGTAGCTGTATTGCGCCGAATGATAATTTCGCCATGCGGCGCAATACGCTACGCTATTGACGCCCTACTGAATGCGCCTTACCGCGTTATCTATTTCCCATACTGTGTATCTTGTATTTTGAATGTCTTGCTATCAATAGTGTACGAAGCATCACCACCAAATATGACAGGGAACTCGTCCGATAATCGGGGGGTTATCCAAACTGTAAAATTACCTTTCCCAAAGGCAATCTCAAAATTGTAATTATCAATTTTGGATAAATAAACAACAACTTTATTATCGAAACCTGATCCAGAATTTCTTGATTTACTAGCTTTATCACTTATTCGAGCAGAAAAGTCTTTCTCTGCAACTAATAATGCATGTAAGTAATCACCCTTAACCACTAATTCTGTATTATACCAATTTATGTTTTCTTTCTGTGCAGCCAATGCACTCCCGCTAAACAAAAAACAAACATAAAAAACAATGTATTTCGTCATTTTTCACACCCGCATTTTTTCGTGAAATTCTTCGTGTTTCCTTTTCCACGCTTGTATGGACTAGGGTCATATCTATGAACGTTATCTATTGGATCTGCCATATAATTTGACTTTCTTGTTGCATTGGAGGTTTGTCGATCTTCACGAGAAAACATAAAATTATGAGAGCCCATAGCTGAATCATAGGCACCATGCGTATGATACCAAGACGTGGCTCTCCCTCCATCTGGGGGCATGGAGTTAACTGGATTAGACCAATCTGGGCCACCAGATGTGGGTTCTGTGTAGCTATATGTCCCATCCGCATTTTGGTAAATTGATCCTGCATACTCAAGATTCTTTTCTTTTGACAGCGGATTAATGTCACAAACTGCATTATATCCTGCATCATCCTGAGACGGATACTTGTCCCCTGGTGCTAACCCTGACGGATCAATAAGATTAACCGGATTCCCTCCCACATAGGCGTAAGTATTAATCCCACCAGCCAACCCAATCGGATCACTCTCAATATACCTACCCTTAGCTGGATCATAATCCCTAAAGTAATTATAAAACAACCCCGTTTCCTGGTCGTAATACTGCCCCGGAAACCTCAGATTGAAGACGAAGTTGCCTAATCCCGATGGATTTTGATCCGGCAGACTGTTGCCGAAGGCTTCCGACTCCCAGCTCCATACTACCCGATTGTCATTAGGCCGGGTAATCTTTCTCGGCGTGCCCAGATGGTCGGCGTGGATGTAGTAGATGTCGGCTGCGGCTATGGGGTTTGCTGGGGTTGCGGGTTTTATTGCTGCAATCGGCAAGTCACCCAGCCAGATGATTTCCTGAATCAGTTGGCCGGTGGCGTCATATTCGCCTATCAAGTGACCTTGCTCGTCATAGAAATACTGGCTGGTATTGCCTCCGTTGGTTTTGCTCACACGTTGGCCGATGGCATCGTAGCCGTAGCTGACGGTTTGCCCGGTTGCAATGTTGGTGGATGTGATGCGCCTCCCGGCAGCGTTGTAGCTGTAGTTGAAGGTACCGTCACTGCTCAGGTTGCCAGCCGGATCGTAACTGTAGTTGACGGTTTGCGCGCCGCTCTGGCTTTGCAGGCGGTTGCTGTTGGCATCGGTGCTATAGCTGTACTGGCTGGTGTTGTCTTTTATTTTGCCGGTGCGGTTACCGCTCAGGTCGTAACTGTAGTCGATGCGGCTGAGTGCCGATTCGCCGCGTTGGCTGCCGGTCAGGCGGTCGAGTGGGTCGTATTCGTGGCGTTGGTTTAGGTTCGGGTCAGTGTCATCAATCTCGTCGATCAGCCGTCCGGCGGCGTCATAGCCGTAGTAGCGACTGTCTTGCAGCTGGGTTACAGCGTCAACGCCCATGCTGACGATTGCAATGCGACCGGCTAGGTCGTAAAAGCGTTCGTTCAGTTGGTTGTTGCCCCAGGTCCAGCCGTTGACTTGGCCGTCGGGTTCGTAGGTGATTTGGCTGATGACCGGCTGGCCGTTGCTGGTGATGGCGGTGATGTGCTGGCCGGTCCATTGGTATTCGATGCTTTGAGCGCCGGGGCTGAGGCTGCCGATGCGTTGTCCTGCGGCGTTGTAGGTGTGGCTGACGGTCAGCGGGGCTGCGCCTGCGCTTTGGGTTTTGCCGGTGATGCGGCCATGGCTGTCGTAGTTGTAGCTGGTACTGCTGTTGTTATTGCTTAGGCTGCACAGGCGACTGATGCCGTTGGTGCAGTTATCCCAGCTGTAGTTGACGGTTTGGTCGTCATACACAATTTGGCTGATGCGGTTCAGGCTGTCGTAGCGGTAGCTGGCGGTTTTGCCTCGGGCATCGGTGCGGGTGCTGAGGTTCCCGGCTGCGTCATGGGTGGCATCGGTGCTCTCGGTGTCGGGGCTGGTTTGTTTGAGCAGGTTGCCCAGGCTGTCCATGCCGTAATGAGTGCTGAGGTTGCGCGGGTCGGTGACGCCGGTGACTTGGCCCAGGCTGTCATAGGTGGTGGCGATTTGTCCTAGGGTGCTGCCGATAAGGCTTGGATGGTGTTCGAGTTGGCGTGTTTGTTGGTTCAGGCTGTCGAACTGCGTCTGGCGGATGCGTCCGAGCGGGTCGGTGATTTGGGTCAGGTTGCCGTTGGCGTCGTATTGGTAGGTGGTAATTGCCGGAGCCGAAAAGCTGGCGTTGACTGATCGCGACTGGTTCAGGGTAACGGTGCAGGTGGTTGCCGTACCGGTACATGCGCCGAACCAGCCGCCGAAGGTCGAGCCGCTTGCAGGTGTCGCGGTTAGGGTGACGACGCTGCCGGGTGTGAAGGTTGCGCTACAGGTAGCGCCGCAATCGATGCCTAGCGGTGAGCTGGTGAGGGTGCCGGTTCCTGATCCGACTTTAGCGAGATTGAACCTTCTTGGTCTGACGACAGTTTTTCGTTGCCCGAAATTCCAGTGTTCGGCAATAGAACGGCGGCGAATAGGTTGATAGCCGTTTTTATATTTAAGCATCAGAATGCCGGGCATGAATGTTGTTGGAATGTTAGACCCCGCCTTCGTAATCTGCCTTACAACCCTTGGACAAAAAAACGTTTGCATTAATTGTTTCTATAAGAGCATCTCTACCAATTAAATCAGGCTGAGATTTACATTCAATTATTCTCACTCTGTAGTAATAGCAATCTTTCTGGTTATATTGATCCCAATCAAAGAAACCAATTAATGCCAAATCCACATCTGATACATTTAAAACTTTAATGGGATAATCCCAGTATCCAGAAGCAGGTATCGATCTATTAATCAAAACATTCACTTCAGTAAGAAGACTGATGGGAATTACTTTAAAGTTGATAATAGGGTCATTGGTTGCTTTTCCCTTAAATTCAATTCCTAGAGGTTCACACACCAACGCCCTAAAAATTAAAGTATCAATCTCTTCAAACAACTCAAGGCATACTCCAAAGCGCAATGACTCATCAAGAATGGAGAACGTGGAATTCCAAAGATGTCTTATCGCCTCCCGATACACAGATATTTCAGTTTTGATATTTCTCATAACTACCAAGTTACCTTTTGTGCTCTACAAGTACAATCCGGTGCCTGATTATACTGCCATTGATGTGTGTGGAAACCACGGTCTGTGCCATGAGCATCACCCTGATGGTCAAAGCTAGGTGGATTTGGTGGGCAAGACTTACACTTTCCATCGCAATCTTTTCCAGGATTGACATCAGGAGGGCGCGCTTCGTCTCCTTTTCCTTGTGATCGTGATGCCATCCAATTAGCAAATTGATCAGCTGCAACATATCCAACAGCACCTCCAACAATTGCCCCAGCGACAGCTCCTACTGGCCCACCAATAGCAAAACCGCCCTCTGCTCCAAGCTCCGCACCTAAGGTAAAGTTCTGTCCTGTTGGGTCAATATTGCTAACAGGATTCCCTCCAACATAAGCATAAGTATTAATCCCACCCCGCAACCCAATCCGATCACTCTGATCGTATCGCCCATGCTGTGCATTGTAATACCTCGCCATATTGTAATGCAGCCCAGTTTCCGCATCATAATACTGTCCTGGAAACCGCAGGTTAAAGACGAAGTTACCCAGACCAGATGGATTCTGATCCGGCAAACTGTTACCGAAAGCCTCGGACTCCCAGCTCCACATAACTTTGTTGTCATTAGGCCGGGTAATCTTTCTCGGCGTACCCAAATGATCGGCATGGATGTAGTAGATGTCCGGCGTTGCACCTGAATTTGCCGCCGGTTTAAACACCGCCACCGGCAAATCGCCCAGCCAGATGATTTCCTGTACCAGTTGGCCGGTGGCGTCATATTCGCCTATCAAGT
>JAUGSS010000107.1:0-1803 GCA_044426515.1 Methylococcaceae bacterium | reverse complement strand
TCAGGCTTTGGCATTACCTTTTGACGACGACGTTGCGCTTCAATGACCTGAAGGATCCCTGATTCAAGCTCCGCTGCGCTATCACCGTAAATAATAGCATTCAATGTCGGAACGATTGCTTCGTACGCTGGATCTTCTTTTGTCCCGATGCTGTGAACGATATAATCGTATTCGATAGCAGTTTTTGTTTTTTTCATATTTCTAAACGTTGAAAAATCATTTTGATATACCCAATTTTTACCATCCCATCATGCACCGGAAAACCCACCATCATTCCTTCTCGACAAAATAATACATGGCTTCCTCGTTGACGATCTTTCACGAATCCCATATGTCTCAAAAGATTCTCGATGTCTCTTGCGCTCGCTTCCCCCTTTGCATTCTTCAGCTTCTCGATGAGTTTCTCAATTTGCGACATACACTCAGCATAGTATCACATTTGATACTATGGCGTCTATGACTCATTTCTAGAATGGAAAACGCAAATAACCCTAGATTGCCACGTCGGGTTACCTCCTCGCAATGACGGAGGGAAGTTATAATGAAAAATACATGAAAATTATCCAGCAAAAATGCAAAACACTACAACGAACGACCTGACCCCATTCATGACCCCATTCAGGGAACCAATGACTTCATCCACTTCCTCAACTGATCTGCTACCTTATCCACGGATTTAAATTTTAAGAGCGAACCCAGAGAGAACTTCCGTTTCGAGGCGCCGCGGATGGCGTGACCCCAGACGGCGAGGCCGATGGCGGTAGCGAAGGCGGGGTCGTGGGCTTCGTCGATAACGGAGGAGACTGAAGATGGAATGCCGATGGAGCATGGGAGGCGGAGGATGCGCTTGGCGACGTCGACGGTGCCTTCGAGCTTTACTGTTCCGCCGGTTAAAATAGCGCCGACAGGGAGCATGCCGGAGCGGTCGATTTTGCGGAGTTCATTGTCGGCGGCTTCAAAAATTTCTTCGAGACGGGCTTCGATGATTTCTGCGATGAAGCGAGTTTTAACCATTTCTTCGCCCTCGATGCCGAAGTCGGCGAGTGCGAATTGCGCCTTACGGTCGACGTGATCTGGGATAGCGTTGCCGTATTGGAGTTTGATTTGTTCGGCGACGTCGATGGAGGTACGGAGGCCGATGGCGATGTCGTTGGTGATGTGATCGCCGCCAAATGGGAGCACGGCGGTGTGCAAAAGGTCGCCTTCTTCAAAAATCGCTAATGTTGTTGATGATGCGCCAACATTCAAAATACAGACACCGAGTTCCTTTTGACGTTGGGTAACGACGGCTTCGGCGGTAGCAAGTGGGGTGTAAACGAGATCGTCGATATCGAGACCGGTGCGGTAGACGGATTTGGTGAGATTTTTAATGTGGGATGCCAATGCTTCGATGATCAGCGCGTCGACCTCCAAACGAATGCCGTTCATGCCGACAGGGTCTCGGACGCCACGCTGGCCGTCAACGGTGAAACTCTTGGGAATAACGTGGAGAATGTCGTAGTTTGTTGGGGTTGCGACGCTTCGTGCCGCCTCCATGGCGCGTTCAACATCCTCCTCCTTAATATCGGCATCGACGCGAGAAACGCCAATGACTCCCCTACTTTCTTGGACCAAGATACTTTGGCCCGCAATACCCACCCAGGCGGAGTTAATTGCGACGCCAGTCATGCGTTCGGCCTTCTCGAGTGCCTTCGAGATGGAGGAAACGGCGTCTTCGAGACTCGAAATTGCGCCACGATGGACGCCAAAAGAAGGCGAAGAAACGGCGCCAATAACATGAAGACGGGGCTTTCCGTCTTCTCC
>JAUGSS010000180.1:0-5979 GCA_044426515.1 Methylococcaceae bacterium | reverse complement strand
ATTGCCGTGCAGCCGGTCTGCGCCGATGTCTCCGAACAAGTTATCCGCACCGGCCTCGCCGAACAGCAGATCATCGTCCGCGCCGCCGTCGAGCGTGTCATCGCCGGTGCCGCTTTGCAGGTGATCAAAACCGGAACCGCCCTGTAGATTATCGTTGCCGCCCTGTCCGAATAACTGGTCGTTTTCTGCGCCGCCGTCAAGGACATCATCCCCTTCTCCGCCTTGCAAAGTATCCATTCCCAAACCGCCCAGCAAGGTATCCACGCCTAGGCCGCCAAGGAGACTATCCGCACCGTCTCCGGCGCTGAGGCTGTCATCGCCCTCATCGCCATAAAGGCTATCGTTACCCGCTCCGCTGCTCAGGATATCCAGCCCCAGCCCACCCAGGAGTGTGTTGTTGCCTTCTAGGTCGTTCAGACTGTCGTCGCCGTCCTGTCCGAACAACCGATCGTCGCCGGCGCCGCCGTCGAGATGATCATTCCCTTGATTGCCCTGCAATTCATCGTTGCCGTCATTTCCAAGTAAACTGTCATCGCCGCTTTCGCCAAACAATATATCGTTATCTGCGCCGCCGTCGAGCGTGTCGTTATCCGCGCCGCCTTGCAGTCGGTCGATACCGACGCCACCTAATAAGGTATCGTCTCCGGCCTGACCGAACAGCACATCGTCGTCCGCACCGCCGTCAAGCCGGTCATCGCCTTCTCCGCCTTGCAATTCATCGTTACCCGCGCCCCCCTCCAGCGAATCGTTGCCCCCTAAAGACGCCAGTATATCGCTGCCATCCAATCCTTTAATGCGATCGGTGGTGTTGGTGCCGACTATCGTGTCGCTCTGGTTAATGCCGACTAGATCAAAGCCGCGTGCCAGTAGTTGATTGAGGCTGAGCACCGAGCCATCGGCAAAGCTGAAGGTAGTCACCGAGGAGCTGTTAAAAACATCGTTTGGGTCAAAGCCATCAATATGAATTTCATCGCCGTTGCCCAGGTCGAGCAGCAGTGAACCTAACTTCAGTGTGATATCGTCTTGAGTAATACCCTCGCCGAAGAGAAGCGTGCTGTCTTTATCGGGATCAATCACGGTATCGCGACCGTCGCCTTGGTTGAAAAGGTAGGTGTCGTTGCCTGCGCCTCCGTCAAGGGTATCGTCGCCGATGCCGCCGGCAAGGATGTCATTGCCTCCTCCACCGCTCAGCGAATCGTTCCCCGCACCACCATAAAGATAATCATTGCCATGATTGGCTAGGGGGAGGTTGGCTTCGATGTCATCTCCCCAAATTTTGTCATTATCAGCGCCGCCATAAATAATGTCATTGCCGCCTTGGCCGTATACGATATCGTCACCCTCTCCACCCTCGATAATGTCGTTGCCATGGTTTTCCGCTAATGTCCAGATGACAGAGTTATTAATCTGCTTATTGCCGTCACCGTAAATGAAATCATTACCGCCCTCTCCAAACAGGATGTCATCTTTATCCATGCCCCATATTTGATCCTTATCGGCACCGCCATGCACGTAGTCTACTCCCGTGCCCGCCGCAATAAAGTCATT
Source organism: Methylococcaceae bacterium (assembly GCA_044426515.1). Taxonomy (GTDB): domain Bacteria; phylum Pseudomonadota; class Gammaproteobacteria; order Methylococcales; family Methylomonadaceae; genus Methylobacter_A. Next base: position 4,431 of record JAUGSS010000180.1, on the reverse strand, counting down.
GCCCGCACCGCCATCGATGAGGTTGCCTTGGTCGTCGGCCAATCGGTTTCTAGGGGCGTTGCTGAAACTGGAAGGGACGCCATTTTCCAAAGTGGTGTTGTAGCCACTTGTCCAATTAAAACCTGTCGCTTGCGGATGGACGTAGGTATTAACAGGTTGGGTAAAGTTCACATTAGCCGGTTTATTGATGCTCATATCGCTGGAACCGTAAATGGCGTCATCCCCTGCACCGCCCTTTAGGGTATCTTTCCCCAAGCCACCTTGAATGATGTCGCCTTCTGTCCCGCCTTCAATGTCATCGTCGCCCGCTTTGCCTGAGAGAACGTCGCTGCCGCCTTTGCCATCGATAACGTCATTACCCTCAGTGCCTGTGATCAGATCTAACGCACCTGCTTCGCCGTCAACGGCACTCTCGTCGACGGTGTAGTTGCCATTGGTCATCACATAGGTGTCATCCCCGGTATCGGAGGTGCCCTGGTCGTTTATTTTCTTTTTGAAATCGCCGGCTAAAGTCACTGACGGCGGTGTCGAAGTGCCGCTCTGTAAACTAATACCAAGGTTTTTGGTTTCGGACCAATCGTTAACAATGATGCGATTAGCGTCGCCTGCTTTAGTGATAATCAGCGTATTGCCGGCGTTGACTTTGACAACGGTGTAGCCGGAGCTGTTGTTTTGGTAGATGTTTTCGGATATTTGGCTTGCACTGTTGAGGGCTTGTCCGTCAATCGTCATGCCGCCGAGGCCGTCACTGTCGGTAATGAAATCGGTGCCGTAGTTGCCTGTGAAAATGTAGGTATCGGTGCCGACGCCGCCTTGGAGGAGATCGTTGCCTTCGCCGCCGGTAAGGGTGTCGCTGTCTTGGCCGCCGAACAGGATATCGTCATCCTTGCCACCGTCGAGAATATCTGCGCCTATGCTCCCCTCAAGATAATCATTGTCCTCGTAGCCGGTTAGTGTGTCATCGCCGGCGCCGCCGTAGAGATGATCGGCTTTCGACCCGCCCAGGATGTCGGGGTTGGCGTTATCGTCGCCGAAAATAAAGTGTTTGCTATCGGGAGGCAAATCGGGACCGATGTAAGCAACATCCTCTGTTGAGAACACCTGCCCTGTCGCTAAGTCTTGATAGGTTTCGTTTATCCCGCCATCAACCACCATGACCGAATCGTCGGTATTGCGCTGGATCATTTGCGCCAGCATGTGCGCACGATCAGCCAGCCACATGTCGGAGTAGTTGCCTTCACCGCCTGCAAGCTGTTCTGGAGTGAGCGTTTTATCTTGCTCCCATTTCAACGCCAGTTCGGTATTGGTGAGGTTGAGAGTCTCAAGCAGGACGGCTGCGGTTATGTCGTTGGCTTTGAGGGCAAATGGTGTCAGGTACACTAAGCTCAAAAAAGCGCCAAAGTCAGCCCTGGCTGCATCGGCAGAGGTGGGCGGCGCTGTGAGGGTGATATTGCCAATTAGCTTATCAAAGGTTGTTTCTGTATTTGGGTTTGAGTGGTCGCCCATCAAATCTTTGATGGCGCTATATAAACTTTCCCTGTCATCAACCGTAATGGTAGGCCTTGTGCCGAGAATAAAACCACTTAAAGCTTCCACCAGTTTTTCTAAACTTTGGTCGGTCTGGTTGCTGGCTATTTCGAATAAGGCGTTAAGTTGGGCAAGCGCTTCTGCGGGTGTTTTGTCGGCAAGACCTGCGTCCAGTAGAATGAATAAATTGGCAACAGCCAGGCTGTCGGTCATCGGGCCTGCCGCATGACCCAAAAGATTTCCATAGAAGGGGCTTTGCTCAATAAACAAGGCATCATGGGAGCCTTGTTGCTTTAAACCCAACGCTAAATCCATCGTGACAAATTGGGGCATTTTGTCACCGTAAATGTTATGGATGACGCTGGCGTCGAAACTTGACTGCCCGCCTAATTGCTGAAATAAGTTGACTATGTTTTGATCGGCCAACAGACCCAAGCCGGGTAACACGCCAGTTGGGTAGCCGGCACCGTTAATGGTCAGCGCCTCCGCCAAACCTGGAAACAGCCGGGTAAAGGCATCGGCCAGATGCCCACCTAAACTATGGCCGGTTATATCCACTAATTTACCGGCTACAATGTTAACGTCGCCAAAGGCGCGTTCGTCTTGCACCCCAAAAATGACATCCGACCAATCCTTTTCTATGATTCGAACCAAGCCAAGCGGCTTGTCAATAATGTAACCCTGGCTCGCTAACGCAAGGTCATAAGCCAATGCTTCACTGGGGGACAGCAATGCCCGCGCGGCAGTTAACGCCACATCGGTTTTCAGTTCCGCCGCCCAATAACGGTTGCCCGCCCCGGCGTTGATGCGCTGCCAATCATTGTACATGTCCACAATCTGATCCAGAGCCAAGCCATCCAGCACAATGTCGCCGCCATCCGTTGGGATAAGGTCGCTTACGACACCCGCAGTACCCCGAACGGCATAAACCAGATCGCCCGGCTTATAGCCGCCATTAGCCGAGTTGTCTTCACCGATATACTCAAACAGGGTGGCGGAGAAACCGGAAAAAACCTCACCCAATATACCTGTGGTGTCTTGTTGGTGGTGGATGACTTGCCAGTGGTTGGTAAGTTCGGTGGCTTGAGCAGATGCAAAACCTTTGGCGATAAGGGCTGTTATAACCCCATCATTATTATCTGCAAATAAATTAAATTCCGCGTAACTCGCCTCAGCAAGTTGTGCAAGGTCAAATAGTTGTGTTGAATTTGTCATGATTTATTTTCCTAATGTAAAAACTTCATTAATAAAATGAATTAACTCTTGGGGATAAACATAATTTGTATTGCTACAAGTAGAGTTTGCAAGCCATCCTTTTAACCCCAATATTCCTCCTGTAGTCATTGCGCTTCCGTATCCGCTCCCAAAAGTCACTTCTTCGGCCAGTTTTTGGTCGTTTTTTATATCAGCAAAAAATGTTGTTATCTTATGAACAGGTATGAGGATCGTTATATTTCTCTCATAAGTGGTGTCGTGATAGATTCGCTGGTTTATCATTAAAACCCTTTTCTTGGAATTGCTTCTCAAAGGTCTACGCTCATGAAAGTCCTTTAACATATGCCTACTTTCTCCCAGTAGCTTCAATTCCTCTGCTGTCAAATCTGGATTCTCTGCTTTCCACTGCTCAGGTGTTTTGTAAACCCAAAAACCCGCTTGTGTACTGCAATAGTATTTATGGGCAATCAGCGTAGGTATCCAATCCCAAAAAACCAGATTGTACATTGCAAACGCAGCCAAGCCACCCCAAAGCCAAGGCTTCCGGCCATTGGCTTTAGCCCAGCCCACCGTTTTAGTTACCGCCCGGATTGAAACCAGCAAATAAACCGCAAAAAATAGCAGCACCGCCAAACCCATCATGCGGCAGCTCTCCATAGTGGTTCATTTGCAAAAGGTAGGTTTGTTGATTGGGCTGAAGGCAATGAAGCACAGCAACTACCCGAATTGGGCTTCGCTGCCGCTCTGCCCAACCTGCCGATCAAATCCAGATGTCCATCCATCATGACAACCTGAGGTACGTTGTCACCGTAACAAAGGGATCAGGTTTTTCGTTACGCATTTTTGCCCGGCAACCGTATTGATGCATTGCCAATCGTTGTACATATCGACAATCTGATCCAGTGCCAAGCCATCCAGCACGATGTCGCCGCCATCGGCAGCCAGATCTGATGGGCCTGCCGGGAAACGATAGGGTCATGTTTTTCATTGTGCATTTCCTATTCTGTTTATCATGACTAATATTTGCTGTTCCGCTCATTGCAATCTTCCGATGGGTTTGATTATCTTGGATTCTTCGTAAAGGTCTTTGTCAATTTGATGCAACTCCTATCCGGTATTGTTAGCACCCTTATGAAAACACAGGGACTATCAACTTACTTTTGATACTTTTACCTAGATTTCATTATTAGCCGCATTGAGTATTGCAAATTAAAATAACAAGCGCCAGCCCATTTCAAAACTGAGTGCAACAATTGTGATAAAGCTCACGCTTTTTTATATTTTGTTGTTCAAGTTACTTTTTCACTAAGGATTTGGTCGACATTAACTTCCCTGAATGCATCTTAGACCTGTCAGGTTTTAAAAACCTGGCAGGTCTTTAGCCGGGAAGTTATTTTGAGCCAAATCCTAAAGCTGCAATGTGGAGCATGATCATTCATAATACCTGTCAAACCCCTGTCGTCACGCCGCCTGCAAAACTGGCATCCGACGAACTGCTTGGCAGCGAATCCGTCTTACGACTTTGTCGCCGGTCAGGCTGTTGTTGAATTCGTTGCCGGTTCCGTCTAATGCCGCATCGCCCAACAGATTCAGCTCTTCGAGGTTGGCGGACAGACTAAAGGACACGCTGCTGTCCACCCGATCCTGTCCGGCATCGGCTTCTTCGCTTAGCGCGTCACTGCTGTCGTC
>JAUGSS010000082.1:0-17954 GCA_044426515.1 Methylococcaceae bacterium | reverse complement strand
CGAAGCCCTCTCTCATCCAATTCCGCTTTCATGCGCTGGAACTTTCTTTTTATGCTATCTATAACTGCGATATCAATCATTCCACCATTATATTGAAACAGACAAAAAGTATGAGTTATTTATTTACGTCTACTAAGCTTTGACGCTTACTTTTGAAAAAGATTTAGGCATATATGTCGGATAGTCGTCACATTCAGAAAATCAGATGGATTCCAGGAAAAGAGGGGAATCCGCCTTATTAAGGTAATTGACCGGGCTTGACTCGCTTGCGGTTCAAATTAACATTACTGGCAAGGGTTGCTGTTCCGAATAGCGCGGACGAGATGATGAACTCGCCCGATATAAAACCCAGTAGGCCGACAATAAATACCGCTCCGGTCAAGATGTATTTTTGAAAGTCGTTCATGAGAAAGTCCTCGTATCAAGTTGAAAAGCTTATAAATTATAGTCAAACTATACGCAATGCCTTTATTGTTGACAATAATGCTATAAATATATGGACTGTTTCTTGATTGAACACAATAAATTCATGAACCGTTCATATAAGCAAATTTTATTGACGGTTAGGCTGGGCGGTATAAAATCGTTATGAATGCTTACCATTAGCCGCCGGCTATTGATAAGCCCACTCCGACTCACTGCTAAGAGGTCATCATGAAAGGCGACAACAAAATTCTGGAAATTCTCAACGGTCTGCTGGCCGGAGAACTGAGCGCATCCGATCAGTACCTGATCCATGGTGAAATGTACTCCGATTTCGGCCTGAATCATCTCGCTGAAAAAAGTCTGCACGAGTCCGAGCATGAACGACTGCATGCTCGAGCCTTAATTCAGCGTATTTTGTTCTTGGAAGGCAGGCCCAATTTATCCGGACGCGAGGCCTTGACTGTAGGCAGCGTGGTGCCGGAAATGCTAAAAGCCGACCTGGAGGTCGAATATCATGTAGTGGGAGAGCTAAAAAAAGCCATCGCCGCCTGTGAACAAGCCCAGGATTATGTGACACGCGATATGTTGACGGTACAACTGGAAGATACTGAAATGGATCATGCCTACTGGCTGGAACAACAGTTGCGGCTGATTAATCTTATGGGCCTGGAAAACTACCAGCAAAGTCAAATGAAACCGGGCATTTAAGCTAACGAGCAAGGACACCAACATGAAAGGCGATAAAAAAATCATTGAAGTTCTCAATAAAATACTCAAAAACGAGCTAACCTCGATCAACCAGTATTTCCTGCATGCCCGTATGTTTCGCCACTGGGGATTGGAAAAACTCAATGACTACCAGTACAAGCAATCGATCCGCGTCATGAAGGAAGCCGATGAACTCATCGAGCGTATCCTGTTTCTGGAAGGGCTACCGAATCTGCAGAATCTCGGAAAGCTGTTGATCGGCGAAAATGTCGTCGAATGTTTAAACGGTGATCTGGAATACGAAAAAAATGCTCAGCGGCCAGCATTAATAGAAGCCGTGGCTTTATGTGAAGAATTGCAGGACTACGTCAGCCGCGATTTATTGGAACAGTTGCTGGAACACTGCGAACAAGCCATCGATTGGTTGGAAACCCAGCAAAGCCTAATAACGAATGTCAGTTTGCCTAATTATTTGCAATCACATATGCAGCAGGATGGCGATTGATACAGACGACAGCTTCCCGTCCATGTCGTGTTTTTATAGCTTAATTGGGCTTGACAGATGCAAGAAACTAAATGAGAATGGTTCTTAATAGCTATGTGCTATTGCCTTTTAGGGAGCTATTTCATGTATGTATGTGTTTGTCAAGCAGTGACGGATCGCGAGATTCATCAAGCCGCCAGAAACGGGGCAAGAACACTTAGAGATTTGCGCCGTGATTTACGGGTAGGTGTTGATTGCGGCCGTTGCGCTAGTTGCGCCCGTGAATGCTTAAAATCAGTCAGTGGGGATTTCCAAGAAAGTCTACAATTACCCGTCCTCGCCTGATTCAACCGCTGTTCATTTAGCACGGTTATCCCGCTCTCATTAACTAAATGAGAACGGGATAACCGTTAGCAAAAGTCAATGGTTGAATTGCGCATCAAACCAGCAATTTCTAAGACTGCCCGACTTAATCAACCCCAACGCCCCTCTCGCAAAATTAAATGCATGAGTGACGTAGAGTCTGTCTTCTATGCGCTAGTTCTTCAGCAAAGCGCGCATTGTCGTCTTTAGTGAGTATTTAAACTTACAACAGATAAAAGCTTGTTTATACCAACCAGCAAAGATTTCGCGTAATATGATAAAAACCATTTCTTGCCTTGTAACAAGTGCAAGTTTAACGGCAATCTTGCCGTGGCTTTAAAATTTGATAAGTAAATTATGAATATTTATGAAATGTATACTGAAAATGGCGATGTAGCCGGCTTTTGGGTTAAGCATAAAACTTGGAAAGTTGGAACATCTGCTCGTGTGCTGTTAATCGATGGGCTTTCTTTTGGTAGGTTAAAAGGTAAGGCGCCTTATTTTGTTGGTAATCCTCCTGTACTGTGTGAGTTTTATGTCCATGGTAAGCTTGAGAATTCTTCTATGTTATTACCCGATGCCGATACTGACTCTTATTATCGAATTGATGACTTAGATGGTGTAGTAACAGTAAGTGTAAATGACGGGGTAATCGGTTAGCTTTACTTGAAACATAAGCCTTTCATAGAAACATGTGCCGAATACGTCAACAATGTCCGCACTGATATTTGAAATATGTAATTGGTTATTGTCGGTCAAGTTTTCTTGCGTCACAATTTAGCAACCCATTGCAAGTTAAATGGGAGTGTGCTCTTCACTTCAGCCAACTTTATGAAAGAGCTCTAATCATTACTACCCGCCTGAACTTTGGTGAATGGTATCGGGTGATGCAAAGATGACGGGCTTTATTAGAACGGATCATTCACTACTGTGATATTTTGGAAACAGGCTAATGATTCCTATCGACTTAAAGCCGTGTAAAAAGTAGCTGGATACTTTTTAACATTGTTTGGTAGCCCATATTTTTTTGCACTTTATGCAGACTATTCCTAAATTTCTATATCTACCAAAAACCGCCCAAATGCCAGCGCGGTTTTCTGACTGATTTCTGGTAGTGAACAGGTACAGCAAAGCGGTCATGATGTGAATATTCCAGATCCTGTTCCGGGGATTTTTTCAGGCTTAACAGCCGTTCTATTCTTTCCTGGGTATCTGGATGCGTTCTGAGTACTGATGGAATCGATGCTCTATATCCGCGACCGAATAGCATGTCGAAAAGCGAGGTCTCATAGGCTTCTAATTTTCCTAATGCCATTGCCAGACCTTCGGGATCGCCGGTTAATAAAACGGCTTGGCGATCGGCATCAAACTCCCTCATTCTCGATAATGACAGTTGCAGAAAACTCATCATTGTCGGAGCTACAATAAGTATGCTTAACGCAAACCAGGAAATCGTAACCCATCCTAGAAAAAACAGCGGTAAATTTAAAAAAATTAACAAATAACCAGTTAAAGACAAGGTATTGATGATCCGGCTGATGATATCGGCATAGGTCATCACGCGCACATCGTTATGCTGGATATGGCTGATTTCATGTGCAAGCACTGCAATAATTTCCCGCATAGTCAGCGTGTTCAGCAGTGCATCGCTCAGGCCTATTGCCGAGTTTGCCGACGTGCCTACGGAAAAGGCATTCATAATCTGACTGGGTAGGTAGTAAAGCGTCGGTTGTACCGGTAATTCGGCGCGAGCAGACAGCTCCTGTGTTATTTGATAAAGACCGGGAGCATCACTTGCCGATAGCAAGGTACCTCCATATATGGAAAAAATGAAAGACGGCGATATGTTCGGACTAATAACCAATATTAAAACGCCTAAAAATACTGCCCACAAGATGCCCTCGATTCCGGCCAAAATAAAACCCAGCAATGACAAAATGACACCCATACAAAGAAAAAGTACTAAGGTATGAATAAAGTTTTTGAGTTTGTGGTTGAAATCCGTCATTAAGAGCCTTTTGCTGAAAGCGCCTCAGCATTGCGTTTAACCAGCCCATCAATAACAGCGCTTAATGAGCCTTTGGTTTGAATTTCGTCGCTAAATGTTGATCGGTAATTAGTCACCAAGCTCACACCGTCAATCATAATATCGTAAACTTTCCATTCGCCGTTATTCAGGAACATTCGGTAGTCTACGTTAACAGGCTGCTGACCCGGTTGCAGAATTTCTGTTTTTACGATGACTTTGCTGGTTTCATTTGACATTTCAAGAGGCATGAAACGTATTGTCCAGTCGTTATACTCTATAAATGCCCTGGAATAGGTTCTTACTATCAGTGCTTGAAATTCATGTTTAAAACGTTTCTGCTCCTCGGATGTTGCTGTTTTCCAATGTTTCCCCAGCACTAACGGTGCGATTTTATCGAAATCCGTATGCAAGGAAATAACGCCGTTAACGAAACGTGTAACTTGAACAAAATCCTTGGTAAAGGATTTATCCTGTAGTTTTTTTTGTAATTCTGTCGAAATATTTTGTATAACTTGTTGCGGGATTTGCAAATTTTCCGCTATTCCTTTAGCGGTCGGCATTAAACCGAGTAATATCGCAAATAATAAACCCCATGTTGTAAAGTGTTTAGGGATGATGCGTTTTTCAAAATACCCTGTTTTTTCGAGATGCTGGACCGATCTGTTTCGCAAAAATACCATTATGATGGGATTTTTAGGGCTGCGGCATCCCTTAGTTCTATTTAGCATAATTACTCGGTTCTAAATATAAATTAAGCAATGATCGGATTACTTGGGTTTTGCCATTTTTTCATGAGTTTCTGCTGTTTTTTCATGTTCTTTGGCTAGTGCATCATGGTGTTTGGCCATTGCTTCGTGGTGTTTTTTTAATTCAGGATGCCCTGCTTTCTCATATTCCGCTGCCATCGATTTATGATGTTCTGCTAATTTTTTATGGTGCTCCATGTATTTCCTATGCAGCACAGCCGCTTCTTGATGTTCCGGAGGCGATGTAGCAAGCGCAGAGGTATTAGCGGGATACTCAGGAGCAGCGACAACGTCTGCCAACAAAGGCATAGAAGCAATATTCATGCAAGCCGCCAAGATCAAACTGATAGAAGTATTTTTCATGTCATCTCTTCTCTTCAAGTTAGTTAATATCACTAAAAACAAATTCTTTCTGTTGAGCTATCGTGGTTGTACTTTCAGCGAGCACCATGATGTCGAGAGTTCTAAGAAAGTGCAAGTCGGATCGATTGCGTATTGACAAGTAAGGCTGTTAATTGTCCGCAAATAGCGCGGTTTTTAGCAAGTCTATACCACTTTTCCGCTCAATGAAATGCCTAAACAAAACCCCAATAGTATTTGCGGATTGCTTAACGATGAACCGGCCTTACAGGTTAGAATATATATTTAAAGTATTTGCATCTTGCCAATGCGGGTATTTTAGTGGGAAGTTACTGACAGCCTGAGTCATCGCAAATTAAATAACGGCAATAAATCTGTAAACAACCGAGAGTTATGCGCATATGAATATGAAACAGCAAGATATGACCACTCCACCCGATTTGACCTTAAGTAATGGCACCGGGCCGCAGCAACGGCGTATGCCGATTTATGAAGACTATCTGCCGCCTTGTAATAATGCCTGTCCGGCCGGTGAGAATATTCAGGCGTGGTTGGACTTGGCTCAGGCCGGACGCTATCAGGAAGCCTGGAATAGCTTACTGGAAAACAACCCGATGCCGGCCGTACATGGCCGGGTTTGCTATCATCCCTGCGAATCCGCCTGCAATCGGGTGGTGGTCGACGGAGCGGTAAGCATTCATCAGGTTGAGCGCTTTCTGGGCGACATGGCCTTCGAACAGGGCTGGACGCCGCAAATCGTCGGCGAAAAGTCCAATAAGCGGGTGTTGGTGGTCGGAGCCGGACCCAGCGGATTGTCGGCGGCTTATCATCTTGCCCGCTTGGGTCATGACGTTGAAATCAGGGACGCGGGACCGATAGCCGGAGGCATGATGCACTTCGGCATTCCGTCCTACCGCTTGCCGCGCGAAGTGTTGGCTGCCGAGGTCAAACGCATCGAGGACATGGGCGTGAAGATCACGCTGAACCAAAAAGTCGAAGATTTAAAAGCGGAAAAAGCAGCCGGCGGCTTTGACGCTGTTTTTGTGGCGGTCGGAGCGCATATCGGACGTTCGATTGATATTCCCTTATACCGTGAAAGCGATACCCGAGATGCGGTCACTTTCCTGCGCAACATCGGTTTGGGCAAAGCGTCCAAAATCGGCAAAAGAGTCGCCGTTTACGGCGGCGGCAATACCGCGATGGATGCGGCGCGAACGGCTAAACGGCTAGGTGCCGAAACCATGGTCATTTACCGGCGCGACCGTAAAAACATGCCGGCCCATGACTTTGAAGCCGCCGAAGCGATTGAAGAAGGCGTGGTGTTTCACTGGTTGCGCAGCATCGCCGGCATTGACGGCAGCCACATTCAGGTTGAAATCATGGCCCTGGACGACAAGGGCCGTCCGCAAGCCACCGGCGAGTTTGAAATCATTGAAGCCGATACCTTGATTTTGGCGCTGGGGCAAAATATCGATTCAGAGTTATTAAAGACTTTTCCGGAAATTGAAGCGCAAAGCGACGGCGTGGTTCCCGTTAACGAAAACATGATGACCGCCGCGGAAGGCGTTTTTGCCGGGGGCGATATGGTGCCCAGTTTGCGCACCGTTACCATTGCCACCGGACACGGCAAAAAAGCCGCGAGAAATATTGACGCTTACCTGCGCGGAACTCAATACCGGCATCCCGGCAAAAAACATATCGTCCTGCATGAAGAACTGAATCTTTGGTACAGCACCGATGCCGACCAGTCGGAACAACCTACCATGTCGCCGCTACTGCGCAACAAAAACTTCGATGAAGTATTGGGCGGCCTGACTCAGGACGAAGCGACTTACGAAGCCAGCCGTTGTTATTCCTGCGGTAATTGTTTCGAATGCGACGGTTGTTACGGCGCTTGCCCGGAAGGCGCCATTATCAAACTTGGAAAAGGTAAATACTACGAAGTGAATTACACCCTTTGCACAGGCTGTACCGCCTGCACCTTGCAGTGTCCGACCGCTGCAATCCATATGATTGATAAATAAACAAAGCCATTCAAAAACTTAACTTCCGGACACCGCCATGCCGACTTTGACAATCAAAAATATTCCGGACCCGGTACATAACGCCTTAAGCGTATTAGCGGCTCGGGATGGGCTGAGTATAGAAGATGAAGTGTGCCATATTTTAACCTCTGTCTGCCTGAATAACAGGCAACCTGCCTCCAGTTTACAGCACCTTATAAAGCGGCTTTATCAAGGGAAAGATCATAATCCACAGGTTGAGCAATTACTGCAAGAACGTAGATTTGAGGCGGAAAACAAATGATTGTATTGGACGCATCGGCATTGCTCGCGTATTTGTTTGAAGAAACAGGTCACCAGGTAGTGGTTCAGTATATCGAGAATGCCTGTATGTCTACCGTCAATTTAAGCGAAGTTGCGGGGCGATTAATTCGAGATAACATCGATCCAATGCCGCTTATACAGCAAATAGGGCTAACCTCCATCAGTATTGTTCCATTTACCCAAACACACGCACTTTATGCTGCTAACTTTATTTTGCAAACGCAACGTTACGGATTGTCACTGGGCGATAGAGCTTGTTTAGGATTAGCAAAAGAAAGACAGTTAGCGGTATTAACCGCTGATACGGTTTGGTCTCAGTTAGCCGATATTGAGATCATTCAAATCAGATAAATCCAAGTTTCCAGGAAATTCACCATGAGCAAACAAGTTACTATCGACGGCGGCGAAGCGGCTGCCTATGTTGCGTACAGAACCAATGAGGTCTGCGCCGTATACCCTATCACGCCTTCTTCATCCATGGCCGAGTTTTGCGAGCAATGGACCACGGAACATAAAACCAATCTGTGGGGCGGCGTTCCCACTATTGCCGAAATGCAAAGCGAAGCCGGTGCCGCCGGCGCTTTACACGGCGCATTGCAGACCGGTGCATTAGCGACAACCTTCACTGCATCGCAGGGCTTGTTGCTGATGATCCCCAATATGTACAAAATTGCCGGCGAGCTGACTTCGACCGTCATCCATGTCGCCGCACGTTCGTTGGCGACGCAAGGACTGTCCATTTTCGGCGACCATCAGGATGTGATGAGCGTGCGCATGACCGGTTTTGCGCTGCTGGCCTCCAGTTGCGTTCAGGAAGCCCACGACATGGCCCTGATCGCCCAAGCCGTCACCTTAAAAGCGCGGATTCCGTTTTTGCATTTCTTCGACGGCTTCAGGACCTCGCACGAAATCAACAAAATCACCCTGCTGGAAGACGAGCAAATCAGGGCCATGATCGACGATGTGCTGGTGTTTGCGCACCGGGACCGGGCGCTAAACCCCGACAAACCGATGATGCGCGGCACCGCGCAAAACCCGGACACGTATTTCCAGTCCCGAGAAAGCTCGAATATTTATTACGAGCGTAGCGTTGAGATCTTCGATCAGGCATTAAAACAGTTCGAACAGGTGACCGGTCGCAGCTATAAAGCCTTCGAATATTACGGTCCGGAAACAGCCGAGCGCGTTATTATCATGATGGGTTCCGGCGTTGAAACCGCTATGACCACGGCGAAAAAACTTAACGAGGATGGCGAGAACGTCGGGGTGCTGAATGTGCGCCTGTACCGTCCGTTCAGCGCCAAGAATTTCCTGGCGGCACTGCCGGAATCGGTACGGCACATTGCGGTGCTGGACAGAACCAAAGAACCGGGCGGCAGCGGCGAACCGCTGTATAAAGACGTCATCACCGAGTTAAGCCAGGCCTTTGCCCGCGGTCAACTTAAGACCATGCCGCGCGTAATCGGCGGCCGTTACGGCCTGTCCAGCAAGGAGTTTACGCCATCAATGGTGGCCCGGATCTATCAGGAACTGCAAGCCGAACAGCCGAAAAACGGTTTCACGATCGGCATCACTGACGACGTGACCTTTAGCAGTCTTGCGGTAACGGAGCATATCGACATAGAGCCGGACAGCGTAGTGCGAGCGCTTTTTTACGGTCTGGGTTCCGACGGCACGGTCGGCGCCAACAAAAACAGCATCAAAATTATCGGCAACGAGCCGCAGTATTTTGCGCAGGGCTATTTTGTTTACGATTCGAAAAAAGCCGGCTCGCAAACGGTATCGCATTTGCGTTTCGGCCCGGAACCCATTAAAGCGCCGTACCTGATCGAATCGGCCAACTTTATCGCCTGCCACGATTTTAACTTTATCGAAACCACCGATATGCTGGGTCGCGCCAAACAGGGGGCAACCTTCCTGCTAAACAGCCCCTTCGATGCCGAGCATATTTGGCGGCATTTGCCTGCGACAGTGCAAAAGCAGTTAATTGATAAAAACATCCGGTTTTACGTGATCGATGCGGTCAAGGTCGCCCGGCAAACCGGCATGGGCCGACGCATCAATACCGTGATGCAGACCTGTTTCTTTGCCTTGTCCGGCGTGATGCCCAAAGATGAAGCCATCAAGAAAATCAAGCAATACGCCGAAAAAACTTACGCCCGCAAAGGCCCTGAAGTCGTACAACAAAACTTTGAGGCGATAGACCAGTCGCTGGCGCATTTGGAACAAGTAACCTTGCCTGCAACCGTCACCGCGCTTGCCGACACCGGCCTTGGAAAATTTGCCAAAGCCTCGCGTTTTGTCCAGGAAGTGACTGCGGAAATGACCGCCGGCCGGGGCGATTGGATTCCGGTCAGTTTTCTGCCGGTCGACGGCACCTATCCAACCGGCACCACGCAATGGGAAAAACGCAATATCGCCCAAGATATTCCGATCTGGGAAACCGATCTGTGCATACAATGCGGCAACTGTTCCGCAGTTTGCCCGCATGCAGCCATACGCGCCAAGTTTTACGCAAAAACCCTTTTGGATCAGGCGCCGGAAGGCTTTAAAACCGCCAAGGTGACTTCGCACGGTTTCCCCGATACCCGTTATACCCTGCAAGTTTTCCCGGAAGACTGCACCGGTTGCGGATTGTGCGTAAAGGCTTGTCCGGTCGTATCGGAAAAAGATGCCGACATCAGAGCCATTAACATGACGCCTAAGGCCCCGCATCTTGAAGTCGAGAAAAAAGCCGTGGCCTTCTTCGAGAGCTTGCCTTACAACGACCGCGCCCGCGTCGATTTCTCGAATGTCCGCGGCGTACAATTTCTGCAACCGCTGTTCGAGTTTTCCAGCGCCTGTTCAGGCTGCGGCGAAACCCCTTATCTGAAAATGATCAGCCAGTTATTCGGCGACCGCATCCTGGCCGCCAATGCCACCGGTTGCTCGTCCATTTACGGCGGCAACCTGCCCACCACGCCCTGGTCGCAAAATTCCGAAGGCAAAGGTCCGGCCTGGTCCAACTCATTATTCGAAGATAATGCGGAATTCGGCTACGGCTACAGATTGACTACCGATCAACATGTCGCGATGGCGCATCGGCTGGTAACCGAATTAAGGGATGAACTGGATACAACTTTGGTTGACGAAATACTCGCAGCGCCCCAAAGCAAGGAAAGCGACATTCGCAAGCAGCGCGCCCGGGTTGCGCAATTGCGCGAACAACTGGAAAAGCTGGGCAATCACAAAGCGGCGGAACTGTTATCGATTGTCGATCATTTTGTGCGCCGCAGCATCTGGCTTATCGGTGGAGACGGCTGGGCGTACGATATAGGCTACGGCGGTATCGACCAAGTACTGGCAACCGGCTCGGACGTCAACATACTGGTCATGGATACTGAGGTTTATTCCAATACCGGAGGACAGGCTTCTAAATCGACGCCGATTGGCGCGGTTGCTAAGTTCGCCTCAAACGGTAAAGTCACGCCGAAAAAAGACCTGGCGCTGCAAGCCATCGCCTACGGCAATGTTTATGTCGCCAGAATTGCGCTGGGCGCAAGTCCGCAGCAGGCGCTGCAAGCCTTCCGCGAAGCCGAAGCCTACAACGGCCCGTCTTTGATTATCGCCTACAGCCCTTGTATAGCGCACGGCATCAACCTGGAAAACGGCCTGGAGCAGCAGGAAATGGCGGTAAAATCGGGCTACTGGCCGCTGTACCGCTACAACCCGACCTTGCGCGGCGAAGGCAAAAATCCGTTTGTGCTGGACTCCTTGCGTCCCTCTATTCCGCTGAAAGAGTACGCCTACCACGAAACCCGTTACAGCAGTTTAAGACGCACTAATCTGGAGCAAGCCGACCGGCTGATGGATTTTGCGCAGAAAGTCGTCGACCAGAAATGGGCGCTGTACGAGGAAATGGCTACGCGTGATGAGCATGAGTTTATGCCGGATACGCGGATTGCCAGGAAGATATAAGCGTAAGGTATCGGCTTCAGTTTATTCGACTTGTACGATTAATTTAGAAAAGCAGCATATTATATTAAACAGCCGTGCGCGCCTTCTCCCGTGCTTAAAATACGCCGACTTCGTATTTTAAACCCTTTGGCACGCCCTGCTGTCCTGTCTAAAAATGGAAGCCCTGTTATTTCGAAAACGCAATAAAACGCCGGTAAGGCGACCCCTGTTTCCAGGTAAAAGCTTCAGTGTAATAATGCATTAACGCCAGATAACCCAACAAGCCCAAGGTAATTGCTTTACGAATCTCCACGCCGAAAAAGAACTCGGTTAGCCTATTGACTGCGGTGTCCCCGTATGACTGCAACACAAACGCCAGCGCAAACGAACAGAGAGGCAACACGATCAGAATAGGCAGATGACAACGCGCCGCATAACGATAGATAAAATTCTGCGGTTGCCGGTGATGCTTATTGTAATCATGCACCACATAGAAAATATAAGCCGTCGCGTCATGCACCAGTCTCGGCACTAAAATCGCGAGGAAATAATACTGCTGAACAAAAAGATAAAAACTGCTTAAAACCAACAACACATTGGACCATAAAAACCAGCTGCCCGATGGCGTGGTCACATAGCGTTGACACAACAGCGCAATGCACACCAACCCTGCACATAAACTGCCCGCAATCAGCTTAATCCATTCCACTTGCTGCACATCCAGACTGTTTTTCAGGAATATGCCGATGTATACAAAAAGGCCCGCCGTTACGCTGAGCCACAATAACCAATAAAAAATCCAATCGGGCAGGCGGTACAGGCTACGCCCCACACCCAACTGCTGTTTGAGTACGTGATAAACGGTCCAGGCTGCCACGGTCACGTAAAGCACTTTATAGGGAATAAACAGACTGCCCACTCCGAAAATCGCAGCAATAGCCAGCGTCATCAAAATAATTTTCAACTTATAAAATTTCAGGTATTCGGTATTGCTCGCCAGCAAGATAGAGCTTGCGACAATATGCGGGGTGCCAAAAATAATCTGAAACAATAAAAACTGCTTGGGACTGCTCGGTAAACTCTGCTGTAAAAACCCATGCCAGAACCAAGTATCAAATAACTGCAGCAATAAACACAAGGGAATGATCGCATACAGCCCCAACAACAACCGGAACGACACCGCCAACTGGTTATTAATAGGACTATCTTGAGCTGAAAGGGTTGTAGCAGACATAAACTATCCTCCTGTTATTGTTGTTATATTCTCAGTCAAATAATTAAGTTAAACTGATTATTCAGCTATTTTCAAGCATTGCTTTTAGTTTTTTAGGATAAATACTGCCATGATATTTCATCTACACCCACGCCTGGAGCAGGATTGCATAGCCGTTGGCCGTTTTGAGCTGTGTCGATTATTAATGATGAATGACAGCCAGTATCCCTGGTTTATCCTGGTGCCGGAGCGGACGGACTTGCAGGAAATCTATCAGCTGAGCAAAGAGGAGCGCGAATTGTTGACGGAGGAATCCAGCTATCTTGCCGAAAATCTGGCCGCGCTTTATCGAGCGGACAAAATGAATATTGCGGCAATAGGCAATAAGGTTCCGCAACTGCATATTCATCATATAGTCCGCTACCGGACCGATAAAGCCTGGCCTGCGCCGGTCTGGGGGAAGTTTGATGCCGTTCCTTATACAGAACGGCAAATTGCAGACAACTTGGTTCGCATTAAAGATCAGTTGGGAATATAAAACCGGTGTAAGACCTTTAGACCTGCACCTTAAAAAACATCAATCGTATGGAACACGGATTTAAACGGATTTTAATACATCAATGGATTTTGGTTTTATCCGTGTTTATCAGTCTAATCCGTGATCCATTTTTCTATCTGTTCAGTCGTTATCATCACTCAATCAAAAACTCAGTAAAATAGGCCTCTTTAAAACCTTCATTAGGCCCGGCAGCAGGATGACCTTCCTCTTCTTCCCCATGATGCTCTTTGCCGCTTTCCATTTTTTCCAGCGTTTCACGGATAATCTTAGTCGTTTCTTGCCGCAACGCCTCCCGCTGCTCCATGGTTTGCAATTCCGCAGACGGCCTACCGCTATAGAGCATGATCAATTCATGCTTTAATGCAGGCATATGTTTTTTTATCGCCTCAATCGCCGCCCCACCCTCAACCAATAATTGTACATTGACCATCAAAAACTTTTTTGGTTCCGCTAAATTAACGGTAAACTTAGGAGTCATTTCCATATATTTTACACCGGCTTCTGCTTCCGACTCTTTTGCCCCCTCATTTGCAGCAGCAACAGACATGAACAAAAGACTTAACACCAATACTAATAAACGCATAACAGACCTCGTGTAACTGGAAAATAGCCGCCTAGTATAGGCCAACCCTATCAATTTTAAAACGAATCCGCGTAATGACAACTAATCTCCCGATCGGCCCGATAATGCTGGATATTGCGGGCTTAACCCTGGCACAAGACGAAAGAGAAAAAATAAACCATCCCAATGCCGGGGCTGTTATTCTTTTTTCGCGCAATTATCAAAATCCCGAGCAAGTTACCGAGCTGATCAACAACATCCGTGCCGCGCGTAACGGCAACCTATTGATAGCCGTCGACCAGGAAGGCGGCAGAGTGCAACGCTTCCAACAAGGCTTCACCCGCTTGCCGCCTGCATCATACTATGAGCAAGCGCCGGAGCTGGCGGAACCGGCAGGCTGGCTGATGGCCGCCGAATTACTGGCGGTCGGCGTTGATTTCAGCTTTGCGCCGGTCCTGGATATTGACTGCGGCGTCAGCGAAATCATCGGCAACCGTTCATTTTCAACAGATCCAACGCTTGCAACACGCCTTTCGAGTTCATTCAGGAAAGGTATGAATGAAGCGGGCATGGCCGCAACCGGCAAGCATTTTCCCGGCCACGGCGCAGTAGCGCTGGATTCACACCTAACCTTGCCGGTCGACGAAAGAGAACTGGACAGCATCTGGGCAAAAGACTTGGCGCCTTTTAAACAACTGATCGAAGAAGGCCTGGAAGGCATTATGCCGGCGCATGTGGTCTATCCGAAAATCGACCCGAATCCGGCCGGTTTCTCGCCGTTCTGGATACAACGGATTTTACGCAAGGAATTAAACTTTAACGGCACCGTATTCAGCGACGACTTGAGTATGGAAGGCGCGGCATCGGTCGGCGACTTCCCTGAGCGCGCCCGCCTTGCGCAACTTGCCGGCTGCGATATGATCCTGGTTTGCAACAACCCGGCCGCTGCCGGACAGGTGCTGGATGCCTTGCCGATAAGCCAAGACTCGATCAGGGAACAACGGCTGAATCGAATGCAAGGCAAAGCGCAGATGAACCGCGAACAGCTGATGCTCAGCGAAAAATGGCAACAATTATCAACCCTTATCAACCACATCATTTAATCATGCTTGAAGAAATCAAACACATCCAGGCAACTGCCGATTTGCTGCACAGCGAACAGGAAGTTGAAGCCGCCCTCGACAAAATGGCCGAGAAAATCAACATTGCACTTGCCGATCGCAACCCGCTACTGCTTTGCGTCATGAACGGCGGCGTTGTCACCTTCGGTAAATTACTGACCCGGTTAAGCATTCCGTTAACCATTGATGCAATCAACGCCAGCCGTTATCAAAATCAAACCTCGGGCGGCAACATCGAATGGCTGGTTAAACCGGAAACACCGCTTAAAGACCGGACGGTACTGATCGTTGACGACATCCTCGACGAAGGCATTACCCTTCAAGCCATCTGCCAATATTGCCGGGAGCAAGGCGCGACAGCGGTTTACAGTGCCGTATTAGTGGATAAAATCCTCGACCATGACAAACCTTTAACCGCCGATTTTATCGGGCTGAAAGTGGAAAACCGTTATTTGTTCGGCTACGGCATGGACTACAAGGGCTATTTACGCAACGCATCAGGCATTTACGCCTGCAAGGAATAATCATGACTCAACTGGCTATCATCGGCGGCACCGGCCTGACCCAACTTAACGACTTAACCATCATCAAGCGCGAACAGCTGAACACGCCTTACGGTTCGCCTTCCGCCGAATTTGTTACCGGCGAGCTGAACAACAGCCGGATTATATTCCTGGCCCGGCACGGCAATCCGCATCGCTTAGCCCCGCACAAAATAAATTACCGGGCCAATATCTGGGGACTTAAACAGCTCGGCGTTGAACAAATCATCGCCGTCGCCGCAGTGGGCGGCATTACCGGCGAAATGGCTCCCGCGCATATCGCCATCCCCGACCAGATTATCGATTACAGCTATGGCCGTATGCATACTTTTTTTGAAGATGAGGCGGTCACTCACATAGACTTTACTTATCCATACAGTCAAAAACTGCGCTCCCGTTTAATTAGCGCCGCAGCCGATGCCAACATACAAATCAGCCCGACGGGCACTTACGGCTGCACCCAAGGCCCGCGCCTGGAAACCGCCGCAGAAATCCGGCGCATGGAAAGAGACGGCTGCGATCTGGTCGGCATGACCGGTATGCCGGAAGCCGCCCTGGCTAAAGAACTCGGTCTGGATTATGCCGCGATCAGCGTGGTCGCCAACTGGGCAGCGGGAAAATCGGAAGGGGAAATAACCATGGAAGAAATTGAGCGGCATCTCCATAAAGGCATGGCAAATACCGCTGAATTGCTAAAGGCTTTTGTCGGCTAGGTTATGATCTAATGATGGCCGCGCAGGCATCAGCTTAAAAACATATCAGCACGAACGACTGCAAGGATGCAGGAGGTAGAGCAACGCATGGAGCAGTTGCCGAGACACGAAGTTTTTCCTCGTGAACTTCGTGATGATTAATCAATCAACTATGCGAGTTTTCTGCATAAGTTAGACTTAATGATGGCAGCCCGCACCATGGATATGCCCATGTTCGGCTTCTTCTTTAGTCGCGGGTCTAACAGCCACAACTTCCACATCAAAAGTTAAGGACATTCCAGCCAACGGGTGATTGCCGTCGATGGTAATATCGTCACCATCGATATTAACAATAGTAACCTCGCCGGAACCGGAACTGACATCGGCATGAAACTGCATGCCGACTTCAAGATGATCGATACCTTCGAACATGGCTCGTGGAATGACTTGGATCATCTCGTCATGTTGTTCGCCATAAGCGTCTTTGGCTGCAACGCGTACATTGAATTTGTCGCCGACGGCCTTACCGTGCAACGCATCCTCCAGGCCGGGAATGATGTTTCCGGTGCCGTGCAGATAAACCAAGGCCTCATCACCTATTGAACTATCCAGTACTTCGCCGTCATCGTTAGTCAAAGTATAGTGAATTGAGACAGCCATATTGTCAGCTACTTGCATGATAAAACCTTTTTGGTAATTTAAAAGGCGACTATGATAAAGAGTTGCTGCTGTTTTGTCTGAAAAATTATTTTTATCCATCTACAGGAAATCAATCATGTCGCGCTGGAGACCGCCTAGCCCCAAGTCATCCCCTTACATAACGCAAGAAGGCTATCAAACGCTGGAAAATGAATTGAGGGAACGATGGGTGAAACGCAAAGAAGTTACCTTGGCTTTATCAGCGGCGGCAGCAGAAGGCGACCGCTCGGAAAATGCCGAGTATATCTATCGTAAAAAAGAATTACGCGGCATAGACCGCCGCATCCATTATCTGCAAAAACGGCTGCCTGCTCTTAACATCGTATCCCAACCGCCTGACGATCAGGACCGGATCTTTTTTAGCGCCTGGGTGACCTTGGAAAATGAAGCGGGCGAAGAATTGACCTACCGCATAGTCGGAGCCGATGAGCTTGACCCTGGAAAACAATACATCAGCCTGGATTCGCCGTTGGCAAGAGCGCTGCTTAAAAAAACTTTTGATGATGAAGTCGCCATTAAAAACGAGTTTAAAGAGACTCGGTATATTGTCGTGGATATTAATTACCGCAAAGATTGAGCCCTACCCTCACCTTAAGCAACCCGCAAAAAATAACCCATGCAAAATGGAACGCAGATAACGCCGATAATTATGATTAACGCAGATTTTTCATGGCTTATCCGTGTTTATCATAATCATCTGCGTCGCCTCGGCAATTGCTCCTGCATTGCTCTACCTCCTGCATCCATGCAAGTCGTAGAGGCGCCTACTTTTGGCATCTGCGTTCTCGGCAACTGCTCCTGCGTTGCTCTACCTCCTGCATAAGCCACAGGGACGTGGGGAATGCAGATATTGCAGGAGCAAATATCTGTCCATGCAGTCGTATTTTTGCTTGATTCATCGTATATTTTATTTATTGCCAGCTGCCTTAGAAACATGTATGAAATAACTTGCACAAGTTTTGTATTAATAAAACTTGTTTTTAAACCATGAAGAATTTAAGTTTTCATCTCTTTCATGGTCATTGCTTAAATTAATTTATGCAGGTTTCTTAGTCGTCGTAAATAAATAACCTATACTTTTTCTCGTCGCGATTTGATGGCATAGTTCCAGTCTTTGCCATGAAACTTGGCGGGTATGAGATTGACTTTCCGCAGGTCTTCATCGCTCACCTTGATCCCACTAGGAT
>JAUGSS010000037.1:0-3035 GCA_044426515.1 Methylococcaceae bacterium | reverse complement strand
TGAGGGATGCTCCATGAATTGTTGATACACTTCGTCAATGGCTTTTTCAGTAAAGTCGATCTTTATCATGTCGGGTTTTGTGTTTAAATTTGGGTATTATACCCGATTCATTTTCCGCAAATTTGACCGGTCGAAGTATATGTTTGAGATGGGCAAATATCCGATCCCATAGTTCTTGGGGCGGTGCAATGACATCGGCCAGTCCGGCATCAATCGCACTGCGCGGCATGGCGTCAAATTTGGCGGAGTCCGGCGTTTGTACCAGAGCGAATCCGGCGTTCTCTTTAATAGCGCGCAGACCCAAGGTGCCGTCAGCTCCCATCCCCGATAGAATCACGCCGATAGCCCGTTCATGCTGGTCGTCAGCCAATGTTTTGAAGAAAAAATTAATGGGTAAGCGTAAACCTCGGGGGGCGATCGGGTCAAGCAGATGAAGCTTGCCATGCAGGATGGACAGGTCTTTATTAGGTGGAATGACATAGACCCAATTCGGTTCGACTTTCATTTCATCGCCGGCCTGGATGACCGTCATTGATGTGACACGCTGTAACAATTCAGGCAGGATACCTTGTTGAGTGGGGTCAAGGTGCTGAATGACGACAAAGGCCGCGCCGCTGTCAACAGCCACATGGCTAAGGAAATGTTCAAAGGCTTCCAGTCCTCCTGCTGATGCTCCGATGCCTATAATGGGGGGAGAACTATCCATTTTGACGTGCGCATTGTTGTCGGGGGCGGCTTTGGCAACTTTGTTGGCGTTCATGTTCTGCTTTAATGAAAAGGAGACGGCATTGATAGCGAGAAAATTGAACCATTTTTAGCCTCAACGGAATTGAAAATAGGCCTTAGATTATCACTAAAACATCAATAGCGACATCTCAAACCTACCATCACCAAATAGCATATCGTACATCATTAGATGGACGTTTTTGCTGGGTTGCCGCTAGTGACGATAATGCACTCGTCGGTAAATGGCTGTTGTTAAACAAGCAGATAGGATGGCTTGGCTCAATCAGTGGGTGGCATGAATTGTCGTTGTGTTTGGAAATACGCGGACGAATTCTTGGGTAAAAGGGGGGGTTAGACTAAATGAAGATGCGCTCAATGTTATCAGGAGGCATCAAGAATTGGTCTTTACTGATGGGGGATGTGGGACGTAACGTGTTGAGATGAGCTTGGAGCAGTGGCTTTAGATATGCTTTAGATATCATGATCTTTTTACTAAAGTTTCGGAGTTAAAAAACCTATAAAAATACAAAGAATTGCGCCAAACAGCGGCTGTTTCTTGGTAATGCCTTGCCCCGATAAGGGGCTTACTCGCTACGAACGGCTTAATCTCAGAGCGTAACCCGAATTAAGTTGGCAAGCCGAAACGTTTACTCCGCCCGCCAAACATAAGTAGCCGCCGCGCTTGCAGGCAGCGTGGCGGCTGTATTTTTCCCTTGAAATCGGATAGTAAAGGATAGTGATTCAGCTCCGTCATTAAGCGCAATCAGAACGATGTAACCCGCGGGCGTCAGAAAAGCTACATTCGGTAAGGACGCTTGTTCACCGGAATAAATCCTCACCGAGCCGGGACGAACGAATTTTGCGGCATGGGCGATCACATAGTAGGCAACGTTGCGGGCAATATCTTCGCCTATAGTCAAAGCGCCGACACAACGGGCCTCGCCTCCAGGGGTATGGGGGCAGCAAAACGGGTCTGAGGCCAGGTTCCATTCGAACACGACCCGGCTCCAGTTGCGTATGGAACCAATCAGGACATTTTTCAGGTGCCACAGTAAATCGCCCCCGAACTGCCCGTCCGAACCTACCCACTGCTCGGTGAAATACAGTTTCATTTCCGGGTAAGCCTGATAAACCTCGGAAAGGGCCGAAATATCTCCCCCATATAGATGCCAAGCCGATCCTGCTAGATAACGACGCGCTTCGGCATCGGCGAAAATCGCCAACGGGTACTCCTTGACATCACAGTTGTGGTCCCAACAAAACAGTTCCACAGCGGCCAATCCGGATGCCAACAAAGCCGGTCCCAGATGATTTTTGATGAACTCGGCCTGCTCGCACGCTTCCATGATCATGCTGGGTTCGTTTTTGAGATTCAATGGTTCGTTCTGCGGGGTGATGGCATGGACGGTGATACCTCTCTCCCGCATTGCTTTCAGGTATTTGATCAGGTAAGCGGCGTAAACAGCGTAGCAATCCGGTCTCAGTTTGCCGCCGACGAAACTTTGGTTGGTTTTCATCCAAGCCGGCGCCGACCAAGCCGTGGCCATGATCTTGATCTCGGCGTTGATAGCCAGAATTTCCTGTAACAGCGGAATGACTTCGACATCTCCTGCTTCGATGTCGAAATGGACCAGCTCGGGGTCCGATTCTCCGGTCGGTCTGTCGTCATAGGAAAAGCAGCGCTCGCTCAGATCCGACGCACCGATGCTCAGACGCAGAAAACTGATGCCGATGCCGTCCGGCAAGAACAATTCCCGCAGCAATGCGCTCCTGTCAGCGGCAGGCAAGCGGCTGATCAGCATGGCGCTGCCCCCGGTCAAGGAAAAGCCGAATCCCTCCATAACCTGATATCTCCGCTCGGCATTCACCGTTATCACAGGGAAATTATTGGCGTTGTCGGCAAAGCGAAGGTCATTGCTTTGCCGTTGAAACAAAAAGGTTTGGTCGGCGGTGGTCAGCCAAATAGCCACAGAAGAAGGATCTTCTGAAAGAGCAGGAATTGGATCATAAGGATTGGTTTGTTCAGGCATGGAAGTCCCCTTGGCGAAACGATTTTGCATTATACATTATGAGCCAAATATGAAAGTCTCACCGGTTGGATAATCGCCAGGGCAAACCATTAGCGCGAAAGTCGCCATTCAATGCGGACTTATAGCGCTGTTTTTTGACGCTAAGTCGTCGTAAATAAATAACCTATACTTTTTCTCGTCGCGATTTGATGGCATAGTTCCAGTCTTTGCCATGAAACTTGGCGGGTATGAGATTGACTTTCCGCAGGTCTTCATCGCTCACCTTGATCCCACTAGGAT
>JAUGSS010000161.1:0-1517 GCA_044426515.1 Methylococcaceae bacterium | reverse complement strand
AGCCTAACATTGCGCTCAAAGGGACGGGCCGCCTCGTACGGGCGGTACACTTCAACTTTTTTAGGCTTTGTGGCTTCGCCCGCCTCCCGTGGGCGGCCCGCCCCTTAGCTTTACGTTAGTCGCTATGCGGAATCTGCCCATTTTCTCCGTCTCGCCAGTTGCCGTTTTTGCGGCTGCTGCGGGTTCAGGTGTGGTCGCCTCCCGGTTGGCGGTCGGGTTGCTTGAGTTGCCCGTTCGGTTCTTTGTGCGTGCTATGAGTTCTGGCGTTCTGCGCTCTTCCTTATTGCGTTCGCCCTTGCGCCTCGCGCTGTCAGTTTTTGGTGTGGCTGTTTTTTTCTGCTGGGTTTGTTGCGCTCCGTTGCAGTGTCCGCGTCTAACATGGCGCTCAACCGGAGCGCGGTTATAATGCGGTTTTGTTTTTTCAGCTTTCCGTGCCGCGCCCGGTTAGCTCTACGTTATACATCATCGCGCTTCGGCCAAGATATTGTGAATGAAATATCCGCTTCATCAAGTGTGTAGGTATGCAAAGCAAATGGCTGAGCAAGCTTGTACAGGTCAAGACGTGAATAATCTTTTCCTGGTTCTGCTCCAGCTTCCAACAAAAAATCTTCGATGGTAGCTGCTATGCAGAGCAATAAATCATCCAGCGTGTCAGTTTGCGATCCTGTTGGTCTTGGTAGTAATGGTTTCATGTTATTACTCTGTTAATGTATAACCCTGCGCTCAACCGGAGCGCGGTTATAATACGGTTTCATTGTTTAACTTTCTAGGCCGCGCCCGGTTAGCTTTGCGTTAGGTTTCAATGCATAGCCCATCGCAAAGCCATGGGCGGGCAACGTGCTTGGGCTAGTAACCCAAGCTGCCGTGTAACTGCACGGCTTACCAAGCTAGTTTTAACCCATCGGGGAAACCCGCTGGCCTTACATTGCCTTTAAAAGGCAGTGTTTTTTTTCACAACAAACCTAACATAACAATCAACGGGAACGCGGAATCAATCTATGCGTCATATTCATTCTCTCCACCGCGTCCCGTTATTTCTACGTTAGAACTTAAAGGTAAATTCCATGGCAAATATTCCCGGACCACAACCAGATGTCAAATTCTGCCCTTCCTGCAAAGGGAACCTCCGAAATATTCCACGAGAGGAAATGAGATCACGGGGCTACGTCCGTGCTGACGGCACAGTTTCCGAACATACGCATACTTATCAATGTGAATCTTGTGAGAACACTTTTGAAATCAATCAGGACAGGTAGTTTAGTTCTAACCCTGCGCTCAAGCGGGACTGCGCAAAAAGCGCGCAGCCCCTTAGCTCCACGTTAGGCGTTCTGGATTGAATGTGTCGGCTTTGGCTTGTCTTCGTCAGCCTCAGCGGTTGCGGTCAGGTTTCGTTTGTGAACGGTTCGGGTGTTGCCAGCCATGCGTTTGCGTCATGCGCGGTATAGCTTCCGGTGTTTTGGTTTGGCTCAGGTGCGCCGCGCACGACGCAAGCCGCGAGTTCAGTGTTGGGGTAAAGT
>JAUGSS010000213.1:0-1300 GCA_044426515.1 Methylococcaceae bacterium | reverse complement strand
ATTCATGGACATGGGAAGGGAAAGACGACGTCGGCGTTGGGACTCGCTATTCGGTGTGCTGGGGCGGGGAGGAGAGTGTTGATGGTGTATTTTGATAAGGGAGGGAATACGCATTATTCGGAGAGGGCGATTTTGGATGGGATTGATGCGATTGATTATGTAGTGACGGGGAGAGATAGGATTGATGCGGTGACGGGGAGATTCGATTTTGCGATTTTGGATGTTGATAAAGAGGAAGCTCGGAGGGGATTGGAGTGCGTGAAGGAGGCGGTGATGTCGAGTGAATATGATTTGGTGGTGATGGATGAGATCAATTCGACCGTCGATCTTGGAATGTTGGATGCGAGTGATGTACTCGAAGTTTTGAAACAGAAAGGAGAAAACGTGGAGATTATGATGACGGGAAGGAATCCGCCTCAGTCGTTTCTTGATGCGGCGCATTTGATCACGGAGATGAAATTGGAGCGGCATTATTTTTATTCTGGAGTTCAGGCGAGGGAAGGATTGGATTATTAGACGAGATAAAGTTGCGCTCTGTGGATAGACGTGTTATCCAGGAGTCTCTCATGTCGTATACTCATTCCGTAATCTTTTCCTTTCTATGATTATTGTTGATATTCTCACCGCGCTTCAGGACGAAAATGACATTATTCTTCGTGATAGAACATTTCACCCTCGAACGGTAGAGGTTGCGGTGCTTGATACGGGGGAAAACGTGTATTGGGCATATGGTGATGTTGGCGTGTGGCTTTCGGTAGACCCAGGGGGAGAGGAGATTGTTCAATTTGAGGATCTCGACGAAGAGCTTGAGCCAGAGGACGATGTTGTGGTGTATGGTGGTGATGACTATGAATTTTCGTATGAAGGGTCTGCAACGTTGAAAGATGATGAGACCTCTTCCATGTTTACATTCCGAGAGTATGAAAACTCGAATGGAAAACGTATTCGTTTGACGACGAATGAGGGAAATGGTGATGTGACGGTTTCTCTTGGATTTATTGTGACTGAGGAAGAAGTGCAGGAGGCGTAGACTTTGTATGGTGCCCCTGCGCCAAAAAGAGGGAGGAATGAACGGAAAGCGCCTGCGCGTTCTCCGTTTTTTTCTTTTGGGAGGATTCGCAATTTTGTGGATTCGACTTTTTGTCTTGCAGGTTGTTGATGCGCAATTTTATCAAGATTTAGCGGCGGGACAATATTCGTTGTACGAAAAACTGACGCCAGAACGTGGAAAGATTACTGCGTATGATTTTGATGACCCAACACCGTATGATGTTGCGACGAATGAGCCTCGTGCAATTAT
>JAUGSS010000053.1:0-46252 GCA_044426515.1 Methylococcaceae bacterium | reverse complement strand
GTAATTTTTAACTTGCTCTAAAGGAGGAGGTGTACCCGACACATGCCCAGTGCTGAAAGTTTCATCCCAATAATCGATTTCTTCGAGTGCCAACCATTGAGCTACGCCCAATTCCTGAAAAACAAAATCACGTGGAAGACTGCCCACAACCTCTAAAATACGCTTTCCATTTAGACTCACCAACTGCTCATCGTAATTAGCATAATTTACGTGATAGCTAAGGCCGTATTTTTCTTCTAGGTCTTTTGTATCCGACATTCCACACACCTGATAGTAAAAATTAATAATTAAATATAACGCTAGGCAACTTCTCATTGGTTACAAATAAGCCGATTTTTTTCAATAAGTTAGCGACAAAAAAAATCACTAAAATTCGCTTTTTTTATTACCTCCGAACCAAGAACCAATGAGTTACGTTAGCTTGCCATGGAAAATATTATATTCTTTCATATTTTAAAGAGGTTACCCCATTTTTCTTATCTCGAATTCAGGTTATGGTTATGAGCAGCACCCGCTCAATGTAAGTCGAAAGCGCTTGTAAATAGTTAATCAAACCTTCCTTGCTGGTCTAAGCTTCGGCCTTCAGGCCGATAGGAGCGCCCGCAACAAGCTAAACGATGTTGCATTCTCGGGCGCGGATTAGGGAGAGGTGCAGGCCTCCTCTGTCCCGACACAACGAAAACAAGTGTTTCCGGCAGATTCGCGTAGCGTGTGCCGGAAACACCACCGCGCTAGGAGGCTGTCCGAGAACTAACGTTTAACTAATTCGCCTGCTATTTGCCTACTATATATAGCGCCTTAATATATTTAAAAACACTATATATTGAAGTCGACTGATAAGCATGTTAGTTCTCGGACAGGCTCCTAGGCCCTTTGGCAAGGCTCTACGAGCGAAGCCGAAGAACTCAGGACAGGCTTAGGTGGTCTTATTCCGGCCTACTGGACTTTAGAAATGAATAGGCCGCCTATTCAAGAATAGTAAAACCTGTTTGAGAAAAGTGCTTATCAAATGTTAAAACTTCTGTAATTCCCTGCTCCTGCATGACTACAAAAGAAATGCAATTCATCAACCCCATGTTTTATCTTTATAGCGGGCATACTGCGTTAACCCTTTGTCAAATAAAAGAGAATCCACAAAAATTATGCTGACTTCATGCGACTCTTTAAAATAGTTGATAACGTCAACTGCCTGTTGTTTTGCAGTTCGTAACAAGGCATTGCCAATCTCAAACAACACTGCATCTGTAGTAACGGCAGGATAAGCCGAAAATCGCTCGGCAAGTTGCAAGGCTTTAGCATGTAAAGATCATTGGTGTTAATTAATGCTATAACAAAACCCGTGTCGATGAAAATTCGACTCAAGGCATTTCTCCGTTGAGATAGTTATCTATATTTTGCGCAAAATATTTGGGTGCATTGATATGCACCGTTTTTAATTTATCCATCAAGCTTGGCGGTTTTTGCGTCTTTATCTTTAATAGCCGGATGATTTTGTACAAAGCTTCCAGGCTATCTTTATCTAAAATATCTACTTCAGCCTTAATTTCTTCTTGAATAGTCATGATCACCTCCTAAAACTTTCAAGATCATAATTTAAAAACGAATCCCTCGTTAATTTAATTTCGAAATGGATGGCGGCACCGAGGCTGACCGTCTTATTATCGGCGGTTTAGGCAATGATGTTTATGTTGTCGATAATAAAGGTGATGTGGTGACCGAAACCTCAACCTTGGCGAGCAAAATTGACAGCGTTAACAGCTCAGTAAATTTCATTCTGGCAGCCAATGTAGAAACCGGAGCAGAGACAATCAACGGCACAGGTAACGGATTAGCCAATACGCGGAACGGCAACACCGCTAATAATTTGCTGATTGGCGATGCGGGTAACGATACGCTAGCGGCGGCACCGGCAATGACCAGCTGACCGGCGGTACCGGTTTGGATATGTTTCGCTTTACCAGCGCACCGACTGCAAACGTTGATCCCCTCACCGACTTTAGCGTTGCCTATGACACGCTTCAGCTGGAAAACGCCATTTTTAGTAAATTCACCACCGCAGGCGTGTTAGTGGCGGCGGCTCTTGATCTCAATGATTATGTGGTCTACAACGCTACGACCGGCGCGCTGAGCTATGATGCGGATGGTAATGACGCGGGCGCAGCTATGCAACTCGTGGTGTTAGGGGTAAATTTGGCGTTGACTCATGCTGATTTTGTTATCATTTAAACAATTGAAGGTGCAATCCATAGGGTTCAATAACCTTGTGCCTGCTAAATGTTTGTAACGAAAGGGCAGCCACAAGGGTTGCCCGTATCTTTTTATCGAACGCAAACCAACAACAAGGAAATATCACCATGACTGACGACGAATTGAAACAACTGATTGCCGGCTTGGCAATTGCCCAAAAAGAAACCGAAAAGCGATTCAAAGAAACCGCTAAGCAATCCAAAGAGACCAATAAGCAACTCAAAGAACTGGGCAAACAAATCGGCGGCTTGGGTAAAAAGTTCGGCAACTTTACCGAAGGACTCGCCCTGCCTTCCATGACTAAAATCCTGCGCGAGCGGTTTAAAATGGAGGTCATTAGTCCCAGCGTCCGAGTCAGTAAAAACGGTGTTGATGCCGAGATTGATGTGTTGGCCTACGCCAACAGCGCCATCAATGAGGTGTATGTCGTAGAAGTCAAAAGCCATTTACGCGAGGAAGCCATTAGCCAACTCAACAGTTTGATGGCGAATTTTAAAACGCTGTTTCCCGAACATAAGGATAAAAAACTCTACGGCATTATCGCGGCGGTGGATATCAGCGAAGCACTGAAAAAGCGGGTATTAGCGGCTGGATTTTATATGGCTCGCATACAGGATGAGACCTTTAGCTTGGATGTACCCGATGAGTTTCAAGCGAAGTGTTTTTAAAAAAAAGCCCATGACTCTTAAGTTATGCAACTTCGCGGGTCGGGGGGGCTATTGATGGTAATGGCACAGGTGCTGCCGTGCCACAACACCTGTCACAAAACAGCCTGTTTTAGGGCTGCATCAAGGTTTAGGTTGGATGAGTGAAGACTTTGACGCACCTTTAGATGATAAATTTTGGTTGCAAGAATAAACTTACTGTTAGATACCCCTGCCTTTATTTGACCCGGCAACATCCACATAAAATCAAAACCACAAGGAAAATCCTATGTCCCTAAGTTATGCTGCCAACAAAACAAGTGTAGAAGACTATCTACAAGGCGAACTGCTTGCCGAATTCAAGCATGAATACATCGACGGTGAAGTCTATGCGATGGCCGGTGCGAGTGAATATCATAATTTGCTGTCACTCAACATGGCGAGCGAATTAAGAAGCCAATTAAAAGGCCAACCCTGCAAAGTCTTTATCGCCGATATGAAAGTCAAAGCCGAGCAGTGTTTTTTCTATCCCGACGTGATGGTGGTTTGCCAAGCCGATAATGAACACGCGTATTACAAGACCGCGCCGGTTATTATCGTTGAGGTACTATCAAAAACCACGCGCCGCTTTGACCAGATGACTAAACGCTTGCGTTATCAAAACATTCCCAGCTTGGAGGAATATGTATTAATTGAACAAGATAAAGGCGAAATTCAGGTTTTCAGTAGAAAAGACTCGTGGCAACCTTGTTATTACTATCTGGGCGATGACATCGTTTTTCATTCATTAAACGTAACGGTGCGCGTTGAGGATATTTATTACCAAGTCGATAATGAGGATGTATTGGCTTTTTTACAAAGCCAAAGCAATCGCCATTAGCTGTGGAACTCCCCTTTAGATGCCGGTCTGAACCTTGTCGAAGAACTCCAGCCTCACGAAGCAGAAGGCGCGCACGGCACGCCCTACCGGTAGATGTTCTTATGCAAAGACTAGCCGCTAGAGAACAAAACTTTTCTGAAAAACCATACCAATAAGCTGGCCGGCTGAAAACGACTCTCATACCGTGGAATAGCCATTTCCATAGCCTATACCGTCGCAGCTAAAGGTTAACCGTAGCTTACGAAGCTGATTTAGAGCTATCTTTTTTGCCACTATTATTACCGGCCGCCCCATCGCCATAGCCGATAACATCAACGCTAAGCACACCCAACTTCGCATTCTTGCTGTTACTGTCTTCATTACCTTTACTCATATCCGCAGAAGCCTGGGCAACTTGGCTGACGCTGGCCGACAAGTTGCTGACGCCGGTTAAGCCCGCCGCAAGACTGCCTGACGAGGCAACCGGAACCCCGGAACCGATACCGCCGACCTGAATATTATTGGCGCCTAATACCGCCGTTGCGGAAATAGTCACGTTGGTTCCGCCGATACCCGCTTCACCGGCATTGACCACGCCTTTGGGCGCAAACAGGAAAACGTCGCCGGCGGTATTTCCGGCCGTCGCGGCGGTACGAATACCACTGCCCGAAACGATTGGCGGAAAGGTCACAACCAGATTGCCGCTATCGTCAAAACTATATTCCGGAGGCGGTGCGGCAATAGCCGACTTGGCGCCGCGGCCCGCATCGATATCGCCTTCGGATGACCAAATCAAAATATCGCCGCCGCTGAGCGCAAAAACGCGCGACTGGTTGACGATAAAATCATCGCGCACGAACGCATTAATATCGCCTTGGCCTTGAGCCACGATACCCAGTTCCGATGCCTGTTTTGCGCCGGAGAAAGAAACCGCAAGACCGGCGTTAATCTCGCCGCCCGGTACCAGCAAATCGATGTTGCCGCCCTGTAGGGTTTGCAATTTGCTGAAAAACAAACTCAAATCCCCTTTCCAGTCGGTACCCGGATATAACGCCTCAATGACGCCGAACCCGCCTTCATTTCCTGCCGATGCCGATGCGGCGGATGCCGCTCCGGAGCGTTTAAGTTCATCAAAAAACACCTGATTTACCAAAGCATTTAACTGGGGCTGGATAGGCAAATAGGCATCGGCGCTTAATTTCGCAAAGGCCGCCAACGCCGCGCTATCCGTCAGCGTTGAATCGCCCAGCGTTTTCTGCATGAACGGCGTCAGCAACGCCTTGATTTGAGCATATTGCTCGGCGTATTTATCACTCAACAATGCATTCAGTTCCGGCTGGATGGCGGCCTGATCATCGGCGCTTAGCGTTCTGAATGCCTTTAATGCATCGGCTTCCGTCAATTCCGCATCGCCGCTGCGTTTGCTCATGAAATGAGTGATCAAAGTCTTGTAGCCGGTATATTTTTCAGCGTATTTAATAACATCCAAAAACGCAAAATAATCCGGCGTGTGCTTATTCAATCCTGCCAGCACGGTAATATTCGCACCGACATCGCTCGAAAGGTTAGGATTGGATAGATTGCCTATGGTTGACAAACCGCCCGACGCGCCAAAATCGATATTGCGTCCGGCTTTGACCAGCACATTGCCGGGGCCTGAAATTTTGATCTCGTTAAAATTATCCACCAATAAGCCGTCCACGCTGCGCTCGCTGGTAAAGCGAATATCGCGGGCCGCCGCTATCGTCGACATATCGCCGTCATTAACATGTTGAATATTGATTAATACATTATTCAGGTCGTTACCGCTTTGGATTATCGCCGCTTTAGGGATGTTGAACTGGACGGATTTAATATCGCCGTCATTGGTTACCAGTCTGGCCGGTTCTTTATCTTTGGCATGCAGCGGTGTTGCGGCATGGACCAGATTATTGATGCCGAACGGATTCAATATTGCCTCGGCATCATTCAACAAGGCTCGGGCCAGCGGAAATTCGGCGCTGGGCAATAATGCGCTATCGGCATCCGACATACTGAGTCTTAAAGAATCAACCGCCGAACTAATGTTCTTTTCCGCCAGAACGGTTAACGTCGACGATGCCGAAGGAAATAGCGTTACCTGATTGTCAAGCAAGACGCTGCCGCCAAACGCAGTTGTTTGTAAAGAAGCCGGATAAATTTTAGCTAAGCCGGCCTGACTGCCGCTCAGGTTCAGAATATCAGTCGCCCCGATTATGCCGGTATCCGCGCCTAAATGGACGTCGCCGGACAATGATTTCAGCGCGATGCCGCTGCTATCGGTATAACTGAAAAAGTTGGTGCCGTCTTCCGAATAAGCATTGCCGGAGTGCAATACCATTGCGTCGGACACTGCGGATACGCTGATGCCGCTGTGCGCATTCAAGCTCAGCCGAGTGTCGCCCATGGCCAGCTGAGGACCGTTGACAAACTGATGAGCGCTGCCGGTTATGGCTCCGCCCGCCGAGATCGCCCCCTCGCCCTTCCCCAGAAAATAAGCGCCACCGCTAATATTGGCGCCGGCATTAACCTGCATTTGACCGCCGCCCTGAATTTGCACGACATTCTGTTCGGGATTCCCGACCTGCTTGCCGGTAGTCGGCATCATCACAGACAGGTCATTAATATTGCCGGATGCACTGACATTGACTTTGCCGCCGCCAAACGAACCGATATTTTGCTGAAACAGCGGCGCTGTTGCATCGGCCGCGTTGCCGTAAAAATCGGTGGTATACCCCAAAGCAACGCCCCAGGCAGTGCGTTGCTCGTTGTCATGCGCGGCGCTGTTGGTCCAGCTGCCGAAACGTAATAACCAATTGTCGATAAACTGGTTACTGAACGCCCCGTTGATATTTCTGCCGGCCTTAATAACCAGATCGCCGCCGTCGACCGGATATTCGCTATACAGCAAAAAGGCAACGGTTTCCTCGCTCAATGTTCCGTATCGGGCTGTATCTTCAGCCCTTCCTGCGTTGTAGACAGTTGTGGTTTGGTCGGCGAAAACGATATCGCCGCCTGCGTTCAGTTGAACATCTCCGGTTCCGCTACGCACCGTGACGCCCGAGCCGATATTCAGGTCTTTCGCGGCTGCGGTCGCGACGCTATCGGCGCTGCCAAGATCGGCCCCGGCTGTTATTTGATAGGACCAGGAATCCCCGGTTTGCAACATATCCGTCACATGGGCGCTATCGTAATACAAGCTACCGTCTTTAAAACCGTCGGATAATGAATGGTTCAGCGCAAGATTGCCGCTGGTTTTAATGCTCAAGGTGCCGGGAGGCAGCAAGCTGGAAGCGGATGGATCGCCGTAGCGCCAGTCCGCCAAATCCCATTGACTGTTCAGCGCCAGATCGCCCGCATAATCGATTTCTATACCGGCGCGTAAACGAATACCGCCGCCCAGATCGCTGCCGACCTTGTGCATATTCGCTGCAGTCATATAGGCATCGGTCTCGTTTTTGATCGTGTTGATGT
Source organism: Methylococcaceae bacterium (assembly GCA_044426515.1). Taxonomy (GTDB): domain Bacteria; phylum Pseudomonadota; class Gammaproteobacteria; order Methylococcales; family Methylomonadaceae; genus Methylobacter_A. The sequence goes on along the minus strand of JAUGSS010000053.1, from coordinate 39,010 downwards.
CGCCGTCGTTAATTTCTCCGGCAACGGTAAAATCCGGGTTAGTGTATTTTTTAACAGCTTCAGCATAATATTTGCTGTAACCCCGGACCACATCGCCATTATCGGCGACAGCGGCCGCTTTTTGCCCATATCCCTGCACTGTCCCGGCAATAGGCTGAATATTGATGGCGTCATCGGCACGCAAAGCGCGCAAAGTCACTTCTCCGCCGCTTTCCTGAGTTGCGCCGCCGACATCAATCAACGCCCCGGTTTTGATGTCGATGCCGCTGGCCTTATCGTCATCATTATCCACTGACGACAGTAAGACCTGACCGCCTTGATTTCCGCTTGCGGTCAATACCGCGCCCTCTTCCAGACTGATTTTATCCCCGGCGTACAAACCGATGGTTCCGCCTGCTTTGCCGCCATTGGCATCCAGTTTACCGGCTAAAGCCATAGCCCCTTTGTCTGCGACTAAAGTCACGCTGTTCGCTTTGATGACTTGGCCGGATGCTTGCACAATATCGGCATCACGACTACGGAAATAAATCGAATCGGATACCCCCGCCGTTCCCAGCTTATTCATCAGGCCGTCAAAGCCCGCATTGGCACTGAACCCTGATACATCAAGCTCCGCACTACCGGCCTTGGCGTCGATCTGCCCGGACAAATCGACGCTCTGCTCGGACGCTTTCAGCATCAGCTTACCGCCGCTGACGGTGCCGCCGCCGCTACTCAAATCCAGTTTCGAGCCTTCGGCCAACGCGATTTTTCCGTGCTCGGCAACTGCGCTGAAGGTACCGCCGGGCGTATAGTCGACCGTATCGGCAAAGGTGACGGCTCGACCGGCAAGATTAATATCGGCTAAACCGCCCACACTGACATCGCCGTTCGATGTCTGCAAGGCTAAGGAACCGGAAGGCATCAGTACCCGTGCATTAAAATCGATGCTGTCGGCAACCAGGTTCATAGCCCCGCCAAAGCTGGTTGATGCCGGAATTACGGCACTGCCGTTGCCATTCATTTGTATGCGGTGACCGTCGGCATCGATTTTAAGATGACTGCCTCCGGTAGCCGTTAGATAGCCGGCGCTCATATTCAAAGCGCCGCCGACATTAAGCGTACCGTCGCCATCGGCATTGAATCCCTCGGCAACATTGAAGTTAATGTTTTGAAAACCTTTAATGCCAAAACTACCGCGGCCCTGGCTATAGTTTTTAGCCGACACCTCCAGTGCCCCTTGGCCTGTCGCAGACTGCGCCGCAACCGTGCCCAAGCTGTTATGCAATTGCAAAGTGTTTGCCTGCAGTTTTGCCGTTTGCCCCGCCGCAGCAAATCCTGAAAAACCGGCCGCATCAATCACTAAGCTGTCGAACTTTATCGCATTCAGGTTTCCGCTGCCATCGACCTGCCCTACGTTGCCGTAAAAATTAACCGTATCCCGACTGCTTAAGACCAGCTCATCAACCGCAAGATTCTGTAGCTTTTCATTGGACAAATTCAACGCGCCGGAAGCCAAACCACTGACTTCACCGATATTGATGGCATTGGCGCTCAGGTTCAACGAGCCGCCCTGCATCTGGATATTACCGGCCAATGTGGTTGATTTACTCGCATCCAATAGCATCGATTTCGATGCGGCCAAGGTCGCACCTTCTTGAATCAGTAATTCACCGGTATTCCCCAGTGTTGAGGTTCTATTCAAGGTAACCTGATCGTCGCCGGAAATTCTTAACAAGGCATCGTCGCCGCTGATATTAAACAGCGTATCTCCCGAGTTAACCCCGCCTTTGGCGGCCAAAACCGCGCCGCTCCTAACTTCCACTTTGTCCGTTGCCGCCGCGACCAAATCGGTGACCGATACCTGGGCATCGGTATCGAATATCACCTCTGAAGAAGTGATATTTAAATCGGTTGCGCCGGTAGCCACATTGTTGCTGCGCCCGCCGCCCAGAAATAAACTGTCAACGCCTAAATGGCTGAGATCGTCAGCCAACACTTCCAAAGTTCCTTCTGTCGGCGCGGCACTTAGGTTTTTTACGATTTTAAGGCGATTTGCCGCAATATCCATACGCGCGCCTCGGCTGCCGGAGCTAGCGACTTTGAATTCGCCTTGCAAAGCCAGCTTATCTTGCGCGGCTATCGAAATCTGGCCGCTGTCCATAGGCAGAATCGGGGAAACGCTTTCATTCTTCAGTGCTTGACTGACATAGAAACTATTGGCGGTCTGTTCATCGTATTCGGAGTGTTTACGGATATCCGCGCCGCTCTCCAGCAAAAAACCGCTCCAGCGCTGGTCGCGGGTACCGGTGCCGGCGAGGGTTTGATAGCCGGCGACAACCGCTAATCCGGCTTTGGTATAGGTCGTTGCGGTCAAATCCCGGGTGTTGGCCTGCGGGGTAACCAGATAGGCACCCGGCAACAATGCGTAACGCGAAGGCAGCATGGTATATTCACCGGCAGCCAAGCCCGCCGTTCCGCTTAAATAAATCTTGCTGCCGACTGCATAATCGAAACCTGCGCTTTGCAAAGGATCATACGGCGCAATATCCGAAGCCAAGCTCGGCACCACGGCAAAACCGCCTTGATAAGACAAGCTGTTCCGATCCAGATAATCATAGGAGCCGCCGGAACCCGGCAAAAACTCATACGCCAATAAATCCCCGCCGCCGGACAAGTCAACTACGCTACCTTGGGTCAATTCGACTGTAGGAGCCGATAACACCAGTTTCTTCTCGGACGGGGTTTTAAACACCAGGTTATGGTTGGCATCTAGCGGATATAGCCAGTCGAAGCCGCCCTGAATAACGCCGAAAGGAATTAATTGCCCCGAACCGGAAACTGAAGTCAGGCTGTTTTCGCCCAAGCTCAAACGGGAACCTGCGCTCAGATTAATGCTGCCAAACGGCGCTTTTACCACACCGTTCTGGTTTATGACCGGCGCTTCAAAATTCAATATGCCCGCCGCTGATAAGGGCGATTTATCGTTATTGTTATTACCGGATACGGTGATTTGGCCTTCAGGATTATTTTTGACCGCAAAGGTAAAGTGCGTCAGCGTAGACGGGTAAATTTGGCCGGCGCTCAGCTTCAAGTCAGCCGCTGTCACCAGGGTTCCGGCATAATCCCGGTGCTCCGGGCTAATATCGACCAGTCCCACCGTACGCAAATCATGCTCGCTGTTAAGGTTGATCGTATTGAAACCATTCCATAATGAGGCTCCGCCTAGCTCCGTCCACTGCGACTGTGCGCTAAACACACCTCCCCCGGTGACCGGTAAAGAATTCACTTCGCGAATTAACGACGAGCCCATCCTTAAATAAGCGGTACTCAGGTTAACCGCGCCCGTAGCCGCATCCTTAAGCCCGGACCACGCTATCCTGGGCGCATCTATATCAATACGTGCTTGAGCACTCAGATTAACATCGCCTAAAAACCGGACTTCAGCGCTAAAGCCCGGCGCACCTGAATCATTAATTGACGCTAGGCGCACATCGCTAAAACCTCCGGCGCTAATTTTATCGGCACTCGCCGTCATCCGGCCGTTTAACGCATCGGGAATCACATCGCCAAACTGCGTGGTTTTATCCAGCGGGGCCTGAGCGGCTTGCGCCACATTAAGCACTAAATCGCCGCTCGGGAATGGGATAATAGAAGGATTCGGCGGATTGCGCTCGGCGCGATTAAGAGCCAAATCTAAACGCCCGCCCAGCGTTGTAGCAGAACCGGCCGAAGCTTTCAGGCTGCCGTCCAGTACCGCGCCTTCCGCTGCGGTCAATGCTATGTTCCCGGCATTAGAGCCGATTGCAGTCGGACTATAATGAATACCGGGAGCAGTGCCGTCACTGGCCGGCAAATCCAGTACAGTGTTGTTGCCCGACACATCGATTTGCGAGCCTTGCTCGGCAACGACATAACCCCGTTGAGCTTTAAGCGTGATATTACCGCCATCCAGCACATCGCCTGTGCGCCGTCCCGTGGCATCCTGAGGATTCATCCGCGCAGTGCCGGTTGCAAGTAGCGACGCATGCCCGCCCAGCCATATAGTTTGGGCGGCATTATATTCCACGCCCGGATCGGCGTTGATATTCAGATCGATTGATCCTGCCGGAGCATCGATTAAGCCGTCGGCATAAATGCCTCCTACCGTCGATGCCAGAGTGATAGCGGCTTGTTTGTCCGCCAATATCTCGCTGCCGGTTTCCAGTTTGACATCTTGCAAAGCCGTCAACGTCAAATCGACGGGACGGCGCAAATGTTCGGGCAAGGTTTCGAGACGGCTAAAACCGGCTAATGACTCACTGCCGGCCTGATTCCTGAAATCGCCTTGCAAAATCAGGTTTTGTTGAAGCAAACTTAACGAGGTATCCGCCTTGACCGTAACATCGCCGGAATTACCGGTTAAATTAATTTTGCTAAACCCGGACTTATCGGCAATATCGAAATGACCGTTTCGAACGCCGAGAACTAACGCCGATGCGGCTTGTTTGGCATTATCGGCGCTGCCGACAATAACTTCGCCGCTACTCAAACTCAGACTGCCGCCGTTCGATAAACTATAGGCGGATAATTCGCCGTCAACATGCAGTAAAGAGGATTTGCTATCGGCCCTGGCAACGGTTGCCAAGTTAATGTCACCGCCCTTCCCCGCCGTCAGCCGGTTATTTTGCGCCAGCCAGGCGCCGCCGTCGGCCCTGATCACAGAGCCGGAATTCATGGTTAAATCGCCGGTCGCCGTCAATTTGATGCTACCGCCATTGTATGCCAACGGCTCGGTAGGGGTAGCATCCAGACCTTGTGCATAGTCGTTGACCCAGCGCCCGGACACGTTGACCCCGGCCCCTGAACTCAAATTCAGGCTACCGGAATTCTCAGGAATGCCGGTATTCCGGCTGGTCAGGTTGATTGCACCGCCCGCCGAATAAATAGTGCCCTGCACGTCAATTTTGCCTGCATCCAGATTAAACTGACTGCCGGGCTTCATCACTATATCGGCATCGGGAGCCAGCGTAATAGCGCTGAGTGTTTTAATACTGAGCTTTTGTAGGCCTGAAGCATTGGTTAATGCGGTAGACAGTACCAGATCGGCCGGTTTGTTTTGCTTACCTTTGGGAAACTTATCGCCCGGTTGGATGACCAGCGAATTTTTTTCGGTTTGGAACAACACGTTCTGGGTCGAATTGAATACCGTGGTATCCAAAGAGAAAGAGCCGCCGAAAGCGATAGTATCCGAACTGCGTTGGTAAGTGTTGACCGCCGATCCCGCAAGCAACTCGCCATTCCAGGATAATTTCGGTGCGGCGATATTAAGCGTACCGGCCGCCAAGCCTTGGCTATAGCCTTGCTCGAAACGGCCCTGGCCAAACTGCGCCTGGGCATCGAAGACTTCGGTAACCCCCCATTTTTGATGCACTTCCTTAGCGACCCCGAAAACCGAGACATAGTGCTCATTCGGATCGGCAGCGCTGATATCGACAATCTTGCCGTAGTCGGTTAGCAGTTTAGTGGTGCTGATGTAGCCATCCTGATAATCAATCGAGCCGCCGGAAATATCGACAACCGCTCCGGGATTGACAATCACATCGCCGCTGGAGGTCAAATTAATCTCGCCCCCGGCGCCCAAACGTTCATCAATGCCGCGTTCAAAACGGGCTTCGGCGCCGCTGGTATCAACAATTTTGGTATCGTTACGAAGGTCAACCCGTACCGTTTGCCCTTGCAGAACGCCGCCTTTCTGTAATGGGGAATCGCGCAGTTCATAAGTTTGCACCGGTAAATCGACGACATTCCGGTCGATGGCCGCCGCTACGTTTTTCGTTCCCGAAACATCTATCCGCGCACCTTGATCGAGAATAATACGGCCTTTAACGCCTTGCACCGGGTCGATTAAATTGTCGGTCGCGGTCATATTAATCTTGCCGCCGGGAGCTGTTATTGTTGAGCCCGACTGCATGTGTACGCTATTCCCCGACACTTCCAGATAAGATGACGGCTGATTTTGTTCATCAATGGCCGAACCGCCGCCTGCGTCGGCAACAATTTCAGTGGTGCTGCCCGGTGCAAACGTTACCTGGGATTCGGTGCCAAGATCATCCTTTAAATTCTTTCCGCGATTGGTTTTCGTGGCTACCAGCACCAGGTTCTGTTTTTCAGCCGCTTCCCTGGCCAATAAGCGGATTGAACCGTTAACATTGACTGAGGTCGTTGCGGTAACCCGCCCCCCCTGATTGACGGCAAATCCGGCCAGCGTCACATTGCCTTGACGGGTCGCGATACTGCCCAGATTGTCAACTTTCCCTCCGCTGCCGACTTCGACCAGTAAGCCCGAAAAAGGACCTTTATTATCGGCCTGTTGCAGATAAACCTTGTCCTTACTGGCGACAAGAATAATCTGGCCCTGCTCGTCAGCGCTGATGTTACCTGCATTGGTTACATTCGGAGCGGCCATAATAAGCCTGCCGTTTTTACCTATGTGGATGTTCGCGCCGGCTTCAACCTGAATAGCTGCATTTTTAGGGTCATGCGCGGAGCTTTCAAATGCCGCCTTACCGGTATCATCGAATTCACGGACTATACCGCCGGCAAAAACATCATCCGAAACATTTAAGGTTGAAGCAACCAGCGTGTTGACATCAACCGTTGAATCCTTGCCGAAAACAAAGCCGTTTTTGTTGTAAAGATAGATTTGGCCGTTAGCGCTGACCTTGCCCAGAATCCGGCTGGGGTCATTCTGGAAAATACGGTTAAGCGCAATAGAAGAAGTGCCGGGCTGGTGGAATTCAACCTGATTGTTGGCGCCTACATTAAAGCTATCCCAGTTGAGAATAGCCCGATCGGTTTGCTGATCGATATGTAGCGTATCGCCGATAACCTGATTGGCGGCACCGCCCATCGTCGCCCAAACCTGGGCCGGTACCGGCAATTCGGCATGAGCGGGTGAAACGGACCCCATAAATACGCTTCCGGCTATTGCCATGCGCACACAGGCGGACAATGGTTTTAAGCGAAAAACATCCATGGTGTTGAGTTGTTGGGCCACACTTCGTTTATTACCCATGTTCATTACCTACTTGCAATTGCTCGTTCCCAAGCCATGTAGGGTACGCTGTGCGTACCATTGAATGCCGAAAGTTAGCCATAACGTACATTCCTAAAACTCCGTTGCAACATTGAAATGCAATTTCGGATCGCCTTTTTGCACCGGTCCTAAGCTCGCCAACGGAAAGCCTAAATCAAGCACACCGACAAAATATTTCCACACTTGAAAACGCATGCCTAAGCCGGCACTGGCCAGCTCACTGGTTTTAGCGGCCCCCGGCAGCGCATCCTGTATCCAGCCCCGGCCGCCGTCGACAAATACCAGTGCCTGCAACTTGTTGACAGTGTCCATATAGCCCGGCGCCAAATGCGGGGAACGCAGTTCTACGGTGCCTATCATGCCGTGATCGGCCAAGGCCTGGGTTTCAAAATAACCGCGTATGCTTTGCATGCCGCCGAGTGAAAACTGCTCATTACTGATTAACGGAGAATTCGCTACTTGCCCGGAAAAACGGCTGAAAGCCTCCATGCCGTAAGGCAGGGTATGGGTAAAATTAACCCCGCCCGTTAAAATTGCGTAATTCGACCGCGCATTAAAGCGTTTGTTTTCAAACGCCTGCTGATCATTACCCAAGCCGCGAACCGAGAAATTGACGCCGACATTAAATGAAGTTAACGATTCCTGCCCTTTCAACGAAGAAGCGTACTGCACCATCAAAGGCAGATAAGAAATAGGGGTTTTTATCGTATCGGCGCCGATCAGATTAAGGTCTTCCTTAAAATCCTTATAATCGACGCCCAAGGTCAGCGAATGAAAATAATCGTCAAGGCTCGGTAACGGCTTTATTAACCGGGCGCCGTAAATATTACCGATACCGACGACGGACAACGCGCCGGCACTGGCTATTTGAGCACTCGATGACGAACTGACCGCGTAAAAAGCCAGCTTCGCATCCGTGCTCGGCACCGGCATCACATAAGTTCCCGCCCAGACATCGACCTCATCGCTATTTTGCGGAGAGACCTGATACATTAACGAGGCACTGTGCATTTTTTGCCATAAATTATCGTAGTGCAGTGAAGACACTAAGCGTAAAAGACTTGTCGATGAGGTATTGCGTCCGTTTAATTCAACCCGTCCATGTAACGGTAAGTTATCTTTAACTTTTAAATCGACTTCCAGCGTTCCCGGCGTGTCCCCGGCGCGCAACACCGGCGTTATCTTGCGGTCGGCGCTTTGATTGCCCAGCGCGGCCAGCTGCTCCTGCATTTTCGGCATATTCGGCACACCGCCTTCAGCCAATTCGGGAACGCCCGCCTTAATGCTGCCCAAGGAAAAATAGCGCGAATCCTTGACCCGCAAGCGCGAAACTTTGCCTTCAACCACTTGCAGGTAAACCACGCCATTTTTGACATTCTGCTCAGGAATATCGACCGATACCGTCTGATAGCCTTTGTTGCGATAAACGTTTTCCAGGGCATCGCGCGCCAGCTCAACGGTTTCGATGGTTTTTTTAGGCCCTAAAAACGGGTAGACCGCCCGTTCAAGCTGATTCCGCTCAAGCAAGCTATTGCCTTTGACCCGGAGTTCCAAAAGATCGAAACCGGCTTGCTGAGCCTGCTCAGGCTCCGCAACAACGGCAGCACTCAAAGTTGTCCCTAAAAAAAAGCACAAAGCCGCTTGTTTGAATAAGGCGCTTCGCTTGTTCTCATGTGTCCGCATGTTTTTATTTAGCTGTGTTGAATCGCGTGGTTAGGCTATACCGTATTGCTTCATTAATAGCCGTGCAGGGTACGCCGGGCGCACCATTGAATGCCGAAGGTACGCATAGGGCGCCACGGCTTAGCGGAGTATTTTATTAAGGTTATATTAATTTTTGATGACAGCGCTCGGCAGCCGGATGACTAATCACATCAAACAGCAAGTGCGCTCACGTTAATCCCGGTTTCCATTCCCGTTAAATAAACCAAGCCAATCGCCGCAAAACGATTGGCTTGATCTGCACCTGATAATCTGTTATCGGGCACTCAACTTATCACAACAGGGCTCAATATTATTTGATCTGCATACCGCCTGTTGCGCCAGGATTGTAGATAGCAGGAATACGGCAGTTATTTGTCGTGGCGTCAGTAGTACCGTGACTGAATGGATTAATGGGTTTATCTTTAGCGATAATTCCATTGGCGGGTGCCGCAAAAAACTGTGGCGTTGCTAAAAATCCGCCTTGACCCCATAAATGAACTGCCGCCAGATTGGTGGCCGCCATTACGACCGGGTTACCCGCTTGCTTGATAAGCTCGTCTACAATCGATTGTTCACTGACATCAAACGCATGGGTTTTGTTATATTGATAAGTTAACTCAACCCAGTCCTTGTATTTGCCGCGAGCAACTTGGTCCAATGAGGGTTCTACACCATCAATTTTAATATAACGGTAATCAAAAGAACCGCTGGCATTATGTTCGGTTCCTTGAATACCGATAGCCCAACGCACACCGTAAGTATTGTTAAAAGCGGTGCCAACTGTATTGACTCCTGAATCCAGCTCAGACAAACATTCCGACACTACACCTGCTGAGGAGTTTTCATGAATCTGTGCCTTGGCGACAGTTTCAGGCAATGCTCCGGTTTCAGAAGCCGACGGAGTCGCCACATCGCTGCAAGGATAATTCAGAAACTTGATGCCGAATTGAGCGCCGGTACCTGAACCGTTGGTTCTGCGGCAAATATGCAAACGATCGCTGGCCGGCTTGTTTGCCGCCGATGCATTGGTATACAAATCAGACGAAGCACCAAGTTTCAATTGTTTCCATGAATTAAGTTTACCGGTAAAAATACTGGCAATCTGCGCTGAACTTAAAGAAGGCATGCAAGCAGTTGTTTCTTTGCCTACACAAGCATGGGTTTTACCAAACTGGGCTTCTTGCATCGCATCACGCAATTTTTTGGTTACCGGCACACCGAATACTAACGCACCCGCCGCCTTTACCGTTAACTTATTAACATCGTCCGCAGTAACCGGAGCAAAACCGGCCGGTGTATTTTGACCGAAGAACTGGGCGGGATCGACATCTGACATACCGAAATCAGGTTTTTGCGGATTGGATAACTCTACATTTCCAGCAGTATAGTCACAGTTTATTTTAGTAAAACTGGTGCCCGCGACCCCCGTTGAAGCTACTGCGCAGTTAGCCGCAGTATCGACTTTCAGAAAATCAATGGCCGCATCGGCAACCACCGGGTTAACACCCTGAGCCGAACCGCCATTATTGCGTTTATACAGCAGCAGATTCGTTTTACCAGCCGCTAAACCCTTTAATGCCGGATTCGCAGTATTCAGTACGCATAAATAAGCATTTTGGTCTTTACCCGAAGTAGCGGTATCTTTGAACTGGTAAATCAATTGCGACGAATCGCATATTCTATTGGCGACCGGCACCTTGGAACTGGTCATCAACGATTCAATAAACGGTTGCGCCGCCGATGATCCTGATAAAAATATTTCGTATGTCGTCGCTGCATTGATGACAGGGATGCCATTGCCGTCAACCGTGATAGCAGCCTGTGCAGCACCGCCCAGTAAAGCGGTAGAAACTGCCGCAGCCAATATTAATTTTTTCATGCTTTTCCTCTTAAATTTTGATTAAACAATACACTGTGAAACATTCAGCCGGCTTCGGCTCCGCTCAGTCAAGGTCACTCCGGAGCCTAATCGTTAAGCCAACATTATTGCTACTGAACCCTATACCAACCTGCCCAATAAATCCGCACCGCACATCCTTATCTTGTAACAACGCCCTTGATACTTCCGGACCATAAGCATTCAAAGAGGGGGCTTAAATCGCCTAAGACATCCTTTCCGCGTTGCCGTCTGCCATCCCTCTAATCAGGACTTTCTGCTTGCAGCTTTAACAGAAATGCATTCTTTCACAGTTTATAAGACCAAATAATGACAGCTCCGTTACAGTTCGATGTAATGCAATACAAGCGTAGGCCGTTAAGATGACAACTCTTTGTGCCGTCATAATTCTGTAACGTTGATCCTTTATCTTAGTCGGAGAACTAACCATACGACGACAACGCCGGGGAGCTGAAAATTGAACGAACTTAAACAAATTATTTCCCTGCGCTTGGTTGACAGCGATCGTGCTGCGGTCCAGGCGATTGCATCCCGCCTTTTCGTTAGAGAATCGGATATTTACCGTTTTGCGATCAACTATCTGCTCAACAGATTTAGCTGTTTATTTGACGACGCCTGTACAGGTAGCGATTTGCTGCCCGCCATGCTGGAAATAAGGGCTGAAATTAACCATACGCTGGGCCTCAAACGGCATCAGCTGGAAAGAATCTTTAACGGCAATAACCTGCATCCCGACAAATATGTTGCGATGTCGGATATTGAGCTGTTACTGATGCCTCAACACATATTGAAGCAACGTTTAATGAAACAGGATGAGACGCCCAGAACGAATATCGATGTGGAAACCTGGCTTAAGCTTTATCTGACGGAAAAATACAATTTGCTTGAAATGGAGAAAAATACGCTGTTCGAGGATGCGCCGGAACAATAACCGTGTAGGCAGCGCTGTGCGCAGCCCACGGCTTTCCTAAAAGACCGGAGACTCAACATCATTTTGAAATCCGCAGTGTTTGATAGTATCGGCAGCAAGACGAAGGTATTGCCAATTTTAGCGACAGGATCGGCATTGGCTTTTCTGCTTAGCAGCCTTCTTACCCTTAGCCCATCCGGTACGGAAACCGAAGCCGCAACACCCAAAACAAGCATTGCGCAAAATCCCGAGCTGCAAACGCCGCCGGATTTTTCGCTGATCGGCGAATTTCATTTGTTCGGCCGGCCAGGCTCCGCTTCATCTTCCGTTGGCGGGCTTCCGCCGGAAAGCACGCAGCCATTGAAATTGAAAGGGGTAGTGTATCTTCCCGACAAGCATGCCCATGCCATTATCGAAGCTTCCGATCAAAGTCAAAAAACCTACCGGATCAACGACATTTTACCCGGCGGCGCAATTTTGCAAGCTATCGAAAGCAACAGCATCGTTATCATGACAGATGACCGCCAAGAATCGCTGATTTTAACTAAAACCAAGCTTGAACAAACTCAGCCCGCTGCCGAAGAGCAGCCGGTATCGCCTGAACCAGCCAACGAAATCATCATTCAACCGCCCGAATCACTTGCCAATTAATCATTATGCCTTTTCGTTTGCTATTCGGATTTCTTTTAATCCTGTTTTGTTCCTTCGCGGCCGCAGAAAAAAACGAGTTTTCCCTTAATCTGAACGAAGTGGATATGCAGGTTCTGATAGACACCGTTGCCGACATTACCGGCAAGAATTTCATTGTCGATCCGCATGTCGCCGGCAAAGTCAGCGTGGTGACCGCCAAGCCGATGCGCGCCAATCAGATATACGATATTTTCCTGTCGATACTCAAAGTGCATGGCTATGCGGCCGCCGACAGCGGCAATATGGTCAAAATCATCCCTAATGTTAATGCCAAACAGGAACACTCGATGCCGAGTTCGGCAACGGACGAGTTATTGACCCGGATTGTGCAGATCCATCATGTCGACGCCGGCCAACTGGTGCAGATTCTGCTGCCGTTAATGCCGCAATATGCGTTCATGTCGGCCTTTCCGGACAGCAATGTGGTCATCCTGTCCGATACGGTCGGCAATGTTAACCGTCTGGCGCAAATGATCGAGCAGATAGACAAAAATGGCGATCTCAAAATTGAAATGATCCCGCTGCGGCATGCAAACGCCCAAGAGCTGGTCAAGACCCTGACCTCCCTGATCAGCGCCAGAAGCCCCGGCAAGACCGGACAATTTATTCCGTCCCTGGTTGCCGACGAGCGCATGAATACCATTTTGCTCGGCGGCGATCCGGCCGGCCGCATTGAAATGCGGGCATTGATCGCAAATCTCGATAATCCTGTTGAAAGTACCGGCGACACCGAAGTCATTTATTTGCACTATGCACAGGCCAAAGATTTGGTTGAAACCCTGACCGGCGTTAAAGCCGCCGCCAAAGGCGATATTAATTCCCAGGCAAAAACAGAAGCAAGCACAGACAAAAAGGTGGACATCAGGGCCGATGAATCGACCAATGCCCTGGTTATCAGCGCTCCGGACGAGCAGATGCGCTCGCTTAAGTCGGTCGTGCATCGGCTGGACATCCGCCGCGCTCAAGTGCATATCGAAGCAATTATCGCCGAAGTCAATTATACCAAAGACCAGGAGCTCGGCGTCGAATGGCATACCAAACAACTGCGGGACGGCGTATCGGCCAATACCTTTACCAATAATTTGGGCGATTTTATCTCGAACAGCGCCAAAACCATGAGCGTAGGCTATATGGTCGGCAGCGAACTGCGCGCCTTGCTGGCCGCTTTCGCCAAAGACAATAATGTCAACATTCTATCCACGCCGTCCCTGGTCACTATGGATAATGAAGAAGCCAGCATGATCGTCGGCCAAAATATCGGCATCTTGAGCGGCAGTTTCACCACGGCGACCAGCGGCGCCAGCAACCCGTTCCAGACCGTGCAGCGGCAGGATGTGGGCATCAAGCTGAATGTCACACCGCAAATCAACGAAGGCAATGCGATCAAATTAAAAGTCAAACAGGAAGTGTCCAGCGTGGATCAAACCACCACCTCGTCGCCGAGCGGCGTCAGCATCGACAAGCGGGAAATAGATACCTCGGTGCTGGTCGACGACGGCAAAATCCTGGTGCTGGGCGGATTAATGCAGGACAGCGTGCAAGAGACCGTGACCAAAGTGCCTTTATTAGGCGATATACCGTATTTGGGCCGCTTGTTCCAGGACACCAATACGGCGGTTACTAAGAAAAACCTGATGGTGTTCCTGCGCCCGGAAATCATGCGCGATCCTGAAAAAGCCTCGCAGCTTACCAACGGCAAATACAATGATATGCGCAGCCGCGAACAACAGGCTGGGAAAGACGGCGTGTACCTGATGCCGAAAGAACACGGCCCGCTGTTGCCGAATCTGGCGCCGGTCTATCCGCAGCGTCCGGATGCAGCGCCGTTGGGCAGATAAGAACGATGAACACGGTTCAGGAACACGGCGGCAGTACGCTTGAAAACCCTTTTCAGCAGCCTTCCTACAGCTTTGCGAAACGGCACGGCATATTGGTCAAAACCAATCCCGACAATATCCCCAGCGTTGTCTACCTGGAAAAAACCGCAAGCCAAGCCTTATTCGAAATACGCAGGCTGATCGGTCGGCCGGTTAACTTCGAAGTCATCAGGCCCGAGGCTTTCGATGCGCTGTTACAGGCGACTTACGAGCAAAAAGCCGGCCATGCCCAGCAAATGGTCGACAGCCTGCACGAAAACCTCGACCTTGCCGATATGGCGCAGCATTTGCCGAAGCCCGAAGACCTGATGGAAAGCGAGGATGAAGCGCCGATTATCCGCCTGATTAACGCGTTGCTGACCGAAGCCATTAAAGAAAACGCCTCCGACATCCATATCGAATCCTACGAAAAACGTATGGTGGTACGGTTCAGGATAGACGGTATTTTGCGGGAAATTATCGAGCCGCAACGCGAGTTTGCCGCTATGGTTATTTCAAGGCTGAAAGTCATGGCCAAACTCGACATAGCCGAAAAAAGACTGCCGCAGGACGGGCGTATTTCGCTGATGGTCGGCGGACGCACCGTCGATGTCCGCGTTTCCACGCTGCCTTCCGGCTACGGCGAACGCGTGGTGTTACGCTTACTGGACAAACAGGCCAACCAGCTGAGCCTGAAACAATTGGGCATGGCCGACCATGAGCTGGCCACGATACAGCAGATGATTAGCCGTCCGCACGGCATTATCCTGGTTACCGGTCCCACCGGCTCGGGCAAGACCACCAGTCTTTATGCGGTGCTGAATCAATTAAACCAACGCAGCCGCAATATCCTGACGGTTGAAGATCCTATCGAATTCTACCTGGACGGCATCGGCCAGACCCAAGTCAACAACAAGGTTGAAATGACCTTTGCCAAAGGCTTGCGGGCTATTTTGCGCCAAGATCCCGATATTGTGATGGTCGGCGAAATCCGCGACCGGGAAACCGCTGAAATTTCCGTACAGGCCAGTTTAACCGGGCATTTGGTGCTGTCGACCCTGCATACCAATACCGCGACCGGCGCGATTACCCGCTTGCGCGACATGGGCGTCGAACCTTTCCTGCTGGCATCAAGCCTGGTCGGCGTTATCGCGCAACGCCTGTTGCGCAAGCTTTGCCCATTATGCAAAAAACCGGAGCGGATTCCGGCTCATGATTTATCGGGCTTGGGCTATCAGGCGCAAGACGGCGAGTTCGTCGATATTTATCTGCCCGACGGCTGCGATCATTGCAAGCACAGCGGCTTTAAAGGGCGCGCCGGTATTTTCGAACTGATTGCAATCGATGCAACCTTGCGCCATATGATCAACGAACAGGCTCAGGAATCCGAACTGGAACAACACGCCAGACGCTCTTCGCGCAGCATCCAACAGAGTGCACTGGAAAAAGTGCTGGCCGGGGAAACCAGTCCCGATGAAGCCATACGCATCACCCAAAAAGACTAATGGCCGCCTTCGAATATAAAGCGATTAACAGCGCCGGCCGGTCGGTCAAAGGCGTTTTCGAGAGCGACACCGTCAAACTCGCCAGACAGCAATTGCGCAATCAGGGCCTGCATCTGTTGGAGCTTAACGAGGTTCATAACAAAGAACATAGTGGCCAAAATTCGCTGTTTGCCCACCGCATCAATTTGCGGCAGATGGCGCATATTACCCGGCAACTGTCGGCGTTACTGCGCTCCGGCCTGGCTATAGACGAAGCCTTGGGCATTATCGCAAAGCAGCTGGAGTCGGCCCGAACCCGGCGGATTTTATTGGGCATCAGGACCCGGATTTTGGAAGGCCAAAGCTTCGCGCAGGCCTGCAATGCATTCCCCAGCACTTTTTCGCCGCTGTACCGTGCGACTGTCGCCGCCGGGGAATCGTCCGGCAAGCTCGACCAAGTGCTGGAACGCTTGGCCGATTACATCAGCGACAAAGGCCAGATTCACAGCAAGCTGCAAATGGCGATGATTTACCCGGTGATGCTGACCTCGGTGTCGATATTGGTGGTCATCGGTTTATTAACCTATGTCGTTCCGGAAATCACCGGGGTTTTCGACAAAATGGATCAGAAATTACCGGCTATTACCGTCGGCTTGATTGCCTGTAGCGATTTTTTTAAAAACAACGGCTTGATTCTACTGATCGTATTCGCCTGTCTGGCGGCTGCGGCCAAGGCGATACTCAGACATGACGCGCCGCGGCTGGCGTTTCATCGTTTTTTATTGACGGCGCCGCTGCTTTCACGCTTTACCAAAGGCATTAATACTGCGCGTTTTACCCGCACCTTGGCAATTCTGACCAATAGCGGCGTGGAATTGCTGGAAGCGCTGAAAATCTCCAGCCAGGTGTTGGCGAATAATGCGATGGAAAAGGCGATAGAGAGTACCACACTCAGGGTTCGCGAAGGCCAAAGCCTGAACAAGGCCTTGGAAAAATGCGGTTTTTTTCCGCCGGTGACAATACACCTGATTGCCAGCGGCGAAGCCGGCGGTCAATTGCCGCAGATGCTGGCGAATGCCGCCGACGATCAGGAGCGGGAAATGGAGGCATTGACCGAGTTGACCCTGGGCTTGTTCGAACCGGCGCTGATTTTGTTTATGGGCTTGGTTGTGTTGATGATCGTGCTGGCGATCTTGCTGCCTATTTTTGAGATGAACCAATTGATCAGATAGAAGAAACCCGCATTCCCACGGAGCCCGTGGGAACGCGAAATTTTTACCACCCCTAACCAATGGAACAAGCTATGAACACCAAAAAGCAAACCGGTTTTACACTAATTGAAGTCATGATTGTCGTGGTTATTTTAGGCATACTGGCTTCCATCATCGTACCCAAAATTATGGGCCGCCCCGATGAAGCCCGCGCCACCAAAGCCAAACAGGACATCCGCGCCGTCACCGCCGCGCTGGATTTATACCGGCTGGATAACTTCAGCTATCCGACCACCGAACAAGGCCTGGAAGCGCTGGTGACCAAGCCGCTAGGCCTTGCGGCAGGCGCCAACTGGAAAAAAGGCGGCTATCTGGACAGCCTGCCGACCGATCCCTGGAACAAACCTTATCTTTATCTGCAACCGGGCGCGCACGGGGAATTCGACTTGTACTCCTTCGGCGCCGATGGCGTAGAAGGCGGCAGCGATGCAGGCACCGACATTACTAACTGGGATCTTAAATAATCACGCATAACGTAATGCAAAACATCAAAGGCTTCACGCTGATTGAATTGCTGCTCGTTATTGTGCTGATCGGCATCGTCAGCAGCATGATTCTGCCGGCTATCGGCTCCGGCAACCAACGCGACCAACAGCGCCAGGAAGCCGATCGTTTGTTGCAGTTATTTCAGCTGGCCTCGCAGGAAGCGATTATCCGGGGCATGCCCGTCGCGCTTGAATATTACCGGCACGGCTACCGGTTTATGACGATGGACAACGCTCGCTGGCATACTGAAATTAAGGATGACCTGTTTAAACCCAGAACCTTGCATCCGCAACTATTCATCAACCTGCAAGTCGAGAAAAATACGATTTTACTGCGCGACCAAGCCAGTGCCGCTCCCGATCCGCAGATCGTGTTTACGCCGGACGGCGACATCAGCCTGTTCCAAATAAAAGTCGGCTTAAACGGCAGCGATGAAGTATTTACCGTAAGCAATACGCTGAGCAACGGCTTGGTTATCACAACGCAAACCGTTACGCCCGCACTATGAAACGCATGCCGAAAACCGACGGTTTCACCTTACTGGAAATCCTGATTGCATTAGCGATTTTGGCAATCCTGATGACCGGACTGCTCAAGATAGCCTCTGACAACACTCGCAATCTTTGGCATATCGAAAACAAAACCATCGCCGCCATCATCGCCGCCAATCATGCGGCGCAACTGCGGCTGGCCCAGGAAAAACCGGAACAGGACGACGGTTGGGAAACCCAGGCCGGACGGCGCTGGTATTGGCAAAGCAAACGGCAGGTCACCACCACGCTGGGACTTTGGCGATACCAAATCCCGGTTTACCTGGAAGGCGATAAAGAACCTTATACGGAATTAATAAGCTTTATTCCTGAAGCTTTCAGCGAAACGGAAATCGAACCCGTTGTTGAAAAAAAACCGGAGACAGTGCTTGAGCAATCCGTCAGCGATTAATAAATCCAGCCGCGGCTTTACCTTATTGGAAATCCTGATTGCGATGGCGATATTTGCGATCATGTCGGTGATGGCCTATTCGGGACTGCGCGTGTTGCTGGATGCGCGCGCCGCCACATCGCTAAGATCGGAACGCCTCGCCGAATTGCAAACAACCCTGTATTGGCTGGGCGAAGACCTTGCCCAAACGATTGCACGACCGGTCAGGGACGAATACGGCACGCAGGAAACCGGCAGCCACGGCGGAGCCAACAGTGGAGTAAGCGGCGAACTGTTAAGCCTCAGCCGAAGCGTTCCGGCATGGTCCGCCTATCAGGCAGGCAGTCAATTGCAACGCATCAGTTACCGTTTTGAACAAGGCTCGCTGTACCGATTGGCCTGGACTACGCTGGACAGAACCCAGCAAAGCGAATATCGGCGGCGTAAATTAATCGATCTCGAACAAATACGCATACGTTTTTTTGATCAAGACTGGACCGACAACTGGTCTTCCGGCTATGCCCCTAAAGCGCTTGAAATCGTTTTCACGATCAACGGCCTGGGCGATATTAAACGGCTGTTTTTTATCCATGACTGAGTTGATGCTGTGCGGCTAAGGACATTTGCAGTAGGGCGTGCCGCGCGCGCCCTAGCTCCCAAGGCGCGCGCGGCACGCCCTGCTGGAAATCAACAGGGCGTCGCACTGATCATGGTGCTGTTAATCCTGTCTATCGCAACAGTTGCGCTGGTGTCGATGTCGAGCAGTAGGCAGCTGGATATACGCCGAACCGAAAACCTGCTGCGCTCGGCGCAAGCCTTTGAAACTATTTACAGCCTGGAAAGCTGGGCGGCGAATACCTTGCGCGACGATCTACGCGAAAACAAACCGGACAGTTTCGACGATCGCTGGACTAAACCGCTACCGGAAACCGCTATTTCGAGCGGCACGATGCAGGCCAAATTAATGGATTTGCAGGGCCGCTTCAACCTGAACAATCTACTGGTCGAAGAAAAGCCCAGCGACCTAGATCTTCAGCGCTTTAAACGCTTACTGACCGACCTCAAGATCAAGCCTGCCGTTATCGATGCCATTCTGGACTGGATGGATGCGGATTCGGAAATAAGGTACCCGGATGGCGCCGAAGACGAAACCTATTTCCAGAAAAAAACGCCTTATCGCAGCGCCAACCGGCAGTTTGCCGATGTCAGCGAATTACTGTTAATCCACGGCATCACCCTGGAAGACTACAACAAATTAAAACCCTATATCTATGTCACAAACAGTTACGCAGCGATCAATGTCAATACCGCCGCCCCGGTGTTAATACGCTGTCTTGCCGATAAACTATCGGCAAAAAATACGGAATTACTGATCCGCGCCATCAAGCATAAACCGTTCAAAACCCTGGAAACATTCCTGCAACATGATGCTGTCGCCGCGCAGGGCATTAACAAACAAGGCCTGAGCGTGATCAGCAATAATTTCCTGTTATCGGGAACTATCCGGGTGGGTAAAATTTTATTACTGTTCGAATCACATCTAAGTCGCCGGGAAAACGGCCTTATCACCTTAGTTAAGCGGCAACGCAGGAGCCCCGAAAATGGCTGAACCGATATTAGCCCGAGTTTTTGACCGGTCCGATAATTTGTATGAATGGTCGGATCTTTCCGAAAGCACGCTAATTCAGCAGGGCAGTCTGCAACAACTGGCACGGGCCGCAGGCAATACAACAGTTATCCTGCTGTTGCCGGCTACCGCCGTATTGCTGATTGAACTCAACCTGCCGATTACATCCCAGCGCCAACTGAAACAAGCCCTGCCCTATGCTCTCGAAGATTACTTGGCTAATGACGTGGAAGCCTACCATTGGGTCTGGAACAAACAGCCCGGCGATAAAGTCGCCGTCGCCGCGATAGCGCATGAAAAGATGGCATCCTGTTTACAACATTTCAACGAGGCCGGCATCAAGCTGCAAGGCGTTTATGCAGAAACCCTGTTTCTTCCCGTTCGCAAACATACGGTATCGATATTGCTGGATCGAAACCATACCGTCGTGCGTTTTACGCAGTGGCACGGCGGCGGAATCGACAGGGATTTCCTGCCGCTCTTCGTAGAGCAAACGCTAAAAAACACGCTACCGGAACACACGCAAATACAGCTGTGGCATACGCAACCTTGCGCCGATTTGCGCTGGCCCAAACAGCTGACGGTAAACCGCGAAACCATAGCTTCTGCCTTGTCGCTGCTCCGTTCCGATAAAAACAATGAACTGAATCTGCTCGCCGGTATTTACAGCCCCGATAACCCCGGCAACATCCGTTGGAAAACTTGGCTACCGGCGGCAACCTTGGTGCTGATTGCTATGCTGGTGCAATACGGCAACGCAGTCACCGTATATAGGCACAGCCAAACGCAGCTGGCTGAACTGGAAAACGCAAACCAACAATTATTCAAACAAACCTTTCCGCAAATCAAACGTATCGTCAATATAAAAGCCCAGGCCGAACAAGAGTTGCTTGCATTAAGAAAGCATCGCGGCAACAACGGCAGCGTGTACCTGCGCTTGCTGTACCAAAGCGGGCAAGTTCTCAGCCAGGATCCGTTATTGCAACTGCAAGCCCTGGATTTTTCCAATGCCGTGTTAAACCTGCATTTGACCGGCACCGGTATCGCACAAATAGAAAACTTCAAGCAGTTGATGGAAAAAAATCCCGGCGTAAAAGTAAATATTCAATCGGCGGAAACCGGCAATAACGGCTTGTCCGCGCATATCGACATCAGCGAGCAGGCATCATGAAACAGATTTTGCTACAGCTGTCGTTACGCGAACGCGTTCTGCTCATCGGGGGCATAAGCGTACTGTTTATTTCCGGGTTCTATGCGTTTACTTATATGCCGATCATCGACGAACAACAACGTCTTAAAACAGCGATTGAAGCGCAGCGGCAGTTACAAAACTATTTGCAGGGCATCAGCGCCGAAGCCGCCGCATCACAGATGAATACGCCTGAAGTTACTGAAAGTGCCGATACCGCGCAGTCGCTGATCGGCATCATTGACAGCGGCAGCGAACAATCAGGCCTAAAACCCGCCGTCAAACGCCTGATTCCGGAGGGTCCGGATCAGGTAACGCTGTGGTTGGAACAGTGCGATGCCGATAAGCTGTTCGCTTGGTTAGCCGTGCTTGACAAAGAACATGCCGTCACCGTGCAGCAGATTACTGTCAGCCGCGAACAAGGCGGTGAGGGATTGGTTAGCGGCAAGGCGCTGTTGAGTAGGTCGCCGCACTAAAAATACACCCTGCGCTTCTATTATTCACCATGGAGACCCATAAACTTTGTGCCTTCGTGGTGAGTAGAAAATGCGTAACCCTGGGATAATCTATTTTTTCTTCATGGCCGCTTCAATTCGCTTGCATAACGTTTTTAAGATTTTGATACGGGCGAAGTTCTTGTCGTTGGCTTCCACCAGCGTCCACGGCGCAATTTCGGTGCTGGTGCGATCAACCATATCGCAAACCGCATGCTCATACTCATCCCATTTATTGCGATTGCGCCAGTCTTCTTCGGTAATCTTAAAGCGTTTAAAACCGATTTTTTCACGTTCATTAAAGCGCTTGAGCTGCTCTTCCTTACTGATGGCGAGCCAGAACTTGACCACCACAATATTATGCCGCACCAACTGCGCTTCAAAATCGTTGATTTCACTGTAAGCGCGCATCCAGTCTGTTTTTGAACAGAAACCCTCAACACGTTCGACCAATACCCGGCCATACCAGGAGCGGTCGAAAATAGTCACCCGTCCGCGCCGTGGAATGTGCCGCCAAAAACGCCACAAATAGGGTTGCGCGCGTTCTTCTTCGGTAGGTGCGGCAACCGGAATAATAGTGTACCAGCGCGCATCCAACGCGCTGGTGACGCGGCGAATCGCACCGCCTTTGCCGGCGGCATCATTGCCTTCGAACATGGCTATTACGGTGATGTCCTTAAACTTGTCTTCGCGGGTCAGTAAAGCCAGCTTGCCTTGATATTTTTCCAGTTCAGCCTTAAATTTTTTTTTGTCGATCTTTTGGCCAAGATCCAGCGTCTTTAGAATATCGAGTTGGTCAATCGACGGCAGCGGTGGTGGCGGCGCATGAACCGCCGCTGTTTTGATGTCGGCGTCAGCGAGGCGCTTGCTTATCGCTTCGAGAATCACCTTGCCCACGGTCAAACTGCGATAACGGGAATCGTAGCCCTCGACGATAGTCCACGGCGCCTCGGCCGTGCTGGTGTGCCGGATTACGCTTTCATGCACAACGCGGAATTTGTCGTATTGCTTGAAGTGTTTCCAATCGCGCTCGGTTACCCGCCAGCGGGTTTGCGGGTTTTCCTCAAGCAGTTTCAGGCGTTGTTCCTGTCTGTCTTTGGATAAATGCATCCAGAATTTGAGAATCAGCGCGCCTTCGTCGGTCAGCATCCGTTCCAGACGCTTGGCGCGTTCCATGCTCTGGTCGAGTTCGGCCGGATTGGTGCGGCCGGTCACCCGATTGAGAATCGGCCAGGTATACCAGGAGCCGAGAAATACGCCGATCTTGCCTTTGGGCGGCAGTTCGCGCCAGAACCGCCACATCATCGGGCGATCAAGCTCCTCATCGGACGGCTCACCCATGCCGTGAGTTTGAATAAACCGCGGGTCCATCCATTCGTTCAGCAAGTTGACGGTTTCTCCCCGTCCCGCGCCATCCAAACCGCCGATCAAAATAATAACCGGAAATGTAGCCGACTTTGCCAAATCCATCTGAGCCTCCAGCAGCGCCTCGCGCAGCTGGGGCACTTCGCTATCGTAAGTGGCTTTGTCTATAGTGTGTCCAAGCTCTGCCGATTCAAACATGATGATCTCCCTGAGGGTTAGAAATATTTAGATTATAAATTAGCCTTTACTGATCCATCTAACTCGTTTGGCAGTGCAGTTAAGCAAACAATTTGGCTATCCTGAACTTGGTAACCCGGAAACTGAGCAGGCATAATCCTTTTTTTTTCATGACGGCGCTGTTAATTCGATGAATTGTTTGGGACCTGTTGTGAATATCTTTCCTATGCATTCTACCTGAGCATGTAAGTATTCCTTACAAGTTGCCCGCCTTCCCGGTAAATTGCTTGAATGTACAGCGTGATATTTAATGCGCTGGTTTGGCGGCGTCGTTCTAAGTCCACGCCTCAACAAACCATTCAAAATTTCATCGCCAACCTACATTTGGAACAAAAAAACGCTTGCCCATCTTAGCTAAAATCTCATTGCCTGATTTTACTTAAGTGGCTTAACGCCGCCTCGCCGACCAAACCCAAAAGCAATACGGTATACGTCGGGCATTTGAATACGCTTATCAGCTAGCCGCTGAATTACTCCTAAATCAGCTAAGTCATTTAATATACCCTGTTCACCTTCTTCAATGTGTGGAGGGGGAAGCCTTACTTCATTTCCCTCGCAGGCTGTTTGCAACCTGCTAATAGTCTTGTCTTTTTTCCAGAGTTGAATTATCTCTTTAGGCTCGCATGGCACCGTGATTTTACTGCGTAACGGTTGCATAAGCGTTTCAACCCAAGGGTAGTCTTCCCGAGTGATTTCATCGACTCGAATTCTGGAAGCTTCTTGAACACCTGCTTGAATAGCACGGTAGTGCAAAGCCCACGGCCAAGTATCCGTGTGTGGCTGATCATGTTCAACGGCATAACGTAATGCAGCCGAAAAACTACGGGGACTCACTTGATCTCGCCCATCAATTAAATGATTCGGCAACCACGTATAGGGAGCTCCACGCTTCGGGCCGCTCCCCATCCAATAGCCCGTAATAGCATGAAATATCTCACGCTGTAAGTCCTCATCGGTGCGCATATTCTGAGGTATTTGCCATGTTTGGGTGTTTTCGTCTTGTTTCCATGTTTGATAGAAAAGTCTTTCACACTGAAATCGAAACATTTCTCCCTGAGTATCGGCATTTCCCAAGCATTGGAAAAGTAATGCATAAAGATCGACACGCCGCCAAACTAGAGGTACTTTTTTGGCCAACAATTTTGATGAATCAGGAAAAGCCAATATACCTCGATCTTCCAACATGTCCGAGCGCACAAACAGCTTTAATCGGATCGCGCGGCGGGCGCGAATGTCCAAAGCAAGCTGGAACAGTGATCGCGCAAGCGGACGGATAGATGGCCAATCGTTGCCCAAGCGGTCAAGGGCGTCGAACAGAATCAATAGGGTTTTATTTTGCAGGGCAAATTGAAGATCAACATCATCCAGTAGATTGTCGTAATCCTCAGGGTTTTCCTTCACCCACTTTACCATTGTCGTCCATTTTCCCGGTGTGTTTGGGAAAGGTTCAGGAAACCCCGCGTGAACGGCAATGACTGCTTGCCAAATATGACGGGGATCGTGCTCTTTAATGAGGTTAGCTAATGTATCTTTACTTGGGGCAGCTTTAGGCCCTAAACCGACACCAAAACCTTGGGAAACTATCAAATTACGGGTTATTCTTGTTTCAGGGAAAACCGAGGCTAAGTAATCACGATGCTGCCCGGAATTAAGTACTGCCCACCAATGGCTTTTGCCTGCCCCCCGTATTCCTTCCACAATCGTATTTTCAGGATCAAGGGCGCGTGCATGACTAGGCGGCACATACGTAAATTGCGGATTTCTAGTTGGATCAGCAGCCGTTTGGTCATTACTAGGCAAAGCTTCACGTAACGCTTCTCGCATTTTCAGTTGCGGAAAATGGTATTCGGTCACGATGTTCCATCCTCAACCAATTGAATGGCTCTATCCATGAAATTTCCGAAACTGGCCTCTATTAATGCCTCTGACAAAAGTCCTTGTTGCCCAAGCAGTTTGGGATCAAACTCTTGAAACCGATTGTTCCAGTTAATACGAAGCGGGTAATGTGGAGCATTTTCGATTTCGATATCGAAATTAAACACGTCTTCCTGAAAGTCTAAAGTATTTGACGGTTGATCTGCTGGAGAAGGCGGGATTTCTTCATACAGCGTTTCCGAAAACAATTGGTACGACTGCTCCAAAAAATGTCTGGCGCGTTTTGATTGATCGGCTTCAGGAAACAGTGCTTGAACGATAGCCAAACGCTCCCTCACATTACGCGCAATTTTAGGAAAAGATTGCCAATGTGAAAACAGCAAACGATAACCCTGCCAAGATTGTTCGGTGTCTGTTGCAAATAAGAATGCCGTAGTTGCTAAACCCACGATGCTGACGGCAGCCAGGTCATGTAATCCAGCCCGACTGTCTATTAACACTACATCGGGTTGCTCGGTTTCTTCGAGTTTATCGACTAAGCGGCGGATGCGCTGGGTGAAGGTCTCGGCTTTGCCGTTTATCGCTACGTCCCCATAGGCCCGTGACAATTTATCCAGGTAGCTGGTATCGTCAAATCCCATTGCCGCAGCAATGCGAATCTCGCTTTGGGTATATTCAGACAAAGGACTCACTGAAATCATTCGTCGCAATACTTCATCACCTTGGCCTAAAGCATCTTCAATTAGCCAATCGACAACGCCGAAATCGGCCAAACGATCCTGCGGTAACAGCAAACCTGACAAACCAGGAGACTCTAGATCAAGGTCGATCAGTAAAACTTTTTTACCTGAATTTGCCAATTTGTAGGCCAGCATTGCCAGCGCCGTTGAACGCCCCACACCTCCCTTAATTCCGAAAAACACAAGTCGCGTTTTTTTTGTTTTATGGGATTCTTCATGCGAGTCCCAATCCTGCCCCGTGACCTGTCGATTCAATATTCGAACAGTCTTATCTCCGTTAGGCTGCACCCATTGCAGTATTTCCGGGCTATTAAAAATACTGCTGGAATCAAAGAAATCGTCACGACACAGAACGTTTTTTCCTTCGCCGCTACTATAGGCACCTAAGATCGATAAACTTTGATCCAACTTGGTAATTACTTCATCGGTATCACTGCTTCGCGGCACGTCTAGCGCAATTCTGATACAGCCGTGAATGTCGCGTATCACCAGCGGCGCTACATCCGGCGGCAAGGTTTGCGCAGACAACATATCGGCTACTTTGGGCAACACATCATTGAAAAAAATCTTGTTGCGGTTCATCTCAAAATTCCATCGCTGAAGGCTACATCCATCATTTTCATCATCTCTGTCGCCGCTCTCTTCCATGCAGGCCAAGACGAGGGGATTTGGTGTTGATCATAGTATCTATGATCGACAGACCAATCCACGAAAGAACCCATATTTGGGATCAGCGCAAGGTATCTTGCTCCACTACGTCCAGAAGCATAAATGTCGATTTCATTCTTTATTGCTGTGAGTCTATTAATGTGTTCGCGAATATAAGGTATCTTAGGATCTTGCTTTTTGTGTTCTTTCCGATCAATTGGCGAACCATCGGCATCTATCGGATAACCAAGTGAAATCAGCAAAGCTTTAATTCCGCATTCCGCACAAAACCCGTATAACTGACCTGCGTTAGCGATGCGACTATCTTTTTCCAAAAAAAGGGCATCACCAAAATGGCGTTTTGCTGAAGCTGAAAAATTAATTACTGTCATTAGTTATGTTCCTAAGAATTAATGCTAGGTTTTGTCGGTTGTGCTTAGTGTGTAGCGTGTAGCGTGCCTGAATCCTGCTTGATAAATTTCATTATGACAACCACATTGATCAAAGTAATTTCCTTTTCGGTGATGATTATTTTCATAGTTATCCGATAGCTGAGATTGATCGATACCGAATGCAGTTGCAGTTGGGATGATAGGATTTTTTGAACCCTCGTTTAATTTATTGACCGATTATTATACGTTATGGGCTGAACAAAGATTGCTTCTTTAGCCAATCGGTTGAAAACATTCGCAGCCCTTGAATGCTATCAGGATTCATCAAAAAGGAAGGTTATCCGACGTTGGGGCAGCATGATAGAATCAAGCCTCCATAAACATCCCTATTTAGGTGAAAGCCATGCTTTATAGCGAACCCAATCAGCCAGACAGTAAAGTCAACTTTAAATCCCGTTATCAAAATTTTATCGGCGGCGCTTGGGTCGATCCGGTCAAGGGGCAGTATTTCGAAAACTCAAGCCCGATTAACGGCAAGGTTTTCTGCGAAATACCCCGCTCCTCGGCCGAAGATATTGAACTGGCGCTGGATGCGGCTCATGCCGCCAGAGCGGCTTGGGGAGAAACTTCGGTCACAGAGCGCTCCAATATTTTATTAAAAATAGCCGACCGCATTGAAGCCAACCTTGAAATACTGGCCGTTGCCGAAACCTGGGACAACGGCAAGGCGGTGCGCGAAACGCTGGCTGCGGACATACCGCTGTGCGTCGATCATTTTCGCTACTTTGCCGGCTGCATACGCGCGCAGGAAGGTTCAATCGGCGAAATCGACAAAAATACCGTGGCTTACCATTTTCACGAGCCATTGGGTGTGGTCGGGCAGATTATCCCATGGAATTTTCCGTTGCTGATGGCTTGCTGGAAATTAGCCCCGGCCTTGGCCGCAGGCAACTGCGTGGTAATGAAACCGGCTGAGCAAACACCGGCGTCTATTTTGCTGATGATGGAATTAATCGGCGATTTATTGCCCGCAGGCGTGGTTAATATTGTCAACGGCTATGGCGCGGAAGCCGGACAGGCCTTGGCGACCAGCACCCGGATTGCGAAAATTGCTTTTACCGGATCAACCCCGGTCGGCGCCCATATTTTAAAATGCGCCGCAGAAAATATTATTCCTTCCACGGTTGAGTTGGGCGGAAAATCGCCGAACATCTTTTTTGCCGATGTTCTGGATCAAGAAGATGAATTTGTCAGCAAATGCATAGAAGGCACTGTACTGGCATTTTTCAATCAAGGTGAGGTTTGTACCTGCCCTTCACGCTTGCTGGTTCAAGAATCCATTTATGATGAATTTATCGCTAAAGTCATTGCCCGCGCCAAGCAGATTAAACGCGGCAACCCATTGGATACCGACACGATGGTAGGCGCACAAGCTTCCAAGCAACAGTTCGATAAAATTCTGGGTTATTTACAAATCGGTAAAGACGAAGGCGCTGAGGTTTTAATCGGAGGTAAGGCGGAATCTTTAAGCGGTGGATTTTCTGAAGGCTATTATATTGAGCCGACGATTATGAAAGGCGGCAATAAGATGCGCATCTTTCAGGAAGAAATTTTCGGCCCGGTCATCTCGGTCACTACCTTTAAGGATGAGGCCGAAGCGTTAGAAATTGCCAACGACACTCAGTTTGGCTTGGGCGCAGGGTTGTGGACCCGGGATATGAATCGCGCCTACCGCATGGGCCGGGGTATTCAAGCCGGCCGGGTATGGGTTAACTGTTACCACCATTATCCGGCTCATGCGGCTTTCGGCGGCTATAAGAAATCCGGCGTAGGCCGTGAAACCCATAAAATGATGTTAAATCATTATCAGCAGACTAAAAATATGCTGGTCAGTTACGATATTAATCCCTTGGGATTTTTCTAGGCTTAATCGGCAAAGACCGGACGGCTCGCAACTATTGCTGTCCGGTTGGATGGATTTTATCCTGCGCACGCGCGCTGTACATTTAATGCGTAACATCAGCCAAATCAAGCAACGGCTTTTTGGGCAATGAAAACGGCAAAACTCATTGCAAGACCTTTAATAATTCCTAGTTAAGATAACTTTGCTCTAATAATTACGTCAGTGCTGTAATGAGGAGATGACAATGTTAAACGAACTTAAATCGTCGACCACATTAGTTCAATCCTATCTAACGTGGCTCACAAATATATCTTCAGAAGGGGTGGCAACCTATACTCTGTTTATGTTTTTCGCTCTGTTCTTAATTCTTGAATTTTACGATCCCAGAGAAAAACCGCTCAGCAAACAGTTGTGGCGGTCTTATCGAACGAACATCCAATTGTTTATTTTTAATAGCATTGCGATGTCGTTATTGCCGCTGCCGTCACTATTAAGTTTGTCCGGGCAATACGCGGGAAAAGGATTACTTAACTATGTCTCCAGCCCCGTATTGAAAGCTGTTTTTTCGTTTTTAGCGATCGATTTGTTGCTGTATTTATTGCATAAAGCCAGTCACCGCTTTGACTGCCTGTGGATGTTTCATAAGGTGCACCACAACGATCCTTATTTGAATGTTTCAACCGCATTTCGAATACACCTCCTGGAAATAGTCATCATCAACCTGATGAAGGCAATAGTGGTTGTCATTTTAGGAATACAGGGGACATGGTTGCTTGTAAATGAGGCGATAATTACTCTTTTTACCATGCTGCATCACACCAATATTTCATTGCGGGCCGAGAAGCTTCTGGGCCGGGTAATTATTACTCCTTATTTGCACCGGGTTCACCACTCAACCCAGCGTAACGAGCATGACCGTAATTACGGCGCAGTTTTGTCGATATGGGATCGTCTGTTTGCTACCCTGGCAGAGCTGAAACCTGCGGCCATAGGTATTAAAGAAAACTCACCGCAAGACTTTATCAATCTGCTGAGGTTCGGTTTTACAATGCCCCCCGGCTCATCGACCAAAGCTGCCGTTAGTCTTGAGGTAATGATCGCTGAAGCAGCTTATTACAAAGCTGAAAAACGCGGCTTTTACCCAGGCCATGAGCTTCGAGATTGGCTGGAAGCAAAAAATGAAATGCTTAGAATGGGTTACGGCGAGGAGCGAAGTAATAATAACTTAATGCGGAAATGGCTGGGGTTAGCGGAGATTGATAAGGAGGTAAATAATTCCATGTAATTGTTCAATGAAACCCCACTTCGTAACGACTCTTCTTATCGGAACACGGGTGACAACCGAAGGACAGCGTTAAACGAATTTCTACACAACCGAAGCGGCTGATTATGCACCGCCCTGAGCTTGTTGAAAGATAAAAATATTATCAGGTTTTCATGCCTTTCGACCGGCTCAGGGCGCATAACTTTAATTCAAAGTCCCCTTCACGAAGAAAATTGCATTCCCTGATCGGCTCTATAAATTACCCTACAAAACTACAGTTTCTTGTACAATAGCATTGCTACACTGAAATAATAAACTTATACCCCCGCCTCCTTAACTCAGGAAAAAAGAATGAAAAAAATAAATCTATTACTTGCGGCATCCTTGTTGTTTGGCTTATCAAACACAGCTGTATTTGCCGATGCCCTGAATTCTAATAAAGACATCCTCGGCAGTTGGTATCTGGAATATACAAAAAAATCGCCGGACGCTACCGAAACAAAACCGATGGGCATGACTTGGGTGATTGATAATACTCAGCTGACTCAAAAAGATATTCCTCAAGTTAGAGGCAACCCCTATGATGCGCCTGCCGTTGATTATATTGTTGAAGAAGGTACCTTAAAAGTCAGCATACTGGGCAGAGCCGGCAAATTTGATGTTTACTCTTTAGTGGAAAAAACGGATACCGCTATGGTACTTAAAGATAATAAATACGGAACCTATATGTATTTTACTAAAAAGTAAATTCGTTAGGCACACCGACTCACCCCCTGCACAATCCACAGGGATGTGGCTTATGCAGATTTTGCATGGGGGTAAAACATTCGCTTGCTAATACTTGCGGCACCCAGGCGCATGAATCTCAGCTTCACCGCCCGGCAGGAGATGGCTCCCCCCATCTCAATGCTTCAGTGCAATAACCGAAAAGTCTGCATTTCCGTTACACTAAGGCGTAGTAAAATCTTCAACCACCCCGGCATGATCCTTCGAATATTTTCTAGGTGCTTTAGCGCCTATACCTGCGCCCCGTTTGGCAAATGCTTGCTGGAAAAGCTCATAATCGACAAGATCGCGTGTCTTTGCCACGGCGAGGAGAGCATCACGCGCCTCTAAAAAAGTAGGATTGACCGGGGTCATTTTCAGGGAAGCAACCAAATAGTCAAGCATTCGGTTTTGAGCCTCACTAAAAGACAACCTAGAGGTGTCGTTCAACAGCGCCGTATACGCCTCCCACAACATTAACCCCCATACTTCACCGCTATTATGCACTTCTGAATTACCATTACCCTTCATATTGGTACCGGGTGCGACGGGAACATTTCTAGGCAAGGCAACCCCGTCGCTGATATGCTTGAAGGTCAGCGGGTTCTTACTAAAGTCAGTGGAATACGGATAACGGCGTATTCCAAATGAATAAGAGGCGGGCTGAATAGACGACACATACTGTCCGATTGCGTAAGGCGCTTGGAATTGTTCATTACCGGCAATGCTGCGGTCCTGTTCTCTGACCATTGCCAGCAGTGCAAGAAAATCACTCCAACCCTCGCCCATGGAACTGCCTTGATTATTGTCCAACGTTACCAGGCGCTGACTCAAAAAATGCCCCCACTCATGAATGACTATGGTGCTATCTAAAGCGCCGTTATAAGGCTGGGCCTGCCTTTGTGCCATCGTGGCCACTACCGTTGTCTTTAGCATGGCCAGTTTTATAGCTAAGCCCACATATTGATCAATACCCAAGACAGGAATATGAATAGTGTTGTCATTGCCTCCTAGCTGCGTCATTGCTCCGTCCACGTTGTTAGCAATAAGCACCGCTATTGCACCGGCATTTTGAGCATTCTTCGCTTTATCTACAAACTTACAATCGCCCCGATCAATCAACGCAATTGCACCGACTAAATCGGCGGCATTCACTATAGGCGTTTGACAGCCGTCGGAGGCGGAACCTATGCCGCCAGTCGATGTTGTCGTCACTCCATCATCAAGCAAAACAATTTTTTTGCCGGTCAAGAAAAAGTGTGACGGACCAAAATCGGCTGAAGTCACTGTATAGCGAATTTTGTTGTCGTTAACAACTACGACCAGTTTCTTTGTTTCGTCGTGCGTCCAAGGATAAAGCTGCATGGTTGCTGAAGCGCCGTCCACTGGGGTGGTCATATTCGCGTTATCAGTTCCGCTATAATCATTGACTTCAACATGCATACGGTCGCCGCCTTTGCCGCCACGCTTATAATTACTATTCTGACCATTGCCTGCTAACTCGTCAAAACCGTGATCATACAACCAGTCATGCATGAAATTGGTGGTATAAAAAGCTTGTACGATAGAGGCCTTCAATTGTTTGGCATGCTTCAGATCATCCGGCTGATAAAATTTGTATTTATAATCGAAAGTATAAGGCGTAGTTTGGCCGGCATGCATGTCACCACGACTAAAACCATTAGGCGCGGTCAAATCGGCATAGGCTTCGACATTGTTGCCGATAGTTTCTGTTGCTGTAGCCGGTAACCATGGATCGCAAGTACTGATCGGACCACAGCTTAACGATATTAGATTGGAAACAATATGACTAACGGGTTTTGTCACGGGAGTCATTAAAGGCGTTAATGCGTCATCACCATAAGGACTGTCATAAGGTATCATCGTCGCATCATCCGCCCAAACCCGATAAGTGAAGGGAATGGCATTACTGTCGTTCCGCGTCATGTTACTACGCGATAACAACACACCGTTTGCGGCTGAAATGACATAAGCATA
The DNA here is from genome assembly GCA_044426515.1 of Methylococcaceae bacterium. Taxonomy (GTDB): domain Bacteria; phylum Pseudomonadota; class Gammaproteobacteria; order Methylococcales; family Methylomonadaceae; genus Methylobacter_A. The sequence goes on along the minus strand of JAUGSS010000053.1, from coordinate 6,237 downwards.
ATTGGCTTTATCATTGCCGCCGGCTGTGCTTTTGGTACTGAGTTCCATGTAGTACGCCGGCTCCAAACCCTTTGCCAAAGGATAAAAGACTTTCTTGATGCGCACAGGTTTAGTCAAATCGTGTTTTACCGTAGCAGGTGAAGCCGTTTGCATTGCATACCACTGATAAACACCTTGCTGTTTATACAGTTTTAACTGCTTAGCAGGTAAATCCTCCTGATGCAGATCATGAAAAGCAGCCTCAATGGCTTGCGCAGCACTCCAGTTGAACAATGCCTTAGCATTAGTCACTTGCGGCACCAAAGAACCCGAAATCGCAGTCAGTTGCAGTGAGCGATCCAGCAATAAGTTCATGTGCTGTGCAAAAACTTCAATGCCGTTCAGCTGTTGACCAAGACGCACGATATAGCCGTTATCGCCAATAGGATGAACATGCTGTAATTTTGCTTGCGCTTGCGCCATTGCGCCAAGCTGATAAATTGACGCATAGCCTGATAAATGTTTACGAGCGGCTTGTTCTATAACCGCGGGTGTGCTGATTTTCGATGCAGTACGTACCGCCCTGTTTGTGCTGTCCGGTGTTGCCCAAAGAAAGCTCGGTATTTTTGTGCTGTCATCAATCTGTAAAGGATGACTGTTATCAATCAGTGCAGTATTTTTTGGCGGCGGCACCGTTGAGTCAAGAGTGGTATTATCAAGCGCACTGTAATTCGCGGGTAAGGCGCTTGCCTGCGATGACGTTCCGGCGATAAGCAGACTGATAGATAAGGCGAGAGTTGTGGAATTTTTATGCATACCAGCCTTTAAATATCAAAAGTGTGAACAAATGGCATTAAAGAGCAGCCCTATAAGTCCAAGTTCTTAAAACTCTAATATTAGCGCTGAGCGCTCAGGCTAGGCTCAGCAAACGGCTTAAGTGGGAAGCCGCACTGTTTAAAACGCCGTGTGTGACTTAACGTTTTTAACTAACGAAGCCATTTTAATCCAACTCGTCAAGCAACGCTTTGGCTATCTTTTTTTGCTCGACCGTACCTTGCTCAAGCACCTCTTTGGCGATATCTTTGGCCGCATCCGCATCTCCCATATCGACATACGCTTTGGCCAAATCCAGTTTTGTTTCCAGCTCGTCCATATCGGTAAGATCGGAAACGCCAAACTCATCATATTGATCGGCATTCTGCCCGCTTTTTGTTGAGGGTATTTCCAAGTCAAAATTAAAGTCGAAGTCATCATTCAAATCTAATAATTCATCTTCAGAAAACTCAACATCTTTATCGCTACTGCCTAAAGCATTAAAGTCAAGATCGTCGATTTTTTTTGTTTTAACATCGTTAAAATCAAACTCATACGATTCAAACTCCTGCGGCTTATCGGCCTGCTGCGTCTCCGAGGGAATATCCGATAAATTGGCGGTCGTTACCGAATCTTTATCCGCTTCTTTGCTATCCATTGAGAACGAACTCAGCTCGAAATCAATGTCCTTTACTTGTGTTTCTGATGGTCTATCAGAAATAGGACTGGACGCGATAACGCCTTTATCCGCCTCATCCGATTCCATTGAAAATGAGCTTAAATCAAAATCAAGATCCTCTATTTGCGTTGCTGATGACCGCCCCGAAACCGTGTTGGAAGCTATGACGCCTTTATCCGCTTCATCTGATTCCATTGAAAATGAGCTTAACTCAAAATCGAAATCAAGATCTTCTGTCTGTGATTTTGAAGACTTACCTGCAATAGTGTTGGGAGCTATGACGCCTCTATCCGCTTCATCCGGTTCTATTGCGTATGAACCAAGACCTTCCGCATGTGCTGCCGAAGACTTGTCCAAAAAAATGTTGGAAGCTATAACACCTTTATCCGCCTCATCTGATTCCTTGTCATCCATTGAAAATGAGCTTAAATCAAAATCAATGTCTTGGTTATTTCGCGCCTCATCGACATCGACTTCGGATGAAGTCAAGTCAAAATCCAGTATATTATCCCTAGCCTCAGCTGTTTCCTTAACAAAATTGCCACTGACCGACTCCCCAGATGAAAATAATGCTGAATCAGGACAAATCTCGCGCCCCATTTCTGCAGCTTGTTCCCAAAAATCGGCCTCATTCCGCTTGCCTGCCTCCGCCAGTTCATTGGCATAAGCTTCAAAAGCGGTTTTGTTTTCGTTAGCGTAAAAAATCTCCAGCAACTTTAATTTACATTCATCACGATTCGGCTGATCTTTAATCGCCTGTCTTATTAATTCTTCGGCCTGCTGATAACGCCCATAAGCAAGATAAACATCCGCCTCCGATATCGGATCGATTTCTCCCTGATCGGTATCGAATGAGTCAAAATCACTCGGTGTGAACTCACTTAAGAAAGAACTTTCACCGACTGCCCCTGCATCATGAACAGCCCCCCCCTCCTCAACAACCGGCACAGAAATATTTTCATCGGCGGCAGATGATTCAATCATACTGGAAGAGGCGAACATACTCTCTGTATTCGTTTCCTCATCAACTTTGCGTTTCCGCCACCAAAGCCAGCCAAGCAACGTTAAAATGGCCGCGCCAATGCTGCCTACTCCCAGATAGTACAGATCAGGCGAATTGCCTGCTTCATGTTTAGGCTGAGCCGCAGGCTGCACCGGCCGCACAGGCTTTACGGGTTGAACAACAGCAGGCTGGGGAACGGGTTTTGCTTGATCCGCAGGCTGAGGCACCACAATCTCGCTTGGCGTCTCCCGCTGTTGAACAACCGGATTTGCTTGGGATTGGTTTTGCAAAGTCGCAAGCTGCTGATCTTTTAAAGCAATCAATTCCTGCATCATCGCCAATTGCTTTTCCAGCGCTGCTATTTTGCTTTGCGTGGCGATATCTGCCGACGCGGCTTCGCCTGTCCCCTCTTCAGTCCCTTCGGCTACACTCAGGCCGGATTTATCCTTAACCGCCTCGGGAGTTACTGATGGCGCCTCGGCTTTTTTGGGTTCAGGACTTGCCTGCTCATTGACTGGCGCAACAACTGTCTGGCCTTCAACCGCCGTCTTAGTCGGAGCAATCAGCGTTAACTGATTTTCGACAGGTTCTTCGTCTTTATTCAAGACAGGCTTTTCTTTCGCTGTATCTACATGAGCCGGAACTGAGTGATTTCTCCAAGCTTTCGTATGCCGGTTAAATTCAGCTAACGCCTGATTTCTTGATAGTTTTAGGACAAGCCCTGTTTCAGGAATCTTCAGCATTTTTCCAGCCATTAAGGCATGAACATTACCTTTATAGAATGCCTGAGGATTGGCTTCATAAATCGCAATCATCATTTGCTCGACAGAAACATCGTTCTGTCCTCTTGCACGTTCAGCCACGCTCCAAAGGGTATCATTTCCAAGCGTGGGGCCGTATTCGCCCTCAATGCTTTGGGCGTATGCTTGCGGTTGACGTTGAAGTGGGGCGACTGACGGTTGCCTATAACCGGTTGAAACGGGGGCGGCAGTTTGATTATAAACTGACGGAGGATCGACCAACACAGTAAACTCGCGATACAGATTGCCTTTAGGCCAGCTGACTTCGAGCAGAAAATCCAAAAAAGGTTCCTTTAGCGCCTCGTTCGAAGTCAGCTTAATGGTTGCCGAACCATTAGAGCGGGCAATGGTTTCGAATTTAATTTTCGATAGAAAATAGGTCCAGGACACGCCCGCCCCATCGAATTTCTCAGGTGACGCCAAGTTTACTTTGATGTCGGATACGCTCTCGCCTGACAAAGTTAACGAAATTTCGGCATCCAAATTCTGATTAAGAGCGGAATGCAATTGAATCTCGCCTATCCCTAACGGATGAGCACTGGTCGATGCCAGCAACGATACAACCGCTAAAGTTTTAGTTAACAAACGCACACTGCACTTCTTCACCGTAGTTACCACAGTCTCTTACCGCATCCAGTCAAATATGTAGACAAGCTTAGCTTAGATGTATTTTTTTACCAGCAGTTCTGCTATTTGCACACTGTTTAGTGCCGCACCTTTTCGAACATTATCGCCCACCACCCACAGATCAATTCCTTGAGGGTGCGATATGTCTTCCCGAATACGCCCGACAAACACATCGTCATTGCCAGACGACTCGGTAACCGCCGTCGGATAACCGCCATCTTTACGCTCATCCATAACCGTTACACCGGGTGCTTGCTCAAGCAAAGCTCTTACTGTAGCCACGTCTATTTTTTCACGGGTCTCAATGTGTACGGCCTCGGAATGTCCGTAAAAAACCGGAACCCGCACGGCGGTTGCATTAACCAAAACGCTGTCATCGCCCAGGATTTTTTGGGTTTCCCAAACCATCTTCATTTCTTCTTTGGTGTAACCGTTGTCCATGAATACGTCAATCTGCGGCAACACGTTAAAAGCAATCTGTTTAGGATACACGTTAGTGATAATGGCTTGCATATTAAGTAAGCTGGTGGTTTGCTTAACCAGCTCTTCTATGGCTTCTTTACCGGTACCCGAAACAGCCTGATAAGTACAGACATTGATACGCTCAATTCCCACTGCATCGTAGATGGGCTTTAACGCCACCAACATCTGAATAGTCGAGCAATTCGGATTGGCGATAATGCCGCGATTTTTATAATCGGCGATTTTTTCGGGATTGACCTCCGGTACCACCAAGGGAATATCGTCGTCGTAGCGAAACTGTGAGGTGTTGTCAATAACAACACAACCGGCCGCCGCCGCCTTGGGCGCATATTCCGCCGAAACGGATGCGCCCGGTGAAAACAAACCGATTTGCGCCTTTGAAAAATCAAAAGTCGCCAAATCCTGAACGACTAAGGAACCGCCTTTAAAAGGGATTCTTTTACCTGCTGAATTGCTGCTGGCCAAAGCATAAACTTCAGCAACAGGAAAATCGCGCTCTTCCAAAATAGACAGCATGGCCTCACCTACCGCCCCGGTAGCTCCAACCACAGCAACATTATATAGCTTGGTCATATTAGCCTCTCTTCCGGACAACTGAAACAAGAGGGCAGTCCACTTGTATGGCAACGTGACCTAGATCTATACCGGCCGGTAAAATTACAACTTTCTTTATCATTAACTTTAAAACCTTTTATATCGTGGTAAAACTACACTTAAAATAGACTAACTGAGGGCGGCGCTACGCTATATTTCAAAACCCTATAAACATCAGCTTAAAACCTCTCACCACAAAGACACGAAATTTTTACCTTGCTTTCGCGATCCGTTTACTTTTTAAATATACGGGCTTTCTGTTTTAGTTGATCAATATACGGCAACGCTTTCTGTCACAAGCTGCGGCACTATCCCAAAACAGCAAAAACCTTTTTGGTGATTTCATCGACACTGCCGACACCGGCTATTGAACTGAACTTGACCTGACGCTCCGGCGCTGAATAATAGCCGACCAAGGGTTTAGTCTGTTCATGGTAAACACTGAGCCGCTTGCGCACAGTTTCCTCTTTATCATCATCGCGCTGAATCAAAGGCTCGCCGCTCACATCATCAATCCCCTCAACTTTAGGCGGATTAAACTCAACATGATAAGTGCGCCCGGATGCTAGATGCACTCTTCTGCCGGCCATGCGTTTTACAATTTCCTCGTCCTCCACCACAATTTCAATAACCGTATCAATGCTAACGCCCATTTGATTCAAGCCTTCAGCCTGGACAATAGTGCGCGGGAAGCCGTCCAACAAAAAACCGTTAGCGCAATCGGCTTGAGCAATGCGCTCTTTGATCAGCCCTAAAATAATGTCATCGGAAACCAAGCCACCGGCATCCATCACTTTTTTTGCTGCTACGCCCAACGGCGTCCCCTGCCGCACTGCGGCTCGCAACATATCGCCCGTTGAGATTTGTGGAATAGCGTATTTTTCAGTAATAAATTGAGCTTGAGTTCCTTTACCGGAACCGGGACTCCCTAACAGGATGATGCGCATAACTAACTCCATTGTGTCGCTAAGACAGATTTAGACTCTAACATAACACTCATATAGATCGGATTAGCTTAAGCCGTCCGATAAAACCAAACAAAAGCGTGACTGATTATTTTATAACACATCAAATTTTATCTCTTGTAAAAATACGTTTATTTCCCTATTCTTACCCAGTTTTTTACATTCAGGAGAATAATAATGCGTGTTGAAGATTTAATGACTTCAAAAGTATTTACAGTCGAGCAACACGATTTGATTGATCGTGTCTTTTTCTTAATTCATTACGAAAGAATTCGTCACTTACCCGTCGTTGAA
>JAUGSS010000189.1:0-36216 GCA_044426515.1 Methylococcaceae bacterium | reverse complement strand
TCTGGCAACTTGAACAGCGATTCTGGAAAAATCCATAAAAGTGTTCAGCTTGAAACCAGAATCGGTGTTCAACTTGAATCAGAATAGGTGTTCAGATTGATCCAGAATGGGTGTTCAGGTTGGGCCAGAATATGCAACGTTAAAGATTGGACAAATAACTGGAGTGATGTGAGCGTGCCAGGAGTCTTTCTATCTATTTTATTGTTAAGTCTGGGCGCGCCGTTTTGGTATAACACGCTTGGCAAATTATTGCAGATGCGTTCTGCATTGACTCAAAAAGATGATGTACAGAAGAATATAAGACAAACAACTCAGGTACCGGGAACACTCTCCCAGCCAAATGCTAATAACCCACCATCGAACTATCAGGTATAAAAAAGGCCGGATATTCTCCAGCCTTTTTCGTTAGATAATTGTATTGCACATAGTGTTCATTAAGAAAATGATAGAAACGCTGTTTACTTCACAATCAAACTATTATTAACCGATTTAACCCCCTTAACCGTGCTTGCCAGCTGCGCCGCTCTGGCAACGGCGCTGGCGGAGTCCACGAACCCACTTAACTGAACCACACCCTTATAAGTTTCAACGTTGATTTGCAGCATTTTAAGTTTGGAATCGCCCAATATTGAAGTCTTGACTTTGGTAGTCAGGACGGAATCATCCAGAAATTCCCCGGTGCTTTCATGGGTAGTTCCTCCGGCACAACCGACAATCAGCATTGCCAATAAAAAAACTATTATCAACTTGAGTTTACTCATAATGTTTAACCTTTATAATTTAATCAGACGTCAGTTTAAAAAACGGTTATTTCTTGTGTTAAATTCCGGCATTTATATCTAAATTGCAAATTAAGATACGGTTATTTCCGACTTCGGAACAAACCACTCTATGTGGCCAGTATGACGATAAATGTATCAACTTACGTGCAGACATAATAGGCTAGAAATTAAACAATCGCCAATTGAACGGCTTAAGCTAAAGCTGTCTCACCTTAAGTGAAGTCACTTGAAAGCTATGCAAACTTAGTTCAACAATGGCGTAATAACTTCCTCTATTTGCTCTTTGGAAAACTCCCCCGGATGCCGGTGCATGATCTGCCCTTGCCGGTCGACAACAAGCGTATAAGGAACCGCATCAGCATTATTGCCCAGTTGCTGAGCCAGAGTGATGCCATTATCGCCGCCCAATAAAACCGGATAATTGATTTTGGCTGCAACGGTGTATTCGGCGACCGGTTCCCTGTCTTCTATAGCAATGCCGATAAACTGCACATCTTGGGCCGCATAGCGCTCCTGCAAGGCGATAAAGCCGGGAATTTCCTTGCGACAAGGCGGGCACCAGGTCGCCCAGAAATTGATCACCAATACCTTGCCGCGCCATTCGGAAATATTGTGCTCACGTCCGGACAGGTCGGGCAGGTTGAATTCGGGTAAAGCGCTAACAGTATTCTTTTCAGCGAGTGGAAACAGGTGCCGGGCGGTTATGCCCAAACCCAGCGCAATAAACGCGGCAATAATAATCAGGCCTGTTTGTTTCATGGTTTAATGCGTTGTAATGATTTAATAAAGGTCCCTGCATCTTGATAACCAATGACCCGGTTGGCGGTTTTTTCCTGGTTATCCAAACCGAAAAACAAAATGGCCGGCGGCCCGATCAGCTTGAATTTTGCCAGCAGGGCTTTATCGTCATCGGAGTTATTAGTGACATCAACTTGCAGCAACACAAGGCCTGCAAGCGCCTGTTTAACATGCGGGTCGGCAAAGGTGTAAGTTTCCATTTCTTTACAGGAAATACACCAGTCGGCGTAAAAATCCAGCATGACCGGTTGATGATTGGCGTTGGCCTGTTTAATCCGGGTTTCCAGCGCCGCTAGCGAAGTGACTCTTTCAAAACTAATGCCCGGCTCTACGGCGGCTTGCGCAGTGCTCAAGCCGAGTCCTTGCAACGGCTTTAACGGATTGGTGTTGCCTAAACTAAAGCCGATCAGCAATAACAGACCGTAAGCCAGCATCATTAAGCCGGTGCCTTTCCACAGCTTGCGCCAGCCGGAACTGTTTTCGGGCAGCGGATCAACCGCGCTGAGATAAATAGCCGGAAATATAAGCAGCATCGCCCAGAGCATCATAATCACGTTACCGGGCAAAATACGGCTGAGCATCCATACCGCGACCGCCAGCATGATGACGCCGAATACGGCTTTGGTGGAATTAAGCCAATTTCCGGCCTTGGGCAACAGTTTTCCGGCAGAAGCGCCCAGTAACAGCAACGGTACGCCCATGCCTAGGCCCAAGGCAAACAAAGCACCTCCACCTAATACCGCATCGCCGGTCTGGCCGATATAAATCAGCGCGCCGGCCAGAGGCGCGGCGACACAGGGACCGACAATCAGCGAAGATAATGCCCCCATAATGGCCGCGCCCCAGAGCGAGCCGTCGCGGTGTATTTCACTGGAATTATGCAGTTTGACTTGTAATGATTTTGGCAGCTCCAGATGATAAAAACCGAACATGGACAAGGACAGCACGACAAAAACGGCACTGAACAGGCCGATAATCCAAGGCTGCTGAAAAGTAGTTTGCAGGTTGCTGCCGAATAATGCGGCCAGTATGCCGAACACGGTATAAGTCAGCGCCGAGGCAAGCACATAACTGAGCGACAGTAAAAAAGCTCGGGCGGTAGTAATACGGTTGCCGTGGCCGACGATAATGCCCGATAAAATCGGAATCATCGGAAAAATGCACGGAGTCAGCGACAGTAATAAGCCAAAGCCGAAGAAACTGAGCAAGGTTATCGGGAAGCTGTCTTTGTGCAAGGACTGCACGATTTGATCCTGCTCGGAAAGTTCCGGTACGGCTGGTTGCTGCATGGCGGGTTGTTGCACCGAGAGCTGTTGCGCTACCGGTAGAGCCAAGTCGATATTCTTGCTCATCGGCGGATAGCAAACGCCGCGATCGGCACAGCCTTGATATTTTGCCTGTAGGCTAATCGTTTGCGCCGATTGGCTGGAACGGATAAGCGGCAGGTCAAAGGCCAGTTCGTCATGGAAGGTCTCAACCTGGCCGAAGGCTTCATCCTGTTTGGGCGCGCCTCTGGGAATATCGTAAATGCCCGGTTTTACACCGTCGGCATTAATCAGTTCCAGTTGAACTTTTTCCCGGTAAAGGTAATAGCCTTCAGCTATACGCCAGTTAACATGCAGGGTGTGCTCGTCTTTGACCGAGGCGAAAAATTCGAAAGCCTGATCCGGTTGTAACAGTTCATCTTCAAACAAGTTAAGTTTTAAGCTTTGACTTCCTTTTATCAGCTGCTTAATCGGGTCGATTTGGACTACGGGGGCAGGCAGCTTCAGGTCAAAAATGATTTTCTGCGGTGGATAGCAAATACCCCGGTCGGCACAGCCATGATATTGCACCAGCAGTTGCAGCGACGACGCGCCGTTTTCGACGGTTAAGGCTATCGGGACTTTCAAGGAATTGCGATAAACGACCACCTCGCCAAAGTTTTCGTCATGTTTGGTTTGGCCGGCCGGAAATGCGGGATCGGCTAAGCGAATTTGCTCGGTTTTAGAGTCAAAATGCATTTTATTGCGGTAAAGATAGTAACCTTCAGCGATGTCCCAGGAAATTTCAACCTGATCGGCAGCCAGCGCTTTTGCAGAAACCTTGAAGGCTTGGTCGGGCGGTAGAGGCTCGTCAACGCCCAGCGCCACGGCCGACTGGCTAATAAGCGCCAGCAAACAGAGAAAAATTATTTTGAAGAGTGGCATGAATCTATCCAATTCAGGTATTCAGGTAAGCCGCGCTCAATGGGCACGGCAATTATTTCAGGGAGTTCGTAAGGGTGATGCTCGCGCACAGTTGTTTCGATGGACTGATAGTGACTCTTATGCGCCTTTATCAGCAGCATATGTTCCTGAGCGGACTCAATCTGCCCCTTCCATGGGTAAATAGAAGTGATGCCGGGCAAAATGTTTACACAAGCAGCCTTTTGGCTTACAACCAGCAGGCGGGCTATTTTTTCTGCGGTATCTTTATCAGGGCAAGTACAAAAAATTATTTGATGATTAGCAGGCATGTTACAAGTCATAAAAACGGGAGCGACGGATATTATCCTAGAAATTCACCGGAATTGTCTCTATATTGTAACGACGATGACTACAACAAGAGTACTTTAGATGAAAATTTTTCAAACACTATTTCTGGTCGTGCTGATTATTCCTTTTGCAGAGATTTATTTGCTGATACAGGTGGGTGGAATTATCGGCGCATTTCCGACCATTTTACTGGTGGTGTTTACCGCAGTGCTGGGCGCTTGGTTATTGAAACAGCAAGGCTTTGCAACGTTTCAGCGCTTTCAGGAGAGTTTGGCGCAAGGCGTGATACCCGCTTATGAGATGATAGAAGGTCCGATTATTCTGGTAGGCGGAGCGTTATTGCTAACGCCGGGTTTTATTACCGATATAATCGGCTTTGCCTGTTTAATCCCGCAGTCGCGGAGAAGAATCGCCCAATTTGTGATCGAACATTATCTGGTTCAGGCGGGAGCGCATTTTCAGCAGGCAAAAACGGCTGAACATAACGTGCTGGAAGGTGAGTTTCGCAAGGAAGACGAGTAGGGTGGGTAGGCTTTTTCGCCCACCGTATACAACACCAATAACGATGGATTCATTAATGTGGTGGGCAGAAAAGCGCTGCCCACCCTACCTGCTTAGCCTTCTGAAGAGTCGCTGTCCGTAGGAGCGCTTTCAGTAGAGGCGGCTTCAGCTTCGCAAGTGTTTTTGTTAAGCCCTGAATAGGCAGGGCACCAACCTGAATAACCTGTGGCAACAAGAACCAAACCCACTAATAATAAAAGAACCTCACCGCCGGGGACGAACAGTGAAATAACCAGAAGTGCCGCTCCTGCGTATAATCGGTATTTTTTTTCCTTTTCACCAACGTTGTGTTCAAATTTAAGCATACGTTTAAAATCAAAGTTCATCTTAAAATCCTCTGTGTGTAGTTATTATTATCTTTAAAAAACAAAGCAACGGTTCAGTTTGTCATTATTGGACCTAGGCAATATACACAGCTCCAAAAAATGTGCAAGCGAAAAAATACCAACAGTAGGTGCTTTAGGCAATGGATGTTACTCCAATAATAGACCCCCTCAATGATGCCCAGCGTCAGGCCGTTACCGCGCCTTCCCAAGCCGTGCTGGTTTTGGCCGGTGCCGGTAGCGGCAAAACCCGTGTTTTAGTTCATCGCATCGCTTGGCAAATCCAAGTAGAAGGGGTGTCGGCGCACAGTATTCTGGCGGTCACTTTTACCAACAAAGCAGCCAAGGAAATGCGCGGCAGAATTGAGGATTTGCTCAGCATGTCCGCGCAATCCATGTGGATAGGCACTTTTCACGGTTTAGCCCATCGTCTGTTAAGACGCCATGCCAAACAGGCCAAATTGCCGGAAACATTCCAGGTGATGGATTCCGGCGACCAGTTACGGCTGATCAAACGTCTGTTAGCCACGCTTAACCTCGATGCCGACAAATGGCCGCCGCGCCAAATACAGTGGTATATCAACGCGCAAAAAGACGAGGGCGTCAGGGCCCGGCATATGATGGAGACTCACGATCTTTACCAACGGCAAATGCTGACTATCTATAAAGCCTATGAAGAGCTGTGCGACCGCTCCGGTCTGGTGGATTTTGCCGAGTTGCTGTTGCGGGCGCATGAATTGCTGCGCGATAACGACGACGTGCTGGAGTTTTATCAGCAGCGCTTCAGACAGGTTCATGTCGACGAGTTCCAGGATACCAACACCATACAATACGCCTGGTTGCGGCTATTGACCGAGGGCAAGGACAATATTTTTGTCGTCGGTGACGATGATCAGTCCATTTACGGCTGGCGCGGCGCGAAAATTGAAAACATCTACAACTTTCAAAAACATTATCCCAATCATCAAGTCATAAAACTGGAACAAAATTACCGCTCCACCGGCAATATCCTGAAAGCCGCCAACAAGGTTATCAGCGCCAATGACGGCCGTATGGGCAAGGAGTTGTGGACCGATGCCGGCGACGGCGATTTGATTTCCTTGTACGCGGCATTTAACGAACAGGATGAAGCTCATTTTGTGGTCGATCGCATCAGGGCTTGGGTCAACGAGGGTGGCATGCGCAATGATGTCGCTATTTTATATCGATCCAATGCCCAATCCCGTCAGTTTGAAGAAAGATTGATGACCACCGGCACACCTTACCGAGTTTACGGCGGCTTGCGCTTTTTCGAGCGGGCGGAAATTAAAAACGCGCTGGCTTATTTAAGGCTAATGTCCAATCGCAATGACGACGCTTCGTTCGAACGGGTGATCAACACCCCAACGCGCGGCATAGGCACAAAAACCGTCGACGATATCCGGAACATAGCACGGGATCAAGCGCTTTCTTTATGGGCTGCGGCCATCGTGCTGATAAATCAACGCAGTCTGTCGGCAAGGGCGACCAATGCCTTGATAGGCTTTTTGGAATTGATCAAACAGTTTGCCGCACAAACGGAAGGTCTGGAGCTTTATGAAAAAGTCAAACTGGTGGTCGAAAAAAGCGGTTTGATTGAACTCTATAAAAAGGACAAGACCGACAAAGATGAAGAAAAAGTGGAAAATCTCGAGGAGCTGGTCAATGCGGCGCGGCTTTTCGACGCCATTACAATCGGCGATATCGCCATGGATGGCGTGTATGCCGCAAGTCAGCCGGGAGCTGACGCGGCGTTGGAAGATGAAGAAAGTTTGAACGAGCTGGATATGTTTCTGACCCATGCCACACTGGAATCCGGTGAACTGCAAGGCGATGACTTCGACGATTGCGTACAACTGATGACTCTGCATTCGGCCAAAGGACTGGAATTTAAGCAGGTATTTTTGGTCGGTATGGAAGAAGGCCTATTTCCGTCGCAACAGTCCGTCGAGGATGTCGGACGGTTGGAAGAAGAGCGCAGGCTTTGCTATGTCGGTATTACCCGTGCCATGCGGCAATTGTATTTAACTTATGCCGAATCCAGGCGTCTGTACGGTCGGGAAACTTACCCCAGGCCATCGCGCTTTTTGCGCGAGATTCCGCCGGAACATATCCAGGAAGTCAGGATGCGCGCCACTGTGACTCGTCCGGTGACTTCGGTAAAACCGAAAGCGCAGTCTTTGCAATCGGAAGGAAAATACAAACTGGGCCAACGCGTCAGCCATGTCAAGTTCGGCGAAGGCGTAGTGTTGCAGATGGAAGGCAGCGGCGCCCAGGAAAGAGTGCAGATCAATTTCAAGCAAGTCGGTCTCAAATGGTTGATGCTGGCCTACGCCCAATTGGATGTGTTGTAAGAGAGGTTTGTAAACGAAGCGCTTCAAGGCTTTTGCCCGGAAGCTGTTTCAGCGCATTGACTTATATTAATCAATATTGAAAAAAGCTATGGTGTTTGTCATGAAACCGATGCTGTTAAAGGCAATGAGATCATTCTTATTGCTTGGTGTCGGCAACTACAGCTTTTACTGAGTAACTTAAGATTTAAGGAGACTGTTATGCAAAAAACGATTGGTTACGCGGCCCATAAGCACAATTCTCCACTGGTACCGTTTAGTTTTGAGCGACGGGATCCTACCGCCACCGATGTCAGGATTGAAATTCTGTTCTGCGGGATTTGCCACTCGGATATTCATCAAGTGCGCAACGAGTGGGGTAATTCAGTATTTCCGATGGTGCCCGGCCATGAAATTGTCGGCAAAGTGACGGAAGTCGGTAGCGAGGTCACTGCGTTCAAACCCGGAGATACCGTTGGCGTCGGTTGCCTGGTTGATTCCTGCCGGGCATGCCCGGATTGCCGCGATCATCTGGAGCAATTCTGTAATAACGCCGAATTCACTTATAACAGTCCCGATAAATATACCGGCGGCAGCAACTACGGCGGCTATTCCGGACAGATCGTGGTTAACCAGGATTTTGTGCTGCGTGTTTCCGATAAACTTGATCCGGCCGCTGTGGCGCCGTTGCTGTGTGCGGGAATTACCACGTATTCGCCGTTGCGGCATTGGAAGGTAGGCAAAGGCGATAAAGTCGGCATTGTCGGTTTGGGCGGACTGGGTCACATGGGCATAAAATTCGCCCATGCGTTTGGCGCACATGTGGTGCTTTTTACCACGACACCGGGTAAGACCGAAGATGCCAAACGGCTCGGAGCCGATGAAGTGGTGGTGTCTAAAAATCCGGACGAGATGCAAAAGCATCTTGCCAGTTTTGACTTTATTTTAAACACCGCAGCGGCACCGCATAATCTGGATCATTACACGGCATTGCTGAAGCGCGACGGCACTTTATGTCTGGTGGGCTTGCCCGATCATCCGCATCCGTCACCGGCCATCGGCAACTTGATTTTCAAGCGCCGCAGCATTGCCGGTTCTTTAATCGGCGGCTTGAAGGAAACCCAGGAAATGCTCGATTTCTGTGCCGAAAACGCCATTACTTCAGATATCGAAATCATCCCGATCCAGCAGGTTAATGAAGCCTACGAGCGTATGCTGAAAAGCGATGTGAAATACCGTTTCGTTATTGATTTGGCAAGTCTGAAATAACCGGTAGATTAAAGGGATTCTGTCATATTAAGTCTGTAAGCTGAGGTTATTAACCCATAACTTAAAGGTATCGGAAATGGATAATGACACCCTGATAAACCAAGCACGGGATCTTTATGCCGTATTGCACGTCGAACAATATGCGCTATCGCTAGAAAACAAAACCAAGTTTGATCGCCTCGATTATTTAGTCATGCATGCTTATTGCCGTTATCAGCGCCGGTTAAATCGTTGCGTTTTATGTTATCAGCATCGCTTAGATGACTGTATTCGCGAGTTTGAGGGAAATAAACGGCGGTTTTGCCCAAGCATTAATCATTCATATGATCCTGAAGCGGTAGTAAGAAACACATTAGAGCCTTTAGTCAATATAGTTAAAGGCCGGTAGTTTTTAATTTTAGGTTTGGAAAATTCATCTTCAGTCGCGTAGCTTAACGACCAAGCCGGTTGCGACTAAGGCAAAAAGGCCGGATGTCGTAAAAGCCAATGTGTAATTCCCGAACAAAGCATGTAAATAGCCGGCGCCGTAACAGGCTAACGCCGCTCCAATCTGATGGGCAAAACAAATCCAGCCGAATACGACGCCGACATTTTGCTTGCCGAACAAATCCGCTGTGAGCGCTGAGGTCGCCGGAACCGTCGATAACCAATTAAGCCCGTAAACCACGGAAAACGCCATCAGTTGCCCGGTCGATTCGACATAAGGCAACAACATTAATGAAATACCGCGAAGTGCGTAATAAATCGCAAGCGGCCAACGTTTACCAAAGCGATCGCATAGCCAACCGGAAAAAATCGTCCCTGCAATATCGGTAGCGCCCATTACGCCTAATGACACGGCCATGGTCATTTCCGGGAAGCCGTGTTCGATGCCGTGAGAAATCAAGTGCGTCTGAAACAGGCCTGAGGTGGTAAAGCCGCAGATACCGAAGCTGAAAGCCAGCAACCAGAACTGAGAGCCGGCCATTGCCGAACGCATCGGGTTCGGGTCAGGAGGAAGCTCAGATGCAGTATTCCCATCGTCACCATAAGGCTGTAATCCTTTTAAGGCGGGATTATTAGCCATCAATATCATAACCAGAGGCAATACGACCAAACCCAGCATTAAAGCGATAAACAGTGTTACAGCCCGCCAACCCAACTGCATGTTCAAGTTCATTATAATAGGCGTGAAAATTAATTGGCCCGACGAAAAAGCGGCTCCCAAAATACCCAAAGCCAGACCGCGCCGTTGACGAAACCAGCGATTGACAACAGCCGATCCCATTACTATTGAGGTTCCCCCCGAACCTGCGCCAATGATCACGCCCCAAAACAAATACAGTTGCCAGGGCTCCTGCATGAAAATACTGCCACCTGCGCCTAAAGTGACCAGGGTAAGCATTATCACGGTTATGGCTTTAGTACCGTATAAATCCATCAGCCTGCCTAAAAAAGGACCGGCAAGCCCAAACAACAGCAGGTTGATCGAAACCGCAGCGCTTATTGTTTCCCGACTCCAATTAAATTCATGTTCCAGCGACAGCATGATGATGCCCGGAACAGATCGGAGCGTCGATGAAGCAAACAAACAAGTAAAAGTAACAGCGAGTACGACCCAGGCATAATGGATGCCGACGCGTTTAATGGTTATCATGATTAGCGACGTATTCGAAATGGTCAAAGTAATTATCTCGTTCCCACGCAGCGCGCTCATCGTTATACACATCTCGATGTAGGCCGGAATAAGCCTGTCCGCGCTTTAGCGCAGGACAGGCGTTTCCGGCATCCCGAGACTTGGGAGTGCCGGAAACGCCCACCCTGGCTATCGCCGGGCGGGCTTATTCCGGCTTACGTCCCGTCTTGAACAGACTTGTGTATAAAGACGAGCGCAGCACGTGGGAACGAGGAACGCCGTAGGAGCGGGCCGTGCCCGCGACATTTGCACAGCGATTGTAGACTTGTAGCGCCCTCATCGCGGGCACGGCCCGCTCCTACAAAACTTAACTTAATGGCAGTGACACGCTGCGTGGGAACGAGGATGGGAATAATTGCCATGATTGGCGATGTATTCGGAATAGTTAAAGCAATTGATAAATCATGGCGCATCTTCCAGATCATCAAGCAGCTCAATCAAGCGAGTCACGCCTTGCAGCAAGATGCCGCCGACGCCCAACGCAAACCAGACTCCGATCACAAAACCCCAATGAATCGGCGCGGCGAAAAATTCCTCCCTGAACCAGAAGGTATGCCCCCATTCATTAAAGCCGACACTGACCAGGATCATGAACGGCCCGAAAACCGCCAGCGTCAACGGCAGGGAAATACCTTTCGCATAAAGAGGCAACCGGGTCCGGGCATAAACCCAAGCGCTTCCACCTAATATGACATAGAGCGGAAAATTGAAATAAAACTCAATAATATGATTAGCAGTAAAGGGAGTGTCGCGAATCGCCACTTGATGCCAGGAATTATCCTGTTCGGCAAAATAACTGCCGGCCCAGTAGACGGCAAAGGTGTAGACGCTAATCCACATCGTCAACGTGAAATAACGGCGAATCTCCTCTTTAGGGCTGATCGAATCCAGATTGCGATCACGTGAAAACCATAAATACCCCCATAAACCCGTCGTAAATACCGCCAGAACCACTAGCTCAATATAAAACAAACGCATCCAGTATTGTTCGAATTCGGGTTCATAGGAATCCAGTCCGGCGGAAACTGCAAATTCGCCTTGATACAAACGCAAGCCAATGTAGATGACAGTTAGAATGCCAAAAGCCTTTAGATAAGTGGGCAAATCCTTCAAATACCAGGGAGTGTTACCCAGTTGTTCAAGTGGGGCTTTTAATTGTTCAGGCAGCGCAGCCTTTAATTGCTCGGATGATATAGCCATGATGTTCTCCTAATGAGGTTAATCGAATTTTGGAATGACAGCGGCGGTAATGCTCGATATATAGCGTTTGCCTATGAGATCGTCGTAAAGAAACAACAGGCCGCCTATTCGGCTATCCGCATCGCGAATCAAACCATCCAGTTTTTCGGATTCCCATAAGCCATCTTTGACAGTAATTGTCATGGTGCGTTGTTCACCTGGTTTTATGGCGTCGTTATTATCCAAACTCATCCCTTCCTCGGAAACGGTCGAACTGCCCGAAAGATCTTGATGCGGTACCGGCAACGCCTTATTCATAAAATACACGTTGGCTGTCGAAAATTCGCCGACATGAATGGGAGCATTGCTTTGATTATCGATTTTCAAGTCAAACTTCATGGCCCGTTCTGCTACCCGGTATTCGGCTTTTAAAGTATCGACATTAATGATACCGGCATTAACCTGAGCCGGAAGCGGTAAAATCTGATCCAAAGAAGCCTGTAGTGGAATCGTGTTTGGAAATTCATTGTTCGTCATCGCGTTAAAAGCCAATACCATGACCGGCACAGCGACCATGGCTATTTTGGCGATTAGACGATCTTGCGGCGTGATCAACTCATCTTCCATACCGGCTTCCAGCATGCGATAGCGGGCTATGAATAAGGGTCTGCGCACCCACCATAATAGCCAGGCTGTTGCCAATATTCCCCAGAACAAATGCCACAAAACCCCATTGGTAAAGCCATAGCTCTCCATATCGATCAAAGCGCCGTTTATTATCTTGGCCGGATTGGTAAAATCCGACGCATCACCGGCTATATCCAGCCACACACCCGGCCCCATCACTTGTCCGGCATCTTTTAAGTTAAAGAACGGATGGATGTGATAGTGACCGGGCATGCGCCCCTTGAGCACGACCTTGAAGTTGTAATCGCCGCCCGGCTCCAAAGCCACTGAATTAGTCCAGGGTTTGCCGTTCAGATAACGCTCGGTTCTGATTAACACCGGCCCTGGTGTTGATATGTTTAAAAATGAAGCTTCCGGTTTGGGTACGCCGATAGGCCAATCTTCAGCGACATGAAATTTACCGCTGACGCTGATTTCTTCATTGACATTGAAAGCTTGTTTTGACCAATGCACGTCATACCATTGTATGGTGCGCATTCTGATGAACGGCTCCAAGGCTTTCTCACCGTGAGCCATGACAGCCTGAACATCCATCAAATACACGGAGAAAATAAGGCAGAATGACATTAAGGTTTTGACTAAAATCGTTTTCATAAACCTCTCCTTTTAGATTTTGTTAAGGTAACGAACGGTCGAGAACCACTTGCCGATATACCACCATAAGGTGTACATCAGGGTGCATAAAAGTGCCGAACAAAATGCCGACAGCGGTGTCGCATATTGACCGTAGGTTCGCAAAGTACCTCTTTCAATGATGCGTAAATATTCGGGCATCCCGGTGCGTATGTACTGGAATCCGAATAGATCGGCTACGGTCACTTGCCCGTTACCCTGCTCAACAGGCACATGAAATAGGCCGAAGATGGGCCAGTTACTGGGGTAAAACAGCAATGCAAATGCTGCTCCGCCAAAAATGGCCGTTATCGTCAGGCTATTGCTCAGCATCAGGATAAAATCCAAAACCAATGCGCCGGGCAACATCGTCGCGGGTAAAACCATGTTAATCGGAAAAAAATTCCAATAATGGTAAGCAAATACCCGTGTAATCCAAGTACCTATCAATAGGGCTGCAACGCACAGAGTGGCGCCCATCGGCAGACGAAATTTATTCCACAAGACATACTGAACCGCAGCCGGAAAGGTTATACCCATTAACGGCGTCACCAGCGGCCACCATTGCCTGTCTTTCCAGTCCACCCAGAAATCCCAGTCGCCGACAGTCAGCGCGAAATGAAGATGAAAGGAACCGATAAACAAAAATAAAGCCAATACCAGGATCAGGTAATCGTAAGCGCGGGTAATCCGCGCTTTTTCTCCGGTATAGGGTCGAACGGATTGATTTGAAATATTTACAGACATAATTGCTTCTCCTACCAATAGACTGATTTTTCTTATCCAAAAGAGTGAGCGTGTCGTAAAGTGTCGATCGGACCATTGAGGGGGAATTTGATCGACTCAGGCTAAACAACACGCTTGAGTAATACAGTAGATTGAAAAGATGACGTTGTTAAATGTTTAAATTTCATCGCATCATTGACACAATTCATGGTGGGCAGACTGTGTTTTTGTGGCTACCCATTTAAGCAGGGACAGTCGATTATCGTAGAAATTATTTTTTTGTGGGAGCGACGCCTACGTCGCGATTAACTGTAAGATTGTCCTTTATAATCGCGATGTAGGCATCGCTCCCACAACACAACCTGTTTTTATGATCGGGGCAAACCGTCAATCATGATGAATAAATCCTGGTTACTGTCCCGCCCAAATGGAAGGCCATTTTTGTTATGCTAACGCCGAATCAATCTTGCCAAATCAACATTGAAAGAGTCCCGTATGTCTAATTTAAGAACTTTTGACCTGAACTTATTGGTGGCGTTCGATGTGCTGATGCGCGAGTTGAACGTGACCCGTGCTGCGGAGCAGATGTTTATTACGCAGTCGGCGATGAGCCATATTTTGCAAAGACTACGGCAACAGCTGGATGATCCATTGCTGGTTAAAACACCGGCGGGGATGAAACCCACGGCAAGAGCCTTAGCCTTGATTGAACCGGTCAGGAGCTTACTGAATGAGATGGAGCAATTGATTCAACCGCCCTTGCCATTTGAAGCCGGAACGAGCCAGCGGCGCTTTGTGCTTGCGGCCACGGATTATATGGAATTTCTGTTAATACCCGAATTATCGGGATTGATAGGCCAAATAGCGCCCGGCATTGATATTCACATTAAGCGCACCGAATCATCATTTCCGGTCGCCTCATTGGAAAACGGGAGTCTTGATGTCGTGCTCGGTTTTGAATCGGTGTTAAACCCGCCCGCTCATTTACACGCTGAACATTTATTCAGCGACCGGATGGCTTGCGTGGTCAGGCAAGATCATCCGCTGATAACAAAAGCGCCGTCGTTAGCAGAGTACGTGGAGGCTCCCCATATGTTGATTTCCCGAACGGGGAGCAATGTGGGCCTGGTTGACCAAAAATTGACCGAATTGGGATTGGAGCGGCGCATTAAATTGATCGTCCCGCATTTTCTTTCCGCACCCCTGATCGTTGCCGAAACCAATATGATACTGTCGCTACCTTATCGGATTGCCGAGCAGTTTAAAAAATTCGCACCCTTGGAAATATTTCCGGTGCCCATCGAGCTTCCTTGTTACGAGTTAGTCATGATTTGGCATCCGTTATACGATAAGGATCCGGCCCATCTTTGGCTGCGAGACAAAATAATAGCGATAGGTCGGAACATTAGGCAACTCGCAATAAATAAAATACACAATAAATCAACAAAATAGAACGCAGATGACGCTGATACTTATGATTGACGCAGATTTTTCATGGGTTATCCGTGTTTATCATAATCATCTGCGTCGCCTAGAGGCGCCTACTTTTGGCATCTGCGTTCCATTATATTTGTGGTTTATTTTTTGCGAGTTACCTTAACGGTTTATCAGTTTTGTCAGCGTCCGGTTAATCCGGGAGCCAAGGCTTTTATCTGTAACAGATAATACGGCGGTTTTGATGCCGATACTCCGCCGTTAAGCGTTGCTGACTGATGTAATCGATTGACCACCGCAAACAATTGCCCATTAGGCCCGAAGCTGAACGAATCCACCCACGACAGGCGCGGGCACTGAGCCAGCCGTTGGTATTTTTTGTCGGCCGAAATAACGCCAATCGCATTGGCCGCCAGCTCGCCCAGGTAGATGTTGTTATCCCTGTCGATGGTCATGCCGTCCGAAATCGGTTTATCACTGTAGCGTTCAACACGGTTTGCCAAAACCTTCGCATCCAGGTTTTCATTGACCAGATCGTCCGCCTTTATCCGATAGAGATTCAGTCCATGCATCGGACCGAAATAAACCCATTCGTTGTTTAGGTCTTCCGTAATCGGGTTGACTCCGATATGAGGCCGAAGCAATTTCCCGGATTTATCTTTAACTTGAACCGCTACATTATCGATGATCAAATCGACATCTTCAGGAATAACGCTGTTATGTCCTTCAAGTACGCGTCTTGCCGTTCCCGAGCTCAGGTTGACGACAATCAAGGCCGCGTTTGTCCCACCGGCCGGATCGCTGATAAAAATATGATTGTGCCGGGTATCGACCGCAAAATCGTTAACAAAAGCATCCTTGGGCGCTATCGGTGTCGGCAAATGGATGACTTGATGCAGTTTATTGCTGCGGCTGTCCCAGCCTACCAGCTTAGGCGTTACACCGCTGCGCATGCCGTTATCCAGCATCCATACTATGCCATTGGCATCACTGCGGATGCCCAGCACCGAATCGAGTTTCAGCTTTGAAATTGAATCCGAATCGGCCAGTTCTTTGTTAGGGAATGGCGTCAGCTGTTTATCTTTATACTCAACCACGCTGTACTTCGGCTGATAAAACTGATGCATGCTCATGATGATGCGGCCGTTATCGGTAACGGTTACATTGCCCGGACCGGTATCGAGATTGGCGATGATGTCAAAGTTTGATTTGGCGTTTGCGGCAACTTCAAATACAGACATTAATAAAATGGCTGTGAATTTTATTAGGGTATTCATAAATAGCTCCATAGAAAAAAGATTCATTGCAGACATTACTCGGTTGAATAAAACCTGTTAAATGATCTTTATTCATGGTGGTATTTATAAATTTTATGGGGGCTGCGTCTGAATAAGCTGTTTTGAAATGACAGTCAACAGTTCATGCAGACATCGTAGCTTTGAATCCGAAAAGGATCGAAATCAGTCTGTAATGAATGCCGGCTTTACTCGGCTTTTTTAACGCGGATTTTACTGCCGGCCATATTCTGGCCGTTGAGGGTATATGCTCCCGGCTCCCTCTTTTTCAAAAGGGAGCCGGATTTACGCGTTGTTAATTCCATCCCTGAGCCTATCAACCGCCGCAATACGATTATATTCCCAACTCCTGAATCTTCCGGGTCAGGGTGTTTCTGCCGTAGCCCAATAAAATAGCGGCTTCGTGGCGCTTGCCGTGGGTAAAGTTTAACGCGGCTTTAATTAAAATGGTCTCAACGGCAGGAATGACCTGTTTGGCGATTTCGCCGTCGCTGCCGTGCGCTACGTGAGAACGCAGCAATTGCTGGTCTATCCAGTTTCTCAGCAAGGCTTCCCAGCCGGTTTCGGCCGCGTTTTTTTCCGAGCCGCTATTGAGCAATTCGGGAGGCAGGTCGTGCAGGTGAATTTCCCGGCCCGAAGCCATCACGGTCAGCCAGCGGCAGCTGTTCTCCAGTTGCCGCACATTGCCCGGCCAGTCCAATGTGCTTAAAAAAGCTTCCGCTTCGGGTTTTAAGATTTTAATTTCGGTATTGAGTTCAATCGCCGCTTGATTTAAAAAGTGGCGCAGCAGTAAAGGTATGTCCTGTTTGCGCTCGCGCAAGGGCGGGATATGGATACGGATAACGTTTAAGCGGTGGAATAAATCTTCCCGAAAACGGCCTTGCTCTACCAGGGTTTCAAGGTTCTGGTGGGTGGCGGCAATAATGCGTACATCGACTTTTACCGATGCGTGCGAGCCGACCGGATAAAACTCGCCGTCGGCCAATACGCGTAATAAACGGGTTTGCAGTTCGGCGGGCATGTCGCCGATTTCATCAAGAAACAAGGTGCCGCAGTCGGCTTGTTCAAAGCGACCGGCACGGCGCGATTGTGCGCCGGTAAAGGCGCCTTTTTCATGGCCGAACAGCTCCGATTCCATCAGGTCTTTGGGGATGGCGGCCATATTCAGCGCGATGAACGGGTTGGCGGCTCGGGGGCTGTGACGATGCAGGGCTTTGGCGACCAGTTCCTTGCCGGTGCCCGATTCGCCGTTGATCAGTACGGTGATATGCGACCGGGCCAATCTGCCTATGGCGCGGAATACCTCCTGCATCGATGGCGCTTCGCCGATAATTTCGGGCGTGGTTTCTTCTGCGGTATGTATATCGGTCACTCCAATTTGCTGTTGCTTGCTGTGGATGCAGGCTCTGTGGGCCAGATCGACGACTTCTTTAATATCGAAGGGCTTGGGCAGGTATTCGAAAGCGCCGCCGTGGAATGCCGAGACGGCGCTTTCCAGGTCGGAGTGAGCAGTCATCACAATAACCGGCAGGTTCGGGTGGCTCAGTTGAATCTTGTTTAAAAGCTCCAGCCCGTCCATGCCGGGCATACGAATATCGGTAATCAATGCATCGGGCAGGTCGTTTTGCAAGGCGCCCAGCAAATCGGTCGCACCGGAAAAACTGCGGGTGCTGATGTCCGCTTTTTGCAGGGCTTTTTCCACGACCCAGCGTATGGATTTGTCGTCATCGATGATCCAGACAGTTTCGGACTTAGTCATTAGGGGTCTCTCCCGGTGTAAAAATGGGTAAGAAAATCGAAAATACCGTGTTTCCCGGTTCGCTGCTGCATTCAATCAAGCCGTTATGCTGATTGATCAGGGCTTGGGCTATGGACAAACCCAGTCCGGTGCCGTCTGCGCGTCCGGTAATCATCGGGTAAAATATTTGGTTCATCATGTCGGCGTCGATGCCCGGCCCATTATCGATAATGTCGCATTTCACCGCCAATTTGTAGCGTTTGCGGCCGATGGTCACTTGCCGGTGAATTCGGGTTTTGATGATAATGTCGCCCTCGCCGTTCAGTGCCTGCACGGCATTTTTGGCGATATTTAAAATAGCCTGGATCAGCTGGTCTTTATCGGCCAGGATGTCGGGAATACTGGGATCGTAGTCGGATTTAATGGTCAGGCTGGATTCGGCTTGAACCAGTTGCCTGACCCGCTCCAGCACTTCGTGGATATTGATGGCTTTTTTATTGGGCAGTTTATTGGGCCCCAGCATTTTATCCATCAAGCCTTGCAGGCGATCGGATTCGGCGATGATAATCCGGGTATATTCCTTCAGTTCCGGGTCGGCTAATTCGAGATCCAGCAATTGCGCCGCACCGCGCAAGCCGCCCAAGGGGTTTTTGATTTCATGGGCCAAGCCCCTGACCAATAATCTGGCCGTGTTTTGCTGGGTTAATAGCTGTTCTTCCTTGGAGATGCGCAGGTGATTGTCGACTTGTTGCAACTCGACCAAAATCTCGTTGACTTGCTCATTTTGTAATAACGGCGTTGCACTGATGTTGACGGTGACGCTGTGGCTCATTCGATCCAGAATAAGCTCACGGTCTACCAGCGGCTCCGCCATAGTTAAGCATTGTTGTAAATTCATCAGCAGCGCCGGATCGGAATTCTTGAATAACTCGTAAGCGCTAAGGCCTACCAAGTGGCGCGAGCTGTCGGCAAGCAGAATTTCTCCGGCGGAATTAAGATAAGTGAGAGTGAGGTCGCGATCGAATAACAAGATTGCGCCGTTAAGGTGATCAAGTATACGTTTATGCATAATTTGCTTTAAAGTCTTTTAAAGTAAGGGCGTTATAGTTTGCATAGCAATTTGTAGGCCGATAATGACAACAGGCGTTTAACGTAGCGCGCGCCGTGCGCGCCTCTTCTCCGCTTGGGATTAAATAGACGCTTAAACCTTAACTTTACCTTTGGCGCGCAAGGCGCGTCCTACTCAGCCTGCATTCATATCGGCAATGAGAATAGGCGCAAACTTGGACTTGAACCCCTTGTCTTGCACTATTATCGCTCGTTAATTGCGTTGGTAATTTATATATGCACCATTTTAGCGCGTACGGCCTCGGTTTTTAGGTTTTAGATTCAGGAAATCACAGAATAGCTATCCGGCATGCGGATTGCTTATGAATTGCAA
The DNA here is from genome assembly GCA_044426515.1 of Methylococcaceae bacterium. Classification (GTDB taxonomy): domain Bacteria; phylum Pseudomonadota; class Gammaproteobacteria; order Methylococcales; family Methylomonadaceae; genus Methylobacter_A. The sequence goes on along the minus strand of JAUGSS010000189.1, from coordinate 16,832 downwards.
ACAGCCTGACTTGATGGCATTCAATCATAAGGAATAAGCCGATGAAACAACGCTTGGTCGTCATAGGTAACGGCATGGCGGGTATGCGTACCGTAGAGGAACTGCTGACTGCCGCGCCGGATAAATACGATATCACCGTGTTCGGCGCCGAGCCTTACGGCAACTATAACCGCATCATGCTGTCCTCGGTGCTGTGCGGCGAGAAAACCATTGAGGACATTGTTATCAATAACCGTCAATGGTACCTCGATAACGGCATAGCGCTGCATGCCGGTGAAGATAAAGCCGTGGTGCGCATAGACCGGAAACATAAAAAAGTTTACGCCCAAGACGGCACCTTGGCCGGATATGATCGGCTGTTAATCGCTACCGGCTCCAAAGCCGTGATACCGGCTATTTCGGGCAATGACCTGGATGGCGTGATCAGCTTTCGGGACATTGTCGATGTCAATAAGATGCTGGCTTACAGCCGCAGCCATAATAAAGCGGTGGTTTTGGGCGGCGGGTTGTTAGGTCTGGAAGCCGCCAATGGCTTGGTTTCAAGAGGCATGGATGTCACTGTGATTCATAACCATGAAATATTGCTGAACCGGCAAATGGACAAGTCCGCCGCAAAAATGCTGCAAACGGAACTTGAACAACGCGGCTTGAAATTTAAAATGGCTGCCAAACTTACGCAATTGTCGGGCGATGAACAAGGACACATCACTACGGTCAGTTTCGAAGACGGCAGCCGGCTTGACTGCGATTTGTTTATTACCGCAATCGGCGTGCGCCCCAATATGACGTTGGCTCAGGAAGCGGGTATTTATTGCGAGCGCGGCATCGTCGTCAATGATACTTTGCAAAGCTACGACCCCAGCATTTATGCGGTAGGCGAATGTATCCAGCATCGCGGTTCTACCTTCGGTTTGGTCGCCCCGCTGTTTGAGCAGGCCAAAGTCTGCGCCAACCATCTCAGCGCCCATGGCGCGGCCGAATATATCACCTTGCCGACCGCGACCAAGCTTAAGGTGACCGGTATCAACCTATTTTCGGTCGGCGATTTTCAGGGCGGTAAAAACTGTGAAAGCATCCATTTTACCGACCCCGCTTTAGGCATTTACAAGAAGCTGGTCATTAAGGCCAATAAGCTGATTGGCGCGGTGCTGTACGGTGATACGGCCGATGGCAGCTGGTATCAGGAATTGCTGGAGAAGGAAGACAATATCTCCGAGATAAGAGATGTGCTGATTTTCGGTAAAGCTTATGCAGGGTAGGCTGATGTTGTTCTATTCTGCAGTACGCTTAAAGCATTAACCTACTTACATTCAAACCGTTTTAATGAATAAACCCATACAAACCACTTGTCCTTACTGCGGCGTTGGCTGCGGCATTAGCGCGAAAGTCGATGAACCCCATCATCGCCTGAAAATCAGCGGCGACACTGCGCATCCGGCCAATTTCGGGCGGCTTTGCTCCAAAGGTTCGGCGCTCGGCGAAACCGTTGAACTTAAAGGCAGGCTGCTGCAGCCAAAAGTCTATGGGCGTGAAACTATCTGGACCCAAGCGCTGGATTTGGTTGCCGACTCCTTTATCAGTACTATCGAAAAATACGGCGCCGATGCGGTGGCGATTTACGGTTCCGGGCAATTATTGACCGAAGATTATTATGTCGCCAACAAGCTGATGAAAGGTTTTATCGGCAGCGGCAATATGGATACCAACAGCCGTTTGTGCATGTCGTCTTCGGTCGCCGGCCATAAACGCGCCTTCGGCTCCGATACCGTGCCGGGCTGTTATGAGGATTTCGAACAGGCCGAAATGGTCGTGCTGATAGGCTCGAATGCCGCTTGGTGCCACCCTGTCAGTTTTCAGCGGATACGCGCGGCCAAGGAAGCCAACCCGGCGTTAAAAGTGGTGGTGATCGACCCGCGCCGTACCGTCAGTTGCGACATCGCCGATTTGCACTTACCGTTGGCGAGCGGCAGCGATGCCGGTTTGTTTAACGGCTTGCTGCATTTTTTGAGCAAGCAAAACGCGCTGGATTCGGCTTATATCGAAGCCCATACCGAAGGCTTTAGCGAAGCCCTGAATGCTGCCGACATCGATATTGAACAGGTTGCAGCGCTTTGCCGACTGGGTAAAGACGACCTGCAGCGTTTTTATCAATGGTTCGCCGGCCATGAAAAAGTCATCAGTTTATACAGCCAAGGCATCAACCAATCGTCATCCGGCACCGACAAGGTCAACTCAATTATCAACTGCCATTTGGCGACCGGCAGAATCGGCAAACCGGGCATGGGGCCGTTTTCGCTGACCGGACAGCCTAACGCAATGGGCGGGCGTGAAGTCGGCGGCTTATCGCATCAGCTGGCCGCGCACATGGATTTTTCCAATACCGACGATATAGATCGGGTCGCACGGTTTTGGAACACCCAAAACATTGCCAAAAAGCCGGGCTATCCTGCCGTGGACCTGTTCGACGCCATTTACGACGGCAAAGTCAAAGCCGTGTGGATTATGGGCACCAACCCCGTGGTCAGTTTGCCCAATGCCGATAAAGTCAAACAAGCTTTGCAGGGCTGCGAGTTTGTGGTGATGTCCGATTGCATCGCCGATACCGATACCACCGCTTTGGCGCATGTGCTGTTACCCGCACAAGGTTGGAGCGAAAAAGACGGCACGGTAACCAATTCCGAGCGCTGCATTTCACGGCAACGGGCATTGTTTAAACCGGCGGGCAGCGCCAAACCCGATTGGTGGATTATCACCCAGGTGGCGCGGCGCATGGGTTTTGAGCAGGCGTTTCATTATCAAAGCCCGGTGGAAATTTTTCGCGAACACGCCGCGCTGTCCGGTTTTGAAAATAACGGCCGGCGCGATTTCGACATATCGGCGTTTGCGGACATTAGCCGGCATGATTATGATCGTTTGCAGCCGACCCAATGGCCGGTTAATCAGGCTTATCCGCAAGGCAGAGCCAGATTGTTCGACGACGGCCGGTTTTTTACCGAATCGGGCAAAGCCAAATTTATCGCGGTTACGCCGCGACCGCCGGTTAATCCGCCGGATCAGGCTTACCCGTTGATTTTAAATACCGGCCGATTGCGCGACCAGTGGCATACCATGACCCGTACGGCTATTGCGGCGAAATTGAATCAGCACAAATCCGAGCCTTTTGTGGAAGTGCATCCAATTGATGCCCAAAATCACGCTTTGGTTACCAATAGCCTTGCAATCATAGAAAGCTATTGGGGATCGATGATTGCGCGAGTACAGGTCACCGACAGCCAACTTCCGGGCAGCCTCTTTGTGCCGATGCATTGGACGGAGCAATACGCAAGTAAAGGACGCATGGGAGCCTTAGTCAATGCCGAGGTCGACCCGATTTCCAACCAACCGGAAAGCAAGCATACACCGGTACGCATCAAAGCTTATCAACCCGTTTGGCAAGGTTTTATTTTGTCCCGCCGCGAGCTGAACATCAATGCGCCGGATTATTGGGTGAAAATCAAAGGCGAGCAATTTTACCGCTATGAGCTGGCAGGGCTTACTTTGCCTGAAAACTGGCAGGAATGGGCGCAAAAGAACCTCAGCGACAACGATGGCGCAACTCCGCAGTGGCAGGAATATCAAGACCCCGTTCAAGGTAATTACAGAGCCGCGCGGATAGTGAATAATCGCTTGGAGAGCGTGGTATTTATCGCCGCCGAATCTGCGCTTCCGGCGACTGCATGGATGCAGGACGACTGCAAGGATGCAGGAGGTAGGGTAACGCAGGGAGCAGTTGCCGAGGTAGAGCAACGCAGGGAGCAGTTGCCGGAACGCAACTGGTTGACCGGGCTTTTTGTTAAAACAGAATTGGAAAAAACGGAACGGATGGCGTTATTGACCGGCAAGCCGCCCTTAGGCGTCGCCGATGTCGGCACCATCGTTTGCGCTTGTTTTAATGTCGGGGAACTTACCATACAAGCCGCGATCAGGGAGAAAGGGCTTAAAACCCATCAGGAAGTCGGCCGTTGCCTTAAAGCCGGAACCAACTGCGGCTCTTGCGTACCGGAGATCAAGGCGTTGTTGTGACTTGATGAGGAACATCAATTAAAATGCGTGCCGTGCGCGCCTTATTGGCTATACCAACAAATACATCAGCACCAGATTCGTGAACAGCAATATTGCCGACAAACCTTTCCAGAACAATAACGGATTGCGCTGTATTAACGGTATAGCCTCTTCAGCGCTCAGGAACTTGGGATTGGGCGTGGACAAGTCATACAGAAACTCCGATAAATCGTCATAACGAAATTGCGGAATTATTGCAGTCGCTTTTTTTAATGCGCCGTCAATCCAGATAGGCACCATCGCATTGTGATGAAAACTGGGTACATAATGCAGTTTTGCCAGATTCATTTTGTTCGGTTTTTCCGGCATATCCTGGCCGAAGGGCAGGGCGCCGTTAAGCATCTCGTAAGTGATGACGCCCAGTGAAAACAGGTCGGATTGTACCGTGCCGCGCTGTCCCAAGTGATATTCGGGCGCCGTGTAATTCAAGGTGCCGAGCACGTTCTCGGTATGATCCAGCGGGGTAATTTCCGCGATGCCGGCGATTTTAACCGAGCCGAAATCGATGATTTTAACCACGCCGTTTTGATCGAGCATGATGTTTTCCGGTTTTAAATCCTGATGCAGCATTTCCATGCGATGAAAAGCGCGCAGTCCCTTGGCGATTTGCTCGACGATTTTCCGGGTTTCTTTAACATCCGGCTTGGGATTGGCGGTTATCCATTGCCTGAGCGTCGGGCCTTCGAGAAATTCGGTGACGTAATAAATACAGCTTTTTTCCCGATTGGGGCTGAGGATTTTCAGCACGTTTTCGTGACGAATGCGTTTTCCGGCCCATTCTTCATGCAGGAAATGTTCTATGTAATGAGTGTCGTCGTCATAAAGGATAGACGGGGTTTTCAAAATAACCAAGCTGTCGGTTTTGGTATCGAAGGCCCGGTAAATCTGGGTGCGTTTGCTGGCATGCAGTTCCGCTTCAATCCGGTAACCGTCAATCATCATGCCCGGCTCCAGCGGCGGCGGGAAGGGCAGGTTGGTGTGACGGCGAATAACCTCGTCTTCGTTGGCATCGGGTAATTCATCGATTCTGACCAGTTGGCAGGTCAGATTGTCATCGCTGTTATTGGCTGCAGCCTGCTGCATGATGGTTTCGGCTATCAGGGTTAATTCCGCACCATTTTGGCTCAGCAGCTTTTTCAGGGCTTTTTCATCGATAAAATCGTGTACCCCGTCGGTCGTCATCAAAAACAGGTCGCCGGATTCCAAAGGCAGCGCATGGTAATCGACTTCCAGATGCGGCTCTATGCCCATGGCCCGGTTAAGATAATTTTTTTCTTTCATCCAGATGCGGTGATCGCGGGTTATCTGCTCAAAATTACCTTGGCGTAAGCGATAAATGCGCGAATCGCCGATATGGAAAATATGTGCGGTAGTCGATTTCAGGACAATAATGCTGAGCGTACTGACCATGCCCTTAGTCGATTCGTAGCGGCTTTGTCCCTGGCTGTGTAACCAGGAATTGGTGGCGGAAAGAATTTTTTGCCCGGCATGTTTGACCGACCAGGAGTCGGGGGTGCTGTAATAATCGCTTAAAAAGCTGATCACACAGCAGTGGCTGGCCTGTTTTCCGGCGTCGCTGCCGCTCATGCCGTCGGCAATCGCAACGGCGATGCCTTTGTGAGTCAGTTGCGGGCCTTCCGGTATTAACGAACCGAAAAAATCTTCATTATCCGGCTTGATGCCTTTATCGCTGGCAGAGCCGATGCTGATTTTGAGTGTTGGTTTGGGCATGGTCAGTATCCGGGGATGGTTTATTTTAGCAGTTAAAAATAGAACGCTGATGACGCAGATGAATATGATGAACACAGATAATTCAAGAAAAATCTTATTGCATCATAAGTATCCGCGTCATCTGCGTTCCATTCTCACATTTTCGCCTTCTAGCGGGACGGGATTTGCAACCCCGTCCCTAATGTTTCTTCGATGCTTTAGCTAAGCGGCTACACTTAACCAACTCAAAACGTTTCGCCCTTTTACCTGCTTTTAATTCAACTCAATCATTTCGACAGTCCCATCTTCCTGAACTTCGGCCATGTGGCCTTTGGGTTCATCAATGAACTGTACGGCAATTAATACCGCTAACGCTACTGCCGCTATGATCACAAAAAATACGGCCGGTGTAACAAACGATAATATAGTCAAAAACAACACGCCGCCGACATTGCCGTAAGCGCCGACCATGCCGGCAATCTGCCCGGTCATGCGCCGTTTAATCAACGGAACTATCGCATAAACAGCACCGCAGCCGCCTGATACAAAGCAAGAACAAGCCATGGTGATTAATACCGCCAACACAATAGGCCATTCCGAGTTAATCAGCGACATACAGAAATAGCCAGCCGACAGACCCAAAACAAAAATACTTAAAGATAATTTACGGCCGAATTTATCGCTGATCCAGCCGCCGGCAGGCCGTGCAACCAAGTTAATAAAGGCAAAACTACCTCCCAATAAACCCGCTTCGACCATAGTAACGCCATGCGACTCATGGAAAGTGTCGAAGAAAAACAGCGGCAACATCGAAACCACGGCTAATTCCGAGCCGAAGGTAATGAAATACGCCAAGTCCAGAATCGCAACCTGTTTGAATTTGTATTTATGAATCTCATCGATCGGGTGTTGCAGATGCTCTTCATTGACGTGAATGATTTTATACACGTTATAGATAAATAAAGCCCAAATGCCGGTATAAATACAGAGGGCGGCACCGTTCGACAGCAAATTGGCACCGGTAGGCGATAATTTCCAGGTTAACAGGCTCAAAGTGGCGTACAAAGGGACGCTCATCAGGATATAGAAAAACAAATCCCAGATACTGGTGACTTCCATGGCTCCGGCTTTTTTAGGCTTAAAGTAAGTCGAACCCTTCGGTGTGTCGGAGACGCTGAAAAAATAGATAACCGAATAAATCAGTGAAATAGCGCCCGTCGTTGCAATCGCATAGCGCCAGCCTTCATCGCCGCCAAAAATCAAAGCCAGAGCAGGTAAAGCCCCGGCCGCCGCAGCCGAACCGAAGTTGCCCCAACCGCCGTAAATACCTTCGGCAATACCCACTTGCTTGGCCGGAAACCATTCGCCGACCATGCGGATGCCGATCACAAAACCGGCGCCGATAAAGCCCAATAAGAAACGGGCCAGGGCCAGTTGCTCGAAACTGGTGGCAAAAGCGAACATAAAACAGGGAACGCTGCCTGCCGCCAACAGTGTTGAATACGTGCGTTTAGGGCCGAATTTATCGACCAAAATACCGATCACAATCCGCGCCGGAATGGTCAAGGCGACGTTTAAGATCAGGATGGTTTTTATCTCTGAGTTGTTCATGCCCAGTGTTTTAGCGATGACCATCATTAAGGGGGCATGGTTAAACCACACCACAAAACTGATGAAAAAGGCCATCCAGGTCATGTGGAGAATCTTGGTTTTTCCAGAGAAGGAGAGCAGGTTAAGGTGTTGAGCTGACATGATTGATTTCCGGTTATGAAGATTACTGGAGTAGCCAAAGCATGTTGCATGCCATCCATGCACCATTGTAATGCGGAGTTATTTAGTGGGCGTAGGACGAGAGATAAAGCACCAAAATTAGGCGTTCTATGACGGTATGGATGCGGTAAAGAATATAAATCGCCGGTATAGCCGGATTAAACAAGCTGTGTTGGCTTGCTGATGAGCACCATAATAAGGCTTGATGCGTCATTGTGGTGCGTGTAAAAGACAAGGGGATTATATTTTGATAATAAAACCTAAAATTAATTTCTTGTTTTTAATCCTCAAACGAGGAATAATAACAAGAAATTAATTAGGAGAAGTGAATGCTCGCACAGTCAAGAGTTTTTATCGAATACCACGATGTAAAGGATCAATTATCTGCACTCAATTTAACAAGTGATCTTCTTACAGAGCCTGTAAAAAAAGGCCAAGCTGCTAGAAATAACGCGACCGAAAACGACCCTTCCAATGCAGCAGGAACTATGGCGTTTTTCGCAACTGTACGAGCTTCAAGAGAGTTGTTAATTCCGCTGGGTTGGGAAAAAAGAGAAATTCGCAATTTATCATTAATAAGTAATCCGAAAACGTCTGTTTCTATTGTCGTTGCTACTGGTGACAATAATGTAGGAATTAAAGAAGTAATTCCAAAAACAAAAAATCCAAAAGGAAAGCAGGCAGAATTATATATCTCTACAAATTGTGATATTTTTAGTGATGATATTTTTAGCAATGATGATTTTACTGATCAAAGTATTGATACCTCTGAGTTTCAAACCTGGGTGTTAATGTATTACCTTGATGTTAAAGAAAATCAAATAAGATTGGAGCTTTCCTTGCCTACCGACCAGAATATCCGTGGTCAAATTAATAGTTGGAAAGAAAGGGTGATATTGGATCCAATTTTGCTTGATGGCATACCACCATTAAATTTTAATAGCCCCTCACCAGATTTTAATAACCTACAAGACTTTGATGTTCCAGTAAAACGTCGTCAGAAATGAATCAATTAGTTTTCAATCCGAATAGATTAAAATTAGCTAGGGCAAGACGGGCTTTGACTATTAAAGCATTAGCTGAAGTAATCGGTATGACAAGTAGAATAGTTTCCGAATACGAAAGTGGTCGACAAAAACCACCATCATCTACATTAAAAAATATTGCGCAAGCACTTAATTATCCAGAGGCATTTTTTATAGGTGAGGATATTGAAGAACTTAACTACGAATGTGTAAGTTTTCGCTCAATGAAAGCAATGACTGCATCACAAAGAAATGCAGCATTAGCAGCGGCGCAAATAGCAATGTTATTTAATGATTGGCTTGAAGCTAATTTTGAACTACCTACTTCAAACTTATGTAATTTTCGTGAAAGTGAAATTGAAAATCCAGAAACTGCGGCGCGTGTTTTACGAGAAAAATGGGGCCTAGGTGAATTACCTATAAAAAATATGGTACATCTCCTTGAAGCTAAAGGCGTTAAGGTTTTTTCGCTAGCTGAAAAAAATCGTGAAGTAGACGCTTTTTCTTTCTGGAAAAACGAAACTGCGTTTATATTTTTGAATACACAAAAATCGGCAGAACGAAGCCGCTTTGATGCAGCACATGAATTAGGCCATTTAGTGCTTCATAAGCATGGAATACAAGTAAGTGAAGATAAACGAGCTGTCGAAAGAGAAGCTGATAAATTTGCCTCAGCATTTCTTATGCCTGAAAGTAGTGTTAGAGCTAAGGCCCCTCTTTTTGCAACAATCGAAAATTTAACTCAACTTAAGAAATTATGGCTTGTTTCTATCGCGTCTTTAGTACGCAGATTATACGATTTAGGATTAATAACCGAATGGCACTATAGGACATTGAATATAGAAATGTCTAAACGTGGAATGCTAAAAAGAGAGCCGGAAGGAATTATTAAAGAAAAATCTCAAATTATTGAGAAGACTTTGAAATCTCTTTGGAAAGAAGGTATTACCCGAAAAGATATAGCTCAACAATTATATTTGCCAATAGAAGAAATAGATCAGTTGGCTTTTATCGGATTATCCATTGGAAATGATGACTCATCTGAATTTAATATTCTTAAAAAACCTAAACCAGAGTTACAAATAGTAAAACCGAGATTCAGCCCCTTTAAAAAATAACTTAGATTCAATTTATTAAGCGTCTTGTATTTTTCTGCTCCACTCATGAAAGGAACAATTGACATATGAGCCGCTACCAACCTCCCTACACCATCACGGCCAACATCCTCAATGCCGTTGCCGAAATCAGCGAATTGCTGGGGCGTTGGTCGGCCAGCAACCAAGGCGCTCTATCCCCACAACTGCGGCGCGAAAACCGCATCCGAACCATTCAGGCATCCCTTGCGATTGAACATAACAGCTTGTCGCTGGAGCAAGTCACCGCCATTCTGGAAGGCAAGCTGGTGCTCGGCCTGCCACGGGAAATCCAGGAAGTACGCAATGCCTTTGCCGCTTATGAACAATTGCCCCATTGGCAAGTCACCAACAATGAGCATTTATTGGCTGCGCATGAACGCCTGATGCTGGGGCTGATTGACAATGCCGGGCAATGGCGTAGCGGCGGCGTGGGTGTTTTCCGGGAACAGGAGCTGGTACACATGGCTCCTCCGGCTACACAGGTTCACCGTCTGATGAACGACTTGCTGGGCTGGCTTGCGACCACCGACATTCACCCGCTGATTGCCAGTTGCGTGTTCCATTATGAATTTGAGTTCATCCATCCGTTCAGTGACGGCAATGGCCGCCTGGGGCGTTTATGGCAGACCTTGATCTTGAGCCGATGGCGCGCGGAAATGGCGTATTTGCCGGTTGAAAGCATTATTCGCGAGCAGCAAAGCGAGTACTACCGGGTATTGGGAGCGGCTGGTCAGGCCAGCGATTGCACTGTGTTTATCGAATTCATGCTGGGCGCTTTGACGCAGGCATTAAGAGCGGGCATTGAAGCGGCATCACCGTCAACAGTGTCGGGGATAATGTCGGTACAAGTGTCGGGAGAAACGCCGTTGGCGATTATCCGGGCCTTGCAGAAAAATCCCGAACTGACTATTCCGATGCTGGCGACACAGTTAGGCCTGAGTTCGCGCACTATTGAGCGTCATCTGCAAAAACTGCAACAGCAGGGCGCGTTAAAACGTATTGGCTCGACAAAAGGCGGGTATTGGCAAGTCAAGGAAGACAAGTGATTCGGTGGCTAACGAAAATGCGTGGTGCAATTTAGAAGGATGCTTACCTCCATGTAAGCATCTCAGGTACAAGTGACACGGTAGTGCGGAAATATTAGGCCGTTTATCGCAAACCGGGAGGGTTAGAAATTGATATTGCCTTGCACCCAGATTTTTTGGGTATCGGTATTAGCAAAAGTATCGGCCGCATTATAATTATCGGCAGTGTAATAAGCGTATTTCGCCAACACCGAATAATGTTTGCCGAATTTTTTCAGCGCCGAAAAGTTCCATTCATCGCCGTATTTAATATTCCCGGTGTCGTCGGTAAAGTTATGATAAGTACCGGTTAATATCACTTCGCCACGGTCAAAAGTGCCAATCATGGTGCCGAATACATCGCGGATGCCGTTTCTAGGTGTGATCAGGAATAAGTCCGCCCAGCCTTGGAAGGCATGGTTGGTGCCCAGCGGCGTATCAAAAGTTCTGTTGGTGCCCAGACCGTCAAGCTGTTCTATAGCACCTTGAAAGGTCAGGTTATAGGCGGTTAAGCCGCCCATCAGGTTAAGACGATCGACGGCGTATTGGGTCGGGCCGTGTCCGTAATCTTCCTGATGCCCCCATTCGGCGGTATAAACCACGCCGTAGTTATCGGTTAATTTCAGACTGTCTCCCGGTTTTTGGAAATTAGTCATCCGTATGCCATAGGTTTGGCTGGATTTTTCATAAAATTCCCTTTCGGTATAATCCAGCCAGTAACCGTAACCGATCAGGTTGCCGTAATCGCCGACTTTGTAATTGACGTTTAGAATCGGGGCGTTGATGTGTTCACTCGTAGCGGTAAATGTTTGCACATTACCGATATAGCCCGCGTTAACAGTCAGGCCGAAAAGTTGTTGGTTATTGTGGGTAATCAGTACCGAGTCGAAAGTTGTTTCCATTTGCCGCCAGCCGACGTTGCCGATAAAACGGTCGTCATCGAACTTGATGCGTTGCCGGCCGCCTTTAATGACCGTATCAGGGATGCCTGAATAGCTGATCCATAATTGGTTGAGTTCGCTTTTTTCCGGATCGGCTACTGTTGAGTAACTGCCATTACCGTTGCGGGTACTGTTGTAATCGTCCTGCATCGCAAGGTTGCCTTCGTATTCGGCATAACCTTGAATGCCGTGGAATACCGGCGACAGTAAACCGGCGCGTAAGCGGGCGGTGTTGGCATTGGCGGTACGCGGAAATTGACCTCTGAATAAGGGCCCCTTGTCCTGATCGACGTTTTCATAGCGATAATTAAGGTCGAACTTGACCGCGCCGTTTTTACCGTAATGATAGAAATTAAGCGCATCCTCAACATCTTGAGTAACGCCGGCTAAGGCTGAGCCGCTCACTACCGACAGGGCCAATAGTGATGCAGATAAAGGTTTTTTTCTTTGTTGCTGCGGCATAAAGCCTCCTTTGTTTTTAATGTGTTATGTTACGCGCCGTTCACGAACGGCACGGCGCGAAATAATGCAGTGTTGTTTGTTCGTGGAGTTTTTCTTCAAGTAACGGTCGTACAGTATGGCATTTCTTTAAATATTTGCATGATTTTATAAGTATTTATACCTAATGCGTATGGTCGCATTCGGTCAGAAAACTCAAAATACTCTCCCGGTATTTGTAGTAATCGGGATGTTCCAGCAAGGCTTTGCGGCTGCGCGGTCTGGGCAAATCAATGTCTTCGATTTTGCCGATTTTGGCGTGCGGGCCGTTGGTCATCATCACCACCCGGTCTGCCAGCAGGATGGCCTCATCGACATCATGAGTCACTACAATGGCTGTTACATGGGTTCTTTCCCAAACTTCCATCAACACTTCCTGTAATTCCCAGCGGGTTAGAGAATCCAGCATGCCGAACGGTTCATCCAGCAACAGCAGTTTGGGCGACAAGGCAAAAGCACGGGCGATACCAACCCGCTGACGCATGCCGTTGGACATATCGCCGGCTTTTTTGCGTAGCGAATCGCCCAAACCGACGCGGGTCAGATAGTATTCGACAATGTCATTGCGTTCCGATTTGGCCGCATGCGGATAAACTTTATCGACGCCCAACATGACGTTTTCAAACGCGGTCAGCCAGGGAAACAGGCTGGGCGCTTGAAACACTACGCCGCGATCCGGACCGGCGCTGGCGATTTCCTTGTTGTCCAGGATAATAACGCCCTCGGATATGTCGTTTAGGCCGGCGGTCATCGATAATACCGTCGATTTACCGCAACCGGAGTGGCCGATGATCGAGATAAATTCGCCTTTTTTCATTTTCAGGTCGAAGCCGTCCACGACTTTAACCGTGCTGTTGCCGTCCGGCGTCGGGTAGATTTTGGACAGCCGCGAAAATTCCAGGTAACGGGGGCGGCCTAGATCATCTTGCGTTGGTTTTATCGCCAGGGATGGTGTGTATGCCGCAAGTCTGCCGGGAGCAGACGCGGCGATCGCCAGGGATGGTGTGTATGCCGCAAGCCTGTCGGGAGCAGGCGCGGCGAAAGCTGATTGGTCGCGATCCCAATCATTGCTGGTATTGGGTCTGACGTTGGGCAGGACGATTTTATCGGTGGTCGATGCCAAGTTTTTTTCAATGCCGATGTCCATTAAATAACGGGTGATTTCGGCGCGTAACCGTTTAAATTCGGCATTATGGTTTAATGCGGTGCGGTCTCGGGGCCGCTCGATATTGATAGGAAAATCCGGGCCGAAGGTCGCATCGGGGCCGGGATTCAGTGGGATAACCCGGTCCGCCATGTAGATGGCTTCATCGACGTCGTTGGTAATCAGGATGACGGTTTTCTTTTCCTGCGCCCAGATTTGCAAAATTTCATCCTGCAAGTTGCCGCGCGTCAATGCATCCAGCGCGCTGAGCGGTTCGTCGAGCAATAAAATATCGGGGCCGGCCGCCAAGGCTCTGGCGACATTGACCCGTTGCCGCATGCCGCCTGACAGTTCGGCCGGTTTTTTATCCATCGCCGCGCCGAGATTAACCATCCTGACGTATTTTTCGGTATGCGCCCGGCGTCGCTCGGCAGGCCAGTCTTTAAATATCTGATCGACCGCCAACGCTACGTTTTCAAATACCGTCAGCCACGGCATCAGCGAATAGTTTTGAAATACTACGCCGCGATCCGGCCCCGGATCGGTAATCGGCAGGCCTTGTTTCCGCACCTCGCCGCTGTCGGCCTGAATCAGTCCGGCAATGGTCGAAATCAGTGTGGTTTTGCCGCTGCCGGAAAAACCGACAATGGCAATAAATTCGCCTTCTTTAATACTCAGGTTGATGTTGTTGAGGATGGATGTCGCGCCATAGCTTTTGCAGACAGCTTTTAATTCCAATAATGGTTGATGGGCGTCATTCGATGGCGCAGGCGGGTTATTTTGCATGCGTTTATTCACAATGTTAAGGTTTACGACGGACATCACGACTCCTGGTTAAAGTGTTCTACCGAAAGAGAATATGTTTTGTAAGGACTGCATGATACGGTCCAGCGCGAAGCCGATCAGCCCGATGGTAAAGACTGCAACCATGATTCGGCCCAAGGAGTTGGAGCTGCCGTTCTGGAATTCATCCCAGACGAATTTGCCCAGCCCTGGGTTTTGCGCCAGCATTTCCGCAGCGATTAACACCATCCAGCCCACGCCTAAAGATAAACGCATACCGGTAAAAATATAAGGCAGCGCCGACGGCAAAATGATTTTCTTGATTTGAGTGCTCCAGCTAAGCCGTAACACTTTACCGACATTGATCAGGTCTTTGTCTATCGATGATACACCGACCGCAGTGTTGATCAGCGTCGGCCACAGCGAACACAGGGTAACGGTAATCGCCGAAGTCAGGAAAGATTTTTCAAACCAGGAGCCATCGCCGCCCACATACACGGCGCTGACTACCAGCGTGACAATAGGCAGCCAAGCCAATGGCGATACCGGCTTAAAAATTTGCACCAGTGGGTTGATCGCAGTGTTGAAGACCGGGCTCATGCCGCAGAACAGGCCCAGCGGGATGGCGATCAGCGTGGCAATCACAAAGCCCGCAAAGACTGTGTAAAGACTGGTAAAAATCTTGTCCAGATAAGTGGCTTGGCCGTTATAGGGACGGACTTTGATTTCAGCATTAGGATCTTCTGCATGTTTTTGCTCGTTACGGGTTTGCTGGCGTTGATAATATTCGGCCTCTTTCGTCCGTTCGGCGTAATGATCGTGCAGTAATCCGGCGGCTTCATGCCATACCGCGACAGGGCCGGGAATAGCGCCCAGGCTGGTGTTGACCTTGGAGGCGGAAAAACTCCACAGCCCCAGAAAGACCATAAAAGCGAGTATCGGCACGCCCATGACCAGCCACAGTTGGCGGATTTGCAGCGAGGGATTGTCTCCGGCGGCTATTTTTACCAGAGGAACAAACCAGGTGAGGCCGGTTATGTTTAAAAATTTTATCAGTTGGTTATGCATGGTTGGTACCTCTAAAAGCAGGTAAAAGGTTATAGGCAAATAAAACGCATCCTTGCATTAAATACGCGTTTGCTGTCTTTTTAAATAAGTTGATAGCCCGCATCGGCCGGCGAAACAACCGAAATAAAAGTCAACGGCTCGAGGTTGTCGTTAAATACGCCATGAACTTCACCGGCATGGGCTACGACGACATCGCCGGCCATAATCGGTCTGCCGGTTCCCTTATCGTCCAGGTAATAGTGGCCTTTGCCGGTTAATACGGTCCAGGTATCCTGTCCCTGAGGATGAACATGCGGAGGAATTTTCTGCCCCTGCTTAACGTACCAAGCCACTACGACAGCATCTTTAGATTGGGTCATCACCGAACGTAGGGGTTCGCCGTCAGCCGGTTGAAAAAATGCGCTACTGTTTAATATTCTTGGCGTTGTCATATTTAACTTTCCCCTAACTGTATTGACTTCGGGCGGGTTCGCATTTAGCTTGATTGCCAGGTTCCAGCTTCCGGCTTTGTCCGGTGAAGCTGGGACGTCTTTTCTCTATTCCCACACCGGAATTACTCAACCACTTTACCGCCTACCACTTTTTGCTTGCCTTTAAGACCGATGGCAAACTTAGTCAGATAGTCATTGGGTTTGGTGGCGTCAAAAGTGACGCCGTCAATAAAGTCGGAACTGGGCGGTTTGATGCCGGTTTCGTTGTCGGCGGGGAAATCGCCGGCTTTGGCCTTGCCTTCGGCAACCAGGGCTTTAGCCGCGGCCATGTAAATATCGGGACGATATACTTTTTTAGCTGTTTCCAGATACCATGAATCGGGTTTGAACTCGTTGATTTGGCCCCAGCGGCGCATTTGCGTTAGACTCCAGACCGCATCGCTGTAATAAGGGTAAGAACCGTTATGACGGAAGAACACATTGAAATCGGGCAACTCGCGTTTATCGCCTTTTTCATATTCGAAGGTGCCGTTCATGCTGTTGGCGAGAACTTCATAATCCGCGCCGACATATTGTTTTTGCGACAACATTTCCACGCCTTCATTGCGATTTTTGTTGTTTTCCGCATCCAGCCACATTGATGCACGAATTAATGCTTTGATGACCGCTTTATGAGTATTGGGGTTTTTATCGGCCCACTCCTTGTTCACACCGAAGATTTTTTCAGCGCTGTTTTTCATTAGTTCATAATCGCTGATGACCGGTACGCCGATGCCTTTGAATACCGCTTGCTGGTTCCAGGGTTCGCCGACGCAGTAGCCGACAATCGTGCCTGAATCCATGGTGGCGGGCATTTGCGGTGGCGGAGTGACAGACAGCATCGCTTCGGCGTCAATTTGGCCGGAAGTGTCTTCGGGCGGCGCGTAAAAGCCGGGTTTAATGCCGCCGGCGGCCAGCCAGTAGCGCAGTTTCATATTGTGCGTGCCGACCGGAAAGGTCATCGCCATGTTGAAGGGTTTACCCGCGCTTTTGTATTTTTCCAGTACCGGTTTCAAGGTATCCGCTTTAACCGGATGGACCGGCTTACCGTCTTTCATCGGAATTTGCGGCTTCATCTGATTCCAAACATCATTCGATACGGTAATCGCATCGCCGTTTAAA
>JAUGSS010000128.1:0-49363 GCA_044426515.1 Methylococcaceae bacterium | reverse complement strand
CATAATGCCGCAAATGCCAAACAGGCTAACCAACTCGCCGGCGACGCCTCCGGCATAGCCGGCAAAGGCGTCGAAGTCGTCGGCCAGGTGGTGCGAACCATGGATGATATTAACGATTCTTCGCGCAAGATCGGCGACATTATTTCGGTCATCGACGACATCGCTTTCCAGACCAACATTCTTGCCCTGAATGCCGCCGTCGAAGCGGCGCGCGCCGGCGAACAAGGCCGTGGTTTTGCGGTAGTGGCCGTAGAAGTGCGCAACCTTGCACAGCGCGCCGCAACGGCGGCCGGGGAAATCAAACTCCTGATTGACGATTCGGTGATGAAAGTCTCCGGCGGCAGTAAATTGGTAACCCAAGCCGGGCTGACCATGGAAGAAATCGTCAATTCCATACGCGGCGTTACCGTCATGATGTCTGAAATCAGCGCCGCCTCAGCGGAACAAACATCCGGTATCGAGCAAGTCAACCAAGCCATCGGACAAATGGATGACGTGACTCAACAAAACGCCGCGCTAGTGGAACAAGCCGCCGCCGCAGCGGAATCGCTGGAAGAGCAGGCACAAAGCTTATCGAGCATGGTAGCTCAGTTCAAAATAGACAGTCGCTCCCGCCACATACATCAATCCGGCTCTTTTCATACTGTGCCGGCACAAACAGAAACGGCATCGGCTAGAAAGAAACCGGCAGCAGTCAAGCCTAAACCAAGCCCTGTGTCTTCCAGTGATGAATGGGAAGAGTTCTAATTATTCGGCTGTCAAAGAAAGCGCAGAGTGTTGATGTGTAATATTTTTCTTGAACACTCTGCGCTTGCCATTTATCTGCATTCCATTGTATTCGGCTTCCAACTCAGCAGTATAGGTGATAACGCTTATTGCTTGAAGAAATTGAAGGCTCTATCCTACTGACACTCGTACCCTAGCAACCCACTTTTAGGATTTCGTCTTCGTGAAAATAAATCACACTATGTTCAATTTCACTAAAAAACACAGTAACGCTCTGGTTGAAGCAAATGAGCAAATCGCCGAAGTGGGCGCAAAATATAACGCCGCAATGAAAAAGATCGAGTATCTTGAGAGTGAATTGAACCAAAGCTACGAAGTTCAACATACAATGAGTGAAGGCGTAAAAAAATGCATTACTTCTCTTTATACGGTTCAGCATCAACTACAAGCCGTAGTTATGTATTTAGAATATTCGAACAAGCATATTCTTGAGTTAACTCAAGAAAATAAAGTACTTAAATCGGCAGGCGATGAGTGGCTTAAACGCTCGCTAAAACTTGGATTTGATGTTTTAACCGCTAAGGACAAGCTTAAAAAAGCCGAAAATGAGCGTGATTCGGCAGTAAAAATGTGTGAGCATCTTCAAGCCGAGTTAAAAAATTACCGAAATAGCGATCATGGCTAATACACATCAATGTAACTACTCAGCAGTTAGAAAACTAGAATACAGAGGCGAATTAGCAGATGGTAGCTTTTCACTAATCAAGCCGCCAACTTAACTGTTGACACAGTTTCGGCAAATCAGGTGTTAAGAATTACTTTCAGTTTTTTCCCCGGAGTCAGCGCATTGCTTATTTCCGGTGGATTCCATTTACGCAAGTCTGCGACTGAAACATTAAATTTACGGGAAATTTGTGCCAGCGAATCGCCTGGTTTGACTATGTAACTAATCGAATGGATTCCCGCAGACGAAGCGACTGCATGTGTAGCGACAGCCTGTTGATTGGCGGTTTTAATAGTCAGCTTCTGGCCTAAAATTAACGCCGTTTTTAAAGTGATTTTATTCCAATCCGCCACGTCTTTATCGCTAACCGAAAATTTCTGCGCAATATTCCAGATCGTGTCGCCTTTTTTTACGATATAAACTTGGCTACTTCCGGATTTATTATTTATTGTTTTAGTCGCAAGCGGGGTGTCCGCTGATTTCTGCGGCGTCGGCATCTTTAACAGCATGCCGGAATGGACAGCATTACTCGCCAAGTGGTTGGCCTGCACGATGGATTTGACCGTTGTCTTATTTTTATCGGCAATAGATGCAAGGCTTTCCCCCGCTTTAACTTTGTGCTGGTTTGAGCCGGCCGCCTGGATTTGGTCATGCCGGACCTGCGCCATCGTCTCGTGATGATAACGCTGTAGATCGACCCGTTCTTCATAAGGCAGTTGAGCCAGGTTTTGTTTGAATGAATGCGCTTTGTCAACGGGAATTAACAAGTGATGCGGCCCTTGGGGCGCTGTGCTTGAGTAGTTAAAACCGGGATTTAACTTTAAAAACTCATTCAGCGGCGTATTAGCCAGCTCAGCTGCTTTATTTAAATCCAGTTGGGATTTGACATCAACAAGCTCACAGTAGGGTTTATTAGGGATATGCTGTAAATTAATATTGTATTTATCGGCATTAGCAAATATTTTGGCTATGGCCAGTAACCGCGGCACATAGTCTGCTGTTTCCTTAGGAAGATCCAATGACCAGTAATCGGTTGCCAGATTGAGGTTTTCGTTTTTTTCGATCGCTTTTCTTACATTGCCTTTACCGTAATTATACGATGCCAACGCAAGATGCCAGTCGCCGTCAAACGTCTCGCCCAAGTGTTTGAGAAAAGAAGTTGCCGCTTTGGTTGAGGCATAAACATCGCGACGGCCGTCGTACCAGGCGTTTTGCTGAAGACCGTATAGACGGCCGGTAGCCGGTATAAATTGCCAGAGTCCTGACGCATCGCTTTTTGAATACGCTTCCGGCAGAAAAGCGCTCTCAACTATCGGCAACAAAGCCAGTTCACCGGGGATGTTTTTTGCTTCGACTTCGTTGAGTATAAGATGCAGATAAGGTTCCGCTCGTTGTTGAACCCTGGCAAGATAGGCAGGATGCCGTAAATACCAGTTTAACTCGCGATCAATGCGTTCATTTTCAATCTCGGGTAACGAATATAATGACAATAACCGTTCCCAGACCGTATTCTTGTACTTTGCCGGTACCGTGTATTTTTGTTTGCCGAACGGGTGGAGAGCATGTCTTACATAACTGTTATCCAGCTCGGAATTGGCTGGCGGTCTATCGTTAAAAGAGTCTTTTGAAGTTGTAGAACAACCTGTTGCGATTAAAAAGACCAATACTAATAAAAGTTTAACTGGTCTGTTAAAGTTAATGCGCATCATCTAAGCCTTTTAAGGTGAAGTTTATTATTAGAATGTTATCATTATACCTTGTTTTTATTGAAAATCATCAAAGTCAAATAGTGTAGAATTCGCAGATGAAACGTAATTTCTTATTTGCCTGGTATCAAACGCCTAGAGGCAAGCTGTTGCAACAGCTTGAGGCCGATTATATCCAACGGTCCATTACCGTCAGCTGTAAGCAAACTATTTTGCAGATCGGCGGATTGGACTGGGAAAGTGAGTTTATCGACTGCTCTTTATACAAAAATTTCACGATACTCGATGCCAAAAGCCTAGGCTGTAATAAAGCAAGAAAAATTCAGGCCAAAGCATACAGCCTGCCTTTGCAAAGCAATTGCATTGATATGATTATAGTGCCGCATTTATTGGAATTCGATGCTTATCGTTTTCAAACCATGCGCGAAGTGGAACGGGTTCTAAAGCCGGAGGGAATATTACTCGTACTTAACTTTAATCCTTGGAGTCTATGGGTTAGATACCAATATTTATGGGATAAAAAAATGGCCGATTCATGGGGAGGACACTTTATTTCCCGCCCAAGAATTTTGGACTGGCTAAAGTTATTAAACTTTGAAGTCATCGTATCATCGGAGTTTAACTTAGATACGGTAAAGTCGACTCATGGAAAATTTATAACTCGGGGGCATTCGCTCACATCGACCGCCTATGCGATTAAGGCCATCAAACGCCGTTACAACCTTATTCCATTAACACCGGTCAATGCGTTAAATTCCCGTTTAATTCTGACAAATCCGCTTAACTCACCCACAACACAGCTAAACAGACATGACTGATCCCGTCATTATTTATACCGATGGCGCCTGCAAAGGTAACCCTGGACCGGGCGGCTGGGGCGTTATACTCAGCTATAAGGGAAGCGTTAAGGAACTCTATGGCGGCGACCCTGAGAGCACCAACAACCGCATGGAGTTGATGGCGGCAATTCAGGCCCTGGAAACCTTGACCAAATCCTGCTCCGTGCAACTCAATACCGATTCAAAATATGTAATGCAGGGCATTACCGAATGGATAAGCAACTGGAAAAAACGCGGCTGGAAAACCGCTTCCGGAACGCCGGTTAAAAATGAAGACCTGTGGCGCAGGCTGGATGCCGCTATTCAACGACATAATATCGAATGGTTTTGGGTAAAAGGCCATTCAGGCCATAAAGATAACGACAGGGCGGATGAATTGGCTAATCTTGGCATTACTTCATTACGCTAATTCGCACCAATACAATTTCTCATTAACTACAGACAGTTTTTTAACCAAGCTCTTGTGAATTTACCGGTTATTAATGAGAAGTTGAATGCAAACGGCTACAACGCTTGCAAAAATAGCAGACACAAAAAAAGGTGTGCCGCTTTCGACACACCTTTTTGAATACGAATAATCGAATGTTACACTTTTACCGCATCGGCAATTTCATTAAACGCTTCGACTCTTATTTTGCCGGTCTTGATCAGCTCCACACCGGCGTCAACCACCATTTTGCACAGCCCTGGCGTTTTATAAACCATCAAACCTAAATAACCCACCACCGGAATGGCGATTAAGGCGGCAATAAAACCGTTAAGCCCAACAACTCCCATCAGCTTTATCAGCAATACAACGGCATCCAAAGGTAGTAAAACCATGGCGCCAAAATAGACTATTACCATGAATACGGACACCACAAAAACTACAAACTGAAGTAGCCTGACCAACGCAACGTTAATTTTTTTCATATTACCTTCAATTCCCTGATTGAACTTAAGAAGTCTTTTAGCCAAGAAACAACTCCTGACCTTGGTGTGTTAGCAAAAACACCACTTTTTGAAGCGGCAAATTATACCTTAACCCTGTCAAAATAAGTCATTTTTTTCGGCTTGATCTTTACGAAGAAACCACCGATATAAAATGGAACCGGCAATAAAACCGCCTAAATGAGCCCACCAAGCCACATCAACAGCAACGCCGCCAAACAGCATTGCAGTTGTTGCGCTGTACAACTGGATCAAGACCCACAAACCTAAAAACGCAACCGCGGGGACATGAACGACTATCGGTAAAAACAGTATAGGAATCCACACCACAACCCGTTCAAGCGGATATAGAAAAAAATAAGCCGCCAATACACCCGCTATGGCGCCCGATGCGCCGACAACCGGAATAGTTAAGCTCGGATCGAAAAACCACTGCAAGAAAGTAGCTAAAAGTCCGCATACCAAATAAAAAATCAAAAAAGGCAAGCGTCCCATTCTGTCTTCTACATTATCGCCAAAAATCCACAAAAACCACATATTCATAATAAGATGCAGCCAGTTTCCGTGCAGAAACAGGCTGGTCAAAAAAGATAAATAGCCATCGAAAGGCAAGCCATAATACGGGTTGGTATAACGAATAGGCACCATACCGTAAAGATTGATAAGGCGATAACTTAACGGATCCGGCATCAATTGCATCGACACAAAAACAATAATGCAGATTGCCATTATCGCCCATGTAACTAAAGGCCTTGAATGACAGGGTGCGGTATCTCTAATGGGTATCATGGCTATCCTGATCTATAGACGCAGGGATTTTGTCCCTGATTTTTAACTAAGCTTAAAAGCTAAAAAACCGATTTGCAATGAATAGTTATTTACAACTGCTCAGTACCGTCAACGTTCTGCTTTTGATTACCGGTTAGTAACTGTTATTTAATCATAATCCTGAGTATAAAAGGCCTATAATATACGGACAAATTGTTTCCTATCATCCTTGCGCTTTAGTAGCCCTTAAAGATTCATGCCCCTTAATTCAATAGATAAAATCCCATCATTTTCCAGCCTATCGCTAGCCAACCCACTGCTGTCGGCAGTAAAAAAAATGGGCTTTGACCGGCCCACTCCCGTGCAGTTACGCGCTATTCCCCTTATCATGGAACGCCAAGACCTGCTGGTCAGCGCCGAAACCGGCAGCGGTAAAACCGCCGCATTCTTGCTGCCGACTCTACATCAACTGTTAACTCTACCCTCCGGAAAATCCGGCACACGGGCCTTGGTATTGACGCCCACACGCGAACTGGCTCAGCAGATTTTTAAGCACTGTCAACAATTAACTGAATTCACCGACCTGAAAACAGGCCTAATTACCGGCGGCGATGATTTTAGACTACAGCAAAATATGCTGCGCAGAAATACGGAAATTGTTATTGCAACCCCCGGCAGACTGCTGGAATTGATGGATCAAGAGATACCGGACTTTAGTAATTTGGAACTGCTGATACTGGACGAAGCTGATCGCATGCTGGATATGGGCTTTAGCGAAGACGTACTGACTATCGCCAATAGCTGCAACACTCAACGACAAACCCTGCTGTTTTCTGCCACCTTAACTCATTTCGGCGTTATCAAAATGGCTGACAAGGTGCTGAAAGATCATGAAATCGTTGCTTTAAACACCCTGCATGACGGACATCGCAACATTGAACAGCAAATTGTACTGGCCGACGACAATGATCATAAACAAAAACTATTGGCTTGGCTGTTGCAAAATGAAACTTATGACAAAGCGCTGGTATTCACCAATAGCCGGATTCAGGCAGACACTCTTCGCGGGCCGCTTCGGGGGCAAAAACTCCGTGTCGGCGTGCTGCATGGTGAAATGGATCAAAAAGACCGCAACCGGATGATGGAATTATTCCGTGAAGGTGAAGTCAAGATCATGATTGCTACCGATCTTGCCGCCCGAGGCCTGGATATCAAAGGCATCAACTTGGTCATCAATTTTGATGTGCCGAGAAACGGTATCAATTATATCCATCGCATCGGCCGGACCGGCCGGATTGATGAGCTGGGCCTGACGATTGCGCTGGTAAAACACACAGAATGGAATTTAATGTCCGGCATCGAGCGTTTTTTAAAACAGAAATTCAAACACCGCAATATCAAAGAGTTGGAAGGCAAGTATAAAGGCCCTAAGAAAACTAAAGCGTCAGGAAAAGCAACGGGCGGCAAAAAGAAAATAGAGCCTAAAAAATCCGCTGTCGAAAAAGTTAAAATACGCGACAGAGACAAGAAGAATATTGGCAAAAGACGTACACCGACCAATAAACTCGATATAGAAGTAAGTCAGCCATAAAAAAAGGCCTCATTCGCAATCTATCGTTGCGAATGAGGCCTTTTTTGTTTTTACAACTCGGACTAACGTGCTAAGAAAGCTTGCCTACAACTTGTTTAACCAAGTTATCAGGCTTAAAGGGCTTTACAATATAGGAGGTTATCCCAGCCGTAATAGCTTCTTTTACTTTGTCCCCTTCTGATGAAGAGGTCAACATTATCCAGGGTGGAGTGTCTAATTTGGCGTCATCTTTGACAGTTTTATACAAATCAAGGCCGCTCATGCCTGGCATGTTCCAGTCGCATACCACGATATTAATTTTTACCTTTCTCATCATTAGCAATGCTTCCTCTCCACCCGGCGCGTCAAAAACATGAGTAAATCCGGCCTCTCGCAGAATGGCTTTGGTTAGTGTCCGCATTGAAGCAGCATCATCTACAATCAGAATCTTTTTCTGTAGCAATTCTTGTGATATTTCCATTCTTGTTCCAACTTATACTTATTATGAGCATTGCAATACTTAATTAAAATATTCTACAAGAACTTGAGGTATCCGACAAATAGATTGTGAAAAATAATACAACGCAGCTCGCTATTTACGAAAAAACAAATTAACGATCAGCGTTAAAATAATACTGACAACAAGCATAGAGGTAATCGGGATAAATATAAAGCGTTGCTCTTCTTCGATACGTATATCACCGGGCAATTTGCCAAACCAGCTAATCAACCAAGGCGCATAACTAACAGCTAGCCCAATAACTACAAAAAAAACGCCAAGAATCGTCAGCAATTTTCCTAATGCCATTGGTAATTCCCACTTGCAGTGAATGCACAAACATTATGTGCGGCTAACAAGAAAAATCCCGTTAAGGTAAAATAACACACATCCTCACACTGCCGCCAGCAAAACAATCGGTTCTTTAACAGGAACTCATCGGACTACATTACATGTTGAGAATCACTGAACTTAAACTCCCGCTCAATCACCCGGAAAACATGTTGCAAACCGCCATCCTTGATCGGCTTGGCATCAGCGTAGCAGAATTAATCTCGTACACCCTGTTCCGGCAAGGTTTTGATGCGCGAAAACGCAATGCAATCCTGCTTGTTTACACTGTTGATATTGAGGTTGCCAACGAACAGGCTATTCTTAATCGTCTGAAAAATGATCCGCACATTTCTTTAACACCGGACAGCGCTTATCGTTTTGTAACCCAGGCGCCCAGCGATCAGGCACTCCGCCCGGTTATCATCGGTACAGGGCCTTGCGGACTGTTTGCCGGTTTGATTCTGGCGCAAATGGGCTTCCGCCCCATCATTCTGGAACGGGGAAAAGAGGTAAGGGAGCGTACCAAAGATACTTTCGGTCTTTGGCGCAAAGGCCTGTTTAACCCTGAGTCCAATGTGCAATTTGGCGAAGGCGGCGCCGGTACTTTTTCCGACGGCAAGCTGCACACCCAGATCAAGGACCCGAATCACTATGGGCGCAAAGTACTCACTGAATTGGTCAAAGCCGGTGCGCCGCCTGAAATTCTTTATGTCAGTAAGCCTCATATCGGCACATTCAGACTGGTAACCGTCGTCGAACAGATACGCGCAACTATCGAGTCGCTAGGCGGAGAAATCCGCTTCCAAAGCCGAGTCGACGACCTCATCATCGATAACGGACAGGTACGCGGCGTAGCCATTGCCGACGGCAAAACAATTAACAGCAATCATATACTGCTGGCGGTCGGACATAGCGCCCGCGATACCTTTAAAATGCTCTATGAACGAGGCGTTTATATTGAAGCCAAACCGTTTTCCATTGGCTTTCGCATAGAACATCCGCAGTCGCTGATCGACACCTGCAGGTGGGGCAGCAATGCCGGACATCCGTTACTGGGTGCTGCCGATTACAAGCTGGTGCATCACTGCAGCAACGGGCGTTCCGTGTACAGCTTTTGCATGTGCCCAGGCGGCACCGTAGTGGCCGCCACCTCTGAGGCGGGGCATGTGGTCACCAATGGCATGAGCCAATACTCGCGCAACGAGCGTAACGCCAACAGCGGCATCGTTGTCGGCATTACCCCTGACGATTATCCCGGTCATCCTTTAGCAGGCATCGACTTTCAACGTCGCCTGGAAGCAGGAGCTTTCAGATTGGGTGGAGAAAGCTATGAGGCGCCGGGACAATTGGTTGGCGACTTTCTCGCCCAACGCGCCTCTACAGCGTTTGGTACGGTACAGCCTTCCTACACGCCGGGAGTTCATTTATGCGATCTTAGTTCGGCTTTGCCGGATTACGCCATAACGGCAATACGCGAAGCCATTCCCGCTTTCGATAAAAAAATAAAAGGCTTTGCAATGAAAGATGCGGTGCTGACGGGCGTCGAAACCCGCACCTCATCGCCTATTCGCATCAAACGCAACGAGCATTACCAAAGCCTGAATATCACAGGACTCTATCCGGCGGGAGAAGGTGCAGGCTATGCGGGCGGGATTCTTTCTGCGGCTGTAGACGGTATCAAAGTTGCCGAGGCATTGGCTTTGGCTATGAGCCAATAAACACCGCGTAACTTGCTACGAAGATATTGCGTAGGAGGACTTTCCTCCTACAACAACCCTAGACTCATTTCGAGCGCTTGGTAGTATTAAATACAAACGATGCGACAACGCCACGTTTGTCAAATTTTATAACCAGATCTTCGGTACTGCCCTCACTAAACAAACTGTAATAGTAATTACCGTAAGTCCATGTTTTCATACCATTATCAAGCCCGGTCCTCCAGGGAGCCCCAAACGTGGTATAGATGTCGTTCTGGGAGGTCTCTCCTATCTTGATCGATGATACCTGCCCCGCAGGGAACTCATGACCGATCGTGGCGCATCCGGATGTTAACAGAAACGCTATTACAATCAGGCCGCCTAAGGCTGTCCGTAACATCACGGCAAAGTGCGCCGAACTAAAAGAACCGATTTTCATTTTTTATCCGCCATTTATTTAGAAAAATATTATGATGAGTAACTACTCAGCGCCATTAAATACAATGAACCCCAAATGAATAGGTAAACACTGATAATTTCTTACACATCATACACTCAGCATCCTCTGTGTTCCATTTTAGCTGAGTAGTCATGATATTTAATATCGCCTTTACCGTTTAGATTAGGTTTTCGCTTTTTTTCAACCAATGTTCAAAAAACCGGTCATCAGGCAATGGTTTACTGAAATAATAGCCCTGATAGCAGGGGCATCCATTTTGTTTTAAAAACTCCAATTCCATTTTTGATTCAACACCTTCCGCAACAACACCCAAATTCATGCGTTGCGCTATCGCAATAATGGTGCCGACAAAAATGGCATCGTCTTCATTTTTAGTAATATCTTCAACAAAGGATTTATCAATTTTTAACTGATCTACCGGTAAATGTTTCAGGTAACTCAATGATGAGTAGCCGGTGCCGAAATCGTCTATTGAAAAAGTGTAACCCAATTTTTTCAAGCGTTTGATTTTATCGATAGCGGCATCGACATCATTCATCAACAAGCCTTCGGTAAATTCCAGCATGATTCTTGACGGGCTTATCTGGTACTGCTTAACAAGCTTGGCAAGTATACCCATAAAATCATCATGATAGAACTGCCTTGGACTGATATTAATGGCCAAATGCGGCAAATATACCTGCTGCTTATCCCACTGCTTAAGATGAACGAATGCTTGCTCAAGCACCCAGGCACCCACCGCCTGAATCAGGCCGCATTCTTCGGCAATGGGAATAAACTTATCGGGCGGAATAAAACCTTTTTTAGGGTGATTCCAACGAATAAGGGCTTCAGCGCCGACAAGCTTACCGTGATAATCAACTTGGGGCTGATAATACAAGGACAGCTGGTTTTCATCCAGAGCATGGCGCAACTCTTTTTCGATCAGCATTCTTTCCATCACCGCTTCCTGCATACTGTGCTGAAAAAATTGCAGCATGTTACGGCCGCTTTCTTTAGCACGATACATTGCGGTACCGGCCTGTTTAAGCAAGTCGTCAGGCATGCCGGAATCCTTCGAAAACATGGCGATGCCGATGCTGGAAGAAATATATAACTTGTGATTCATAACCGAGTAAACCCGGCAAATAGTCTGTTGCAGTTTTTCCGCAATATGCCTGGCTTCATTGCATGCCGGCTCTAATTGTCCACTCAACTCGGTCAATATCACAACAAACTCATCACTACTGATACGGGCGACCATATCGCAGTCCCTGACACAGAGCTTCAACCGATAGGCGACCTCCATAAGAACTCTGTCTCCGGCCGAATGCCCCAGGGTTTCGTTAATATTTTTAAAATGATCAAGATCAATAAAAAATAACGCGCCGTTCTTCCCTGATCTTCCGGTAATCGCCAACTCCTGAGCCAAACGATCATTTAATAGGCGCCGATTAGGCAATTCAGTTAAAGGATCATAAAAAGCCAAGCGTTTAATTTCTTCCTCATCATTTTTTAGCTGACTAATGTCACTAAAAATAGCGGCATAATTACTGATCTCGTTGGTTTCATCATCACGAATTTCAGTAATGGTCAGCAGCTCGGGATAAACCTCTCCGTTTTTGCGCCGGTTCCAGATTTCGCCTTGCCAGAAACCGTATTTATTAATTTTTTCCCACATGGCATAGTAAAATTTTTTATCATGCCGTCCCGAACTGATAATAGCGGGTGTTTTGCCGATAACTTCCTCTTCCGTGTAACCGGTGATTTTGGTAAAGCCGGCGTTACAGGTCTGAATAACAACATATTTATCGGTAGTGAGCACACCTTCCTGGGTATTATCAATAATTTTTTTCGCCAAACAAAGATTCTTTAACGAATCTTTTAACAATGCATCCCTATGTGCCAGGGATTCTTTAAGCTCTTCAACATAAGTGCTGCGGAAACCGGCTAAAATATCAGCCAGATTGATAATGCCGATTAAATTATTTTTATGGTCAATTACGCCAAGGTGACGGAAACCGTTTTTAAGCATCATTTTCTTGGCTTGATAAAGGCTTTCATGCTCATTAACGGTAACCAGATCCCTGCTTGCATAATCCGCAACCATTGGATTCAGCATGACAGAAGCCAATGCCTTGATCACATCCCGCTCAGTCAGAATACCGACCGATTCATCGGGAAATTCAACTCTAATCGCATCCGAATAAGAAGAATGCATAAGCTTGCTCGCTTGTGCCATGCTTTGTGTCGATTTAATCAGCGGTGGCGTAGGTTTTAGTACACTGCCCACCGTTTTTAGCACCAGGAAAAACTCAAAATTGTGCTTTTTAATCACATCCGTTTGAGAAATGATACCCTTCTGCTTGCCATGATCATCGGTTACCACATAATGGCGCACACCATCTTTTTTAAATTTAAGCGAAACTTCCTCTAAACTCACATTCTCATTTACACAGATAACCGGGCTGCTCATAGCCTCAGAAACAGGCGTAGAACGTGCTTCAGTCGATGAGAAGTCGAATTTCAATGCATCTCTTTCAGTCCAAATACCGATGATTTCATCGTCTACCGCAATTAAAATAGCGCTGCAATCTCGCTCCGCCATCTTGATTGCAGCATTATGCATCGTCTCATTGGGTAAACAAGTCAACAAAGTGGTTTGAGTAATATCCTTTATCGAAATGGCATTTAAATCAAAATTGCTCATGTATCCTCTCTGTGTACGCATTAGCCGACGAATAATATCATCAAGACGCTCTTAACTAAAACTTAGCCTCATTAAACAGAGCAATTCCCATTACGGCCCAATCTTATTCAATTTCAGGCTTGCAGAAACGAACGATTCGGCTCACCAGCGCATCAGGCCTGCAACCTGCCAATACATGCAACAAGTAGGAGAGCAACCTTGCCCCTTCCTCTCCATCCATCATAAAATACTTACTTTTCTTATTCTTTTTGGGGTTATGTAATGTCAGATACAATTTGGTTCAGAACCGGCGAAGCGACTGTGTTTTCCAGCGACGGACAAGGCACAGACGCCATGCCTGAAATACTGATAGGCAGCGTAAAAGGGCCGGCAGGCAACGCTTTTGCCAACCTGATGGGACAAACCGCAGGCCATACCCGCATGTTTGCCATTAGAGCCTGTAATCAACAAGTGCGGCCTGCGACGATAATGGTTCCCAAGGTCACCATCAAGTCGACAGACTATGTTAATTTATTTGGCGGCCCCGTACAGTCAGCCGTAGCGGATGCGGTTCTGGACAGCGTTATCGAAGGCGTTATTCCTGCCGACCAAGCCAATGAGCTATGCATTATTGCGATGCTCTGGATTGCCCCCGAATGCGCCGGCAACCCCGACCTGGATCGTAAAGATCTATACCGCACCAACTATGAAGCGATGAAACTGGCTATTTCCCGCGCGATGAGTAATTCACCCGGCATTGAAGAGCTAATCGCCAACCGTCACAAAATTGTCCATGAAATGTACGATCCTGAAACCGGCGAGTCCCAGTGGTAGAAAAACCAGTCTTATGCTCGAATTAAGTTAAACCGTATTGGGTGAACAGCCGTATCGTTTGCCCATTTTGATTGGCGCCGCTGATGGTTATGTAGGCCGATCACGCAAAGCCGTTACAACATTCACGCATCTCTTGAGTAAAGATCTTCACCATGAGTTTATTAATCAAATACCTTGCACTGTGCTGGTTCATCAATAACCCTGCTGATTTAGTTCCACCAAAATCATTTATGTGGAAAACGGTAGTGTTCTACCTTATTTCGGGGTGTATTGTTGAAGGCCTAATTGCCGATCCTGCCGATGGTTCATTGGAAGTTTTATTGCGCACCATCATGGCATTTACCTCCATCGCCATGTTTTTGCTCATTACCAAAAAATGGCACTATTTCAATCAACTGTTCACGGCCATTTTCGTTTGTGAAAATTTTATTATGACGCTGGCAATCGCCGCCGAAGCCCTGGATTTTTTAATGGTAATGAACAAAGAAGAATACCGGGAAGAAATATCAATCGGTTTGGCGGTTTTATTGGTTGGATGGTATTTGGCGATTGTCAGTTATATTTTCCGACAACTTCTTTCGTACAAAATGAGCGCCAGCGTAATTTCAGCGTTTGCCTATTTTGTTCTGACTTACGGCCTCCCGATGCTGGTTATGGATATATAATTAACTACATTACAGCTAAACGAGCGATTAAAAGCCTTTATTTATAGTGGGACACAGATGGCCACGGATTAGACGAATCTTAAGAATCAATGAGTTGTATCATTCATTGGCCTTATCTGTGTTTATCGGTCTAATCCGTATTATCCGTGTTCCATTCTTCTGTGTGCTGAGTAGTTGAAACGACTCGCTAATTCTCATCCTGAGCATTAGCATTACCGTCCCCCTGTTTTTTCCCATCCTCTATCGCCAACTGCAGTTCCAAACGTTGCTTTTCAAGTGTCAGCAATTCGATTTCCCGGCGCAGATAAATATCGGATTCCTTGCTTTTTCTATAACTTTCTTTTTGCATTTCCAGACGCTGCTGTTCACGGTGTTTTTGATTTTCGACATCGGTATCGAACTCCAGCTGTTTTTGGCGCTGCTCAAAAGCTATTTGTTGAGCATGAATTTTATCCTTGGCCTCCCTCCATCTGGCCTGCTGATTTTCATACTTGGCAATATCGGCTTCCAGCTCTTTTTCCTTTAGCTTGGCTTGGTGCGCCAAAGACTCCATGTGGGTTGTTTGTTCTGCAATTCTCAGGCGGGCTTCATGTTTCTGCTGTTCCTGAAGCTCCGCTTCCAGGGTTATTTCCTTCAGGCTATTATCATGCTTAACTTGTTCGACATGGAGCCGTTTTTCAAGCTCAAATTGTTCCAGCAGCTGTTTTTCTTTTTCTTCAAGCAACCGCTTTTTATTTAAAGCTTCTTGGGCTTGCTTCAAGCGTTCCAATTCGGCCTCGTGATTTAATTGATCAAGCTGCTTTTGTCTATGCTCCCGATTTTGCTGTTCTATTTTTTGTTGCTGACGAAACAATTCCTCTCTTTTTGCATCATTAAACTCAAAATTTTTCTTAAGAACACAAAGATAAACACTTTCCTGAGCCAGTTGTACATCAGGAAAATCTTCGAATGCGGGTTTCAATGAGCATAGCGTTTGCGACTGGATATTTTGCAATATCAGCATCTCACTAACGGCAAGAGAAATTCTCTTTTCAATGTCGGTGACGCCTTTTTGCACCCACGAGCCATCCGATAAATTAAGCAGTTCTTTATCGATCAAATTGATCAACAAGTCTTCATAGGCTGTTTTTATATGTTCATTAATACCGGACAAGATGTCCATATTACTCAAAGCATATTTCAAGGTAGCTTGAAAGCGAATATCCAATCTCACATCAATGGTGCAAAAACCGTCATAAAGCTTGATTTGCCGGGTAGCGCGCCAGTTTTCAACCGGTAATGGATAAACACGATGGTAAAAGCGTTTAACAAAGCCTTCGGGGCGTACAAACAATCTCCAATAAGGCCCTATTTTAGTATGAACAAGATGCCGGTCTACGTCGAAAACAGGCTCCCAAACCTCTGAGACAGCGAGGCCATCGCTGGCTAAGGCGCCTTCAATAAACCATTTATCGATCTCGGTTCCGGAACTATTCATCTGCATGGGCTTGCCTGATAAGGTTGGACTCGGCTCTTAATTTATTAATCTTGTCGCCCATTTTCTCGGCGATCAACGGATAAAGATTAGGCGCAAATTCTACGGTTTTATCGTCGACTTTTCTTAAAAAACCTCGGCTTAACAGCAAGCCTACGGCAAACATTCTTGACCAGTCCGAGTAACGTCTGGCCCGCTCTATTTCGGTTTTTTCGATGCACATTTCAAGTTCGTCGTTTTTATTGATGCGAAACTCGGTAAACTGCCTTAAACATTCGAAAACCAGCTCCTCTTCTTTGGCGGTCAACGGACCGGGAGCCGTGAATTCAAGGCGATAGGACAACAAAACGGTGAAAAAATCGGCCATTGCCGCGCAAGCGAAAGCGAATAACGAGAAATTCGAATCCGACCACATGGCGAATGAGGGTTGGATATCTGCGGTAAATTGTTTGTAAGTCGTCAATAACGGTGCTTCCGGTAAGGATTGGCCGATATTGCCGGATAGTAGGTTGATCTTTAGTTGTACATTCTGGAAGTTCTCCAGCATATCGGAATAGGCACTTTCAACATTCGTCGCGACATCCAGCGCATTGATGCTGACTAACAGTTTTTGAATATCCTTGTCCAACTCGGAAAAATCATGTTCGAATTGAGCCTGCCGCTCTTTCTTCTCCAGATAAATCTTGTTGTAATGTTTCCAAAAAGGACCTTCACCGATTTGCTTCTTGTAGCCTTCGGCAATCTGCGCATGGGTGCCGAAATAGGCCTGCTGTACATCAAGCGTTGCTTTTTCCAGGTCGGCGCGCTGCTGCTTTAAGACCTCGCTTTTGATGGTCGAGACTTGATCGGTATACGTTTTTACATCCGACCTGATTTTATTTAAACGATTGATGTGCAGGTTATCGTGTTGGGAAATCTCATAAAATTTGAAGTAAGAGAAAGAAATCGAAGCACTGACGGCAACCAGCAGGGAGCAGACCACGGAAAAATAACGTATCCGGTTAGCGCGCCAATGAATACCGGCAATTTCCAGCGAGCTAATAACAATAATGGATTGAATCGCAATGGTAATAATCAGAGCAATCCAGGAGGTAATGAAATGAGATAATCCGTAGTAGGTGGTGAATCCTGTACAGAGGCTTAACATCAATACAATAGGAATTGTCCATATCCTTAACATGCCGACAAATAAGGTCTGGATACTATTGATCAAATAACCTACGCCTGAAGCTCTTATTTTTGAGAATTCGGAATTTTTCATTTTAAGGTAATGGTGTTCGGGCTTGTGGTGTCTGGTTGGAAGATTCACTGCGATATTTTAAAACTACTCAGTTGCGTTAAATACAGTGGAACGCAGATAACGCTGATGCTTAATGACCAAATAAGATTTTTATCTGCGTTAATCATATTCATCAGCGCTATCTGCGTTCTATTTTTATCTTTGTTAGCGACTAAATAGCAGATGCTAATAGATGACTTTTTTCTCCTTCAAAACACTGTAAATATCATCAATAGCCTGTGCATCGGTATCGAAACCAATATCGGCCAAATTGGAACTGCAATTAACGCATAAACAAATTAATCCGGCATTTTTAATGGCAGTTATTAACGATGCATCTTGCGTCTCTAAAACAGTCGATGCATGACCGTTATCGAATAATTTCCGTTCCAATTGATAAGCAATTTCTTTGCTGTTTGAGCCGGCCAAAGCAATTGCGGCAGCCATTTGACTGAACCGTGCCGCGCGCTCTTCAGGGCTGACCGGTTGCAGGCTTTCCTCATCGGTGCCACCGGTAATCATGCCCGCGCCGACCGTGCCGTTAGTCAGACGGTCTATGATAATAAATGCGCCGGTGCCTTTATGGCTAAGGTAAGGATCGAAAACCACCGGTGCATTCACAGAAACAGTACAGGTGCCGATCTCATTCAAGTGCAATTCGGTAGCGTCATGGTGCTCCAGGGTATTGACATCGATCCGATGATGAATCATTGCGATAGAACCCGACACGCTGCGCGTCGCCAGTTTAATGATGTATTGCCGACCTGGCGCCAGCGCATTTTCAGCCATCCAGACAATAGTGGCTTTAAATTTGTCCGAGACGCTTGCCGATGTTTGCTCGGTGCCGATAATCGTATCGCCGCGGCTAATGTCGATCTCGTCTTCCAGCGTCAAGGTGACCGCCATCGGTGCAAAAGCTTGTTCAAGCTCGCCGTCATAAGTCACGATAGACTTGATTTTGCTGCTTTTGCCCGAGGGCAGCGCGGTAATCCTGTCGCCTTTTTTGAAAATACCGGAAGCGACCGTGCCGCAAAAGCCGCGGAAATCAAGATTGGGGCGATTAACGTACTGGACAGGAAAACGGGCGTCGCTGAAATTGCGGTCGTTGGCGATTTCAATGCTGTTCAATGCTTCCATGAGCGGCAAGCCGGTAAACCAGGCCATGTGTGCGCTGGGGTTGACCACGTTATCGCCGTCCAAGGCCGACATCGGGATAAAGGTGATGTCCTGTAAAGCCAGCGACTCGGTGAAGCTCAAATAGTCCTGTTTGATTTTGTTAAAGGTCGCTTCGCTGTAATCGACCAAATCCATCTTATTGACGGCGACGATGATGTGATGAATGCCCAGTAACGAGGCGATAAAGCTGTGTCGTTTGGTTTGGGTTTGCACGCCGTAACGGGCATCGATCAGGATAATCGCCAAATCGCAGGTTGATGCACCGGTCGCCATGTTACGGGTGTATTGTTCGTGTCCCGGCGTATCGGCAATAATGAACTTGCGCGTGGCGGTGGAAAAATAACGATAGGCCACGTCAATGGTGATGCCCTGTTCGCGTTCAGCTTGCAAACCGTCAACCAGCAAAGCCAAGTCGATCTTGCCTGCGCCGGTGGTGCCTGATTTGACGCTGTCGGCCTGAACGGCGGCCAGCTGATCTTCATAGATCATTTTGGAATCGTGCAGCAGGCGGCCGATCAACGTACTTTTGCCGTCGTCGACATTGCCGCAGGTTAAAAAGCGCAATAATTCCTTGCGTTCATGTTGCGCCAAATATGCGTCTATATCGGTACTGATTAAATCGGATTGGTGGGACATAGGGTTTCCTAATAACTATAAAATCTGAACGTAAATTAATCAGAGCGATTAACGGGATAGAGTAAGAAATTTTGATGGGTCTTTAAGTGTATTGTGTAGCCTTTCAGCATAAGAGCTATTTGCGATAACTTTATTTGCATCTATTTTGCTTAATATGTCAAAAGAATTTTCGCCTTTGCTATATTCACCTTTAGTGGTATCTCTGGTAGCTTTTTTTAGACTTTCCATTAAAGTACTTTTAGGAATATCTTCTATATTGGTATTTTTAGGCAAAACATTTCGATGAAAATTTTTATTGTAATAGTTGGCGAGCGATTCTTTATCCGCCATAAACCATGCTTCCATACATTCAACCATAAAATGTAAATGATCTTTGGTAGCATTTTTTGGCTTATCCCAATTATCACCTTGTCGCAAAAAAACGTGCTGCCAAACATCCATTTTATCTTTAATGGGTTCTTCACTATCGACCAATAACAAACAATGTTCATTACGTTTTAAACCAATGCAAAAACGATGATATGCTTTATCACGTCCACCACAAGCAACAATTGCAGCTCTGATACCTAATTTATTAAAAAACTCCTTAAATCCTCTACGACATTCTTTTGCTAACCTTTGATTATCATTTCCACCACCCTCAACGTAAATTGTAATTTCCTTTACCATCTATTTCCTCCAAATTCGCCGCTACGCCATAATTTTCCTAATTTATAGTCTTTATAGTCGGCTAACCATTCTATTAAGTCATTCTGTTTTAAGCTCTTAACAGTGGTTGAACCTTTATATTTATCAAAAACCAAAACTGCTTCCGGCATATCGGTTAAATCATCGATTAAATCAGGCGAATGCGTGGTAATAATCACTTGAGTTTTTTGTGAGGCTTCTTTTAATAAATCACACAATGTTGGCAATATATCAGGATGCAAACCCAATTCCGGTTCTTCGATACAAATTAATGGCGGTGGATTTGGGTGCAATAAAATAGCTAATAATGAAAGATAGCGCAATGTCCCATCGGATAAGCGCGTAGCAGGAATTGGAGAATTAAAGTTACTTTCTTGAAAAAATATTTCTACATACCCACTATGAACTCGAAGATCAAAATCTTCAATATCTTCATAAAATAGTTTTAGCGCCTCTAATAATTTCTTTTTAGCATCTCTATTTTGGCGCAAGCTATTTAGAATAAGAGCCAAATTAATTATATTTTCTTCTAAAAAGTCATTAGGTAAATCAGCTCTCTGTGGTTTGCGTGATGGGGTATATCTACCAAATTGCCATTCTCTATAAAGCCGTATTTTTTGATAATTGCTACTTAAATACGACATTTCTGGATAGGCATCTGGGTCTTGCCGTTGCGCTAATATGGATTGGTCTGTTTCAATATTTTCCCAATGTAATTCTCTACGAGACTCTACCCTTTCATTTACCGTTGCTTGCTTACCATCATACCTATAATAAAAGTAGTTTTGTTTGTAACCGGCCCCTTTGTACATTGTTTCATTTTCAATTAATTCATTAATGACTTCAATGCGATAGTTCGTTGCGCGAAATTTAAGCGTATGTCGAAGTGCTTGTTGCCCCTTGGTGTTTTGTATAACTGCCTCTATTTGGGCAATAGGATTTTCTTCGCCTTTCCATAACCATTCCTCAATGCCACCCCCATCGCGGACAGCCTTAGTTAAATCTTTGGGCATTGCTTGTAACAAACTAATCGCTTCTATTAAATTAGATTTACCAGAGCCATTTGCGCCAATCAGTACATTTAAGCCTTTATTAAAGCTAATCTCAGTTGTCGCACCGAAGGACAATAAGTTAGTTAGTTTGATGGTTTTTAACATGTGTTTTTTAAAAATACCCTTCGCGCTTTTTCTGTTCCATAGAACCGGATTGATCGTGATCTATCAACCTTCCCTGACGCTCAGAGGTAGTGGTCAACAGCATTTCCTGAATAATTTCCGGCAGCGTGGTTGCGGTTGACTCAACTGCACCGGTTAACGGATAACAGCCTAAAGTACGAAAACGCACCATTTTCATTTCAACTTTTTCCTCAGGGCCGATCGGCATACGCTCGTCGTCAACCATAATCAGCATGCCGTCACGGTTAACGACAGGACGTTCTTTGGCAAAATACAGCGGTACAATAGGAATGTTTT
The DNA here is from genome assembly GCA_044426515.1 of Methylococcaceae bacterium. GTDB lineage: Bacteria > Pseudomonadota > Gammaproteobacteria > Methylococcales > Methylomonadaceae > Methylobacter_A. The sequence goes on along the minus strand of JAUGSS010000128.1, from coordinate 28,220 downwards.
CCAAGTGAATATATTGCCAGATGTCCAGTTCGGTCCAGTTGGATAATGGGAATACCCGAATGCTTTCGCCTTTGTCTATTTTACCGTTGTAAATGTTCCACAATTCGGGGCGCTGGTTTTTGGGATCCCAGCGATGATTCTTATCGCGGAACGAATAAACCCGTTCTTTAGCACGCGATTTTTCCTCGTCGCGCCGCGCGCCGCCGAAAGCCGCATCAAACTGGTATTTATCCAGCGCCTGCTTGAGGCCGTCGGTTTTCATCACGTCGGTGTGTTTTTTACTGCCGTGGGTAAAAGGCCCGATACCTTGTTCGATGCCTTCCGGGTTGATATGAATCAGCAACTCAAGGCCCAGCTGCTTGACCATCTGATCGCGAAACTCGATCATTTCCTTAAACTTCCAAGTGGTATCTACATGCAGCAACGGAAAAGGCGGTTTGCCGGGATAAAAGGCTTTCATGGTCAAATGCAACATCACGGCAGAGTCCTTGCCGACGGAATACAACATCACCGGACGTTCAAATTCGGCTGCAACTTCGCGAATAATATGAATACTTTCAGCTTCCAGCTGTTTAAGGTGGGTCAGTTTATAATCAGTCATTAAAAGTCCGTCAGGTTGGGAAGTCACGCTATGTTTATCAAATGCGCTCAATAATAAGCCGGTTATTTTAATTTGAACGGGCTTTTAATACCAGATTTGCTTGGAATTTATTGATGTTTGAAAAAATTAAAAACAATTATTTGAGTAAATTGTTACCCAGCATTAGCCGAGGCTTTAGTCCACGGCATCGCTGTTTTCATTGAAAGCTTGTTTTTCAGCATCCCAGCCGAACAATGAAACTCATATATAAATCCCAGCCTGCGACTGTTATTATGCAGAGCAAATAGCAAGGCTAAGGATCTTTTTGCGGAATCTATGTGCAATAAAACGTAGACTGATCCGAACGACTTGCTTTTGTGTTTTACCGAAGAGATGATCGATTTTTCGTATAATCTAGCGCAGCACCTTGCAAAGCTCTGAGTTCAGAAGTATCGCTTACTCATTATTTCTCTTTGTTCTCACCGAGTAATCCAGTCGTATCGCGCTTGTCCAACTCCAGCGTCGGGGTCGAGGTCTTGACGCGCTTTTCAACTTCCTTGATGTGCTCGGCGGGTAAAATATGCTCAGGCAGAGTGCCGCCAATGCGTTTAATCGCATCACGCACTTCTTTCCCGACCTGTTCGTGGGTTTGGATGGCTAGATTTTGGTTGTGTACGCCGTCGCGCGCGAGCTTGTCGCGAGTTTGGGTCATGCGAAACTGGTTGGCAGCCAATTCGGTGGCATTCATGCGATCCATCAATTGTTCCTTGGCAGGAATGCCTTTTTTCTCTTTAATAGCATCATTGCCCAAGCCACCGTATAAGCCCTTGTAGCCTGCATCGTGAAATATCCCGAACATACGGCTCTGAACCCCGGCTTGCTGCGCCGCACCGGAAAGCGCCTTGAACTCTTCGGAGGTTTGTTTACGCAGCTCCAGGCGTTCAAGGTCTGCGGCCAATTGCTCGGGAAGCTCTTGTTTGCGGGTCTGAATGGCAAAATACTGTTGCGCTCGGGCGATTTCAGGCTTGCGCGGATCACCGTTCTGGGCAATAAGGTAACAGGCGAAGCGGGAAAGCTGATAGTCTTCTACATTACGTTGCCCGCGCTTACCGAGCCCTATCGTTTTGCCGGTGCCGGCAAAATGATACTCCGATGTATTTCCCGACTCCTTACAAGACGTGACGGCCCGCTCAATCGCCTGCTCAAAACGCCGCCATTGGCTGTATCCGAGTAAAGGCTGCAGGGAGCGGGCACTCCAGAATTCGGCCCCGTGCTCATTGACCTGTTTCAAATCTTCAAACGATTGCCCGGCTATCGTGACCTGATTTTCTTTTGCCATTGGTTTCAATTCCGTTTAATAGTGAATAGCACCTGTTTCTGCCGTAACCTAATCAGTTTTGCGTAATACAAAAATCTCCGGTACATTTATTTACCTCAACGGTAATATGCGACAACTTGTTAATGCCGCCGACACCGCGAAATTCTTTCAAGAGTTCCTTGTAATATTCCGGGGCTTTTGGATTATGCGACACCAAGGAAATAATTATGGCAAAGTGGCCGGGGCTTACCCTCCAGATGTGCAGATCCGAAATACGATTGTCCGCATCGCTTTCTATTTTGTCCTTGATAGCCAATTTATATTTCAACGCTATGCTTTCATCCAGCAACAACGGGCTGGTTTCTTTCATCAAGGAATAGGACCACTGTGTGATAATCAATGCCCCCACTATACCCATAACCGGGTCCAGCCAGTTCCAGCCGTAATATTTCCCCAATACCAACGCAATAATAGCCAGCACTGAAGTCAACGCATCAGCAAGAACATGCAGATACGCCGCTTTAAGATTATGGTCATGATGGTGGTGATCATGGTCATGATAATCATCGTGATGGTGATGATCTCTAAGCAACAGCGCACAAATCAAGTTAATAAATAAACCGAAGCCCGCAACGGCGATGGCTTCATTAAACTGGATTATGTGGGGATTCACTATGCGTTGCCCCGACTCGATCAACATTATCAAGGCCACAACACCCAAAACAACGGAACTGGTATATCCGCCCAAAACGCCTACTTTTCCGGAGCTAAAGGCAAAGGTTTGGTCGTGAGCATGAACGCGGGAATAGCGATAAGCAATGATGGTAATCATAAAGGCGGCAACATGCGTCCCCATGTGCCAACCATCGGCAAGCAACGCCATCGATCCGAACACAATGCCGGCCGCTATTTCCAGCGCCATAGTTAAAAAGGTCAGGACAAGAACCTGCCTGGTTCGTCGCTCCCCTTTCTTGTTAATAGCTGAAAAATCGTGCTCGTGTTTTAGAAGACTTAATGTGTGCGTATGCATAAACAGACAGCAATAATTGCGAAAATTCTATTTTATAGAATTATTACCGCTTTGATAAAGATTATTGTGCTTCCTCATTACCTACAGGCGACATCGGCACTGGATCGGCTAGGCGCAGAATGCCGGTAAACAGACGCTTAAAAATCTTTTATTCACCGAGAACATGAAGAAAATAAAACTTCGTGCCTTCGTGGCGAAATTTCCTGAAGTTACAGACTTGCCGCACCGCCTGATGCCGAAATCAAACCGACAGGCATAAAAAAAGGGCTATCGCTTTGATAACCCTTCTATTAATGGCGTCCCCAGGGGGGTTCGAACCCCCGTTACCGCCGTGAAAGGGCGGTGTCCTAGGCCACTAGACGATGGGGACTAAAACTGGTTTAGTCAGCCTGTACTTAACTGTAAATCCTGCTGCTGTTTTTACACCCTAAAATCATAAAAAAAGGCCTATACGCATAGGCCTTAATATATGGCGTCCCCAGGGGGGTTCGAACCCCCGTTACCGCCGTGAAAGGGCGGTGTCCTAGGCCACTAGACGATGGGGACTAGAACTGATTAAAGCAACTTTTTGGTGGAGCCAAGCGGGATCGAACCGCTGACCTCAACACTGCCAGTGTTGCGCTCTCCCAATTGAGCTATGGCCCCCAAGTTGAGAACCGGCATTTTACAGCAATTACCGGTCGTGTCCAATACTAATTTAAATTTTTTATATGGTTTATGGCTCGCTGTATTCTCGCCAAGGTTTTTTCCTTGCCCAATAACGATAAAGTTATATCAATCGCCGGCGAAACCGCTGAACCGCAAACTGCGACGCGCAAAGGCTGAGCGACCTTACCCAGACCCAGCGCCATGGTTTCGGCAAGGTTCAGCACAATCTGGTGCAAAGCCTCGCCCTGCCATTCCGTCACCGCTGCAAATTCATCATGCAAGCGCGCCAAAACCTCGTCCGAACCTGAGGTAAAATTCTTTTTAGCCGCTTTTTCGTCATACGCATCGAAATCTTTATAGAAATACACACTAGCGGCAGCTATTTCAACCAGGGTTTTACAGCGTTCCCGTTGCGCCTTGACCATATCGACCAAACTTGGCCCTTCGGAAGGATCGATGCCCAACTCGCCCATATGCCAGCTTAAGTGACGCGCCACATGGGCCGGATCGCTATTCATGATGTACTGATGATTCAGCCATAACAGCTTATCGGTGTTGAATGCAGATGCCGATACATTGACATTTTCCAACGCAAAATGCTCGACCATTTCATCAATGGAAAAAATCTCCTGATCGCCATGCGACCAACCCAGACGCACCAGATAATTCAACAACGCTTCGGGTAAATAGCCGTCGTCGCGAAACTGCATTACGCTGACCGCACCGTGGCGCTTTGATAAGCGTGCGCCGTCCGGCCCCAATATCATCGGCAGATGCGCATATTTGGGCAGTTCCGCGCCCAAGGCTTTAAGGATATTCATCTGTCTGGGCGTGTTGTTGATATGATCGTCGCCGCGAATAACATGGGTGACCTTCATATCCATATCGTCAACCACCACCGTTAAATTGTAGGTCGGCGTGCCATCGCCCCTGGCGATAATCAAATCATCCAATTCTTTATTGGCAACAACAATATCGCCTTTAATCAAATCGGGGATGGTTACCACGCCGCCGATCGGATTTTTAAAGCGGATGACCGCTTCCCGGCCGTCTTTCGGCCCCGTCAAATCCCTGCATTTGCCGTTATAGCGTGGTTTTTCCTTATTAGCCATTTGTTCGGTACGCAATTGTTCCAACTCGTCTTTACTGCAATAGCAATAATAGGCATCGCCCTGATCCAACAACTGCCGAATAACCTCCTTATACCGATCAAAATGATGGGTTTGATAAAAAGGCCCTTCATCATATTCCAAGCCCAACCAGGTCATGCCCTCCAAGATAGCATCGACCGATTCCTGCGTGGACCGTTCCAGATCGGTATCTTCGATCCTTAAAATAAACTTTCCGCCGTGCTTGCGTGCGTAAAGCCAGGAAAACAAGGCAGTACGGGCGCCGCCTACATGCAGATAACCGGTTGGACTCGGGGCAAAACGTGTTTTTATACTCATGATATTATTTCGTCAGTAAGATTCTGTTAGCGTATTCTGTAGGGATTTGCTTAGAGGCACTCAAGCGCATCGCTTGATAATTAAAGGCAACCGCTCCCTTGGCGGCGGCATTTTTGCCCAAAATAGCCAGTGACGGGCCATGTCCTTGGGCTGCGGCTTTTTCGTACCACGCGGTTGCCATTTTAACATCGTTTTTTACCCCCATGCCCCGGTCATACAACGCCGCCATAATCACTTCAGCTTCAATAAAGCCTTGATTTGCTGATTTTAACAGCCACTCCGCCGCTTTTTGTTCATCCACTTCAACACCATCACGGCCCAATAAATACATCGCGCCCAATTTAGCCTGGGCCTCGGCGCTGCCTTGCATTGCTAATTGCCGGACATCATCCGGCGATAAGGGCGGCTGAGCCTGCACACCCGAGCCAAGCAATAATAAAAAAGCTAAAACAAATAATTTGAACATCAATGTAACTCCCTTTTACTTTAATCGAAAAAACCCGCATTATTCCATGCCGGGGATTAAAGATAAATTATCCTCAAGAAATCAGCCGCCGTTAAACGTTAATATTTAAGATGCAAGCATTGACCGGCATTCAGCTATTAGTCTTTCCAATAGGTGTTTCCGCTGATTTTACAAACCGCTTGTTTCTTATATCCTGTGGTTGTTCACCCTCCCAACTGATTATTTTAGGATTATCTATTTAACTGAAATTAAGACAATACTAGGATCAACACAGATGGCTGCTGTATAACAACCACATTATCCCAATCGATTTGGTAACAAGGAGATATTCCATGAAAAAAAAACTTATCATTGCAGCAGCTATTGCAAGCACACTTATTTCGGGGTGCGCCTCACAACCGTTAACCACTTTCGAAGCTTTCCAGCCTCAAGACCTAAACGCTTTGGTCTCTTCGGGACGGTATGTGCAAAAAACCGATAACTTTTTTGTCATCAATGATTCCTCATCATCAATGACAGAGAATTATCTTGGCATAGGCTACCCGGCCCAACCCTCCCCAACAAAACTCTCCGTTGAAAAAGAAATCCTGAACAGAATAAACCTAACCATCCCTGACCTAAAGCTGACATCCAGCATCCGCAGTTTCGGTTTCGGCCCTTGCCTGTCCTGGGCATTCACCCAGCTTAACCAGGCGCCGACCGGTTACTCAAAATCATCTTTCGGCAGCGGCATAGATACACTGACCTGTGCAAGCGGCGGCTCGCCACTTGATAGCGGAGTTGAAGGAACAAACAAAGACTTATCAACCACGGCGGACAATATCGCCGTACTGATCCTCAGTGACGGCGAAGTGGACACTGATCCCGTTGCCGCCGTTAAAGCTCTAAAACAACAGCATGGCGACAAATTATGCGTTTATACTGTCTGGGTAGGCAATGAACAGGACGCATACGGCCAAGCCGTATTAAATCAACTCGCGGACATTGCCGGTTGCGGCTTCGGCACCACGGCTGAGCGTATTGCCGGCAGCGACGGCATGAGCAAATTTGTGCAAAGCATTTTCTTAAAAGCCGCCCCTCCGGTTGTTCCCGACTGTTCAATGCTGGATGACGATGCCGACGGCGTCAACAATTGCAACGATAAATGCCCGAATACCTTAAAAGGCGCTCATGTTAACCAATTCGGCTGCTGGATTGTCGATATAAAATTCGACAATGATAAAAGCAACATCAAATCTCAATATTACCCCGAACTCGATAATGCAGTTACCGTTATCAAAGACAATCCCGGAGTCAACATTGAGATGCAAGGCCATACCAGCAACACCGGCACGGCGGCATACAACCAGAAACTATCCGAGCGCCGCGCACAGGCCGTTAAAGACTATTTAAGCCGCAAGACCCAAGCCGGAGGGGCATTAACTGCCCGCGGATACGGTTTAACCCAGCCTATCGACACCAATGAGACCGAAGCAGGCCGCGCCAATAACCGTAGAGTGCAACTGGAAGTGCTTAAATAATTATATCCGATACAGCCAAACCGGAAACGCTAACTCATTAGGCGTTTCCAAATGCAAAAAAGGGCGGGTTAGTACCCGCCCTTTTTTATAATTAAGTTCATCGAAAATCAGCATATGGAGGCATTGCTTTCGATATCGCGGTTCAATACTTTTTTAAGGCTCAAATGCGCCTACTCCCATCCTACTTTGAAAACGCACAACTGCAAAAATAATGAATAGCTTTCAGGGGACTCTTTGAGCGGGCCGTCGTTGATCGAAAAGCTAATAGGTACGGTGCCGGACGATTACCAAGCGGCGGGAGCCCATGCCGCTATTAAAGTGATCATCTCGGCAAGAGAACGATTGGTAAGTAAATGTGTAACTTCGCAGCACTGTCTATCCATGATAGTTACTTGGAAATCATAAAAACAATGATCTGTCGTTTTTCCTGGTAATTACCCGGATAGGACAATGTTGCGACACTTAATTCAAACGTTTACGTTTTGCGACGATTACCACCAACTGGTTCTGAAGCTGGAAGTAACGGAACCGCCATTGGTAGTAATCTTGTAGTAATAGGTAGTACGACGGGCCAATCCGGTAATTTTTACTGAATGACTCGTAGCCTGATTACCCGCAGTAACCTGCGAACTAAGATTACTGGAACTGGTTCCGTAAGAAACCACACCGCTGGAAGGAATATCAGTAGTCCAATTAATACTGGCGCTGGTGGCGGTTCTATTCCCCACATAGTAAGAAGTTATGTGGACCGTAGCTGTCGCCGCTGATGTCTTTACCGTAGCCGTGTTGCTTGAAACGGAGATATTGCCGGCAGTATCGTAGGCTTTAACCGTATAGTTGTAAGTTGTCCCTGCAACAACAGAACTATCGGCAAAGCCGGTTGCAGCACTCGTCCCAATTTGGCTACCGTCTCTATAGATTTTGTAGCCGGCGACATTGACATTGTCAGTCGACGCACTCCAAGCCAGATCGACCTTAGTAGAGGAGCCGGCAGTAGCGCTAAGCCCGGTGGGAACGGAAGGAGCCGTGGTGTCAGACTGGGCATTGGATGTCTTGAACTCATGACCGCCTATATCCGGCACAGTTCCCCGACTCGCCTGAAAAAAGTCGTTAGTCACGTTGGTTAACGGCATCGCGGCATCTATTACCGGCGAGCTTCCACTTACTTTGAAATAAGCCGATGTCAAAGCGCCTGATGTGGTAGATCCCGTTCTAGCCAGCTGCGGGTCTCCGGTTATATTCGTCGACGCCGCTGCTGAAGACGGCGTTACAGACCAATTATTATTGGAAAAAGTAATACCACTCTTACTCGGTATATTGCTATTACGCCCTACAATAATATTATTTCTAATTTGGGAATTGGTATTAACTATGCTTCCGGATCCTGTCAACAAATCGCCGTCAACGATGGTATTGTTGGCTATCAGCACATTATTCAATCCGGAATTGGGCACAAGCGTCCAATAAAAAGCCCCAAAATCGGCATTGTAGATAAAATTATTGATAATTGTATTATTGGCGGAACGGGGCAGACTTGCTACTTCGTCGGCCAGCGTAATACCCGGTTGCGCACTATCCCGGGTAATGATGGCGGGGTTTGAAGAAACATAAACTATATTGCGCTGCACCAAGCTGTTAGTGGTATCGGAAACATACAAGTTATTGGTCCAATTGTCGTAAACAATATTATCTTCCAACGTACAATGGTCCGCCTCGTAGCAGGATAAACCTTCGCCCCAATTGTTAAAAACCGTATTGCGCCGCAATATAGCATAAGAGTTAATGCCTTTTTTTATGGCCGCAGCGGTGCGATTTCGAGCCGCACTAATTCCCGTGCCCCATCCTGATGTCGTTTGCCCGGTATTGTTCGCATTTCCCCTTGAAGCCTGCCATATTTTAGAATCCTCGACAATACTGTAATCGCCTTCAGCTAAGATCCCGACTCCCCAGGCGTGATGAGAATCCATTTTACTGACTTGATTATGATGACCCAATAACCATATGCCATGACCACCTGCATGGGCGCCGTTGATGTTACTGTTTTTTACTTCAAAACCGGAAATCTTGTTGTTATTGCCATCCACTTTAATTAACGCTCCCCAATCTCCGCTGGGCAAGGTGTTTCCACCATCAATAACGGGTTTATTATCCTGATAAGCGCTCAGTGTAATACCGCTCTGCCCAATGGAAACGGCTTCCGCATAAGTACCTGTTGTCACGTAAACAATATCGCCACTGCTCTGAGCCTTGCTCAACGCCTTATTTATAGTTTTTACCGGCGACGACAGTGAAGTGCCGCTATTGTTATCGCTGCCGGATGGTGAAACATAATAAGTCGCCGCATAAGCTTGTTGAAGTCCTAGCAGACCTTGAACGCAACCAATAAAAAACAATTTGCGGGCAATGTTTTTCTTACTGTTAATCGGGCTGGAATATTTCATTTTTTGTTTTGTTGATTTACTCACAAAAATTACCTCTATTACATAAAACCATTAATTTATGAGACATTCGATGTCTCTTTTTGTATGTCATTGAGTTATTAAGAAAAGTGCCTTCCATTTCACGCTGTAAAAAGATTTCCGGAAACTCGCTTGAAGTGTAATGTGAAAAATCACAATAAACATGAACGAGCCTCCATATATCAATAACATGCTCACAAAAATCGTGAACTTGCTCAGATTTCGTCCTTTACCTAAGGTTTCCATATAACCCGGATAAAGTTTATTGCTGAGGTATTAACGTTTACTTAAATTTACGTATATTTACCTACGTATATTTACGTACATTTAAATTGATGCCGGACGTTAGTTGATGCTCACCTATACCCTGTTATGTCGTTTTATTGCCCCCAATATGCTGAATATCAACCCCGGCATGAGCATTGCAAAATGGCAAAGAAATACAGTATCAGACTAACGGAAGATGAACGTACTGACTTGGATAGCTTGATTCACATAGGAAAAGTAGCGGCCCATAAAGGCTCGCCGAAATACTGCTTAAAGCGGATATGAGCGATTTAGGAGCCAAATGGAACGATGGCCAAATAAGCGAAGCCTTTGGTATTTCAACACGCACCTTTGAACGAGTCAGGAAAAGACTGGTCAAAAAGGCTTAGAGGCCGCCCGCCAAATCGGGAACCGTCTAAGACTTCTTTGGGTGTTTAGCAAGATAAACCGTAGGGTGCTGAACTTAGACCGTAACGCTGTAAAGTGGATATTTCGCGGGCGGGCGATCCTCCGCAACGGATCGAAGAACCTGGACTTTCATTCCAATTGCGAGCGCAATGCTTTCTTGGCTTGTTGCCAATCCAGTATTTCGCGACGCCGCCGGAAAGAAATTTTTCTTCAGACAGCTGACTAACCACTTTGGCGCGCAACCCTGTAAGCGGGTATTTGGCAAACGCCAGCCAAAGCCGCCGGAAACGCCACCTCGAGCTACGCGCCCTTCGATAAGCTCAGGGCAGGCTTGGATGGTCTTATTCCTGCCTACGCCTGAATTTAAAGACCTATACCAGGCTGGATTCGGCTAATTAAATAAATTCTTATCAGCTTTAGAACCCGTGTAAAATAGCCGGGAAATCGGCGCTTTATCAATTATAATCCTTAAAAAATACCGCTCCTTTAACCTAAATAATTAAGAGCAAAAACATACCTTAAATCCCCAATACAACCACTATTTTCCACAGTCCAGCAAGAACAACCGAGCACCTAAATGAAAACCAAGATAGTTACTGTCATTGCACTCGCTCTACTCGTCTTCATTAATTTCAGTATTTGGAGTTATGTTAACAATCCATTGCAATTGCAACCTTGGACCAAAACCACTATGGGCGTCACTTTCGACCCCATGAGAAAACAGGATACGCAAACCAGCAATACCTTTCCCAGTGAAGCCGATATTGACCATGACTTAAGTTTACTGACCAATAAAGTTCACGCCGTACGTACTTATAGTGTACTGAAAGGACTGGACAAGATTCCTGAACTGGCCGCCAAGTATAATCTGAATACGACAGTCGGAGCCTGGATTGACGGCAATCTTGAAAAAAATCGCCAAGAAGTCGAAACTCTGATCAATGTCAGCCGTCAGAATAACCCCAAAATCATTCGTATTATGGTGGGCAACGAGGTTCTGCTCCGCGCCGAGATCACCGCAGAACAACTGATCGAATATATCCGGGAAGTAAAACGCAACACATGGCGTCCGGTCAGTACCTCCGAAACTTGGGATGTATGGCTTAAACATCCCGAGCTTGTTGCCGAAGTCGATTTTATAGCGGTGCATATTCTGCCTTACTGGGAAGGTATCGCGGCCGAAGATGCGGTCGATTATGTTTTTGACCGCTATCATGCGGTGCAACAAGCTTATCCCAATAAGCCCATCATCATTACCGAGGTCGGCTGGCCTTCGGACGGCCAACCTTTTAAACATGCAACCGCATCGGTATCCAATCAGGCAAGATTTTTGCGCGAATTTCTCAATCGGGCCGATGCTGAAAAAGTCACTTATTATATTGTCGAGGCATTCGATCAACCCTGGAAAATGTCTTTGGAAGGCTCGGCCGGAGCTTACTGGGGAATTTTCAATGCGGATCGGCAAGCCAAATATCCGATGGACAGCGATGTTATTACCATGCCTAATTGGGAGCACTGGGCAACCGGCGCGGCTGTTTTCAGCGTCGTGTTAATGGCTTTGTTTTTATTTACCCGCAGCAGTATGAAACTGCCGGGCTTGCTGTTTTTCGGCTTGATTGCCAATCTTGCGGCTTCAACGATTTTCTGGTCTGTATCGATAGGCGCTCAGCAATACCAAACCAACATTACCATCGTTTTTTGGGGCATTCTTATTTTGATGCAGGTTTTGGCGGCAGTCATTTTATTAATAGAAAGCTTGGAAATAGCCGAAGTCATCTGGCATCGAAAAACGGCTAGGACTTTTCAGCCGCTTACGCCCTCCCCTGACTTTAAATATCCCAAGGTATCTTTGCATTTGCCCATCCATAATGAGCCGCCCGATATGGTGCGAATGACGCTGGAGGCTCTGAACAAGGTCGATTATCCTAATCTGGAAGTACTGGTGATGGATAACAACACCAAAGACCCCGCGGTTTGGGAACCGGTAAAAGTCGATTGCGAACGCTTGGGGCCAAAATTCAGGTTCTTCCATCTGGAAAACTGGCCCGGCTTTAAGGCCGGTGCGATCAATCATGCCCTTGAGCAAACCGCCCCCGATGCCGAAATTATCGCCGTTATCGACAGCGATTATATTCTGTCGCCGGACTGGCTTAACTGCATGGTGCCTTATTTCGACAATGAAAATGTCGGCTTTATCCAATCGCCTCAGGATTATCGCGACCGAGACCAAAGCGCTTTTAAGTCATTTTGTTATTGGGAATATGCCGGCTTTTTCAATATCGGCATGGTGCAAAGAAACGAATACAACGCCATTATCCAGCATGGCACTATGACTATGATCAGAAAGTCCGCGTTGCTGGAAGTGGGTAAATGGTCGGAATGGTGTATCTGCGAAGACAGCGAATTAGGCTTGCGTCTGTATGAAGCGGGTTATGATTCGGTTTACGTCAAGGATTCATTTGGACGCGGAGTGATGCCCGACACCATGTCCGGCTATATGACTCAACGCTATCGCTGGGTTTATGGCGCCATGCAAATCATCAAGGCACATTGGCGCAACTTTTTGCCTTCCAAACAACCCAAGCTGACACCCGCCCAGCGTTATTATTTTGTTGCCGGATGGCTGCCATGGTTTTCTGACGCGCTGGCACTGTTATTTACCTGCACCAGCTTGGTTTTGACTGCCGTAATTCTTTACGACCCGATCCACAGCGAACTCCCGGCCAATGCCTTTTTATTGCCGACTGTCGGTATATTCAGTTTTAAAATCATCCGGGGCTTATGGTTATATCAGGCTCGTGTTCCATGTTCGATCTGGCAATCGTTGGGCGCCTCGCTGTCAGGATTGGCGTTAACGCATACCGTCGCCAAAGGTACTTTGCAGGGGCTGTTTACCTCGGGTAAACCGTTTATGCGCACACCCAAGTTTGAGCAACACAGCGCTTTATTCGTCGGTTTGGTTACCATACAGCAGGAATTGCTGTTGTTGATATTATTGAGCGTGGCGATCGGGATGATGGCATCGCTGGAGCATTTTGATAATTTTAGCGGCAGATTATGGATTGCTATTCTTTCGGTGCAGGCAGTGCCTTATGTTGCGGCCTTGCTGACGGTATTGATCAGCATAGCGCCGGACTATAAAACCGAGCCGGTTGCCGAGAAATCGCTTGCTAAACCGAAAGCCAAAAAGAAAAAGAGAAAATAAGCGTATCAATTTAAGGCATAACCACGAAGATCCGAAAAAAATGTCGTGCCTTCGTGGTTAATCAATTCAGCGGTCTTAAGCAACTTTCATCATTATGCAGAGGATTGTTAATCCGTGTACTGATCGGGGTAACCTGCATAGTGGTGTAGGCGTCGGCGGCTAAAAACTCAGCTATATCAACAGCTGAGTTTTTTTTATCCAGCCAACGGTTGTAATCCTCAGGCGTGATAATAACCGGCATGCGGTTATGAATAGGCGATATTTTATCGTTAGCGGCAGTGGTTATAATCGCACATGAATAAACCGTCTCCTGATCATGTTCCCAGTGCTCCCACAATCCGGCTAAAGCGAATAAGGCATTAGCTTGTTGATGTATATGGTAAGGCTGTTTACCTGTTATCGCCAGGGATGGTGTGTATGTCGCAAGCCTGTCGGGAACAGGCGCGGCGATCGCCGGGGATGCTGTGTATGCCGCAAGCTTGTCGGGAATCGGAGCGGCGGCAGTCTGCCATTCGAAAAAACCGGTAGCGGGAACTAGGCAGCGCCGATACCGGTAAGCATGTTTAAACGATGGTTTTTCAGCCAAGGTTTCCGCTCTGGCATTGACTAAGCGACTTGAGATTGCGCGGTCTTTCGACCAGGATGGAATCAATCCCCAGTGCAGATTAACAGCCCTGCTGCTGCCGTCTTCCATTTGCACGACAGCGAGGATTTTTTGTCCCGGCGGAATATTGTAGTCAGGATTATGTGCGGGTAAACTCGGCAAGTTGAAATGATCCATAATCTGCTGCCCGGTTGCGATCAAATTATAACGTCCACACACACATGCACCCCGAACTGATAAGACTGGAAAAAACCTTCAAGCCGTCGATTCTAACAAAAATTGATGATCCGCTGCTTACGCAATATCAAATCGAGTTGTGGATGAAACGAGACGATTTGCTGCATCCCGTGATTTCCGGCAATAAATGGCGCAAGCTTAAATTTATACTCGATCATGCCCTGTCGTTAGACGCAGATACCATTATCAGTATGGGCGGCGCTTATTCCAATCATTTACATGCTTTAGCTTATATAGGTAAGGTGCTAGGCTTAAAAACCATCGGGTTTGTTCGCGGCGAACAGCCGGAAACATTGACCCCGACTTTGCTGGATATGAAAGCCTGGGGCATGGAATTGAAGTTCGTATCCCGTTCTGAGTATAGAGTGCTGAGGCGGTATAAAAACCGGCATGACCTGCCCGGCTTAAAGCCTCGGCAATACTGGTTGACGGAAGGCGGTGCGCAGATATTGGCATTGAAAGGCGTAGCGGAATTGGTTGCCGAAACAAAAGTCTCATACGACACGCTTTGCGTACCCTGTGGAACCGGGACGACTTTAGCGGGTATTATTAATGCGGTTCCGGAACAGGCGTCAGTATTGGGATTTGCAGCACCAAAAAACGCAGATTTTTTAACAGCGGAGGTCGAAGCTATGCTGTCACAATCTCGTAATAACTGGCATATAAACTTGGATTACCATTTTGGCGGTTTCGCCAAAACCAATGCCGGATTAAACGCATTTATTGAAGACTTTGAATTAAAAACTGCAATTCCTCTTGAACCAATCTATACCGGTAAAATGATGTATGCCGTCTATGATTTAATCAAGAAACACTATTTCCAGCCCGGTCAGCGTATTATTACAGTACATACCGGCGGCTTGCAGGGGAAAAGAGGGTTTACTTGATAAGTCCACACCAACATAATACCAACTGATTTTACCTCTGAGCACAACATGGACATAAATGAGACTGAAGACCTAATCGATCTTCAAAAACCGGAACTTTATATTAACCGCGAACAGAGCTTGTTGGAGTTCAATAAGCGGGTTTTGGCGCAGGCAAAAGATGAAAAAGTGCCGTTGCTTGAACGGCTTAATTATTTGTGCATCTCCTGTTCCAATCTGGACGAGTTTTTCGAGGTTCGCGTAGCCAGTGTGATCCAGATGGCGGCCATCGATCCAAAAGCCATCGGCCCTGACGGCTTAACGCCTGGCGAACAGCTGGAGCTGATTGCGATTCATGCCCACCAACTGGTAGACGAGCAATATAAGGTTCTTAACGAGACTCTGATTCCAAAACTGGCCCAGGAAAATATTCATTTTATTCGTCGCAAGGAATGGACCGAAGCGCAGCTAAAATGGCTGGAAGCCTATTTTAATGATGAGCTATTACCGATTTTAACGCCGGTCGGACTGGATTCCGCTCACCCTTTTCCGCGCATCCTCAACAAGAGTTTAAATTTTATTATTTCCTTGACCGGAAAAGATGCATTCGGTAGAAATAGCGGCCGGGCTATTTTACAAGCACCCAGAGCGCTGCCGCGTATCATTCAGTTACCTGCCGATATAACCGGTAGCGGACCGGCGGATTTTGTGTTTTTATCATCGATTATTCATGCCTTTGTCGATCAATTGTTTAATGGCATGAATGTTAAAGGCTGTTATCAATTTAGGGTCACCCGGAATAGCGATTTTTTTGTCGATGATGACGCCATTGACGATTTATTGCTTGCCGTGGAAGGTGAACTGGCCATGCGTAATTATGGCGATGAAGTTCGTCTGGAAATTGACGCTAAATGCCCGGATGAAACTGTCTCATTCTTGCTGGATCGTTTCGAAATGACCCGCGACCGTTTATTTTTAGTTAACGGACCGGTTAACCTGAACAGGATTCAAGAAATTAACGATCTGGTCGGCCGGCCTGATCTTAAATTCCCTTCATTTAAGCCCGTTGTACCGCAACAATTGGAACGCAGCAAAGATATATTTGCGGCGATTAAACGCCATGATATTTTGCTGCATCACCCTTTTGAATCTTTTTCGCCGGTTGTTGAATTTATTCGTCAGGCGGCCGTTTCCCCTGATGTGCTGGCCATTAAGCAAACGCTCTATCGTACCGGAGCCGATTCCCCTATCGTCAGCGCCTTAATCAAGGCAGCGAGAGCCGGCAAGGTCGTGACGGTGGTTATCGAATTAAGAGCGCGATTTGATGAAAAGGCCAATATCGATTTGGCCTCCAAACTACAAGAAGCCGCCGTGCATGTGGTTTACGGCGTGGTGGGCTATAAAACCCATGCAAAAATGTGTCTGGTCTTAAGAAGAGAAGGTAAGGAATTGCGTAATTACGTGCATCTGGGCACCGGCAACTATCATCCGAAAACAGCGCAGATTTATACCGATTACGGCTTGTTTTCCTGCGATAAAGAACTAGGCGAAGATGTTCGGCGCGTATTTGCCCAGTTGACCAGTTTGGGCAAAGTCACCAAATTGAATAAATTACTGCAATCGCCGTTTACCTTGCATCGCGGCTTGATGGAGAAAATTGAGCGGGAAATACGCCATGCCAAAAACGGCAAACCGGCAAAAATCATTATTCAAGTAAATGCCGTTGTTGAGGAGCAATCTATCCGGGCTCTTTATCGTGCGTCACAAGCCGGGGTTGAAGTTAAATTAATTGTCAGGGGCGTATGCTGTTTAAAGCCCGGCGTTTTTGGCGTATCTGAAAATATAGAAGTGCGCTCCATTATCGGACGATTTTTGGAACATGCGCGGGTATATGCATTCGAAAATGGCGGTGATAAGGAAGTTTACGCGTCCAGCGCAGATTTAATGAATCGTAATATGTTCCGCCGTGTTGAGATCTGTTTTCCGATTGAAAATAAGAAGTTGCAAAATCGCGTTCTACAGGACCTGAATTTGTATTTAAATGACAACACTCAGGCTTGGCTGTTACAGTCGGATGGCAGCTATCAACGCTTGCAAAAAGCCGAAACTGAGGAGCCGATTCAGGCTCAGACTGTGCTTATGCACGAATTGCAATGACTATGACACGTGAAATTGCCCAACTAGGGGCCAAGGTGCTCAGACAAAAAGCCGAAGCCGTTGCTGATGTGCATGATGTTGAAATTCGGCAAATAATCGAAGCGATGCAAAGCACTCTGGCAATGACTTCAGGAGTTGGCATTGCCGCACCCCAGATCAGCGAATCAAAGCAGATTATCATTGTTGCCTCTCGGCCTACCCCCCGTTATCCATCGGCACCGATGATGGAACCCACGATAATGATTAATCCTGGTTTTCAGGTTTTGTCTGATACACAAGAAAAAGACTGGGAAGGCTGCCTGAGCATTCCGGGGATACGCGCCTTAGTACCGAGATTTCAAGAAATATTGATTCATTATACCGATCGACAAGGCAGCTTAGTGGAATCGAAACTAAGCGGTTTTGCAGCAAGAATCTTCCAACATGAATTCGATCATCTGGAGGGTAAAACCTACCTGGACCGGGTTGAAAATAATGCGGATATTATCGCGGAAAGTGAGTTTGTTAAACTGATTGAAAACAAATACGTATGATCGGCGATAGATTGCTGAAAAACAAATACACCGCCGTTCTTACACACTTCTGTTGTTAAAAACGCGATTATGTTATTATTGGCGGCTTTAACTACTAGGATTATTATAAATGGCTAAAGAAGATCAAATTGAAATGGAAGGGAAGGTGATTGACACGCTTCCTAATACCATGTTCCGCGTCGAACTGGAAAACGGTCATATTGTGACTGCGCATATCTCAGGAAAAATGCGCAAACATTATATCCGCATTCTTACCGGAGACAGCGTTAAAGTTGAAATGACTCCCTACGATTTAACTAAAGGCCGTATCACATTCCGTATGCGCTAATCCCATTATCAACAGGATTAGCGTAAGTTTCTTGAGTAGCCGGGCGAACTTCTTCGACCGCCCTATTAAAAATTGGCTTCAGGAACAATCAGCTCAGCACTTTCTATAGCGAAGTTCAGTTCATTATCTTTCAGGTAAATTCGCACATGTCCACCGTGCGTCAATTCACCAAACAGCAAGTCGTTAGCTAAGGGTTTTTTGATTTTCTCTTGAATGAGTCGTGCCATCGGTCTGGCTCCCATTTTCGGATCGCAGCCGTTTTCAGCCAACCATAATCGGGCATCGGCATCCAATGCCAAGGTCACGTGTTTGTCTGCCAGCAAGGCTTCCAATTCAAAAATGAATTTATCAACCACATGTCCGACGATTGAAATATCCAATGGTTTAAATTGAATGATAGCATCCAAACGGTTACGGAACTCAGGTGAGAAGCCTTTTTCGATAACCTTCAAGCTATCGGTAGCATGATCTTGATGGGTAAAGCCAATAGAGGCACGACTGCCTTCTTCCGCTCCTGCATTGGTAGTCATCACCAGAATGATGTTACGAAAATCCGCTTTGCGCCCGTTATTATCGGTCAATGAGCCGTGATCCATCACCTGCAGTAACAGATTAAACACATCAGGGTGGGCCTTTTCCAATTCGTCCAACAATAATACTGCATGAGGATGTTTGGTTACCTGTTCGGTTAATAAGCCGCCCTGATCAAAGCCCACATAACCTGGAGGTGCCCCTATCAGCCTGGATACAGTATGCCGCTCCATGTACTCAGACATGTCGAAACGAATCAGCTCCACGCCCAACACCTTAGCCAATTGCCGCGTCACTTCAGTTTTACCTACGCCTGTAGGTCCTGCAAACAGAAATGAACCGATAGTCTTCTGTGTATCCCTAAGTCCTGCTCGTGATAGTTTTATTGCTGATGCCAGCGCCGAAATCGCCTCGTCCTGTCCAAAAACCAACATTTTCAGATTTTTTTCCAGATTTACCAGCCTATCTATGTCATTCGAAGATACCGATTTTGCAGGTACTCTGGCGATTTTAGAGACTATATCCTCTATTTCGGCAACATCGATCAGTTGCTTGCGATCAGCCTCAGCAGTCATACGTTGTTTTGCGCCCGCCTCATCAATAACATCAATGGCTTTATCGGGCAAATGCCGGTCAGTAATGTAGCGATCCGACAATTCAGCCGCCACACGTAACGCTTCAGAGGAATACTTAACGTCATGATGTTCTTCAAAGCGTGATTTAAGCCCTTTTAGAATCAAGATGGTATCTTCAACGGAAGGCTCAAGCACATCAACTTTTTGAAATCTACGCGCCAAGGCATGATCTTTTTCAAAAACGCCGCGATACTCCTGATAAGTGGTGGAACCTATGCAACGTAGTTGACCGGAGGCCAGCGCCGGCTTAATCAAATTGGACGCGTCCATCACTCCGCCGGAAGCTGAGCCTGCCCCGATAATGGTGTGAATTTCATCAATAAACAGGATCGAATCAGGCTCCTTATTGAGTTGGTTTAACAGCGCTTTAAGCCGTTTTTCAAAGTCACCCCGGTATTTAGTACCGGCAACCAGCGCCCCTAAATCCAGAGAATAAATCACGCTGCTCATTAACACATCGGGCACTTGCTCTTCCACAATCCGTTTCGCCAAGCCCTCAGCGATAGCAGTTTTGCCTACTCCCGCCTCACCGACCAGCAAAGGATTATTTTTGCGCCGACGACAAAGCGTCTGAATGGTACGCTCAACCTCCGCCTCTCTGCCGATTAAAGGGTCAATCCGGCCTTTCAAGGCTTCTTCATTAAGATTGGTAGCATATTTATCCAATGGACTACCTGAAGCTTCGCCATCAGCGTTACCGGATTCCGGTGACCGACTATTTGACGAATCATTTTCGGGATCAATTTTCGAAATACCGTGAGCCAAGTAATTAACCACATCCAGTCTTGAAATATCCTGTTTATTTAACAGGTAAACCGCATGCGAATCCTGTTCGCTGAATAAGGCTACAAATAAATTCGCACCGGAAACTTCCTTCTTGTCAGATGCCTGTACATGAAAGACAGCGCGTTGAAGCACCCGCTGAAATCCCAATGTAGGTTGTGTTTCCCGTTGGATACCTAGCGGAATCAGCGATGTAGTTTCATCAATAAATTGCGTCAACTGGCCGCGCAGCACCTTAATATCACAACCGCATGCTATCAAAATCGGCTGCGCAGAAGCGTTTTCGAGCAATGCCAACAGCAAATGTTCAACCGTGATAAATTCATGCCGCTTATCATGCGCATTTTTAAAGGCATTATTTAACGTAATTTCAAGTTCTTTACTTAACATACATTCTCCAACCTACACTTCTTCCATCGAACACATCAGCGGATGCTGATGTTCTCGTGAATAGTCATTAACTATATATACTTTGGTTTCAGCAACATCTTTAGAATACATACCGCACACGCCCACCCCGTGGGTATGTACTTGCAGCATCACTTGAGTTGCTTTTTCTTCAGACATGTCAAAAAAATCCATTAAAATCTCAATTACAAAATCCATGGGCGTAAAATCGTCATTTAACAAGATAACCTTGTATAAAGGCGGTCTTTTTAACTTAGGCTTTGCTTCCTGAACAGCTAAGCCGCCATCTTTATCTTTGAATGGATCAAAATCGGACATAAGTTTTAATAAAAAAATATTTAAGCATTAACATAGTGCCAATTCTAATGAATTTCAACTCTTATTAAACAAGACGCCTGTAAAAGATTACCAAGTACCTCGTATCTTTTTCCCTACGTCTTTTTTACCAACATAATATCTCCAAATCTAGTAAAATATTAACTTTCACTGCCGGAATTCAACAATGGTTTGGAAACCACATGTTACAGTTGCCGCCGTTATTGAACAAGACCAGCGTTTTTTACTCGTAGAAGAAGAAACCTCTTACGGACTTCAATTCAATCAACCCGCCGGGCATCTTGAAGAAGGCGAGGATCTGATTGCCGCAGTCAAGCGTGAAGTACTGGAAGAAACCGCTTGGCAATTTGAACCCGAGCATGTTATTGCCATTCAGCTTTGGCGAAAGAGTCCCGATTCTCCCAGTTTTGTCAGAGTGTGTTTTTCCGGTCGATGTCATTCACATAACCCAGCGCAACAACTGGATGAAGGCATAGTCACCCTTCATTGGCTAAGGCGCAGTGAAATCGAAGCTGAGCGGCATCGTTTGCGTAGTCCATTGGTGCTTATCAGTATAGACGAATATCTCAGCGGGCAACGCCACCCCTTATCCTTGCTTAAATCATTTATCGATCTTGACCATGAGTAAAAAAGTAATCGTCGGCATGTCCGGCGGTGTCGATTCTTCGGTAACCGCATTGCTGCTTTTAGAACAAGGCTATCAAGTCACCGGTTTGTTTATGAAAAACTGGGAAGAAGATGATGGCACCGAGCAATGTACCGCAATGGAAGATCTCGCAGACGCCCAACAGGTTTGCGATAAATTGGGTATAGAATTAAAAACCGTGAATTTTGCCGCCGAATACTGGGATGAGGTATTTGAAGTATTCCTGTCTGAATTTAAAGCAGGCCGTACGCCTAATCCGGACATTTTGTGCAACAAACACGTTAAATTCAAAGCGTTCCTGAATTATGCCATTGAAGATTTGGGGGCGGAATATATCGCCACAGGTCACTATGCGCGAGTAGCTGCGTTCCCAAACCGGAGCTATGGAAACGAGGGCGAGTTCTTTTTATTAAAGGGATTGGATCCGAATAAAGAGCAAAGCTATTTTCTTTACACGCTGGGACAAAAACAGTTATCACGCACCCTGTTTCCGATAGGGCATTTGCATAAACCGGAAATCCGTGCCATGGCGAACAAAGCCGGTTTCGCCAATAGCCGTAAAAAAGACAGCACCGGCATCTGTTTTATCGGTGAGCGCAAGTTCACTGAATTTTTACAACGCTATCTCCCCACTCAACCCGGCGAAATGCGGACTCCCGAAGGGCAGACTATCGGCAAACATCACGGTTTGATGTATTACACGCTGGGGCAGCGTCAGGGTTTAGGTATAGGCGGCGTTAAAAATGCGCCGGATGAACCGTGGTATGTGTTGGAAAAAGATTTGGAAAATAACATGCTGATTGTCGGCCAGGGTCACGATCACCCGCTGATGCTACATAACACACTGGAAGCCAGTCAACTCGACTGGTGCAACAACCTGCCGTTGACCAAACCCCTGCATTGTACCGCTAAAACCCGCTATCGCCAGGCAGATCAACCCTGCTATTTGGAACCGGTAGGCAACGACAGATGCAAAGCTGTTTTCGACCACCCGCAAAGAGCCATTACCCCCGGCCAATCCGTCGTTTTTTACGATGGCGAAATATGCCTGGGCGGCGGGATTATCGAATCCAAAGCTTCCTCCCTGTAAGCAAAGCCAACAAATAACAACATACACTAAAATACTCGGACAAACCTATGACCAATTTTGCCCTCACCGCTATTTCTCCTATCGACGGCCGCTATGCTGACAAAGTAACTACATTGCGGCCTATTTTCAGTGAATACGGCCTGATTCGTTTTCGAGTGCTTGTTGAAGTGCGCTGGCTGCAAGCCTTGGCCGACCATCCGCTAATTATCGAAGTCAGCCCATTTAGCGACGCGGCAATGCAGTTGCTAAACAACATTGTCAGTAATTTTTCAGAAGCCGATGCGCAACGCGTCAAAAACATAGAAAAAACCACCAATCACGACGTCAAAGCCGTTGAGTATTTATTAAAAGAAAAAATTGCCGGCTGCGTAGAACTGGAAAAAGTCAGTGAATTTATTCATTTTGCCTGCACCTCCGAAGACATCAATAACTTGTCTTACGCGTTAATGCTCAAAGAAGGCCGTGAAGTAATATTGGCACAAATCAGCGACTGCATAGCGGCGCTCAAGACCATTGCCGCGGAAACTGCCGACCAGCCGATGTTGTCGCGCACCCACGGGCAATCCGCCACACCCACCACTACCGGCAAAGAGTTTGCCAACGTTGCCGCCCGAATGCAACGCCAGAAAGACCAACTGCAAGCCGTGGCGCTGTTAGGCAAAATAAACGGTGCCGTGGGTAATTATAATGCGCACTGCGTGGCTTATCCTGATGTGGATTGGGCGGAATTTGGCCAAAACTTTGTCGAATCTCTGGGACTGCAATTTAATCCCTACACCATCCAGATCGAACCGCACGATTATATTGCCGAGTATTTCCACGCCTTGTCCCGTTTCAATACCATTTTACTGGATTTTGACCGCGACATCTGGGGCTACATCTCCTTGGGTTACTTCAAACAAAAAGCCATCGCCGGTGAAATCGGCTCCTCGACCATGCCGCACAAAGTCAACCCGATTGATTTTGAAAACTCGGAAGGTAATTTAGGCTTAGCCAATGCCATATTCGGCTTTTTAGCCGAAAAGCTGCCGGTGTCGCGCTGGCAGCGGGATTTAACCGATTCAACCGTGCTGAGAAATATCGGCGTCGGCATTGCTCACACCTCTATCGCCATACAGGCCAGTTTAAAAGGTATATCAAAATTACAGATTAATATTGAAACGATTGAGGCCGACCTCAACACCAATTGGGAAGTATTGGCAGAACCCATACAAACCGTGATGCGTCGTTACGGCATAGAGAAACCTTATGAGAAATTAAAGGAACTCACCCGTGGTCAGCGCATTACCCCCGAACAAATGCAAGCGTTTATTGAAAAACTGGAAATTCCGGCTGATGCCAAAGCAATCTTACTGGAACTGACGCCGCGCAATTACACCGGTTACGCCGGAAAACTGGCTAAAGAAATTTAGACCAGGTTAGAATCCCGCTAACTTCTCATTAACCACAGATAGCCGCTGCCCGAATGACATCGGACAAAAGTGGGATATTGTTCTCAGCCCGCAGTCGATCCTGAAGATAACACCCAAACAAAATGCCGTGCTTGAGGCAAGTCTTTTTAGGCGGGCAAAGGTGTCGAGACACCTTTGCCCGTCGTCGCTGCGGATACTGCCGCTAATCTTTCGTTTTTTGACGTAATCCCTATCTCGCTCGCTCAGGTTGCTGTGGAGCGGAAAACAGGACTTGTCGAGCCCTAAGCAGTTCATGCTAGTGCTTCCTTCCCATCCTTTTTGTTTTTAGAAATGCACGGCGCTATAAACCGGGCTCTGATGTCTTCAGCTTGAGCACTTAGTGGCAGCCAGATATATCATCGATTAACAGACCGCTTGCCTGAGGAAGACCGATGGTTAAGGCTGGTAGTACAGTCATTTTTATGGCACGATGCATGCCCATTATATTGGCTGGCCTTGAACTTTCAGGACGCCCAATATTAAACCTTTTTACCGCTCTATCTTCATTATTTATCAATTGCTTATTTTTCAACCTCCAATAATAACAAACCCCAATAACAGAGAGAATCAACCTGATGGAACCTTTTACCAATATTCGCGCACTCATTATCGACATGGATGGCGTTTTATGGCACGGCGACCAACCTATGCCTGGATTGACTGATTTTTTTCAAACCTTACGCGAACAGCAAATTCGCTTTATTTTAGCTACCAACAACGCCAGCCTGACTCAGGAGCAGTATGTCAGCAAACTGGCACAGATGGGCGTACAGGTCAGTCGCGATGAAATCCTGACCTCGAGCATGGCGACCGCGTTATACCTGAGCAAGCATAACAATCCTGCAAAAAGCCGCGTATTCGTGATCGGCGAAGATGGCGCCAAGCAGCCGCTGCTTGATCACGGCTTTACTTTGACCGGCCTGTATGAATTAAATGACGATAAAGACAACCCCAATATGGGCGCTGACATTGTCGTTTGCGGTAAAGACAGCACTTTGTCATGGGACAAGTTGGCAACGGCTACGCTGAATATTCGCGCCGGCGCCCAATTTATCGGCACTAATGCCGATACCACATTACCGACAGAACGCGGCCTCACCCACGGCAACGGTGCAATCCTGGCCGCACTTCAGGCGGCTACCGGCATAACGCCGACCATCATCGGCAAGCCCGAACCTATCATCTACCAACAAGCTTTGGCTTTGCTGGGCATTGATCCTGAGCAAACTGTGGCTATCGGCGATCGGCTGGAGACTGACATTCTTGGCGCCGTTCGCACCGGCATTCGCAGCCTGATGGTGTTATCGGGCGTATCCACCGAAACAGATTTTAAAACCACCGACTATCAACCCACTTGGGTTATGCCTGACATCCGCGACGTGACGCAAGCATTGAAAAACTGACCATTGCAGCGCGTGGCCGGATTCAGTGCACGCGCTTTCATCAAATCCCTTGAACCCTACCGGAGTCATTGCAATGAAAAAATTCATCAATAGTGTTGATAATCTGCTTGACGAAAGTCTGCTTGGCTTTACCAAAGCTCATGCCGATATAGTTCAACTCAACGCCCAGCCCCATTTCGTCAGGCGTATAAAACCTACCGCCGTCGGCAAAGTTGCGCTGATTTCCGGCGGCGGTTCCGGGCATGAGCCTTTGCATAGCGGCTTTGTCGGTTCGGGCATGTTGGATGCCGCCTGTCCGGGACAAGTATTCACCTCCCCTACCCCCGACCAAATGTTGGCTGCGGCACAAGCCGTGGAAAACGGCGGCGGAATCTTATTTATCGTTAAAAACTACGCGGGCGATGTGATGAATTTCGAAATTGCCGCTGAAATGCTTGATTGTCCGCACGAATCTATATTGGTTTGCGACGATGTTTCCTTTCCCAAAACTCACAGCACCGGACGACGCGGCGTTGCAGGTACGCTGATTGTGGAAAAAATCGTCGGCGCGGCGGCAGAAGCCGGTGCGGATTTGGCAGCCTGCAAGGCATTGGGTGATCGCGTCAATTCCGGCACTGCATCCATGGGTGTGGCATTAAGCAGTTGCACAGTACCCGCTTTGGGCAAGCCTACTTTCGATATTGGCGAGCATGAAATCGAAATGGGCGTGGGTATTCATGGCGAACGGGGACGCGAGCGTATAGCCATGAGCAGTGCGGCCGAAATTGTCGACTATCTGGCAGGCATTATTGATGACGATCTGAAACCGCAAAAAGGCCAATCGGCGTTATTGCATATCAACGGCTTCGGAGCGACACCTTTAATGGAACTGCATCTGGTTTATGAGCTGGCATCCCGGTTCTGGGAAAAGCGCGGCATTAACATCTGCCGCTCGCTGGTCGGCAACTACACCACATCGCTTGATATGGCGGGCTGCTCGATTACTTTGAGTTTGCTTGATGACGAACTGATCCGCTTATGGGATGCGCCCGTCCATACTGCGGCCTTACGCTGGGGCTGTTAACTGCTCCGCCAACACGCCAACCAGCGCGCAAATCATTAACTGACTGGTTTTAGCGCCTGCATCAATATGCCCCCGGCTGCGCTCCTCCAGAAAAGAAGCGCGGCCCTTGGTAGCCAGCATATCTCGGGTAGACTCCATGCCCGCTATCGCAGTCCGTGCAATAGTCTCCAACGCTTCAGCTAAGGCAACGGAATCGCTGGCGGCCTGCCGTAAGCTTGCCGCTACCGGAATCAACACATCCAACAGGGTCTTTTCACCTGCGTCCGCTTTTCCACGTAGTTTTACCGCATCCACGCCGCTGCTGAATATCTCGGCAAACGTTTGTATATTCAAAGGCCGCTCACGAGCCGCCTTGCTCATCGCAACGAATAATGTTCCGTATAAAGAACCTGACGCGCCGCCCACAGCCGTCATCAAGGTCATGCCGATCTTCTGCCAGGCCGCCACCCAATCAAGTTGGGCCAATTCGTCACTTTGAGCTATCAGTGCCTTGATGCCGCGTTGCAGATTAGTCACATGATCGCCATCGCCGATAGCTTGGTCCAGAGCCGTCACTTCTTCGGCGTTTGTTTCGATTGCATTATCTATTGCCTGAATCAGGCGGGGTAATAAGGACGGAGCAAGTGGCATGGAATCCTCCAAAAAGTGATTAGGCTGGTGTGGAATATCGGTGCTTACAGCTTGGCTTTAACGATTTGATAAATTTCTTCGGCGGCAATATCGGCGCCGTTTAAAATTGTTTCCAGCTCAGCCAATTTGGCATCGGCAAAAGATCTGTCTTTAAGTCCGCCGGCATTGATGTAAACATTTAACGCAGCGCTTTTTAATGCGCCGTACCCGGCCATTACCGCAACGCCGGCATCGCTGATCACGCCTATATTACCTTTATCTGCGGCAATTCGGCTCAATGCAATAGTTTCTGCGCAAGCACGAGCACACGCTAAAGGAACAAGGGTGGCTTCTTTTAAAGCGGCCTGAATAGCCTCGCTACGCACCGCTTTTTCTGCATCGGAATCTTTTGGTAAGCCGTATGTCGCCATTAAACGCTCGAAAACATCAACGTCGGCTTTGATCATGCCTGTAAGCGTTTCACGCAGGGCTTCTGATTTTTCCAACAATGCCTGCATTTCAGCTTCGACTTCAGCATATTTTGGTTTGCCTATGGTCAAATTACACACCATGCTGATTAAAGCGGCGGCCTGTGCTCCCATGACGGCTGCCGCGCTACCGCCGCCGGGAGTAGGCGCTTTGCCGGCCAAACCATCAATAAAGTCCTGAACTGATTTTTCTTTTATTTCATTCATCGTCTAATGTCTCTGTTATCAAACTAGTCAGCTATAGCCGTTCGTCCATCTTTACTCCTAAAAGAGCTTGTCGGTCTTACTCACATCCGATATTACTGAATTAGAAAGGCTTGGAATTATATTTTGAAAGGCATAACCCCCATTAGCAAGCAATTTATCTACGTTAACCGAAACAAAGCATGGAAACGGCGAGAACTCGATCTTCAGGTTTTTATGGGTTTCCTAAGTTGAGCTGCATGTAATGATCTTAATAAATTTCCACCTATAACGAAAAAAACTGTTGACGACATAAGAAAGCATCGTTATCATAGGCAGCTCTTCAAGAGTGGTTAGAAAGCTTAACAAGCCATTAAACGGAGATTGTCGGGGTATAGCGCAGTTTGGTAGCGCGCCTGCTTTGGGAGCAGGATGTCGGGAGTTCGAATCTCTCTACCCCGACCAATTTAGCGCTTGTAGCTCAACCGGATAGAGCACCGGCCTTCTAAGCCGGGGGTCG